>CAWEQV010000033.1:0-47668 GCA_963811285.1 uncultured Chitinophagaceae bacterium | reverse complement strand
GAATCCGCTCGGGACCTCTGATACGAAGATTGCTAATCGACAATTTTTTTTATTTCAATGGATTTTCGGAAGAAAGTTTTCCCAGACTCAATACAATCAGACTGAGTTACTAATCAAATACAAACATGGAGATTTAAAACTTTTATCCTTGTGCGTCGCTGAGATTATTTATAGCGAGTTCCTAAGTGTGAGATGAAAAGGTATTTCAAAATGTTCTGTTGAATGCTCAAGAATTAGTTGTGTCTGCCTTACGTCCCATTAGTTTAAAATCAGTCGAGATCGTAGTGATACCCTTAAGAATTATTCTTTTTAGCGGTGTGTCATTGTATGAAATCACACCTACATCTTTCCCTAATTTCATTTTTCTAGCCAAAATCTTTTCCAATAAAATTACGAGGTCATCTTCCATCAGGTTGATATACGTTTCTCCTTCCTTGATGGGTTCATTCGCTATATTGTGCACTACTTTAAAATTAAAAGTGTATTGCTCACAAAAAGACCGAAATCCATTCAATATGTCCTTGGGGTGATATGTGTGAGTGGGAACAATCATTTTGATAGTATGATATTTACTCAATTGCGGTAATGCTTTTTCCAAAGCATCATAGAGATCCTTCTCAAACTTTTCGTATACCGCCATATTCTCCGTCAACTCCTTGTACCAGTTTGTCGAGTATAATTAATTTTTCTTTTGGTATCGTGTTTATAACCTCGATGTATTCTCAAAACCTTCAGTAAAATGTGGTATAATAACATAATGAGTGTAGTCGTTTTTTTTATTTAAGATAAGGCGTTTAAAAAAATCGAAATCATTGTTAAAATTTAGAAATCTATAGACGCTTCACCTATAGCGGAAACGAAAGCATCATACACAATCTTTTTGTGTACACTTAATTTATTGAACAGTAAAAATATCTTTAGGTTATTTTTTACATCTGTATTTTTTACGAAATAGCCTTTGCCAGGTATCGATCCGAGGGTACCTTTTTGCTTTAAATATTTATATCCTTTTTCAGCAGTATCTCTTGATATTTCAAATTCCGCACTTATTTCATTGATCGAAGGGAGCACCTGATCTTTTGATATTTTTCCTTCTCCAATTCCCTTCGTTATGGAATTGGCAAGTTGTAAATATTTGGGTGTTGCAGAATAATAATCAATAAAAATATACTGCGAGATACTGTTTTTTTTCATTTTAAAATAGGCGCTCTGCGCTGATCAGATAAACACCAAAGATAGGATTTGCTTTTAAAACCGCTTCTTTAATGCAGTACGGATCAGGATGCTTCTTAACCAGCAATAAATACTTTTAGTCTTCCCGAATTGGAAGCTGTAACGATCGAACGAACCTAATTATTGCAGGTCAGGAAATATAAAAGGTAACTAATATTGCAGGATATAAAGGCTCAATACCAGAAATTTTGATTCATTCAGTATGAAAAAAATAACCACATTATTAGCTTTTTCTTTCCTTTTGTTATCCATTGGGTATTCACAGAAAAGCCAGACCAGGATCGACCGAAAGGCACTGGTGGAGAGACATACCATTGTGATAAATAAATTTGATTCTCTCGCTTCTTTATCTGTTGGAAATGGAAGTTTCGCGTTTACCGTTGACGTGACAGGCTTACAGTCATTTCCTGACGCTTACTCAAAAGCAGTACCTCTGGGAACAGAAAGTGATTGGGGATGGCATAGCTTTCCTAATATCTACCATTACCACTTTCAGGATGCTTTGAAAACCTATCAATTGAATGGGAGACTGGTTCAATATGCAGTTGAATGGAATCATGGGCCGGAAAAAAATAGACGAACTGCCGACTATTTTCGTCAAAATCCACATCGCTTACAACTGGCGAATGTTGGTTTTGAAATAACAAAAAATGATGGAACTCTTGCAACGATAAACGATATAAAGGAAATAAAGCAAACACTAAACATGTGGACAGGAGAGATTCATTCCACTTTCCGGGTTGAAGATATTCCGGTCAATGTAATTACTTATGGTCACCAGCAAAAAGATGCTATTGCTATAAAAGTGACATCAAATTTACTAAAGCGGGGACGATTGAAGATTCGTATTCGGTTGCCTTACCCTACCGGAGCATGGGCCGATGTGGGAAACAACTGGAACAAAGAAGATAAACATCAGTCCTTCCTTATCAACCAAACTGATAATAGTGCCACCATTCAACACAAGCTCGATAGTACAGACTATTTTATCAATTTTGAATGGAATAAAAATGCGATTTTAAAAGAAAAGCAATCACATTATTTCTTGTTAGAGCCAAAGAAAGACACAACTTTCGAATTCTCCTGCCTTTTTGAAAATAGGAAAAGTGTAACCACTACACCATCCTTTGCCGCAACTAAGACTAATAGTATAAAGCAATGGCGGTTATTCTGGGAAACAGGCGGCGCGATTGATTTTTCAGGAAGTACGGATAAAAGGGCGAATGAACTGGAAAGAAGAATCATTCTATCTCAGTATCTTACTAAAATACAATGTGCAGGTTCAAATCCGCCGCAGGAAACGGGGCTTACTTATAACAGCTGGTATGGCAAATTTCATATGGAAATGCTGTGGTGGCATGCAATTCATTTTGCACTTTGGGGGCACATAGAGTTACTCGAAAAAAGTATGACCTGGTATGCAAGAGCAGCAGAGACTGCAAGGAAAATCGCAAAACGCCAGGGATATGATGGAGTTCGTTGGCAGAAAATGACTGATAATGAAGGAGATGAAGTTCCTTCATCTGTCGGCGCTTTTCTTATTTGGCAACAACCGCATTTTATTTATTTCGCTGAATTGGTTTATCGCGATAAAAAAGATAAAAAGGTTTTGGAAAAATATAAAAAGCTTGTTTTTGCTACAGCGGATTTTATGGCTTCCTATGCCCGGTACGATTCTTCAAAGAAAAAATATGTGTTGGGAAAAGGTGTCATTGCTGCACAGGAAAGATACAAGCCTGAACAAACTTTTAATCCAACCTATGAATTGGTTTATTGGTATTGGGCATTGAAAACTGCACAGAAATGGAGAGAACGATTAGGGTTGCCACGAAATAAAAAATGGGATGAGGTGCTGCAAAATTTATCTCCGTTGCCGATACAAAATGGCAAATATCTTTTTACAGAAAGCGCGACAGATTCATATACCACCCCTAAGTTTAGAACGGATCATCCATCGGTATTCGGAGCATTGGGAATGCTGCCTTTAACACCAATGGTTGATACTATGATAATGAAAAACACATTTAACTGGATATGGCAAAACTGGAACTGGTCTAAAACCTGGGGATGGGATTTTCCAATGACTGCAATGACAGCAACCAGATTAAATATGCCCGAAAAAGCAATTGAGGCTTTATTCATGAACGTTCCAACCAATACCTATTTAGTCAATGGCCATAATTACCAGGACCAAAGATTAACGATTTATCTGCCGGGAAACGGAGGGTTACTAACCGCGATTGCTATGATGTGCGGAGGCTTTGATGGTAACAAAAAAATAAATCCTGGTATTCCGGACAACGGTAAATGGAAAGTTACAAGTGAAGGGCTGCATGAAATGCCTTGATTATTTGCATCTCAGGATGGAACATGATAGCTAAGATTTGGCATACACCTATTTTTATCCCGTCAAAGAAAGTTGTCATCTAAATATCGTTGCATTTTTGACAATTGCTCTTGATTTTATTTAAAAAAATGCGGCGTTTGATAGTTTCAGCAAATTATACAGTGAGGGAAATTTTTATTTGTAAATTTCACAGACTAAAAATTCAAAGATTATCGAATCAAAAACGTATTGGAATTTCAAAAGTAATTGGTACTACTGTTTAGATAAAATTATAATTGCAACTGAATGGGAATAATCCTTGGAATCTTTTTTCATTTTATCGGCGGAGCCGCATCAGGTAGCTTTTACGTCCCTTACAAAAAAGTAAAAGGATGGCATTGGGAAAGTTTCTGGATCGTTGGCGGGCTATTTTCGTGGCTGATCGTTCCGCCAATAGCAGCGTGGCTTACCGTACCTCACTTCGCTGATATCATTTCACAAACTGATATGTCCACTTTTGGCTGGACTTATTTTTGGGGAGTGCTTTGGGGCATTGGCGGACTTATGTATGGCTTAGGAATGCGTTACCTCGGAATGTCGTTGGGTAATTCTGTTTTGCTTGGCTTTACTTCTGCATTTGGCGCATTAGCACCTTCTATTTATTATAATTTTTATCCAACTGCTGGCAAGACAACTTTCAATGATTTGCTCAGTACTTCGTGGGGGCAAATTGTACTAATTGGGATAGTACTTTGTTTGCTGGGAATTTTCATATGTGGAAGAGCAGGTGTTTTAAAAGAGAAAGAATTATCAGAAGAAAAAAAGCAGGAAAGCGTAAAAGAATTTAACTTGGTAAAAGGATTGATCGTTTGCATTGTTGCCGGAATATTGAGTGCATGTTTTAACTACGGAATCGAAGCAGGTTCCAAAATGGCGGATGCAGCTAACCGTATGTGGATTGCTTCCAATCCGCAGGCAACTGGTAATTTTTTATACCGCAATAATGTTATCTACATCGTACTATTATGGGGCGGACTTACCACGAACTTTATCTGGACAATTTTTTTAAATTTCCGAAATAAAACTTTTGGGGATTACACGAATAAAAAAACACCCCTTCTGAGGAATTATCTTTTTTGTGCAATGGCCGGAACACTTTGGTTTCTGCAGTTTTTCTTTTATGGAATGGGAGAAAGTAAATTGGGCAATGGCGCAAGTTCATGGATACTTCACATGTCTTTTATCATTTTAGTCGCCAACTTGTGGGGTTTTGCACTTAAGGAATGGAAAGGCGTCAGCAATAAAACACGTACTACCATTATTATAGGAATTATAACCATTATTGCATCAGTCATATTAGTCGGTTATGGAAATGCCTTGCATCAATAAGAAGTACATAAAATTGGATTTTTTTATAAAAAAGTTATGGATACCAAATTAAAAAATGTCGCTACGGTTTCAAAAGCTGATAAGTTTAAAAATGTAAGTTATTTATGGGATGAAGCAAAAGCTGCATTGATGCAGGGGGATGAAGTGGCCTTATTAATTTACCGTTCCAATCTACTGGGAGCTGATTTACGTCTAACTAATTATGGTGGTGGAAACACATCCTGTAAGGCAATCGCCAAAGACCCGTTAACAGGAAAGGATGTGGACGTGATGTGGGTTAAAGGAAGTGGAGGAGATTTAGGCACCATGAAAAGAAATGGCCTTGCGGCTTTATATGTTGAGGAACTTCGTTCACTGGAAAATGTTTACAGGGGGATAGATAATGAAGATGAAATGGTGGAATTATTCAACCATTGTATATACGATCTGAATTCCAAAGCACCTTCGATTGATACACCCCTTCATGCCTTTCTGCCTTTTAAACATATTGACCATTTGCACCCGGATGCAGCGATTGCGATTGCGGCAGCAAAAGATGGTAAGAAGATCACGCAGGAATTATTTAAAGGAACTATTGGTTGGGTAGAATGGCAAAAGCCCGGTTTTGATTTAGGATTGAAATTAAAAGAATGTTTAAATGAGAATCCGGGAATTCGTGGAATTATGCTCGGTTCCCACGGATTATTTACCTGGGGCGACACCTCATATGAAAGTTATATCAACACATTAGAAGTAATAGAACGTTGTGCTGATTATTTAAATGAAAAAATAGGTAAAACCAAACCTGTATTTGGCGGAGCAAAAATTCAGTCACTGCCCCAAGAAGAACGCCTTGCAAAAGCAGCAGCTTTAGCACCGGTATTACGTGGATTTTGTTCTTCTGAAACCAGGATGATAGGCCACTTTACTGATGATGATCGCGTACTGGAATTTATTAATTCAAAGGATTTGTCAAGACTTGCACCACTTGGAACCAGTTGCCCGGATCATTTCTTGCGAACAAAAATAAGCCCGCTGGTTCTGGAACTGGATGTCAATGAAGATGTAACTGATTCGAATAAAATTAAAGAAAAGTTGGCTCCGGCATTTGCGGGTTACCGTGAGATGTACAAGGATTATTATAACAGATGTAAGCACGATAACAGCCCTGCAATGAGAGATGGTAACCCGGTGGTGATTTTATATCCTGGCGTCGGCATGTTTACTTTTGCAAAAAATAAGCAAACAGCCCGTGTTGCTGCTGAGTTTTATATCAATGCCATTAATGTAATGAAAGGTGCAGAAGCGATTTCTGAATACACTTCATTACCCAGACAGGAAGCATTCAACATAGAATATTGGCTTTTGGAAGAAGCAAAACTGCAACGTCAGCCAAAGCCGAAAGCATTAACAGGGCGGATAGCTTTGATAACCGGAAGCGGTGGTGGCATTGGAAAAGCGATTGCAAAAAAATTCGCAGAAGAAGGAGCTTGCGTAATTCTTTCTGATAATAACCTGGATAGATTGGAGCAGGCTAAAGATGAATTTAATAACGAATTTGGAAAAGATAGCTTTGCCGGTAGCGAATTAGACGTAACAGATTCCAATAGCATTCAAAAAACATTTCACAATACAGCACTTGCTTTTGGGGGAATAGATATTGTCGTCAATAACGCCGGACTCTCTATCTCAAAGCCCATTGAGGAGCATACTGATGATGATTGGAATGTATTGTATGATGTATTGGTGAAGGGACAATTTTTTGTCACACAGGCAGGTGTTGAAGTAATGCGTAAACAAGGTTTAGGTGGCGACGTATTAAATATTGTAAGTAAGAATGCACTGGTAAGCGGGCCAAACAACGCGGCTTATGGCGCTGCAAAGGCAGCTCAATTACACATGAGCAGATTAAATGCGGCTGAGTTAGGCAAAGATAAAATTCACGTGAACGTAGTAAACCCGGATGCTGTAATATCCGGAAGCAATATCTGGAACAATGGATGGGCTGAAGGCCGCGCAAAGGCATATGGCATAACGGTAGAAGAATTGCCTGCTTATTATGCCAAACGAACTTTGTTGAATGAAAGCATATTACCGGAGGATATTGCGAATGCGTGTTTTGCATTTGTAAGTGGATTATTAAATAAATCGACAGGTAATATATTGAATGTGGACGGCGGAGTAGCAGCAGCATTTTTAAGATAATACTTTTTATAATCAAGCGATTAAATCGTTGATGGTTTTTTAATCGCTTAACCTTTTGGTCTTTTTTTAGAAATAGGATTTAATTTTATGAATCTTAATAACAATGCTGATAAAATGGTAAAGAGCCACAGGATTGCCTTTAAAATGAAGTTGCACAGGGCTTTAAAGAAGAATATAGAAGACGGCATAATACCTTGTGGCCGGAATTAAAAGAACTGTTGAAAGCAACGGGTACCAACGAAGGTTATTCACCGGTTTCAATTCCATTGGAGGAAGTTTTTTATTTGTCCTAAATTGGGAATAATGCAATTAACGTAAAATTTGATATGACAGTAAACAAAGAAATTATTGAGAAAAATAATGAGGCCGGCTTGCCTGATCACAAACGAAATTTTGAATTTATTTCTTCTGGCGTCAGCAATGTTGAAAATATAATTAGAAAATTGATTGATTTTCAAATCGCGATTCCAAGTTGGGCGTTAGGAACGGGAGGAACGAGGTTTGGCCGTTTCCCTGGTGGCGGAGAACCACGAAGTCTTGAGGAAAAAATTGAAGATATAGGTTTGCTACATGCATTGAACAGGTCAAGTGGTGCTATTTCTTTGCACATTCCCTGGGATATACCGGAAGATGCATCACACATACAAAAACTTGCTTCAGACTACGGTTTACAGTTCGATGCCATGAACTCAAACACTTTCCAGGATCAGCCTGATCAAAAATTGAGTTATAAGTTCGGCTCAATGCAGCATGTAAATAAAGCTGTTCGTACACAAGCGATAGATCATAATATTGAAGTAATAAAATATGGGGTTGAGCTGGGTTCAAAATCGCTTACGGTTTGGTTAAGTGATGGTTCAAGTTTCCCCGGCCAACTCAATTTTAGAAAAGCTTTTCAAAATACATTAGAGAGTCTGCAGGAAGTTTATGAGGCATTACCCGATGATTGGAAAATATTTGTAGAATACAAAGCATATGAGCCAAACTTTTATTCTACCACTGTGGGTGATTGGGGACAATCTTTACTCTATTCATCCAAACTTGGAAAGAAGGCTTATACATTAGTTGACCTCGGCCATCATTTACCAAATGCAAATATTGAACAAATTGTTGCTTTACTGTTGATGGAAGGGAAGTTGGGAGGCTTTCATTTTAATGATTCAAAATATGGCGATGATGATCTTACGGTTGGAAGCATTAAACCTTACCAGTTATTTTTAATTTTCAATGAATTGTTAGAGGGGATGGATGCAAAACACATGAATCATGCAACGGATCTTGCCTGGATGATCGATGCCAGCCACAATTTGAAAGATCCTTTGGAAGATTTGTTGCAATCAGTTGAAGCGATCATGATCTCTTATGCACAGGCATTGCTTGTAGATCGAAAAAAATTGGAAGAAGCGCAAAATAATAATGATGTGGTAACAGCCCAGGAAATTTTGCAAGAAGCATTTCGTTCTGATGTGCGCCCGGTGGTTGCAGAGGCAAGATTGCGTGCCAACGGAGCTTTGAATCCTTTGGCGGTTTATCGCAGTGTTAAAGTAAGAGAACAGTTAATTAAAGAAAGAGGGAGCAAAACAGTAGCGACAGGATTGTGAGCTGGGAGTTGGGCGATTTTGATTCACTCACCACTTACCACTATAACCGGTTAGTGCGATTATTATGAGTAAACAAAATGTCATAGCGATTTTTGATATGGGTAAAACCAATAAGAAACTATTTCTGTTTGATGAGGAATACAAAATGGTTTATGAGGAAAGTACGCAATTGGAGGAAATAAAAGACGAGGATGGATTTCCCTGTGAAGATGTTGAAGAACTCACTTTATGGCTAGAAGATTCCTTTCAGAAAATATTGCGAGATGACCGTTTCGAAATTAGGGCGGTTAATTTTTCAGCATACGGTGCCAGTTTGGTTTACCTCGATCAGCAATTAAAGATAATTCCACCTTTGTATAGTTACCTTAAGCCTTATCCAGTCGAATTAAGAGAGAGATTTTATAAAACTTATGGAGGGGAAAGTTTGGTCGCTAAGAAAACGGCATCGCCGGTTTTAGGCAATCTAAATTCGGCCATGCAATTATACCGCATGAAATATGAAAAGCCTGAAATGTTTACCAAAATAAAATATGCGTTACATCTTCCTCAATATTTAAGTTTTATTATTTCAGGGGTTCTTGCCTCTGATATTACCAGCATTGGCTGCCATACTAATTTATGGGATTTTCAAAATAATGAATACCATCCCTGGGTAAAGAAGGAGGGGATTGAAACAAAGCTGGCGCCCATAATGCCGAACGATACTATTGCCGCATACGTTGATGGAAATTTGCCCGTGGGAATAGGTTTGCATGACAGTTCTGCTGCATTAATTCCTTACCTGATTTCGTTCAATGAACAGTTTTTATTGCTTTCCACAGGCACATGGTGTATCACTTTCAATCCTTTTAATCATGAGCCATTAACCGATTTTGAATTGGAGCACGATTGCCTTTGCAACTTATCTTATAAGGGTGATCCTGTTAAATCATCACGCCTGTTTGCAGGATATGAACATGAGCAGCAAACAAAAAAATTGGCGAAGTATTTTAATAAGCCTTCCGATTATTATTATAAAACGCTTCAATTCGACTTACAGTTATACAATAACCTAAAGCCGGCAAAGAATTTCTCTGATAAAAATGTGGTTGATGCGATGATTGGACAATCGGATTTTGCTAAAAGAGATTTAAAAGATTATAATTCTTATGAAGAAGCCTATCACCAGTTAATAAAGGATATTGTTGCCCAACAAATAAGAAGCATCAACCTGGTGATGAACGACAGCTCAATAAAAAAATTATTTGTTGACGGTGGTTTTAGTGAGAATCCAATTTATATGACTTTACTGGCAAAAGCTTTTCCCGGAATGGAAGTTTTCAGCTCGTCGTTGCCACAAGCATCTGCATTAGGCGCAGCTTTGGCTATACACAAATTCTGGAATTCCATGGCTATTCCTACTGCTATTTTTGATTTGAAACCCTATTCGGCAGCAGATAAAGTGAAGGCATAAAGAGTGTGCCAGCACTTTCTTTTTTCAATAATAAAGCAACCTAAAATGAAATTTGAATTCAACCCCGATTATCCATCGATTGAAGATTTAAGAGCAAGAGCAAAAAGAAGAATTCCAAAGTTTGCCTTTGAATATCTTGATGGAGGATGTAATGAAGAAATTAATCTTTATAAAAACACAGCAGAAATCAGGGAAGTCGAATTGTTACCCAGTAGGAATCGTAAATGAGGCGGAGGTTGATTTATTTTTGTCCATCCTACATTTAACGCTGATTCCCAGCTTTTGTTAAGATGGTCCGTTTTTTATCGAAAATAGCTTTACATCGGTTTATCTCATTTAAATACACCAAAATCTTTTTAAGCGGAAGGTGGGTCACTCTCACAGGATTTTACCATGATAAAATATCTGAGAAGTACGATAATATTTAGTACTAAAAGGAAAACAAAAGGAAGTTACTTGCGATTATGTTAAGAGTTATTCTTAATTAAATTTTTTTAAATGGATTTGAAGAATAAGGTTGCAATGATAACAGGTGGCACTCATGGAATTGGCGCTGCAACCGCTAAGGTTCTGGCCAGGCAAGGTGTCAAGATTAGTTTAGTAGCCAGGAATATTGACGATGTTACCATTAAAAAAGAAATCGAATCGTCTGGGCAAGAGTGCTGCATAATATCCGCAGATTTAAGTAAGGAAGAAAATTGTAAAAAGGCCGTAGAGCAAACGATAGAAACGTTTGGATCTGTTGATATTCTTGTTCATTCTGCCGGCGGCGCAGCTCCCGGAAGTCTGCTTAATGGAGCGCGCAATGTTTGGTACCAGGCTTTTGATATTCACATTCATGCTGCCTTTCATTTGTCTTCTGCTGTGGTCCCATACATGCAAAAGAAAAAGGAGGGGGTAATAATTTTGATATCTTCTGCTGCAGGTTTACGGGGAGTGAAGAATTCACTTGCATATTCGGTTGTAAAAGGAGCTATTCCTCAATTTGCCCGGTCCATGGCTTTTGAGCTTTCTGACGAGAATATTCGCGTTAATTGTATTTCACCCGGTATTGTACGTACAAGGTTTCAGGATTATCTTACTCCTTATCAAATTAAAAATAATATTGAGAATAGAATTCCTTTACATAGGGAAGGTAAGCCTTCTGAAGTAGCAGAAGCAATAACTATGTTGGTTAGCAATGACTTCATTACGGGCGAGAATATAGTAATAGATGGCGGAATGACAATGCGTATTGTTTAAGAAAAAGATTAAAAACAAATGGAAATATCAAAGCTGGAAATATTTAAAGTTCCTCCAAGATGGCTATTTCTTAAGATTACTACAAAAAATGGTATTGAAGGATGGGGAGAGCCGGTAGTAGAAGGTAAGGCCGATACAGTAAAAACTGCTATTGAAGAAATGGCAGGTTACATTGTAGGAAAAGATGCGCGACGAATTGAGGATATTTGGCAATTGTTGTATCGTGGAGGGTTTTACCGTGGAGGTCCAATTTTAATGAGTGCCATTTCTGGTATAGACCAGGCATTGTGGGATATCAAAGGAAAAGCGCTAGGCGTGCCTGTTTATGAACTGTTAGGTGGGCCGGTGCGTGAAAAAATGAAAGTATATAGTTGGATTGGAGGAGACGAGCCTTCAAATTTAGTAGAGGGAGCTAAAAGTCGGTTAACCCAGGGATTTCGTGCAGTCAAGATGAATGCCTGCTCATCTATGGAATGGATAGATTCCCCTAAAAAAGTTCAGGATGCAATAAGTTGTATACAAGCTGTAAGGGATGCTATAGGCTATGACATTGGTTTGGGAATAGATTTCCATGGCCGCATTCATAAAGGAATGGCGAAGGGCTTTATGCGTGATTTGGAATCTGTTAAGCCTATGTTTATTGAAGAGGCGGTTCTACCCGAAAATAAAGAAGCCTTTTCAGTTCTGGCCAATTACACAAGCACTCCAATAGCTACCGGGGAACGACTGTTTTCAAGATGGGACTTTAAATCTTTATTCTGTAGTGGAAATATTGATATCATTCAGCCTGATTTGAGCCATGCGGGTGGAATTTCAGAAGTTAAGAGAATTGCAGCAATGGCAGAAGCTTACGACGTGGCGCTTGCTCCCCATTGTCCACTCGGGCCGATTTCATTTGCTGCGGCGTTGCAAATCGATTTTAGTTGCATCAACGCTGTGATACAGGAAACAAGTATGGGAATTCATTATAATGAAGATGCGGATCTATTGGACTACATAGAAAACCGCGAGGTATTCAACGTAACCGAAGGGTATATAAAACGCCCCGAATTACCTGGATTGGGAATTCAGGTAAATGAAAGCAAAGTGAGGGAATTGGCAAAGAAAGGCCACTCCTGGAAAAACCCAATTTGGCGAAATGATGACGGAAGTATTACAGAATGGTAATGACAGCATTTTTAGTTTTGTGAAAGAATTATATGAAGCAAGAGTTTATTCTGAGCTGTGATTGGGGTACATCGTCCTTTCGGTTAAGCCTTGTGGATATACAAATCCATAAGATCATCTGCGCAGTCCATAACCAGAAAGGTATTCTATCAACATTTAATGAATGGAAGACTTATGGGCATCCGCATGGAATTAGCAGAAAGGATTATTACTTGGGGCAATTGAAAAAAGAAATTGTTTCTCTATTGAATCAAACTTCTTTTCCACTTGAAACTATTCCTATAGTAATTTCAGGTATGGCTTGTTCTTCCGTAGGTATACAGGAACTTCCTTATGCTCCACTTCCATTTTCTATTGACGGCAGTGAGGTAATTTCAAGTCAATTGGATTACCCTAAAGGTCTTCCCAACAGAGTTTTGTTGATATCAGGCGTTAGCAATAAGGTAGATCTGATGAGGGGGGAGGAAACTCAGATTATTGGGTTAACTGCTCTCCAGGATATCAATCCTCTTGATGTCACTATATATATCTTTCCTGGCACCCATTCCAAGCACATAATCGTTCAAAATAATAAAATTATTGATTTCCATACATATATGACAGGTGAATTATTTGCGATAATGCAGGAACATAGTATTCTGAAAGAAAGCGTTTCTAAAGCTCAAGATATGCGGATACTGAATAAAAGGAACAAAGAAGCTTTTTACAGGGGTGTCGATCAATCTACAGATGCGAATTTATTGCGGACATTCTTCTCAGTACGAGTTAATCAGCTTTTTAGTCGTTTAGATGTGAAGTCTAACTTTTTTTATTTAAGTGGACTGTTAATTGGAACTGAATTGAGGAGTATCACAAGTAAAGCGGATGTTAGTATAATGCTTTGTGCGACCCAACAGATGAGCAATCTTTATGAATTAGCTGTAGAAAAAATAGGGATCACTGCCAACCTGACTACTATCCCTCCAGATATAGTTAGTACTGCCTCAGTGGAAGGACATATCAAAATATTAAAGCGACTTTATAATTAAAAATAACAATGACTGACAACAACTTTTCATTCGAACTTTTTACAAAACTTCCGATAATCGGAATTATGAGACACTTATCCTTTGAAGATATCAAAGCAATCTTGCCGATTTATAAAGAACAAGGGCTGAATACTGTGGAAATTGCTATGAACACCCGAAATGCAGATCATATCATTCGATATGCAGTCGAAAATTATGGGAAGGACTTGAATATTGGGGCGGGTACTGTGTGCAATCTTGTAGATCTTAATGTTGCGCTTGAAGCAGGCGCCGGCTTTATTGTGACTCCTGTAATTAACCCTGAGGTGATTGAGGAATGTGTTCGAAGAAGAATCCCTGTTTTTCCCGGTGCCTTTACTGCAACAGAGATATTTCGGGCAATGACTTTAGGAGCAGAAATAGTGAAGTTATTTCCCGCTGGTTCACTTGGACCAGAATACATAAGAGATATCAAAGGACCTCTGGGCCAGGCAAAACTTTTACCAACTGGTGGTATTAATCTTAATAATTGCGTTCAATTCATGAAATCGGGAGCGTTTGGTTTGGGTATTGGTAGTCAACTTTTTTTAAATGATTTGATAAATAGAAAAGAATGGAAAGTTTTGGCAAACCACTTTTTATTATTTGTAAACAAGATGGATGAATTTAACTCCAGATGAAAGTGAATGGGCTTTAAGCCCTAATCTTCTTATTGTTTTTATAAAATATTCCTTTTTGGAATAGTAGGATTATTGAATCTTTTGATAGCACATAGAAGAATAGGATAGGAAACAATAACTTTGGTTTATTTGAAATAGAAAATATTAAGAGGTAATACAATTATTAACAAATGGGTGGCTATAACATAAGTAACGAATAATTTGTGAATAGGATTTCTATGAAAGAAAAAAAGAAAAAAAGAACAACTATTTATGATATTGCCCGACAGGTCGGTGTTGCTCCCTCATCTGTATCAAAAGCACTTAACGATCAAGCTTCTATCAGCAAAGAAATTAAAGCGCTGGTCAAAGCCAAGGCAGAAGAGTTGAATTACATCCACAACTCTAACGCAGCGAATTTAAGGAGAGGTTCCACGAAAACTATAGGAGTAATAGTACCTAAAATTAACACTGCTTTTTTTTCCAATGCGATTGCCGGAATAGAAGAAGTTTGTTACCAGAACAATCATAGCCTTATCACCTGTCAATCAGACGAATCCTATATAAAAGAAACAAATGCTGTAGCCACTCTTATTCATCAGAATGTTGATTGTATCCTGATCTCTCTTAGTATAGAGACTCAATCTACAGAACATCTGCAAAATATAATTGATCACCATATTACCTTAGTACAGTTTGACAGGGTTGATCACACCGTCCAAAGTCACATGGTAATCAACGACAATAAACGAGCAGCTTATAAAGCAGTTAAACATTTAATAGAAATGGGCTACCGGAAGATAGCCTTTTTGGGCGGTTCTGATAATCTTCGGACATTTAGGGACAGGAAAGAAGGATATATAAAAGCTATAAGAGAATCTGACCTCAGTATCCCCTACAATTATTTAGTTGATAATGCGCTAACAAAAGAAAGAGGAATGCAGGTAGCCTCCGAGTTGCTTACTAGTAAAGAGCCTCCCGATGCGTTCTTCACGATTTCTGATTATTCAGCGTTCGGAATTTTAAAGGTAGCCACATCGCTTGGACTGCATGTTCCGGAACAAATTGGAATCATTGGATTTTCAAATGAAACTTTTTCCGAGTTGATAAGTCCCTCTCTTTCATCGGTTGACCAGAAAAGTCGAAAAATAGGGAAGGATGCTGCTCAAATTTATTTCGATTCAATTTCAACAGAAAAGAATTCGGTGAAATTCAAAAAGCAAATAATTGCAACCTCCACGATAGTCAGAAACTCTTCTCAAAAAAACTTTTGACAACAGTTTGCAATTGCCATTAATCTTGATGGATTCCCTACAAGGATTATCATTGCATACCCAGATTTTGCTATGGTTATAGTACGATGATCGGGTTATTCAAATTGAATTCTTTTTTTTTACAATAAATCTTCTTTGAAATTTTTTCATTAGACATTTGGCAACCCAATTTTCCTGATAAAATATTTGAGATGTCCGATAAAATATAGTAATGAAAAAAAGCTAAAACAAAGTTATTTAGCAATATTAAGAATTATAGGAAGGTGTTCTGTTATATGTAAAGAAAATAGCAAAATTCACCAATTTAGGAACGAAACTCCTTTAAAGAGGCAATATGATAGCCTTAAGGGATTCAATCATCTATACTCTATCCGCGATAAAGAACCGAATTTCAGAAGCAGACCAGTTAGCTTATGGCTTCAAAATAGAAGTTTGAAACCGATGTCACATTCTTTTAACTTATGACCCAACCCAGTCTATTACAAAACAGAAAGAGCTCCTCAGCAAAGACAAAATGGATTATGTTGTCGTTTGCACTGCTTGCAACAATATTGAATTACGTGGATCGGCTTGCATTTAATTATTTAAGTGCCGAGGGTGCCCTGCGACAGTTGATTCCTGATGATGTCTTTGGCTATATTGGTACGGCCTTTTTTATTGGCTATTTGATCTCCAATCTTCTTTCGGGATTTGTAATAGATAAATTAGGAACCCGGATTGGGTATTCATTGTGTATGGCTTTCTGGACAACTGCATGTTTGCTTCAGGCTCTTGCAACATTACCCCTTCATTTTGGGATAATTCGGACTTTGCTAGGAATTGGAGAGGCAGGAAACTGGCCAGCAGCAATAAAGTTAACCAGTGAATGGTTTCCGGCTGAAGAACGTTCTACTGCGACTGGTATTTTTAATAGCGGGGCGGCAATTGGTGCAATAATAACCCCACCTTTAATTGCGTGGTTAGGAAACTCTTTTGGTTGGCAGGCAGCTTTTGTGACAATAGGGATATTTGGGTATATATTGCTGGTTATTTTTTGGTTCACATATTATACGCCCGATCATTCAATTAAAGAGTCAAAAGCAAGGATAATACCCCCCAGGAAATTATTAAAAACTCGTTTTGTTTCCTGGTTCACAATTTCTAAAGTTTTTATGGATCCTATCTGGTATTTCATAACATTTTGGCTCGGCCGGTATTTGGTGGATGTTCATCATTGGAATTTAAAGAAAATTGGATGGTTCGTGGTGTTTCCATTTATACTAGCAGATTTAGGCAATATCCTGGGAGGATTGTTTACTCAATACATTATTAAACGTGGAATATCAGTGCCCAAAGCGAGGAAAATAGCCGTTGGTATATTTGGTTCCATGATAGCTTTTTCTCTTATTCTTGGTCCTTTGGTAATCAGTTCTCCTGCTTCTGCTCTGATTATTTTAAGTATTACAGGTTTTGGATATGCTGCTTATACATCAAATTCTATGGCGTTCCCGGCAGATGTTGTGCCTCAAAGTGCTACTGCTTCAGTATGGGGTATTGCAAGTGTTGGGGCGGGTTTGGGAGGAATTATTTTTCAGTCACTTTCCGGTATAGCCGTTAACGATCTTTCAGAGTCATATAATTATGCCCATGCTTATAATGTGGTATTTGTCGGTTATGGAATTTTGGCCGTGGTGGGTTTGTCAATTGTATTGTTTTTAATGGGGCCGTTGACTAAAAATGAAAATTTGCATAAATATGTAAATATTTGAAATAATAATTAAATGTTGAAATCACAGCTATTGCACACGGATATTCTTAATGCGCCAGTAATGGCGATTTAAACTGAGCAAGGGTTATGCAAATATTTTGATCGAAATTGGAAATCTTCAAGTTCGTAGCAACTTTAATTAGTTTTTATCAAATTTCTTTTTTTCATAATCAAGTATCAGGGGGATGTTTCTACATCTCCTTTTCGTATATTAGGCATATGTATTCACCTTAGACTTAATTGGTCAATTTTGATCTCGTGTGCAGTTTGAAGCTTGGGAGCAAGAATGGGAACCCCTATATTCTAGTGGACTTTGTTTAATGACTTTTTTAAATTGGTAATGAAAGTTTGATAAACTATCGAATCCACAAGAATATGCAATTTCTTTAATGGTCATTTGGTTCCTTAGTAAAGTATTGCACGCACGCCTGATTCTAAATTGGATTAAAAATTCCAGGTAGCTTTTTCCGGTTTGTGATTTAAAATATCTGCAGAATGATTCTTTTGTTAAATTTACCAGTTCGGCAATCTGCTCTATCCTGATATTCTTATCAAAATTCTCAGAGGTAAAATTTAAAATTTTATTGATACGGTAATCGTCCGCTGACTTTAACTGATAGGCATATTCTTCAGCAACCAACACTTTATAAGAATTTTTGTTCAGCATTATTCTCAGGATCTGGAGTAATAGCAAAATTCTGTCAAAAGGCGATGCGTTTAGCATTTGTTCCATCAAAGGGATAATATGAATCTTGCCCCTGTCGGTGATTGTTACTCCCTGCTTTGCAATATTAAAAAGTTGTTGTATTTCTTTAAGTTCAGGCAGAGCAAGGAATTCCTTCCCCAAAAAGGTTTCATAAAATTGAACTACCACAGCCTCTGGAGTATTTGTTTCATCGAGCAGATATTGTTCTTCATGAATAAAACAATGAGGGGTGTTTTTACCGATTAGAAATACGTCATTATTAGTGAATGCTTGCACGCTATTCCCGATAATTCTTGTTCCTGAAGATCTTTTTAGTAAAATCAATTCGATTTCAGGATGATAGTGTAATGTGTTTCGAAGCTTTTGTCCAGAATCAATTTTGATATGAAGTGAAGCGTTATTATAAAAAGGCAACTGTCGGAAAGTGGGTTTTAATTTATCAAGCATATACGTTGGCATTTTTTAGTGGAGGATAGGAAATCGATTTGCAATATATAAATAATTGTGAACTTCCCAGCTTTTTGAGTGATTTTTTGTTCCCCTCATTTTCCATTATAATCGTTACTAACACTGCACCGCCACGATTACCGATCAGTTAATATGTATTGCTTCTGTTTGATTTACTGTTTTGAAAATCGATTTCCAAATCAACATTTTATGAGGAGTTTTTTTTGGTAAGAGCTGACTAAATTCTTGGGTGAAGTATAAAATCTGAATCACGAAAAAAAATTGCAGACATGCAATAAATAGCTTTTTCTTATTAGCAGCGAATTATTAAATTGCAAGCGATTGTATATTAAATAAAATTGAATGAAGCGTTGGTTAAAAAGGCTGCAACAAACACACTTTTTTAAATCCTTAATCTATTTTATAATCGGCGTTGTTACTTATCCGGGAATTGTTATCATCAATAAACTAAAAATATCCGGCACCGAAAACATCAAAAATCTACCCAAAAGAAATGTCCTTTTTGTAAGTAATCATCAAACTTACTTTGCTGATGTGATTACCATACTTCATATTTTTTGTGCAGTAAAATGGGGCAGAAAAAATAAACTCGGTTTCCCGATTTATTTACTCAATCCTTTCACAAGAGTAAATTTCGTAGCTGCTACCGAGACGATGCGAAAGAGCGTATTGAGCAGATTTTTTACATGGGGCGGCGCAATAACCGTAAAACGTACATGGAACAAAGGAGGCACAGAAGTAAGACGTGGCCTTGATCCGGGTGATACGCGAAAGATATCGAATGCGCTGGAAAAAAATTGGGTAATTACTTTCCCGCAGGGAACCACCAAGGCTTTTGCACCGGGACGAAAAGGAACCGCTTTCATTATAAAACGTCACAACCCCGTTGTAGTTCCCGTTGTTATCAATGGTTTTCGACGCGCCTTTGATAAAAAGGGTTTGAAGTTAAGAAAGAAGGGAACATTGCTCACTGTACGATTTAAAGAACCAATGCGATTTGCTGATGATGAATCAATTGATCAAATCCTGGAAAAAATAATGGACGAAATTGAGCAGAGTAAGAAGTTTATGGAGCCGAAGCCACACACTTCCCAGGAGAAAGATAAAAACCAGTAAACCAACAAATTTTACCAATTATTATTTTACCTCAAAAACCAGGAACGAATAAACTATTTTACCAATTAACTCTCTTCTTTCGCTTTTACAAAAAGCGCTTTCAATTCAGAAGCATCGCCCGGTTTCATTTTTCCACCAAGAATTAATCTTAATTGCCTGCGGCGTAACGCTCCATCAAAAAGTTCCTTTTCATGCTCACTTTCAGGTTCTATTTTAGGAACGGACCTTGGTTTTCCGTGCGGATCTAAAGCCACAAAAGTATAATAAGCCTCATTGCTGTCGTAGCGATATTGTTGCATAATATCTTCTCCCCAGACTTTCAGATAAATTTCCATGCTTGTGTTGAAAGCTCGTGTAACTTTTGCTTCAATATGAACCACGTTTCCCAATTTTATCGGGTTGGTGAAGGAAATATTATCAACAGAAGCGGTAACTACCGGTGCTCCGCAATGTTTACTTCCGGAAAGAGCGGCAGCAATATCCATCCAATACATTAAGCGGCCACCCATCAGGTTATCAAATAAGTTGGTATCGTTTGGCAACACCAACTCTGTCATAACTATTAAACTTTCCGAGGGTTTTTTCACTGTCATTCCAAAAAAAATTTTGGCAAAGATAGCTTTCTAATCAGCAAATAACCTAATCAGCATCAGCCAATAATTTTTGGAGATTTGTTGCCAATTACAGAATTTCGGCCTTTAAATTTATGTATGAATATTTCTTTCGATGACACCAAAACAGCTTTTGCTTATAAATCGAATTCTGAATTAAAACGGGCACATTTTATTTTCAGCTCAATGGCCAAACCCTGGTTGGTTAAACTGGGATTATGGCTTACCCCATTGGCACTTAAATTGAAATTGCCTGTAAAAGGGCTCATCAGAAAAACGATTTTCAGCCAATTTGTAGGGGGAGAAACGTTGCAAAAAACTTCTCCAGTAGTAGAAAAATTGGCGAAATTCCATGTAGAGGTAATTTTGGATTATGGTGTTGAAAGAAAGGAGGGAGAAGAGAATTTTGATTATGCCACAGAAGAGTTTATTAAGGTGATTCGTTTTGCAGCCACACAACCAAACATTCCTTTCATGAGCATTAAACTAACCGGATTATCAAGATTTGAATTGTTTAAAAAAATTGACAGCTTTGCGGATTACAGAGATATTATCAGGGGAAAAATTCCATTCGGAAAAATTATCGGACAATGAAAAGGCAGAGTGGGAGAGAGTTGTCGGCAGGTTGCGTAAAATTTGTTCGGTGGCTGTTACCACTAATGTCGGTGTTTTGATAGATGCAGAAGAAAGCTGGATACAACACGCCGAAGACGCACTCGCTATGCAAATGATGCAGGAATTTAATTTGGGAAGGCCGGTAATCTATAACACAGTTCAATTGTACCGTCATGACAGGTTACAATTTTTAAAAGACAGTTGCCGCTTTGCGAATGAAAATCATTTTATTCCGGCAATTAAGCTTGTTCGGGGCGCTTATTTGGAACGAGAACGTGAACGCGCGGCAGAAATGAATTATCCATCACCAATCAATAAAACCAAGCAGGCGACGGATGAAGATTTTAATGCAGCAGTGGAATTTTGTATCGATCCGCACAACAAGTTGTACGTGGTGATCGGTTCTCACAACGAATACAGCAATTTATATGGAGTCCAATTGATGGAGAAGTTTGGACTTCCAAATAATGATCGGCGCATACACTTTTCCCAATTGTACGGCATGAGTGATAATATTACTTTCAACCTTGCCAAAGCAGGTTGTAACGTTAGCAAATACGTTCCTTTCGGACCAATACAGGATGTAATTCCCTATCTGATGCGTCGTGCACAGGAAAATTCTTCCGTGAGCGGGCAGACGAGCAGAGAGCTTTTATTGATTAAAAAAGAATTGAAACGCAGGAATTTAGTTGACTAATCGGGAAATAAGTGCAATACTTTTTCGCTCAATTCTTCATTTTAGAAAAATCAACGCATAATCCTATTGAAGAGTTCAGATGTCGTATATCGTTACTGTAAAAAGGCTCGACTACAGCGACAGATTGCGCAATATCCAATTTTATCCAAGGATATTTAGGAATACCAAGCTGTAAATTCCAGGCCGGCTCATAAAAATACAGCGCTTTGCCCTCAATACCATCAAGAGAAAAATGCTTCAGCTCCGCTGCCGTGTATGAGGTGCGGATATTTCTATAGTGAACCAGGGAGTTTTTTAAAATTAAACCAAAACGAATATAATCAGCCGGCATAAAATTGAAAGAAGGCTGAAAAAACCATTTGCTGATATTGGCGCTATGATAGCGGTTGTAACTTTTATTTGCCGTATCAATGCCATTGTCATAAAAGGAAAATTTACCTCCAGCTACACCTGTATAAAAATTAAAAGTGATCGTCTTTTTTGCATTGAGCGTAACAAAATAGCCAAGTCCTGTTTCAATTAAATATCGTTTATAATTTACAGTTGAATTTTTAAAAGGGCTTGAGCTTACTGAATAGTCATAAATGTCTTTTTCCTTTTTGCCGTAATATTCTGCAATGAATGCAAAATGATTACTAATTGCATATCCTCCCTGTAAATCCCAACCATGACTGGATCCTGTGCGGTTTGTTGTTAAATCTCCACTACCGATTGATGAATAACTTTTTCCATTGGAGGAATAGTAGGCGGTTAATTTCGATTCGCCTTTTTTCGTAAAATAAGGGTTGTTAGGCGCCGACGCTGAATAGATATAACGGTTGGTATTGCATGAACACATGGAAGCGAGGGCAATTATTACAGAAACCCAAAGTATATTTTTCATAAATGAAGTTTTGGTAGTTGACATTTGTAACGAAAATTGCTGTTTTTTATTTGAAGCAAGTAGTAATTTGTTTTATAATATTACACAAAACTTAATCGTTCTCAAAAATGTAATTTCTCCTGTTTCAGAAACTGCAGATAATTGCGGTTTGTTGTAAAGGGAGTAAAAGGAAGAAACATTTAATAATATGATTATTGATTTTTGTCAATAGATATGTTGATTTTTTTCTTTATGAAAAAAAATTACCTTTGTTATTGTTAACTAACATTATGAGTAAACTGCTTAGTTCGTTCCTATTTATTTGTTGCTCCCTCGCTGCTTTTTGCCAAACAAAATTGGTACCTGCTTTTAAAATAACGCAACCCGTAAAAATTGATGGAAATCCGGATGACGCCGCCTGGGCAAACATTCCTTATGTTGAAGGCTTTACAACTTCTACACCCGTTTTTGGCAAAGCCGCAGATGAAACTCACGTCAAACTTGCTTATGATAATACAGCCGTTTATGTGTTGGCTTATATGCATGATGAGCCACATAATATAAAAAGACAATTAACTGCGCGTGATGATGTCAACGGAAATGATGTTGATTTCTTTAGTGTAGGAATTGACACCTATAATGATAAGCAGAATGCTTTTTTGTTTAAAGTCTCTGCAGCCGGAGTGCAGGAGGATGCTAAACTTTCTTCAGTTGAAGATGATTCATGGGACGCTGTATGGGAGAGTAAAGTGAGCTTGAAAAAAAATGGCTGGGTGGTTGAAATGAAAATTCCTTTCAGCGCAATACGGTTTTCTAAAAGTGAGTTGCAAACCTGGGGAATTCAGTTTACACGATTTAGAAGATCCATCAATCAAACATCTACCTGGACCCCGGACGATCCTAAAATCGATGGAACGATGAATAAATGGGGTGAATGGGTTGGGCTTCGAAATATTACCCCACCTATCAGGCTTTCTTTCCTTCCTTATCTTTCCGGCGGTATAAACGTTTCGCCCCTGGGAAATACAAAACAAACAGAGTTTTTGAAAAGTGGTGGCATGGATGTCAAGTATGGGATCAATGAAAGCTTTACTCTTGATCTTACTTTAATACCGGATTTTGCGCAGGTTCAATCAGATAATATTGTTTTAAACTTAAGCCCTTTTGATATAAAATTTGAAGACTTCCGCCCATTTTTTACAGAAGGAACGGAACTTTTTAACAAAGCCGGAATTTTTTATTCCAGGAGGATAGGAGCGGCTCCATCGGGTTCCTTCGGGGTATTGTCGAAGGCAGCATCTGATACGAATTTTGAGATCGTAAAGAACCCCGGGATCACGAGATTGATCAATGGAACTAAATTTTCAGGAAGAACGAAGGGCAACCTGGGAATCGGCATCTTCAACGCCCTCACCTCTAATATGAATGCGCAAGTTTTTGATAAAACTGCCGATACTACCATTCATATTGAAACGGAGCCGTTAACTAATTACAATATCATTGTTCTTGACCAGGCTTTAAAACATCGGTCGTCACTCACTTTTACCAACACGAATGTTTTAAGAAACGGTAACAGCCGCAATGCGAATGTTTCAGCGCTAGACCTTTCTTTATTCGACAAACAAAACCGCCACTACTTTTTTGTAGATGGGATTTATAGTACTATTTGGGGTAAAGTGGCCAATTATGACGGTTACAAAGCAGATGTTCGTTATCAAAAAGTGAGTGGTAAATTTCAATACCAGTTAATTGCAGGCGCGATGTCGGATACCTATGATCCTAATGATCTCGGTTTTTTACAAAACAATAACCAGTTTAATTATACTGGAAATATCAGTTATGTTATTTATAAGCCGACAAAACATTTTCTGAATCAACGATATACTTTGGGTGCCACCAATCAATATTTATACAATCCTTTCAAGTGGCAGAATTTTGTGATCAATTCAACAGCCTTTTTTTTGATGAAAGATTTTTCAAATGTGCTAATAAACTTCCAGGTGTCGCCGCTTTGGTCCAATGATTTTTTTGAATTGAGAACACCCGGAAGTGTATTAAAACGTCCGGCTCAATATTTTTTGAATATAACAGGAAGTACGGACACACGAAAAAAATTATTCCTTGATTATTCTGCTGAAAGCGGCATTACTTCTTTGCCGGATGCTCCTTATTATGGATTTACGCTTGGAGCGACTTACAAATTCAATGAGCGTTTTCAAATGAACGCAGAAGGGCATTTGGATAAAGATCAGGCAAATTACGGTTATGCATACACGCGCACCGGCCTTTTGCCGGCGCCAATTCTCGGGCAGCGTACCGTGAAAACAGATTATTCAATCCTGGGTGCGGCGTTTGCAATAAATCCACTGATGAATTTTACGATTCGGTTGCGTCATTACTGGAGCAACGTAATTTATCATCATTTTTATGATGTAAAAAAAGACGGTTACTGGACTGAAAGAGCCTATTCACAGGGCCATGACTTTAACTTCAATACTTTCAATGTAGATATGTTTTATACCTGGGATTTTTTACCCGGAAGCCGCATAACTCTTTCATGGAAAAATGCTTTAGGCAATGATGTATATTTAGATGAAACCCAATACCGAACTTATTTTAAGAACTTCAACCAGGTTTTTCAAAGTCCTCATTCCAACGAAATAAGCCTCAAAGTTGTTTATTATATTGATTACCTGAATTTAAAAAAGCATTAAAGAAAAATTCACATTATTTGCTTGATTAGGTTTTAAAACAGGATGAATAAATAAAGAATGCCAAATTTTATTTGCTTTTTCTTATAAGAAATTTTCTTTTCCATTTTCTATAATTCGCTGCTTCAATTGAATCTTTCCATCTGTTCATAAGATTTTTTGGAGAATTAACATCAACTTCGTCAAACAATTTTAAATACCAGCCAGTAAACCCACAAGCGAGCATCTTTTTTATTTTACTACTTCTATCGTCTAAAAAGACATTTTGCAAATACCTTAACTTCGATCAAAACAATATTAATGAAAAAATCAATTTTGATTCTTTCTGCCATTCTGTTTATAGGTTTCCAAAGCAAAGCTCAGGATTCATCCTTTGTTATTAACGGCAACCTCGAGAAAATAAAAAGCGGAACCATCTTTTTAAATATTTACAAACAAGGCCAGACTTTCATGGATTCAGCATTCATAAAAAACGGCAAGTTTCAATTCACCGGTTTCGTTTCTTCGCCTTATTTTGCTTCTCTCACAATGCCATCAAGGCTTAATGATTATTTTACTTTTTATATAGAACCTGGAACAATCGAGATTCTCGGCCGGGGAGATTCTCTAAAATTATTAAGTGTAAAAGGATCTGTTGTCAATGCTGATGATAAATTATTGAAAGAAAGAATGAAGCCGGTTACAAAATGGGAAGCCACTGACAGTAAAATTTATGAAGAAGCTTACAAGAATAATAACAGTAAAGTAATGGATAGCCTCGACCAGGTTGATTTTGCCATACTGGATGCTAAAAGAAAAATTGTTGCTTCGTTTGTAAAGGAAAATCCAAAGTCCATACGCGGTGCAATGGCGATCCTTGAAAATTTTTCTTACTATGCTGAGGCAAGTGATGTGGCTCCATTATTTAATGAATTCGCTGCATCAATAAAAAATTCACCGAAAGGAAAAGAAATTAAAAAGATGCTCGATACTTATGAAAAAGTTGCTATTGGAAAACGGGCTCCGGATTTCACACAAGACACACCGGATAGCACACAACTTAGTTTATCTTCTTTAAAAGGCCGGTATGTACTAATCGATTTTTGGGCAAGTTGGTGTGGCCCTTGCCGTCGCGCAAATCCAAATATCGTCGCTGTTTACAACCAGTTTAAAGACAAAGGATTTACCATTCTGGGCGTTTCTTATGATGATAAAAAAGACCTTTGGGTGAAAGCAATTGCTGATGATCATCTGAATTGGAGCCAGGTTTCTGACCTAAAGGGATGGCAAAACGAAACTTCTGATGAATATGGAATAAAAGCGATTCCTTCCAATGTTTTGGTTGATAAAAACGGAGTCATCATTGCCAAAAATATTTTCGGGGAAAAGCTGGTGCAAAAACTAAATGAAGTTTTAAATTGATTCGACTTAGATCTACTGTTTCTATTATGGTAGGAGTAATTTTTTAAAAAGAGTGTATTTCCACTGAAGAATTTATTGTCTAAAATAATTTTAACGTTAAAAGCACACGCCTGAAACTCTTATAAATCAATAAGTAATTCTGGTTTTTTTGCGCACCTGCAAAATACGCTTAATCTCCTTAAAAATTTTCATATCAAACCCCTATCTTTGCGACCTTCTAAAAATTAAATCAAGTTATGAAACTGAAAGGTTTAGTGTGGTTTTTTGCCATTATGCTTATTCTTATTTCGCTGTACCAACTTTCATTTACATGGGTAGTTAACAGCCATGAGAATAAAATGAAGGCGAAGGCTATACAATTTGTAAACCGGAGCCACCCGGGAATTTCAGGTGATCAAAAAGAACAGCTTATACAAGCGACTTTTCATCATTATCTCGACAGTACCCGCGATGCCAAGATTTACCCGTTGTTGGGAACCACTTATCAGAAATCCAAGGAAAACGAACTGAGCCTCGGCCTTGATTTACAAGGTGGCATGGCAGTTACACTTAATGTGAGCCTCGATGGTTTATTAAAATCTTTAAGCAACAATCCGAAAGATCCGCGTTTATTACAGGCGTTAGCTACTGCCGATGCACAAAAGATCACCAGTGATGAAGATTTTATTACGTTATTCGGACAAGTTTTCAAACAACAAAATCCGGGGGTAAGCCTTTCAAGCCTATTTGCGGGAGCAGGCAAAACGATTAAGATCACTGACAATGATCAAACAGTTTTGGATCAGCTTCATGCAACTGCCAAAACAGCAATTAACCAAACTTACAAAGTGCTTTTAAAGCGTATTGACCAGTTTGGTGTAGCTTCTCCTTCAATAAACCTCGATGAAAATAAAGGAATTATTAATGTGGAACTGGCCGGCGTACAGAATGCTGAAAGAGTAAGAAACCTGCTACAGGCTTCCGCTCACCTTCAGTTTTGGGAAGTGTATAATATTGGCGAAATCGGAAAAAATATCGATGATGCTGATAAAGCTTTGGCCGATTACCTGAGCGGTGTTTCTGATACTACAAAATCTACTGCCCAATCAGCGGCAGATTCTGCAAGACTATTGGCAAATGAACATCCGCTGGGAAGCGTCATTCATTTTATACCGCCGCAACAAGGCAGTAACGGGACGCCCCAATATTATTCAGCTATTGCTACCGTTGAAGCAAAAGATACTTCTTTAGCCAACAAGTACCTTGATATGGATGTAGTGAGAAATAATTTTCCTCCCAACATCAAATTTCTTTACGGCCTTGAGCAAAAGAATGAAAAAACAGGCCAGAGATATTTTGAACTATATGCGATAAAAACGATTCCCGGAACCGATAAAGCAAAGCTGGAAGGAGAAGGTGTTGAGGATTCAAGAGCGGATTATGATGAGCATGGAAGGCCTGCGATTAAGATGACGATGACGCCAACCGGTAGCCGTGTGTGGGCAAAAATGACAACGGACAATGTGAACAGGCCTATCGCTATTGTGTTGGATAATATTGTATACAGCGCTCCAAATGTAAACGGGCCGATTGAAGGAGGAAATTCAGAAATCAGCGGGAATTTCACTGTTCAGGAAGCTCAGGATCTTGCAAGCATTTTAAGAATTGGTAAAATTGATGCTCCGGCAAAGATTGTTCAGGAACAAATTGTAGGCCCTACCCTTGGACAAGCCGCGGTTCATGGAGGTATGCTGGCGTTCATTATATCCTTCATTGTGATTTTTATTTTAATGTTGGTTTACTATAACACAGCCGGTTGGATTGCCAATATTGCATTGATACTAAACCTTCTATTTACC
The DNA here is from genome assembly GCA_963811285.1 of uncultured Chitinophagaceae bacterium. Lineage (GTDB taxonomy): Bacteria > Bacteroidota > Bacteroidia > Chitinophagales > Chitinophagaceae > Ginsengibacter. The sequence continues at coordinate 19,361 of CAWEQV010000033.1, read as the reverse complement.
ATCGGTATTTTAAGCGCACTGGGTGCTACATTAACCGCTGCAGGTATTGCAGGTTTGGTTCTTACGATTGGTATGGCGGTAGATACCAACGTAATTATTTTTGAAAGAATTAAAGAAGAACTGGCGCGTGGAAAGAGCCACCAACTGGCAGTTAAAGATGGTTACAACCGTTCTTATGCTCCTGTTATTGACGCGCACGTTACCGTGTTCTTAACCGCGGCCATCTTGTTTTACTTTGGATTAGGTCCTGTTTTGGGATTTGCTACCACGCAAATGTTAGGTATTTCCCTTTCACTGTTCTGCGGAATTTTAATTTCAAGACTGGTGACCGATTTCTGGATGAACAAAGAAAGGCACTTTCAATTATTTTACTTCATTTTCAAAAAGAATCTTCCAGCATGCCAGCTATAAATTCATTGAATACAGAAAAGTAGCCTACGGGATTTCCATTGTCGTTTTGATCTTCGGTGTTGGCTCATTCTTTAATGGTTTTGACAAAGGCGTTGAGTTTAAAGGAGGTAGAAGTTATACGGTTCAGTTTGATCATAATGTAAATACTGAAGCTATTCGTAATCCTTTGCATCTCGCATTTGATGGAGATTATCCAACAATTAAAACAGTAGGTGATGAAAAACATCTTGAGATCACTACTTCTTATTTGAAAGGTGTAAACAACGCTGACAGTGCTGTAGAAGCTCGCTTGTACCAGGGATTAAAAGCACAATTACCTGCAAACCTTACAGAACCTGAATTTGCCCAAAATAATATCCAGGCTCACCAGGTAGTTCAACCGGTAATTTCCAAAGACCTGGAACGAGGCGCTATCAAAGCGGTAATCTTCGCAATCTTTGCCATCATTGTTTATATTTTCCTTCGTTTCCGTGACTGGAGGTATTCGGTCGGAACAATTATTGCCTTGCTTCACGACGTATTTGTAGCGCTGGCGGTTTTCTCGTTCTTTAAAAATATCGTTCCGTTCCCGTTGCTGATTGACCAGCATTTTATTGCAGCGATTTTGACCGTCGTCGGATTTTCGATGAACGATACGGTAATTGTATTTGATAGAATTCGTGAAGACAGCCACAACATGAAAGGCGCGTCCAAAGAAACTATCATTAACCGCGCAATTAATGATACATTGAGCAGAACTATTATGACGTCCGCAACCGTGTTTCTCACTTTGCTTGCCTTGTTTATTTTTGGTGGTGAAGTAACACGCGGTTTCTCTTTCGCAATGTTGATAGGTGTTATCACCGGTACTTATTCTTCTATTTTTGTGGCCGCGCCAATATTGATTGAGTTTGCAAAAGATCGTCCTTTAGGAACAGCACGTATTAAAGTAGATAAAAAGAAAGCGCCAAAAGCGAAGTTGGTTCAATCGAAATAAGTTTTCATCTTTAAAATAGTAAAACCGGTAATGAAAGTTGCCGGTTTTTTTTGTGTTGAAAAACCTCAATCACTACTTACACCTGGACTTTACTGCGGCTGCCAAGATGGTGATGAAGGAGTTGCTGTGATTCTTACTCCTGCCACACAACAAAACATGAGAAAGGAACGTTTAATCTTCTATTGTCAACAACTTTTTTAAGATTTGAGACTCATTACCATCACTGAAAAAGAACGCTTTAAAATATTTACAAACACTAACTCTAAACCAAAAAACAAAAATGAAAAGACAATTATTAATTCTAACTGCACTATTTCTTGTAGCTTCAGTTACAGTTCATGCCCAGGATGCAAACACAGCCGTAACTTTTAAAAAGTTCAAAGTTGATGTAAGCCTTGGCTATGCTTCACCGCAGGAGTCCGGTCCTGGAACAAAAGCCGGCTTACTCTTCGCTATCGAACCAAAGTATGCCGTAATGAATGATCTTTCTGTAGGTATTCGTATGGAAGCCGCTGTAATGGCAAACGTTTCCAAAGATGGTTCATCAGGAAACGCAAAAGCGAATTATTCTTACCTCGCAACGGGCGATTATTACTTTTCTGATAAAAGATTCAGGCCTTTCCTTGGCGCCGGCGCCGGCATTTATACTTTTGCAAGTGTAGATCTTAGCAGCGACGTTTCAGCCAGTAGCATTCCTGTTAGTTCTAAGTTTGGCTTTATGACACGCGCAGGTTTTGAATATGGCCACTTACGCATTGGAGCTGAATATAATTTCGTTGGCGACAAAATGGGATACCTGGGGCTTAAGATCGGAGCAGTAATTGGTGGCGGAAGAAAATAATCTCAAAAATTATTAGCCTTTATTAAAAACCTCCATTTTCCGGGGTTTTTTTGTTTCAGTAAACACAAAACAAGATTTTTATTACAGCTCAAGCAAAAATTATATTTTTCCGGTTTCAATCATTTTCCCGATTTCGCAATGATTTATCTTTCTTCCTTCTTTTTTTGCAGAAATAAAAATCAGTAAAAAATGACAATAAATATAAGTGTTTTTTCGCATTTTCATTGCTTTTTTTCAAATGGTATGGCGCAGGATAAAGATTCTGTCAAAACTTTAAAAGAAATAATTGTAAAAGGTTATAAAAGCGTAAACGGGGTAGGGCATTTGCTGGAATCGGAAGATGGTATTATCTACGCCGGTAAAAAAACAGAGGTGATCGTTGTTGATAGTCTTGATGCCAATAAAGCGATCAATAACACGCGTCAAATCTTAGGAAGAATTCCGGGGTTAAATATTGTTGAAACTGAAAGCAGTGGCTTTACTGCAAACGGCATTGCTACACGCGGGTTGAATCCAATACAAAGTATTGAAATGAATACGCGGCAAAATGGTTATAACATCAGCGCGGATGTCTACGGATATAATGAAGCGTATTATATTCCGCCGATGGAAGCGGTAAAAAGAATTGAGTTGGTACGTGGTGCGGCCTCGCTGCAATTTGGCGCTCAATTTGGCGGCCTGGTAAATTACATTTTGGAAGAGGCTCCCAAAAACAAACCACCTAGCACTTCTTTCAATTTAGTGTAGCCTGATTTGCTCACAGGAATTTTTTCGCCGGTAGTGAGTAATAATAAATGGCTGTCTTTTTCATAAGCATCAATGCGCGTGATCAGTTGCGTATTGACTATATAAGAACGATGAACGCGAACAAACTGAAATTGCGCCAGCGATTTTTCAAAAAAACTCATGGTACGCTTTTTTAAAAACGAACCGTCGTTGCTTACGATTTTTACATAATCATCTGCTGCTTCCAGGTAATGTACCTGGTGAACGGGAATAATTTTTATTTTATTTCCATCTTTTACTACTATCCGGTTTTGTTGTAGTGGAGACTCAGCGGCGGTTTCAACAACGTTATCAACTGAAGGTGCATTTTGCTGATGCATGTATTTTTCAATTGCTTTTTTAAATCGCTCTTTGCTGAAGGGTTTCAATAAATAATCCACGGCGTTCAATTCAAATGCTTTTATTGCATATTCATCGAAGGCGGTTGTGAAAATAACTGCGGGTGGATTTTCAATTAATTCAAGCATTTCAAAACCGTTGATCTTTGGCATTTGGATGTCAAGAAAAATAAGATCGGGCTGATGTTGCTGAATGGCTTTCAGTCCTTCGAATCCGTCGATACATTCTGCCACTAACGCTGCTTCTTCAAAATTTTGCAGGTATTCTTTTACAATACTTCTTGCTAAAGGTTCATCATCTATGATAATTACTTTCATTTTCTTTCTGTTTCATCAACTTGCTGAACAGGTTGTAGTATTTGGGGAATAATTATGTTTGTGATAAAATGACTGTCCTCAACGGTTGTTTTTAAAAGATCGTTTCTTGCAAATAATAAAAATAATCTCCTTTTGATGGATCGAAGACCAAAACCCGTTCCCTTTGAAGGGTGTGCTGTTTCAGGATCGAAAGGATTTTGTACTGAAATAGTTAAGCTGCCGTTTTTTATATCGGCCTGCAATTTTATCAGCACATCTTCGGTGGTGTCATACAATCCAAACTTGATCGCATTTTCAACAACCGGTTGTAAAATTAAAGCAGGTAATTTAAACTGTAGCGCTTCTTCAGAAACTACTATTTCTGTCTGCAACCGATGACCGAATCTCACTTTTTCGATCTCAAGATACAATTGTAAATATTGAATTTCTTCTTCCAGGGCTATCCATTGTTGTTCATCTTTTTTGAGTGTGCCACGTAAAAAATCACTTAACTGGTAAATCATGTGTCTTGCCTTTTCAGGATTAGAACCAATGAGCGCGCTTATTGAATTAAGGCTGTTGAATAAAAAATGTGGCTGAAACTGTCTGCGTAATTTGAATAATTCAGCCTCCCTTGAAAGTTGCTCTGTTTCTGTTTTTCTATTGGCGAGTTCTTTATATTCCTGTTGCCCATACCACATCAAACTAAACATGCTCATGCTGCTAAGAAGCAGGAAACCGGCGCCAAACCTGATAAGTGCTGTAGTCCGGATAAATTTAAGGTACGGATCTCCGTCTTTTAAGATCATCCACAAAACACCCCGGTCTGCGAGAAACCAAAAAAATGTAACGGTGATGCTTATAATTAGTATATACCAATATTTTTCTTTTCGCGGCAGGTAATATTTCATACTGTTGCTGATAAAAAAACTACCGGCAGCAAGTAAAATAATACTTACAAGGCTATCTGAAATTGCATGGGTGTTGTCAATATTAGTTTGCTTTAGGATAAAAAACTGGAGAGCGATGCACAGCAACCACCAGGCAGCAAAAAAAATGCGCAAACGTTTATCAGACAAAATTGGCTTCAACAGTTATAATCTTTAACTCATTTCAAAAGTTTCTTCCAAACACTTTTCGTGTAAATAATTCGCGCGCCTGCTGGTGATTCTCACATATTCATCAGCATTATCTTCTTCACGAATGCATGAATAAATCTCAGTACCATCGGCCAGTTCGTTGAGCGCATGTAGTTCTGAAACATCAATGAACTTCCAATGCACAGGCTTTTGCTCATTATCTAAAAAATTATCCTCCTCTGCATCACCAATTATGCGTGCTTTCTGAAAAGCATGCATTTCATTCTCAGCATACAGAAGGCGCAGTTGCTCATCAAACTGGGGAGTATGATTTCCTTCACCACAAATAATCCTGAAAACCAGTTTTGCAAGATACCATTTCATATATACATTTTTTAAAGATGAATAGTTTTTTTATTAGTAATTGTTGATCTCAATGCCTCCAAATACACAGGAACCGGTAAGAATGATTTTTTTGTCAACATCAGGAAGGTTGTTTTGAAAATTACGTTTGTCATCCACACCTCCAAAAGTTGCTGAAATTTCTGTTTGTACTTCCCAGTTTCCGGGGATGATCAGTTTCGTTCCGCCAAAAACGTTATTAATTTCCAATACCACCGGCTTTTGAATATCCGCCTGCATAAAGTTTATTTCCGCACCGCCCATAAAGCATACTATTTCGCCACCTTTAAAATTTTTTGACTGGATATTTTTTTTTACACCTCCCAGCACCGCATGTATGTCCAGGTATTCTTCTGTGTCATTTGGACGTGAAGTGGTTGAAGCTGAAAATTTTTTTCTTTCCCAGCCACGCCTTCCATATCTTCTGTAACAACGCCCTCTTCTTGGGCGAAGAAGAAATAAAAATCCCAAACCAATAAGGATTATTGGCGTTATATACCTGTGAAGGTCTATGCCGGGAATTGATTGATCAGCCAGGAAAACACTTCCAATCAAAATCAAAACATAAGAACCCGGATTGTGAAACCGGCTTTTAATACCGGTTAATAATCCAATTGCAATCAGCAAAACAGGCCACGTAAAAACCCAATCCGGAATCGGAGCGCCCATTTTGTAAGCCAATAATAAAAAACCGGCAAGTAATAAAAAAAGTCCACCTCCTACTCTTGAACCACGTATTCTTCTTTCGATATCATCATCATTCTGTTCCATAAAATGTTTTTTTTATTTTTAATTGATGAAACAAAATTATTATTCGTCCTGTTACCTGGAAAGAGTCTTTAGGTTTGTTTAAATAAAAAGTCGGCAAAAGGGCAGTTTGTATCGGTAAATCATGAAATCTGTTTTGTACCAGTAAATCAATAAAAAATAATCTTTTTTATTTTGTAAGCTGATTTTGCAATTTCAGATTTAACGAACATATAAGCATTAGTAGCATTTCTAAACTATGGTAACTTCTTGTTTCATTTATCTTTGCAAATAAAAAAACAACACTGAATCTCAAAATAATCTATAAGAAAATGGAGGCGTTTTCACCCAAATTATATTGGCGTGAAATACTGGCCGTCTTAATGATTCTGCTTGCTTTTATTTTTTTTGCTGACGAACGCCAGGAACTCGGGCAAATAGTTCCAAACATAGAGAACGCCAATGTGCCATTGCTAATGGCAGGACTTGGTGTTACTTTTCTTTACGTTTTTTTTCAAAGCGGAATGTATGTAAATAGTTTTTCCTCTATTGGCCTTTCATTAAAATGGATTGACGCAATCGAACTTTTTTTGAAAAGAAACTTTTTGAGTATTTTTTTGCCTGCGGGCGGTGTAAGCGCTTTGGCATTTACGCCTATCCAGTTGAGAAAGAGAGGTTTTAATAAACCACAGGTTCACCAGGCAAGCGGCCTTTATGCTTTCGCAGGATTATTCACTGTTTTCCTGGTTGGCTTTCCTGTAATTATTCTTTTCGCTTTATCCACACAACACGAAACGCAAAATGCCTGGCTAGCCCTGATTGTATTGATGCTTGTTATTGCAGCTATTTTTTTTGTTGCAAAAACGCTTAAAGAAAAAGGAAGATTATATCATATTATTGTTAAGAAATTTCCGCGTTCTGCTACTTTTATAGACGAACTTTTTGCTGCTAATGTGAATAATAAAAAATATGCCGGCAGTATTTTATATTCTACGGGAGTGGAGTTTACAGGCATGTTTCATATTTATATTGCCATGCTCGCTCTTGGCCTTCCGGCTTCCTTTTCCGTTGCAGCCATCGGTTATATTGTTTCCGTTTTGCTGATGATAACTTCTCCTTTCTTAAGAGGCCTTGGCGCTGTAGAACTATCTCTTGTTTATATTCTGCAGATGTATGGCTATTCTACAGTGGACGCACTTTCTATCACAATTTTGTATCGTGTTTTTGAATTTTGGCTACCCATGTTTTTTGGCATTCTTTCATTTAGTTGGAGAGGAAGACATTTGTTTATTCGTATCGTTCCGGCCCTGCTAATTTTTACCTTGGGAGTTATCAATATTGTTTCAGTGGTTACACCACCTTTGCATCCCCGTTTAAAACTTATCAGGACTTTTCTTCCGTTAGACGCCATCAACGCCTCTAATATTCTTGTGCTTTTTATCGGTCTTGCATTGCTGATTACTTCAGCTTATATGTTTAAAGGATTGAAGAATGCATGGCGCCTGGCGTTATTGCTTTCCGTGCTATCAGTGATTGGTAATATTACCAAAGCCCTGGATTATGAAGAAGCAACCTTTGCAGCCATCATTGTTGTTTTGTTGTGGATTAGCAGGCGGCAATACATTATTAAGAGCAGCGCCAAATGGATACGTATGGGGTTTCTTTCAGTTTCCATTATTTTTTTATCTGTATTGGTTTTTGGATTTGTAGGTTTTTATTTTATTGAAGCGAAACATTTTGGAATTGATTTTACCTGGGAGCAATCAATAGAATTTTCGGTCCGCAGTTTTTTTCTCCAGGAAGACGTGCTACATCCACATACCACTTTTGGCCGGGAGTTTATTTTATTGATCCAGATTCTCGGTTTTTTAAGTTGGGGTTTTCTTCTCTTTACACTTATTAAACCGTTTTTAAAGGTGGAAGATACTACCGAAACCGGAAGGGAAAAGGCAAAGTTTTTGCTAAGTGAATTTGGAAGTTCAGCAGTCGATCATTTTAAGATTTATCCTGATAAATTGTTGTTTTTTTCTGAAATTCATGAAGCGTTTATTGCTTACCGTATTGCCAATGGATTTGCAATTGTATTGGATGAACCTGTATGTGCTGAAGAACATAAAACCGAGGTGTTAATGGAGTTTTACAGGCTTTGTAAAAAGATGGGTTTGAAAACTGCTTTTTATCGTGTAGACGAAAACAGTATGATATGGTTTGACCAATTGCGTAAGCAAAAAATATTTATTGGCCAGGAAGCGATTTTAGATGTACGAAATTTTACAATGGAAGGAAGAGATAAAAAATCTTTAAGAAACGCAATGAATGGGCTTCAAAAAAAAGGATATGTTACAGCCATTCATAGAGCGCCTCTGCAAAAACCTTTCGTAGAAAAGCTGCGAAAAGTTTCTGACGAATGGCTACAAGCCTATGAAAAGGAAGAACAGGTTTTTTCGCAGGGAATGTTTGATGCAAAAGAATTAATGCAACAGGACACGATTACCATTTCCGATGCAGAAGGAAATATCGTTGCTTTTCTGAACATCATTCCCGATTATTCTCCAAAAGAATGTACTTATGATCTGATAAGGAAAACCGCTGACGCGCCGGGAGGATGCATGGATGCGCTTATTGTAAAACTGGTGGAATATGCGAAAGAAAAAGATTATCACTACATCAATATGGGGCTGGTGCCAATGACCGGAATGACAGAAGCCAACAGCCCGGCAGAGCAACTTATAAAATTTGCAGGAAAAAATTTGAAGAGATTTAAACATTATCATGGACTGAGGGATTTTAAGGAAAAATATGCAACGTATTGGAAAGATAAATTCCTCGTGTATGAAAACGATTATGATCTTCTCCAATTACCTTTGGCATTGAATAAAGTGATGCAACCCTGAAGATTTTTTATGAATAAATTTTTAATCCTGATTTGCATTTTTATTGCACCTTTTGTCAACCCGTTTACCGGTGATGGGCAGGATCTTCCTTTAAAAGAATGGGCAGCCATTGCTCACGATAAACCATTGATCTTTTACATCAGCGGCGATGGCGGGATGAATAATTTTTCAACTTCTCTTTGCGAAAAACTGAACAAAAATGGGTTTGATGTGGTAGCTTTAAATGCACGCTCTTATTTCTGGGATAAAAAAACGCCGGATAAAACCGCCTATGACGTAAATAGTTTTTTAAACAAAAAATTAAATGGCAGGAAAAATCAGCAAATTATCTTTATTGGCTATTCGTTTGGTGCAGATGTTTTACCTTTTGTTCTTAACAGGTTGTCAAAAGAAACTGATGATAAAGTGCTTGTTTCGTTTTTGATGGCTTCCTCGGGAAGTACTGATTTTCAAATCCATTGGATAGATATTTTTGGCGCCAATACCAAACGAAGTATGGATGTTGTTTCAGAGATCAACAAACTTAATAATGAAAAAGTAGTAATCATCAGCGCCAGCGATGACAAAACCCTGGCTGTAAATAAAATTACTTTAAAACGGTTTACGCGTGAAGTGCTTCCCGGTGGCCATCATTTTGACGGGGATACTGATGATATTGTCAAAGTGATTATCAGCAATCTGGATTAATTAAAAATTCTGTTTATTTTATTTTCGGACCGATGTAATCCACCAGGTATTTCCATTTGGATCTTTAACTCCACCTGAACGACCGTAAGACTGATCTGCCGGTTCATTTACAGAAGTAGCACCGCTATTTAAGGCGCTTGCGTACGTTTCATCTGCATTATCTACATAAACAAAAAGATTGGCTGTTTGTACACCATATTGTTGAGTACTTCCTGCAAACATAACAACGCTGCCATTGATGTTCACTTCTGCATGTTGAATAGTATGCCCATCTTCCCGTAAATGTTTGTTTAGTAGTTCTGCATTAAAAACCTTTTCTGTAAAATCAATAAAACCTTCAGCATTTTTTAAAATTAAATAAGGCATTACTGCCTGGTAACCTTCAGGAATATTCATGATTGTAATTTTTTGTGATAAATAAAGAAAGAAAGAATAAAATTACTGACAGTAAAGCAACAAAAAATCCGGATTTTATTTCCGGATTCTTAAAGGGGTTAATTTAGAAGAGTTTTTAGCCAAACATTTTTCCCAATCCACCGGTAATATTTGACAAAGAATTTGAAATACTATCTTTCGTTATACTCGGATCATTCGGGTCATTTGCCTTGTGAGCGAACTTTTGCAAAATGCCCGGGATTGCTGCTGCGATAGCTCCTGATACAGCAGGGGAGAGTCCTAATTTATTGGTAAGACTTCCTACAAGGCCGCCTTCGATAGCACTGGTGAGTGTTCCTCCGGAAGCAACGGTATTCTGCAATGAAGATAATAATCCACCAATACCACCTTGCGTCTCAGCATGATTTTTAATTCCGTTTGTAATGTGGCTTGCAATCTCTTTATGCACTTCCTCTTTTTTGTCGTCAGGAATTTTGTCTGCCACTTCGGGGTTATTACCCAAATGTTCTTTTACGAGGTCTAGAATTTGATCAAACATAGTTGTTTTTATAATGGTTTATAAATGGTTTAGATGAGTAATGTACGAAAAAAGTAAAATAATTCTTAATCCTCTAACTCGTCTTTCTGTATATTTTCTACTTCGACTTCATTTTTTCTTACAGAATCTTTTACATGTTCCCTGTGTTCTTCTACTTTTTTATTGATTGAAATTTCTTCAACAACTCTTGGCTCTTTCGAAACAACAGGTACTTCGGCATATTCTGTAAACTCTATTACACCATCTTTAAAAGGTTCAAAATCTTTATCGCCCGGATTCTTATCAACATTTTCTTCTGACGTTATTTCCTTTTCATCTTCATTATTTAAATCGTCATCTGTCGTATCCTCTATATCATTGTAGCCATCAACATTTGCATCCCGTTCTTCTTCGTCTACTCTAAAGTTTTTTTTTTCGTCGGTGCGAACAATCCGTGTACGATTTTCGGTTTCAGGGATTTCAACATCATCATTTGCTTCGTCTACATTATGAACGCGCGACCTGTACATTCGCTGATCATCAAAATATTTATTATTGTAAAATTCATGGGGATCATAGTAATCCGGATCCTCATAGTCAACTCCCTCAGAAGGAGCAAAAACATGACGCACTTCTCTTTCGGTGGCGATTGTAATATGTCCTTTTTTGTATTCAGGAAGAGTAGCCAGATGGCCAACTGTCACTTCAGGCAGCAAAACAATGTTGTCTGCTTTGTCGAGTTCGGCAAGGCCGATTGGTATGATTACATCACGTGATACGAGGTTTAGGGGTTTACCTTCCAGGTCAAGAATGAGATAACGCACTCTCAACGATTCGGTATCGAATAGAAGTTCATCTACTTTACCAATCACCTTGTTTTGGTCGTTTTTTACTTTCCATCCACGGATATCGGGTTCTCCATCCCTCATTTCAAAACCGCTTGAATGCAGTTCTTTGAGATTACCATTAACGATTACTTTTTCTGACATAACTTTCTATTTTATATTGAAAAAATGTTTTTTAAAATATCAGCGTTTTACCACGATGTTCACAGTATTACTTTTATCCGGCACTGACGCCGGTTCGCCTCGTTGATAACAAGTAACATGCTGCTGATTTAACTTCGAATTATCGATCAAATAATTCCTCACCATTTCTGCTCTTTCCGTTGCCAACCGGTCCTGTTTAGTGGTATCAGACTGGTCATAAATTTTCACATCAGCCGAATCAAATCTTTTATTGATTGAAGCACCTATCTGGTTTAAACTTTGTTTGCCTTTATCACTCAGTTCACTTTTATCATTTGGAAAAAGATTATTAGTGTTTAAAGAATAAATCACAAAATGGGCGTTTGATTGTGTCTTAATATTTTTATCCGTCACTTCAGAATAGGTAGTGTCAGGCGAATTAAAATCAATCTGGCTCCAAAGATTCGCGTGGCCCATTGCAACAGTCGTTGAATCACTCGCAGTGTTGTTTGTGGAATAAGTTGAATCCGTAGTGGTAGGTGCAATTTGTTCACCTTTTTGATAATAATTTAAATAGTAATAAATAGCGCCAGCGATAAGAATAATTGCCAGCAGCAGCCAAAGCCACCAGTAACTGTTTTTTTTCGGTTGTACATGTAATTCTGCCATAATAACTTATTTTAATCCTGATTAAATTGAATTTCAAAAAACGGAGCCGACATTTCGAAAAGAATTAATCAAAATCATGCCATGAAGCGCTTTGAGGAATAAAAACCAGTAAATAGCAGAAGCTGAGTGTTTTTCGAAGTACTAACTTTCGCTGTCTGCTAATTTCATCCTAAGAATTAGTACTGTTTTGCAGTTAAATAACGGAATTGCCAAAATAAAATATTTACGAAAAGTGGAATTTATACCCCAGTGATTGATAAAAAATCCAACTATCCACATCATGTGAATTCTTTTTATTTTAATCTGAAACAGATAAGCATTAATATCGCAACTTATTTTAATCTTACGAAAACCCTTAAATGTAACTCTTATGAAAAAATTGTTTCTGATCCCGCTGGTTTTTCCGGCGCTTGTTGCTTCTGCCCAACCACGGGTTTCTTTGAAAAAAGCACCTAATACTTTAAAACCGGTTGTTGAAAAAGTGGCCCGTGATTATTACCAGAATTTCAATAATATTAAAGGCGATACAATTAATGAAACCGTTAGTACTATTGAGTTTACCAGTAAAGTGTCTCCGGTCGATGCTTTATCAACTTCCATTACAAAGTATAAAGATCCTTATTCTTACACGTGGCAGGCGACTATGTTTCAATCTGAAGATTATGAAAGCGCGGTGGAAAAATACAAAGAATATTACAAGCAATTAGATGGCTGTACGCTTACTTTTTATGACAAGACTTCTTATAAATTAAATGGCCCCTACGATATACCTGATGAAGGCAGGTCTTTCGCTTCAACTATTTTGCAACTCGATGGCGTCAATCATGATCTCCAACTTTTTAAAGTTGAAATTTCGCTCAATTATTCGCTCCCTGACTGGACGGTGAAAGTGCTTATTTATGAAAAAGTTGCAGATGATAAAATAAGGCCAACAATCGAGATCCCTGTAAATTAATTGATGTTCCTTCTTTCAACAGTTAAATAAGTTGCGTTAAATCACTGACTTCTAATCATCATTTTACGTATAATCATTGAGGCACAGGAAACCGCAACATGTGTTAGAATTACTTGATTGGAAAATCAAATAAGTGATTGAAACGTTACACAAAAATTATTTCTATCATTTTGATTTGTAAAAGGAAGTTGAAATTAAAATTATGAGGTGAAGAATTTCTGGCAAATCGGTAGTCCTTCGATCATAACCGGGTATTCTTTATCAAAATAAAAATTTGTATTTATTATTGCTTTACTGCTTTATTAAAGAAAAGAATGATAAATTTTTTTAAACGGTACGGCCGTTAATTTTACATTGCCTTACATTCGTAAAATAAAATTTAAAAAATGCGTAAATTTTTTTTACTTCTTTCCTTTTTTTTCGTTGCTCACTTTGCATTTTCCCAGGCTCCCAAATCTTACAATTCCGACCAGGTATTTCAGCAAATAAAGAAACTTGATGTATTAGGTTCTGTTCTGTATGTGGCTGCACATCCCGACGATGAAAACACAAGGTTGCTGGCTTACCTTTCTAATCAAAAACTATATCGCACTGCTTATCTCAGCATGACAAGAGGTGATGGAGGCCAAAATTTAATTGGCGATGAACAGGGAAGCATATTGGGTTTGATAAGAACACAGGAACTGCTCGCTGCAAGAAGAATAGACGGAGCAGAACAATTTTTTACGCGCGCATTTGACTTTGGTTATACTACCAGCCCTGTAGAAACTTTTAAATTTTGGAACGAACAAAAAATATTGTCGGATGTAGTTTGGGTCATTCGAAAATTTCAACCTGATATTATAATTACACGTTTCCCTACAACCGGTGAAGGCGGACATGGCCATCATACGGCCTCGGCAATTTTAGCCGGGGAAGCATTTACCGCCGCTGCAGATCCTACTAAATTTCCAGAACAATTTAAATATGGAGTAAAACCATGGCAGGCAAAAAGGCTTTTATGGAACACATTTAATTTTGGAAGTGTAAATACAGAAAGGCCTGACCAGTTTAAAATAGACGTAGGTGGCTACAATCCTTTGCTGGGTAAAAGTTATGGAGAAATAGCGGCGCAAAGCCGTAGCCAGCACAAGACGCAGGGATTTGGTGTTCCTTCTTCGCGCGGCGCGGCGCTTGAATATTTCAAGACGATAAAAGGTAGTGCACCAACAAAAACATTAATGGATGGTGTAGATACTACGTGGCAAAGAGTAAACGATCCGGATGTTGAAAAGGCGGTCCAAAACTTAATAAATAACTACTCTTTCCGGCATCCGGAAAATTCTTTGAGACAGCTTTTGAGCATTTACAAAATGCTACAGAACAAAGCCCCGGGCTATTGGCGCGATCAAAAAATGGAACAGGTAAAACAAATTATAAAAGAATGTATTGGCCTTTATATGGAAGCAACAACAAGAACAATGTTTGGTGTTCAGGGAGATTCATTGCAGGTAAATTTTGTGGCAGATGATCGTTTGGGTGGAAATGTGAAAATTTCATCTTTGAAGATTCGTGATCAAAAATATTCGTTCAATGATGTGTTGCCTCTTGATGAAAATGTTACTCATTCAGTAACCGTTCTTATTCCTTCTGATGCAAAAATTTCTCAACCTTACTGGCTTGTAGAGCCGATGAATAAAGGATCTTACAATGTTTCTGATCAAACCATGATTGGCAAACCCCAGAACGATCCACAGGAAGCCGTTGTTGATCTTTCCATTGATGGAGAAAATCTGGAATACAAAATTCCAATTCAGTTTAAATCAAGTGATCCGGTAAAAGGCGAATCTTTTGAGCCGCTTTTTATTATTCCAAAAATAGAAGTGAAATCTGATCCTGAACTCGCTTTGGCAATAAATGACAAACCGGTAAATATTAAAGTACATACAATTAATAATGGTTCTTCAGGAAATAATTTTTCATTGAAAGAAGAACATTCACCAAATGTTATCCTTTCAAAAGTTGATAACGATTCTCTTTATTCAATTAAAAATCCGGAATCAAAAAATACTGAATTGATAGACTGGAGCGCGGTTGAAGGTAACCAGGTTTATGACTCTTATAAAACTTTAATTGAGTATCCGCATATTCCCAACATTATTTATTTCACAAAAGCTGAATCAAAACTGGTGGAAATAGATTTGAAGACATCAGGAAATAAAGTAGGTTATATAGCTGGCGCAGGTGATAAAGTTCCCGATGCTTTGCAAAAAATGGGATATGAAGTAACCATGCTTTCAGCTAAAGATATTACTCCGGATAATCTTAAACAATTCGACGCTATCGTTACAGGTGTACGGGCGTATGATATTTATAATTGGCTGAATGATGATTACAATATTTTGATGAATTATGTAAAAGAGGGGGGTGTTTTACTGGCCCAATATAATAGGGATAATAACATGCGATCTTCAGAAACAACGATGGGCCCTTATCCTTTTACCATTTCAAGAACGAGGGTAACGGATGAAACTGCGGATGTAAAATTTTTACATCCTGATAATCTTTTAATGAATTATCCAAATAAAATCGGCCAGGAGGATTTTGCCAACTGGATTCAGGAAAGGAGCACTTACCAGGCACAAAATTATCAGAAAAATTACCAATCACTTTTTGAGATGCATGATGCTTCAGACGCACCATCTGACGGAAGCCTTATCTACACTGATTATGGTAAAGGAAGATTTGTGTATGCAAGTTTGGTTTTCTTCAGAGAATTGCCTGAGGGTGTACCGGGGGCGTTTCGATTATTTGCTAACCTGATTGC
Organism: uncultured Chitinophagaceae bacterium; assembly: GCA_963811285.1. Classification (GTDB taxonomy): domain Bacteria; phylum Bacteroidota; class Bacteroidia; order Chitinophagales; family Chitinophagaceae; genus Ginsengibacter. The sequence goes on along the minus strand of CAWEQV010000033.1, from coordinate 3,592 downwards.
AAAACCTCAACAGAAATAATTTTAAAATAAAATTTAAAAGTTGGACACATCAGAAAAAAAATATTGGAACCGGTTGTACCTGGGGGTATTTCTTTTTTTGGTGCTCCAAATACTGTTTTATTATTTCATCACAAAGTATTTCAATTAGCTGTGATTAGCTGATTAAAACGTAGATATGAGTTACCAGGATTGGATCGTGCTTATTGTAACTCTTGCCGGTATTATCATGTACGGCGTTTATAAAAGCAGGGCCACAAAAAATCTTGACGGGTATTTTTTAAGCAACAGGGATATGCCCTGGTACCTCGTGCTGCTCAGCATTATGGGCACACAGGCAAGCGCTATCACTTTTATAAGCGCCCCCGGACAAGCTTACACAGATGGGATGCGGTTTGTTCAATATTATTTTGGATTGCCTTTGGCGATGATTGTCATTTGTGTGGTTTTTGTGCCTGTTTTCAATAATCTGAAAGTTTACACAGCTTATGAATTTTTAGAAAAACGATTTGATCTGAAAACAAGGACGCTTACTTCTTTTCTTTTTCAAATTTCAAGAGGTTTATCCACAGGCATCAGCATTTATGCACCTTCATTAATATTAAGTTCGTTACTTGGCTGGAACATTTATTATACGAATATTATTATGGGCGGAATGCTCATCATTTATACCGTAAGTGGCGGTGCAAGAGCGGTAGCACATACACAAAAACTTCAGTTGTTTATTGTGATCATTGGAATGGCTGTTGCGGGTTATGTAGTGGTTCATTTAATGCCTGCTAATGTAGGGTTTTTAGATGCTTTGCACCTCGGAGGTAAGAACGGCAAAATGAATATTATTACTACCGGCGAAACTGCAAAAGGATTTGACTGGAAAGATAAATACAATATCTGGAGCGGAATTATCGGTGGTTTTTTTCTCGCACTTTCTTATTTCGGAACTGATCAAAGCCAGGTGGGAAGATACCTTACAGCAAAAAACAATCGCCAGGGAAAATTAGGTTTGTTGATGAACGGAATGGTAAAAGTGCCGATGCAGTTTTTGATTTTGATGATTGGGGTTCTTGTTTTTTCTTTTTACCAATATCATAAAGCACCGGTTTATTTTAATGAAACACAAGTGATGCGTGCCAAGCATACGGTTTATAAAAGCGAACTGGTCAATTTGGAAAACCAATACAAAACCATTTCACCGACGGATAATTTTGAAAAAAACAAAATAAAGACTGAATACAAAGCTGTTTTGTCAAAGGCATTGCCTCATGAAGATGTAAACGATACCAACTATATTTTTCTTCATTTTGTAATTGATTATTTGCCTAAAGGATTGGTGGGCCTGTTGATTGCAGTTATCTTTCTTGCGGCGTGGGGAAGTATTGCGGCGGCACTTAATGCGCTTGTCATCGTGTACGGTTGTCGATATTCATAAAAGATTTTTTAATAAGCACCTGACAGAGCAACAGGATTACCGGGTTTCTAAATTTTATACTTTTTGCTGGGGCATATTTTGCATCCTGGTAGCCGAATTTGCCAGCAACCTTGGTAATAGTTTGATTGAAACAGTAAATATTCTGGGCTCGTTATTTTATGGTGTGATCCTGGGAATATTTTTGATTGCTTTTTGGTTTAAACAAATAAAGGCCAACGCACTTTTTTATGCCGCGATGATCGCGGAACTATTTGTAATTATTATTTACCGTGCTGACGTGATTTCCTTTCTTTGGCTGAATTTAATAGGTGCTATACTCGTGATTCTTCTCGGCTATTTATTGCAAATTTTTATAAAAACTGCGAAACCTGTTGAGGTAAAAAATTAATCGAAATAAATCTTTACCGTTTGATAAAGTAAGCGGTTTTGCATGTATTGCGTTTGTTTATTTACGTTATCCGTATATCCTTCCAAACCAAATAAACCGGCGGCATTTCCTTTATTGATCGCTATTTCGAGATAATTAGCTGAATTGAACAAAGCGAGTTTTTCACTCTCATGAACATCTGCATAAGTTTCACTGATTTTCTCAATGATTTCATCTCTTTTAAAAACAATTTTAAAACTCCTGCCGCGTCGTTGTTCCTCAAATTCTTCTTTGGTGATATTGATAATTACATTTTCAAAATTGTCAATAAAAATGATTTGCCCTTCAATATATTTTTCGCCACGCAAAGGCCGCAACGGATTTTTTACTTCGATAGAAATTTCAGGATCACCACATTCTTCAATAGTTTTTCCTTCTAAAATATTTTGGTACGCGGCGCCAAAAACTTTGGCGCAGTTCAATGTGTTTTTTTGTTTGGAAGTATCCAGTGGAAGTGCCACTATTTTTTGAGGAGTTTCTTCAAGTATCATTGTAATTAAACCATTATCAGCGCAACCAATATATTGCCCGTTATGTTCTACGAGAATCAAATGATTCTCTTCTTTTGTCAAACAGGTTTACCATCACAATATGAAAAGTGCCCGGAGGAAAATTCCTGATGGCGTTTCGGCATACATACCCCGCCTGCGGATAATTGAATGGAGAAAGCTCATGCGAAATATCAATAATTTTAAATTCAGGATTGATTTGTAATAATTGTCCCTTTACCGCACCGGTCAAAAAATCCTGTCGCCCTATATCTGATGTAAGTGTTATTAAAGCCATTCCTTTATTTTGATCCGGTTTTGCTAAAGCGATAATTGATTTTCGGAAAAGTAATTCTAATCATTTAAATAAAAAAGCAATCGCCGGTAAACTCAATAAATAGGTTGTAAATTATTTTACCAGTTCCCCATTTTTAAAAAAGAATTTGTGGGTGAGCTTATCAGTCAGTGACGGAAAAAACTTATTCATATAAACCGTTTCTTTTCCTGTAAAAGTTAATACCAACGTACGTTTTCTTTTTTTGATTGCCTTGATTATATGTTGTGCGACCTCTTCAGCGGTCATTAATTTTTCTTCCTTCAAAGGTGATTCTCCCTGTGGTTTCGCATTTTTATTTAGCGCCGCATTCCTGATATTTGATTTGGTAAAACCGGGGCAAACCCACATCACATTTACACCTGTTTCCAGCAATTCAGTTCTGATCGCTTCAAGCCAGCCATTTACCGCAAATTTGCTGGCGCTGTAACCGCTTCTTCCCGGAAGTCCCCTGTAACCCGCCACAGAGGAAACTCCTACGATTGTTCCTTTATTTTCAATGATAGAATCCAAGGCAAATTTGGTACAATAAACGGTGCCCCAGAAATTAATATCCATCACTTTTTTTAAAGTACTCAATTCGGTATCTTTAAAAAGCGCGCGCATAGAAATTCCGGCATTGTTGATAAGCACATCTATCTTTGATATTTCTCCAATGTTTTTTCAATAAAATTTTTGCAATCTTCTTCTTTGCTCACATCTGCCGCCATAGTAAACAAACTTTTTCCTTCAAATTCTGTTTTTAATGCAGATAATTTTTCTTCAGTTCTTGAGCACGTAGCAACAGTAGCGCCGAGATTTAGGAATTCTTCAACAAGCGCTTTTCCAATACCATCGGTTCCCCCGGTTATTACAACAATCTTATTTTGAAACATCCAATTTATTTTCAACAAAAATAGGAGAGAAGAAAGGAAGAA
>CAWEQV010000032.1:0-30276 GCA_963811285.1 uncultured Chitinophagaceae bacterium | reverse complement strand
ATAGCCACCTACCAATATTTTACTTCTTATACACTAATTTTCATGTCTTCGGTTATATTATTTGGCATAAATCTTATTCCAAAATATCTTTCACAAAGAAAAGCTTTGCAGTTATGTACCGTAACGGCGTTCGTTTTTTGTTTGGCGCTTTGTTTACCACAGGAGATAACATCGGTTATTTTAATTACTTTGCTGGGACTATCCAATTCATTTATGTGGCCCGCCATCTGGCCACTCGCATTGAACAGACTGGGTCGTTTTACGAAACTTGGTTTCTATTTATTGGTGATGTCAATCGCAGGCGGCGCTCAACTGCCAATGATTTTTGGAACCTTGGCTGATAATTACCCTCAGCATCCGCAAATTGCTTATTCAATATTAATTCCCTCGTATTTTGTCATTCTTTTTTTAGTTATGTGGGTTATAAGATGGGACTAAAAACTTTCGAACAGTGAAATCAACGGAAGCTTCAAATCTCTTTCCAACAATACGTTCCGAATACGGGACGTCGTATTAATGTGTGAATGAGTTATTGAAGTGATTAGAACTCATTATTCAAAGCAAAGACTGGTTTACGATACATCCATTGTCCCTCAGTAAAATCCGGAACTTCCACCGTTTGATTTCCTAAAGTGATTGATTGTTCACTTAGTGGAGTAATTGAGCTATATGCGGCTGCATCATAAACGTCCATTGGCGTTGGAGTTTGTCTTTTTATTGATTCCACAAATGCGTGAATTACAAAAAAGTCCATACCTCCATGACCTGCACCTTTCGTTTCTTTGCTCCACCTGGCCCATAACGGGTGATCATATTTGTCAAACCAACTGTGAGCCTTGTCCCACTGATCGTTTTTGGCAGATTTGTCCTGGATATAAATACTGTCATTAACATCCATCCACAACCCTTCAGTACCCTGTACACGAAAACCTAATGAATAAGGGCGCGGAGAATAAGTGTCATGTTGTAATAAAATCGTCTCACCATTAGAGCAATTGATTGAAGTGGTAATGACATCGCCCGCTTTGAATTTCACTTTTGCGTTCGGATGATCTTCTCCCCCAACCTTCACGATGTGATTATGAAGTCCTCTTGTTTTTGAAGAAAAAGAACAAAGAGATGTAAAGCGGTTGCCACGATTGATATTAATAAATTGGCTAATCGGACCAATACCGTGGGTAGGATAAAGATCCGCATTTCGATGGACAGAATGTTCAGTTCGCCAATGTGCTTCAGAAAAGCCCTTCTCACCAAACTCAACGCCGTGCCCATAAACATGAGATCCATCGTTTAACAAAACTTCTCTTAAATCGTGTTGATACCCGCCTTGCAGATGCGTCAATTCTCCAAATATTCCCTTGCGAACCATATTTAAAACCGCCATTACATCCCTCCGGTAACAAACATTTTCAAGCATCATCACATGTGCCTTATTTTTCTCGGCCGCCTTTACCACATCCCAATGATCCTGCAAGGTGATTCCTATAATCACTTCCGATGCTACATATTTTAGTCCGGCTTCCAAAGCGCCAATGATCATAGGTTTATGCCATTCCCACGGAGTAACAATGATAACTCCATCCAGTTTTTCCTTCTCCAGCATTATTTTCCATGCATAATCATCTCCTGTATAAACCTCGGGCATCTTTTTGCCACTTTTGTTAATCATCTCTTTTGATTCTTTTAGTACCCGATCATCCACATCGCAAATGGCAACCAGCTCAACATCATCTCTGCGAAGCAACAAATCAAGGTGATTCTTTCCACGGGCGCCGACACCTATGATCGCAAGTTTTACTTTAGGAAAATCTTTGCCGCTAGCAAAAATATTTGTCGTTGGAAATAGAGACAATGACACCCCGGCAAGAGCGGTGTTTTTGATAAAATCTTTTCTGTTCATGATGGTTGATTTATTATAATAAATTTCAAACTGACTATCAGCCTAAAGCCAACGGTTAAGGACATTTGGGGTGTCTACATTGTTTTCATTTCAGTCAACAAACAAATTTCTATTTTTTTATTTTATTTCAATAACCTGCGTACGGCCTGCAGGGATTGTTATATCTAACTTATTGTTTTCTATTTTTATTTCTTTGCCGCCAACCAGCTCCACTGCAGACGTTTTTTCAGAAATACTAAGTTGGTGTGAATCTATGACCAGATTTGCATTTATAGTTCTCGATCCGTTATTTCTAACAGTAAAATAAAGATTCGTAGAATCGCCAAAACGTTCAATCCTCAAAGAAGGAGAAGCTGCATGGGCAAAGGTAACGGGCTGCCAACCTGCAGCAGCTATTTTTTTAATAATCGGAATATATTTTTTAAAAAAGGGCCGTCCATTTTCGATCTTTTGTTTATCCTGCCAATACGGATCAGAGGAAGCATTGGTACTAAAGAAAGAAGGGAAAAAGCCGTAAGCCAATAATTTTTCAAAATAAATCCGATAGCCGACGTAAGGATATTTGGTGAAGGCGGTGTCATTTAAACCTTCGTTCAACAAAAAAACAATTGGTTTTTGAAATGAAATGGCACGTTTAAAATCAAGAGCATCGGTATTGTGATCATCAGAAGAATACCAATTGAGTTCCGCTCCAAAAAGGTCAAGATTAGCAGCGGCAAAAGGATTCCACGCATGTCCGTTTCCCATCACCAATTTTCCCTGTGAATGCATTTCGTCAGCAATTTTTTTCATGAAGGCAAATTCAGAAGTAAAATTCCATATTGCAGGGTTTCCCACATCTTTTGAAAACGTAAGCGGCGCATTTATATATTTAAAATGTTCGGAACGGTAATTCAAATCGTGATGCCAGTTCCACTCCATAGAATCAAAATAAACTCCATCAGCGTTTAATTTTATCGCAGGATTTACTTCTGTGTTTCGTACATATTGGTACCGGTTAAATCCGCTCAATTCAGGATCACAGTTTGTTGTGATGCTCATTGCCCAGCCCGAGGTAAACCAGGGAGTTTCAAGTCGTCTTATTTGCCAGCGGCCATTTTTATCTTCCGTCACACTGTTTTTAATATACTCAAGCTGCTGATCCGGAATCATATTTCCTTTTACAATTGAATCATAAGAGAGGTTTTTATTTTTAATGGGCAATTGAATATCCCAGGGCTCCGTGTATTGAAAACTAAACACGCCGGTTCCTTTGTCAGAAGTAATTGTGGGCAATTTCATCCCGTCTTTTTCATCTTTTGTATTCCACGATGTTTCATGAAAAGCAAAGCCAAAATCTTCCCAATGAGGAATGGAACGCAACGGGGTAAAAGGAAGCCAGATTCCTTCATTAACCACTCTCTTCTTAAATGCTTGCGGATAAATATTGTAGTAATTTTTCAAAGCCGCTCTCATTCCCCAACTATCATCAAAATTAAAATGGCTCAATTTAAAGAAAGCACGGTTTGGAAATTTTACAGTTAGCGGGCTTGTAGCGATATCAAATTCTGCAAACAGACCTTCATTTGTAGATGCTCCTAAACGATACACTATTGGTGTTGATAAATCAATACCAAGGCTCTCTCCTTTTCCATCTATGCTTACTGCGTTTAACGGGTAAAAAGATATTGTTCCCTGGCCGACTCTGTCGCCATAACCACCATCTGATAATGTTTTTCCGTTAAAAGCGCCGTCCGGTGGCATCATTGTTCTTGCGGAAATCGTATCATAATAGGGAACATCGCTTTCCATAACTTCGGACGTCTGTAATCCGCGATACCATTTCCATATTTTACCTTTTTCGGGAAAACTAATCCGAAGCGTTAAGCATGAATTTCCATCCAGCAGGTTTTCCAATTCACCATTTATTTCTGTAAAATAGCCACGATCAATTTCATGAATCGTTACTCTGTAATGAGAATTTTCAAAAGTGCTGATTCGTCCATCAGTAGTAACACTTCGATTTACCACTGGAATTTCAATAAATTTATTTACTGGATTTACAGCGTCAATAAATTCAACCCGGATGAGATTAGAATCACTTTGTGGCTTTGCAAAAACCTGTTTGCCCCAAAAAGAAAATAAAACAGTTGTGAGAATGAGAATACTTTTATTGCAGAAGGATTTCATAAATTTTTCTGTTTAATGAAGCCAGGCTAAGGAATCAAAAACCTCTAATCCTTTATTAATTCAAAAAACAACAGTTCATCTAAAGGCACTTTGAATGTTATCGTTTTACCGCCTGTAATCGTTTTATTATTATATCTCCATTTGCCTTTTGGTAATACTACTTTTCTCTCAAAACCTTCTGTAACAACCGGTGCGACTAACAGTGTTTCTCCTATCATGAATTCATCTTTTATTTCCGCCAAATTTTCATGAGGGAAATTATATTCCAAAGGTCTTAATACCGGCTCTCCTGTTTTCACTGAGTTTGCAAATACGTTCATCAAATAGGGAACGTGCTGTTGACGAATTCTCACTGCTTTTTTTACTGCATCCAAATGTGTCAAATCCAATATCCGCCACGGAGCTACTGAAAATTGCATCATTGGCATTAAAGCGTGGCATTGCGCAGAACGGACAATTAAATCCTGGTTGATAACTTTTCCCGGAAGAAAAGAAGTAAATTCCCCACCTCCAATCATATCTGGACAGGTAAATGTGTATCCGTCCAATTGTTGCGCGATCGTATTTGGTATCAATGATTGCAAAGCTTCCCACGTATGTGATTTATCCCGAAGACGCTCCACCAAAGGTTGGCCGCCCATTTTCGACATGGCACGATACTCATTTAATTTATAATCCAAACCTACTTCACCCCAGAGGCGGCATTGTTCTTTACCTGATGCTTTTTTATAAGAAACCAAATCAGGACTGCTGTAATATACCGCATCACCTGCATCAAATTTAAATCCATCAATCCCATAGGTAGTTTGAAGAGAATTTAATTTATCCTTCAACCATTTTACGGCACCGGGATTCATTAAGTCGAGGCAGGCACTATATCCATTCCACCAATTTATAATTAATGGCTGAAGTTCTTTGTTTCCCCACGTTGCCGTATCATTTTCGCCCCTGTCTAAAAGCAAATAACGCTTTTCTTCCAACTCTCTGAATTCTTTACTATCAGGACTTATAAAAGGACAAACCCACACCATTACTTTAAATCCTTTTTGATGAAGATCGTCAACCATAGACTTTGCATCAGGGAATTTTTCTTTATCAAAATCGAATTCACCGTAATATTTGGTCCAATTGTCGTCAATCATTAAGACACCTGCCGGCAAATTATTTTCCAATACATCATGCGCATATTTGAGTACCAACTTCTGTGTTGGATTGTACATTAATTCAATCCATAAATTGTATTGCGGTGATGTAATGAGCAGAGAATCGACCCATTCTCCTGAGGTAGGAAAAAATTTTTGAGAACAAAAATTATAGGCCGATTTCAAATCTTTACCCGCTACACCCATTTGAATATTTCCAATTATATCACTTATTTGTAAAGAATCTTGATCGAACGAATAAGCGAAAGGTTTTTCGCTCCAAACCCATCTTCCTTTATTAGATATTAAAATGGGCGCGTTTTGATTTCCGGTGTGATTTGAAAGATTAAACGAAAACTGCTTATTGCCAAAAGGCATTTCTGTACCAAAAATAACTGAGCCGCCCCACCAATATTCATTTTGTAAAAGCTGGATAGTCGTATCTCTTTCTGCAGCATTTGCTTTCATTGAAAACCCAATGATGATGCAGGAAAAAAAAATTATACATTTCCTCATATTTACAACACAATTTTACAAAGCCACTATTATATAATAGTGATCTTAAGGACGACGTTAGGATTTTAAAGCGGTATAACAAACAATGAATCGTGATTCATTGAAAAAATTATTAATTACAGCAAACAAACAAATTCTCAACTTTTTTATTTTACCTCGATAGAACAATTCAGTTTGTTGTATCCGGTAGAAGATTCCCAAACATCAGAATTTGCACATCTGATACTGTATTCCGGCCGTTGTGCTATTGAAGCATATTTATCAGGGAAATTCAATAGCAATTCGTAAGTACCTGCAGATATAGAAGCGGGCAATGTAAGTGAATCTTTAATTGAAATTTCTCCAGAAAACCATTTTCTTATATCCGTATTTAAATTAAGAACCACTGTTTGAGAATTTGTGGAATTTCTTAAAATTAATTGTACAGGACGCTCGTTATACGGTGAAGCATAACCGACATTTTTTAAGTTTAGAGTAAATGGCAACTTTCCGCCTGAGCTGACTGTGGAAGGAAATGTTCCATCTTCCAGGACGAAGCGATAGCCCAGATCATTTTTAATGGTTTTAAGGCAGCCTCCGTTGGCCCAGTTGGCAATTACATCAGGATTATATTCACCATTCAAAAAACTATAATGAAAGGTTGCCATTTCTGTCTGGGCAGTTCCTGCAGGATCACATTGACTTTTTGCAGAATTGGTACATGATTCTCCTCCAACCGCTACAAATTTACTATCGGCGGAAACATAACTTCTTAAAGTGTTGATCGTTCCTTCATCCAAAGAGGCAGGCGAATTATTATTGCCATAATCCTGGTACGTTCCTTCATCAGAAACATCAGCCAAAAAACAATCATTATGAAATCCTATACGCGCTTTATCTTCTCCTGTAAAAGCTTCGTTGGCCGGTTAACGCATCGGAAGTGATTGGTGCGGCTATGCCATAAACAAAACGCTGTTTAAGTTGAGGATATCGCACCTGTATCATTCTATCTTTTGGTACGGCATCCAGTAATGCTTTCAATAATTTATTACGTGCGTCCCAATTACTATCCAGCAATTTGTCGCCCTGATTGCCACTTGGAGACGCATCACCAAAATAATCACTATAATATCCTTCTCCCCATATTCCTACAAATCCTTCCTGTACGCAGGCTATTACGTCCGCATTGTCTTGAAGAATGGGTTTCAGTTGTGATATCTGGGCTAAAATAACAGACAATGGAGCGTCACCATAAGGTGGGCAAATACTACCAGTACCGCAACCACCATGAGTATCATTTGTATAACTAAACCGAAGAATCAGTTTTACACCAGCTTCACGGGCAATATCAAAATCCTGCTTCATTTTGTTGAGAAAATCCTCGGAAAGCGGACCGGTCTTAAAATTGTCCAAAATGTAGTTTCTAAATACAAGACTGCTAAAGAATTTGTTCTGAGAACCGGGAACAGTGGCTCCGGAACGATAGGATAGCAATGTATTTTTATTCAGTGGTTGAAAACTGCTCGTATTTGTAGAGGCATACCGATAAAATCCTCTTTCCGGATTGGCAAAATCTTCTGTACTTTCCTGGAAACTTATTTTTTGGGAATTAGAATCGTCCGTGGAATTGTTGTTTTTCCCATTCTTATTACAAGAACATACCAGTAAAAGAACAAAAAACAATACATTTAATTTCTTCATAATAATCTTTATCATTAATAATAGCGCCGGAAATCAACAAGGGGTTTCTCGTGCCTCCATCACTTAAAATTCAATTTGAATAAATTTAGAAGTATCCTGTCCTTTGGCAGGAAGCGCGCCTATAACATTCCAACCGGCGTCTAAATCATTGACGGCAAAACCGACACTATTTTTGACATTACCCAGCGCCGATTTTGCAAAAGCAAATTCAATAGCGTCACGTCCGTTACCCAAAGGAGTTATCGGTGAAAAGGAGGCTCCCAATCCGAAATCAGAGCTCGTGCTCCAGGTCCAATCTGTTCCGGTTCCTGAATATTTACTTATTGAGCCCCACCAATAAAAATCTCCTTCATATAAATATTCTGCTCCTGAACCTGCTGAGTAATCTGAGGTCATGTAGCCGGTTGAAGGATTTTTATCCGTATCAAAATAAAAGTGAGTGACATTTTGCATCATTCCCGATACGCCTTCTACATAAAAATAAAGACTGTCTCCGTACACAAAAGCTTTCATTGCAAGCAGATCAGATCCGCCACTTGAATCCGGAGAAACGTAAGTATATTCAACATGATCCCAATCGGAAAAATCTCCATCAGTAGTAATGTGTGGACCGATCACATTTACAGAATCAAAAAAGGTACTTACTTCATCACCTTTACTTGCTTTCAATGTAACGACGTAGCTTCCTTTTTTGCTATAAATATGTGATGGGGATGCAGCTGAGGAGGAATCTCCGTCTCCAAAATCCCAACTATAAGTAGGATAAGGCCCTGTATAATTGGTAAAATCCGTAAAATTGGTGAAGTTTACCACGAAACCACTTACTGAATAACTGAATACCGCCTTAAGATTTCCGGTGTTTGTTTTTTCCTTTTTACAACTGCTGGCGATAAGCATTATGCCAATAACAGCCGGTATTATTTTACTTCTCATGATCATTATGATTATTAAATGATAGTCTATTGATTTTTAGATTCCTGCTTTTTTATTGATTAATCGTAGCCAGGATTTTGAATAAACTTGCCTTTACCTTCAATAATATTTTGTAAGGAAAAAGGAAATAAAGTTTTATAGTCCTGTGCATATTGTGAACCCGAAATCGCTTTCACACGCCCAACTAATTTTCCGTACCTGATTAAATCCGCGCGATATTGCCCGTTTTCACACCAATATTCGTGTCCCCTTTCGGTAAGAAGCATATCAATAAAGTCAGGTAAAGAACTGTAATCTGCCAATTGATGATCCTGAAGTCCGGCTCTTTCACGGATCTTATTTACTAAATCCATAGCTTCCTGTGTGGGAGCACCATTGATATTAGCGATTGCTTCTGCTTTTGAGAGAAGAACATCTGCATACCTGTATTCAATAATATCTACGGTAGTATAAGGAGTTGTCCTGTGAGCATCCGCATTTATTTTCAATGGAAGAGGGCCGTAATTCAAATTTAACCCGGGATTATTCTTATCATAGGTTACGCCATCAGTTCCTGTATAACTTGTAATTAGCATCGTTTTCCTCACATCATTTGGCTCAAAACTATTGTAAAACCACCAGGTACTTTGAATAGTTCCCCATCCAGGATAACCGGGATAGTTTGCCGGAAGTGTCATCATTTGCCATTGATTTTCGCTGGTACCATTATAATCGCAGGGGATTGCCCAAATTACTTCGGGACTATTCTTTGCACCATTTAGATCCCACATTCCTACATAATCAGGATCAAGTTGATAGTAATTATTATTGATTATTGTGTCACACTGCGCAGAGACTTTGGCCCAATCTTTCTCATGCAGGTATAACCGTATTAAAATCATCCGGGCAAGTCCTGTACTAAATCTACCATATTCTGCCTGCGGTGGTTTAGGTAATCCCTGAACAGCGGCTTGCAAATCATCCTGGATATAATTAACCATTGAATCGTTGCTTAATCTTGCTAAAGGCTGCGCCTGCAAAGGATTTTGAAGAGCACTTAAAGGAGCAATTACCAAGGGTCCATATAAGTCATATAAATCGTAACAAAGTAGTCCTCGTGCACACCTGATTTCTGCAATAGCCAGTTGCCTTTCTGCGTCTGTGATTTCTATTTGAGCATTCTGAATAATATCAATATAGGAAGTCATCATACTGATCTTGCTATGAAATGCATCATAGAAATAAGTGATTCCGTCAGTATTCGGAGTATAGTTCATAGTAGTTGCCGCTTGCTGTTGCCCGAAGAATCCAAATAGAATTCCGGTTTGTGCATCTTCTATCATCATCAAACCTCGTTCTGAAGTAGAATTGATTCCATCCCACCATGCACCTCTCAATGGATAATAACACGCATTCACCATCGCCTGCACATCCTTATAGTTTTGAGGAAAATTGTTTGGATTAATAGCCGAATAATCAACGGGCTTTAGATCTTTACTACAACCTGCCAGTAAAAAAGCAAGGAAAATAGATAAAAATATATTTTTCATAATAAACACTCTTTTAAATAATTAGAATTGTAAATTAATACCGAAAGTATAGGTACTCATATTTGGATAAGCTGCCGCATAAGAATCCGTTTCGGGATCCACTCCTTTATAGGGAGTTATTAAAAATAAATTATTCGCAGCAACATGGACTCCAGCCTGGTTAAATACTCCTTTGAACCATTTGGATGGAAGATTGTACTCAAGTGAAACATCCTGTAACCTGATAAACCAAGCCTTTTGAAGGAAAAAATCTCCATTACCATAAGGCGACCAATCCTGGTAAGTACTAGGTTGGGTAGTCGAAGGATTAGTGGGAGTCCACCGGTTGAAAACGGTGGTTAGGTCATTAAGTCCGCTTTGAAAAATCTGATAAGCATTGCGACCACGAAGCATAAAATTCGGATCTTCCATTCTGCGACCAAACATAGCATTGAAGCTAATGTTTAGTGTAAAGTTTTTATAAGTTATAATATTAAGTAGCCCTCCGGTATAGCTTGGATCGGAAGTGCCGTCGAGGACATAATCTGCATCATCAATCTTGCCGTCCGATTTTCCTGTTAATTCGAACCGGCCATTAGCATCAACTACCGGGTTTCCGTTAGCATCCCGAACATACCCATTGATATCTTGAATTATTATCTGACCGGGAACTAATTCAGGCTGCGCAGCCGGTTGCTTTTGTCCTACCTGGTAAATCCCACCAGATTTTAGAATATACCGGGCATTAATAGGATCATTTACACTTTGATAAACTGATGGTTTCCAGTTGGGTCCCCGTTCCTTCCATGTATTATAAAACCTGGAAAGAGAAAGCCTTGTGCGCCATGTGAAATCTTTACGTTTTATATTAACTGTAGTTATTGACAATCCAAATCCCTTACTTTGGGTTTCTCCTATATTACCTGTTACAGAACTGATTGTCTGATACGAATCAAGTTGTTCAGTTGCCAATAGATTTGAGATTACTTTATTATAGAAATCCAACGAACCGCTAATCCGGTCGCCTAAAATTGAATAATCAAGACCTATATTAGTTTCGGTTGTTGTTTCCCATGTTAAATCCGGGTTCTCTAATTTATTGGGAGCTACTCCTATTTCTATTTCATTATCTCCAGACAAGTAAGCGGGAAAAGCTGCATAAGCTGCATAAGCATTTGTTCCGATAGAAGCGTTACCTGTTTGACCATAACTTACCCGCAGCTTAAGTTGAGATATCTGATTTGCTAAAGGTGTAAAGAAATTCTCCCTGGTAATATCCCAGGCAAGTGCTGCGGAAGGAAAATATCCCCATTTATGTCCCGGTGCAAAAACGCTTGAACCATCAGCACGCATGGTAAATGTAAAATAATATTTATCATTATACCTGTAATTCAGTCGTCCGAAATAGGAAGCTATTTCATTTTCAATGTGAGAGGAACCGACTGTCTTGGAACCGGTACCTGCACCCATATTATACATTAGAAATGCATCAGTAATAAAATTAGATACGTTTTCATTGCTGCCGTCATCTATAAATTTTTCATCAGAAGCACCAATCAGTACATCCACGGCATGCACTTCTGCAAATGTTCTTTTGTAATCTGCTGTTGCCTGAAGCAGATAATGATTTGTTTCTGTTTCTGCAAAATTTGCTATTCCATTCTGTTCTGATCCGGTTACAGTAGTAGTCGGTACATAATTGCCTCTCTTGGCAACACCTCTTTCAAGTCCTCCACCTAATTTGATACTTAAGTGTTCTGTAGGTTCAATGGATAAAAATGAATTGAATAAAGTCTTATCTATTTTCCCCTTATCTGTGATCGTAAGTAATCCTAATGGATTAGGTTGTGTGGCCACAAGAGGATTCACCGGGTAATTACCATTTTCATCTTTTGCCCTGATTTGTGGTCCTTGTTGCAGCGCAGCCGTTAAAATACCTGATTGTTCATAGGGTGCATCGCCTAATTGTGTATTATCATTATTAATCCGGCTTTCACTGAGAGAGGTGGTTAAGGTCAAAATCTTACTTAACTTAATATCAAAATTAGATCTAAAAGAAATTCGGCTAAGTTCAGAGTTTTTTACTACACCCTTTTGATCATAATAGTTGCCGGATAAGAAGTATTTAACTGTATTACTTCCTCCGGATATTGACACATTATGTTGCATTGTACTACCTGTTCTGGTAACAAGTCCCACCCAATCTGTTCCCGGACCCACATTGTCAATTGCTTTTTGAGAAAAGTAGGGTGAATATTGGCCGGCTACCGGATGTGCCTGTGCATCCTGGATAGAATTCGGTCCCCAGGGTTGAACCTGATTGGTCCACAACCAGTTTTCCCAGGCAGCATCATTATAAACCTGCATCCATTGACTAAGCGAAAGTTCTTTAAATTTATTGACGTATGGCTGAACAGAATAATCTGCTGAATAACGAACGGTTGGTTTTCCCGAATGACCGGTTTTTGTGGTTACGAGTATTACCCCGTTTGCCGCCCGTGAACCGTAAATTGCTGTTGCGCTGGCATCTTTTAAAACGGTTACGGATTCGACGTCGTTAGGATTTAAAGAATTTAGAACACTAAAAGTTCCACCATTATAATATCCTCCTGAACCCGGTTGCTGAATATCAGAAATAGGAAAACCATCTATGACAATTAGTGGAGCATTACTTGCATTAATAGATCCACCTCCTCTTATCAATAAGTTTAATCCACCTCCCGGCTGAGCACTATTCTGCTGAATGTATAAATCGGGAATCTTGCCTTCCAGCATATGACCAATGTCTGGGGCAGAAGACATAACCAAGTCTTTAGCACTAATTGTTGAAATTGCGCCTGTTAAATCTTTTCTTCTTTGCTTTTCATAACCTACAACCACCAATTGTTCCAACTCAGTGGCGCTTGACGCCAATGTAATATCAAGGTTTGTTCTGCCATTTATTGGAATTTCTTTCGAGCCATATCCTGTATAACTAACTTCCAATACACCATCTGCCGGTACATTCAGACTAAATTTTCCATTTTCATCAGTAGTCGTTCCAATAGAACTTCCTTTCAACTTGATACTCGCACCTATCAATGGACTTCCGTTAGCTGAATCTGTTACTGTTCCTTTAACGGCTATTGATAATTTGCCAAACGTATACGGCACCTTCCGAGCTGCGTCAGCACTTAAACATGCTATCAACAATAGCAAAGCGGTCATCGTCTTTGCTAAGCGGATTGGGTTCAGTCGATTTTTTGGTCCCCGCAGTGAATTACAGCTAAACATTTTTTTCATGATTTTGTTTCGTTTGGTTGTTTTAGATTAGAGCCTGATGAAACCGTATTGCTTCAGTTACTTTTATGTCTCAAAGTACTTCAGCTTTTTGTCGTATTATTTTGCTCAGATCACTCCCCAATTCGATTAGTCTTGTATCCTCAAATCTTTACAACCCTTTTAAAAAGCTTCCTCCTGCGATTCTTTAAACTCGGGCTGTTTTTTAATTCCGTGATTTCGCTAATAATTGTTCCTGTTTAATCAAGCAATGTTTCAATAAAGAGACAACTTTTTTTTCTAAATGCTGCACTCCTTCAACTCAGTGGTGGCAAAAAAATTTACGCAAACGTTTGAAATTGCTACGCAATCGTTTGCTCTATTTTTAAAAATATTTTCACGAAATGAGGCGAGTGTTTAAATATTACTACAAATTGTAGTGAGATTGTGATACAAATAATTTGTTTCCCTAAAAACATTTTATCGTAATTTGTGCTAACACTGCTTTCAGGTTTTATGGAAAATAAAATAACTACTCTTAAAGAAATTGCTACCCGTTTGAACTTCTCAGTTTCAACTGTTTCAAGGGCTTTGCATAATCATCCGAGCATTGGTTTGCGAACTACCGCGCAGGTTCATAAGTTGGCTAAAGAATTGAATTATGAACCGAATCAAACGGCCCTGTTATTTAAACAACAAAAGACTAATACCATCGGTGTTATACTTCCTAATTTGAAGGAAGATTTTTTTTCGCAGGCGATAAATGGAATTGAAGATGTGGCGAAGCAGAATAAATACAGTGTACTTATCGGCCAATCACATGATGATGTGGAACAGGAAAAACAAATTATTAACGCGATGAAAAATCAGCGGGTAGATGGATTGATTGTTTCTATTTCAAAGCGTACAGAAAATTATGATCACCTGCTTAAAATGGGCCGTTATAATATTCCGATCGTATTCTTTGACCGCGTTCCAGCCCTCCCGGATGTTCACAAAGTTTCCTCTGATATATTTTCAGGAACCCGGCAAGCAATCGAATTTTTGATTAAAAGAGGACACCGAAGGGTTGGACTTATTAATGGGCCAGAGGAGATGAAATCCTGCAACGACAGGACGAATGCTTACATGGAGGTTTTAAAAAAGAAAAGAATTAAAATTGATTTGTCGCTGCTCGAATCCACAGACCTGACACAAGAAAAAACTTTTGAAGCAATGCAGAAATTGCTTAAGCTCAAAAAACCTCCCACCGCTGTTGTGACGATTAACGACTATGTAGCTTTGGATGCCATTCAATACGCAAGGAATATCAAGTTGAAGATCAATAGAGACATTTGCTTCGTTAGTTATGCCAATCTTCCTATTACACATTATCTTGAACATCCACCGCTTGCTTCAGTTGAACAATTTCCTTATGAACAGGCAAAAAAAGCAACAGAAATTTTGTTCGACCTTTTTGAAAAGCAAAAAGATTCCTCACTAAAAACTGAATATCAAAATATAATTATTGAAGGCCAACTGGTAGTAAATAAAAAGTAAGTTTTAGAGTTGTTGCAGTAAACAAAGAAAATAAGCAAATTTCTATTCTTCGAAATGGCGATCAGGTTTCCAGATTGAGCTTTTTGTTCATCTACCATTGCAAAATTTTTGAAAAAACTTGCTCCTTTCATTCTAATCTTATATTAACCTTTATGCATTGGTCATCAACTTTTAAATAATTAAAACAACCGTTTGCGTTTACATGTTTCATTTTTGTAGGCTAAGTTTGGTATCTAAAAACAACGAATGGAACCCTCGGATAAAGTTCTTTTTGCATATGGCTTATCAAGGAATAATGTAGACATCGAAAAAATACACGGTGGTCTTATTAATTCGACATGGCATATTAAAAATTCGCATAAGGATTATATCTTACAAAAAGTAAATGATAGTATTTTTAGAAAACCCTTTTCCATTGCCTCTAACGTAAGTCTGATTGAGAAATATTTAAATAAAACCAATTCAGGATATTTTTTTGTTGCTCCTTTAAAAACCAAAGTGCAGGATGAAATGATTAAGGTGGATGGCCAGGGATATTTTAGGCTTATGCCTTTCATAAAAAATTCGCATACAATTGCAACTGTTGAAAAGCCCCAACAGGCATTTGAAGCTGCGAAACAGTTTGGTCAATTTACAAAATTACTTTCAAATTTTCCCATAGAACAATTACAAATTACGTTGCCCGATTTTCACAATCTAAGATTACGTTATCAGCAGTTTCTGGGAGCTTTAAAAACAAAAAATAAGCAACGATTACAACAGGCAAATGAATTGGTAGAATTCATTAAATCACATAAAGATATTGTTGACACTTACGAAAATATTTTACAAAACCCTTCCTTCAAATTGAGGGTTACTCATCACGACACAAAGATCAGCAACGTGTTGTTTAATAATGATGATAAAGGTTTGTGCGTAATTGATCTGGATACAGTAATGCCGGGATATTTTATTAGTGATGTAGGCGACATGATGCGCACCTATCTTTCACCTGTAAATGAAGAAGAAAAAGATTTTTCTAAAATAGGGATAAGAGAAGAATATTTCAAATCCATTTGGGATGGCTACATGAGCCAGATGAAAACTGAATTAAACGAAAAAGAAAAGCGGCATTTCATTTACTCTGGCAAATTTATGATCTACATGCAAGCCATCCGGTTTATTACCGATTATCTTAATGATGATGTCTATTATGGTTCAAAGTATGAAGGACAGAATTTCGTTAGAGCGGGGAACCAGATGGTGCTATTTAAAAAATTAATCGAAAAGGAACCAATACTGCAATCAATGATTGATAACTGACCATATAAAGTCATTCTCATAATCAAGCAAGATCGCCCTGGTTTCTACCGAGGCTTTTTTTTGTATCCATCATACTTTCACTCCTGTACTCTTTACAAGAAAAAGGTAGAAAGGTAATGTAGCTTTTAATCCGCGTTATGAGAACTAAAAAATGCCTAGGGTGCCAGCGGTGTTAATTCAATTACCTGGAATTGCTCAAAATTAATTTTAAGGACCGGATGATTTCCATTAACAATCCCTAAATTTCTATCATTAAAATAGTCATACACTTTGTATTTTTTATTCGGGTTTAAACCTCGTAATTGAACAGTCCCTTTAAAATCAGGATTATAAAAAGCATAATACATAGTATCTCCTTTTTGTATGCAATGCGTTTCAGGAATATCATAACCTATATCATATAAATCTCCCCGGTATATTCCTTTACTTAGCATTTTCTCATTATAAATTTCAATCCAATGCTTAAACCATTTTTCTTTTTCAGGAGTTAATAAATTTTCATCTTTACTTTTCACTCCTGTTGCAGGCCAAACAAATTTTGTTCCCGGCACGGCTCCGACTCCAACCTGTGAAGCAAAATCTTTCCTGGTGTCTGTTAACTCTACGTGGTCTCCAAAATAAGCTGTGTTTGGCATCAACGCGTGGTAAACCTTACCTTTCAGCCTCACTTGCCAACTGCTTTCCGGGTCACTTGCCACAAATTGATTGGCGTACGGCATGTGATAGAAATCCATTACATCCCCACAAGGGCAAAATTCAACCACAGCATCGGGCTTAATACTTTTTGCAGTCTGATAAATCGCTTTAAATAATAGCGGCATTTTTTCAAAACTTTGTTCAGGATAAGCAAGGTTGTGGCCACCATAATCCGGTGCACAGGCATTCATAAACTGTCCGTCTAATTTTAAAGCATCAAAACCCCAATCCTGCAAAAAAAGTTTTACCGTTTTCTTTGTTTCACTTATTACCAAGCTGTCAGTTGGTGACATATAATAAGAATTCCACCAGGTGATAAATTGAGGCGCGCCATTCTTTTGTTCCAAAAGAATACCAGGATGTTCTTTTAAAACTTTACTATCCGGATCTGCTGCCATCGGTGCCCACCAAAGAACGGCTTTCATACCCTGGGCATGAATACTATCAACAAAAGCTTTCATTTCGGCATCGCCTCCGGGAAAATGTTTTTTATTAGTATGCCAGTCGCCTTCAGCCTGTTGGTAACCATCGTCAAGTCCCACCCATTTAATGCCCAGCTCTTTTACTTTAGGCAGCGTATTTAAAATTTCCTTGAGGGTAAAATCTCTTTCATATCCCCAGGCACACCAGATAGGTTCGTAAGCCGCAGGCTCTTCCGGCGCGGGTTTGATGCCTTTTGTTTGCATGTATTTTGAAAAGTCTCTTAGCGTTGCAAAGCAATCTTTCTGGTGCACACTTATAAAAGTTTCAAAGGTGCTCAACGTATCGTTGGGTTTTAAAATCTCTTTTTCAGGGTAATTATATTCTATGCTAATTTTAGCAGTGGGCGAATATTTATCAAAATCTATTGGCAAAGAAACAAGTTTAGCCACCGTCGCTGTGTTACCAATTGCGATGCCTTCATCTTTTCTCCAAAGATCGATTACAGGAATGCCGCCACCATAATCAGATGCATTCATTCCCATAAAATTTTTTTCATAAAAGCCGGGGTTTACTTTTTGTATCCAATCGCGCCTGTCTGCATGCGAACTACCCTGGAAACTCCAGAATTTTGTTGAATCAGTTGATGGTATTATACGGTATTCACTATTCACCCACTTAATTACAGGCAAATCTCTTTGTCCATGATTAATATATTTTACAGTAATATAAGCAGCATCCGGAAAATTGTCATAGGTTTTTACGAAAAGAATTTTTTCCATTTTATTGGAATTATCCATTCCATAAAATTTATATTCTGTCCCATCCCCTGCCGCATCATGAATTAGATTTTTTTCTTTTTTAGAAAGATGGAAAAGCTTTGAAGTAAAATATTTTGTTTCGATATATTCTGATGATGAAAAATTATTCATTAACGGTTTTGCATCAGCGAATGTAGAATTGGTTTTTGTTTGAAGATCATTATTTACTACAATCTGAAGATTCTTATTATTGATAACCGTCTGCGCTGATGTTGCAAAGGCAGCAAAACAACAAATAACTGCTAAAACTATTTTACTTTTCATTATTGCATTATATTTTATTCTTCGCGGATTAGTATTTTGTGATTTAAAAAAATAATTTACTAAACCTCCAAAGATGTTATTTATTATTTAGAATTTTTTCTGCATTCTTCCTATATATTTTTTCTAATACCCCTTTTGACAAATGCAAGCCATATAAGGGCCAATGATAATTAAACATGTCCCTTTCATAAAAATGCTCATCCGCTGTTTCCAATATTCTAAAGGTCGTTTTATACATTTTTTCTTCGGGATCATTGTCTGTTCCATACAATAACCTGTCCTGGTATTTTGTAATGAAGGCCGCAGCATAACGAGGCACAGGTGCAATTTCCGCATAGCGCGCTGCAATATCTGCATATAGATTGGGATATTTATCGAGCATATCGCCTAACACTTTTAAATTAGAACAAGAGTTTAAAAGATGGCATGCTATAAAAGTGGTTTTGGGATTGTCGCGCACCGCATTTTCAAAAGATTTAATTAATTCATCGTGGCCTAATTTTCCTTTCTCATTCATATTCACATGCCATGTAGCTGCGTTCATCATTCCATCATTGGTAGAGTCGGGCTTTTCATACATCCATTCATCTTCCGCAATATGGATACTGATGGGCATGTGCAGTTCCGCGCATTTTTCCAGGAGAGGTTTCATTTGCGGGTCATCAATATGCAAACCTCTTCCAGGTGTGGGTTTCGAGTATAAGTCACCATCCCCTTTATCTCCTAATTCTCCCACACCGCGGGCACCTTTTTTATAACATCGTTCCAATTCTGCAACCGCGTGTTTTTGCCAACCCGGTTTTCCATAACCTGTATAATCAAAGCCGCACCAGATTTGGAAACGGCCAGGATAATGGCTGTATTTTTCAACTACACTATCAAAACCTTTTCCACTTTGCATCGAAAGAATTATCGTTTTTTGAATATTCATTTTATCCATTAGTTTCACTAATGCATCCAAATTTTTTGCGGCTACATAATTGTGCGAATGCATATCAATAACCGGGAAAGAAGCTCTTTGAATGTTGGCAGTTGGAGTATGATAAATAGAAACGGGCCTGTAATTCTTTAAAAGAATTTCATCTTCTTTTTGAGCAAATAAATTTGAGGTTGCAACTAAAAGTAATAATGCAAAAAAAGATTTAATCATTATTAAATATTGATCGTGGTTAATTTTTTAGAAATAAGTTCTTTTACTTCATCAATTGCTTTTGGAAATATTTTTCTAAGGTCTATTTCATCAGTATCTGCCAGCAACGATTGCAACTTTTTCATGAAAGTATTTTTTGTTTCTGTCGCAAGGTTGATTTTACTGATTCCGCAACGGATCGCTTCCTGCAACTGCTCATCAGGAATACCGCTGCTGCCATGTAGCACCAAAGCACAATTAGTAACAGCCCTTATTTCTTTTAACCTGTCGAGGCGAAGTTTGGGCGTTTCTTTATAAAAACCATGTGCATTACCGATTGCCACCGCTAAAGCATTGATTCCGGTTGCCTCCACAAAATTCTTTGCATCTGTTGCGCTTGTAGGCTCAATTGTTTGTGATTGATTCAACTTGGCGATATAACCTAATTCCGCTTCCACATTTGCGTTGTATGGCTCTGCAATTTTCACCGCTTCTTTTGTGATACGCACATTTTCTTCGAAAGGTTTTTCACTGGCATCAATCATTACGCTGTCAAAGCCTGCATCCAAACATTTTTTTACTACATCAATACTACTACCGTGATCAAGGTGTACCCAGGCTTCTACATCCAACTCTTTTTGCATCGCCCGGGCCATTGCAATAGCTGGCCCAATTCCTAAATAGTTTAAAGAGCTTTCACTCAATTGTAATATCAAACTACTGTTAGTTGCCTTAGCTGCAAGCAACAAGCCTTTCAGCGTTTCGAAATTGTAAAAATTTACCGCCAGTAAAGCTTTACGCTCTTTGGTAAAGTTTGCCAGCTTTTCTTTCATCGTCATTTTAAAGTATAATTAAATTTTTTAAAAGCAATTTCTTTTACTGTTTTCAAATCTTTAAAGGCAGTGGTACCGCCTTTTTCCGTTGTATTAATCGCGCCACATATTGCACCAAATTCAGCACATTCTTTTAAAGATTTTTTTTGCAGGAACAGGCTTATAAACCCTGCATTAAAACTATCTCCGGCACCAATAGCATCTGCAAAATCATTATTAATAAAAGCCGGTTGTTCAATTATTTCATTTTGATAATATACAGTAGCGCCCTGATCTCCTTTTTTAACCACAATAATGTTAGCTATTTTTTTTATTGAATCAATTGCCTCATTCTGCGATTGTTTTTGAGTAATATTTTTCAACTCTTCGATGTTGGGTAAAAACAACATCAACCAGGGGTAATAAGTTTTCCCAGTCGCAATCCCATTCTTCTTTAGGATCCCATTGCGGATCTAATGAAGTGGTCAAATTTAATTTTTTTGCTCTTCTAAAAAGATCGGCCAGACCCGGTTTTAAAGAAGGTTGTAAAAAAACGGAACTCACATGAAGGTGCTTCGATTGTGACAGCATTTCATCTGTAATATCTTCTGCTTTTAATTCATTCATTGCCCCGGGGTAAGTAACCATCGCTCTTTCCTGGTTAAAATTAAGAGCGACCGTAATACCTGTACCCGAAGTTTTACTCCTTATGATATGATGAGTATCCACATTTTTTTCAGTTAAATCATTTAGGATTTTATCTCCAAAATTATCCGTTCCTACCCGGCCGCAATAATTAACTAAAACCCCGATTGAGCTTAAGTTTGAAGCAAAAATGGCTGAACTACTGCCTAAGGTGTATATCATTTCAGCAGCCATAATTTCTTTCCCTATAACAGGAAATTGATCAAGCTTATCAAGAATCAGGTCAATATTTAATTCACCTGCAACTAAAACATCAAATTTTTTTTTCTCCACAAATGTTGAATTGAGTATAGAATTTGTTTATTAATTAAATCCGGGAAATAAAAATATTGCTGACCAATATTTAACCTTTCGAAACGAGGCTTTTTTCTTTTTCAAAAGAATAAATTTTAACCCCCTGCACCACCCTGGAAATAGATCCGTTAACAGAAGGCGTATCCGGCTTTAACCCAAGTTGAAGGCTTTTATAAAACCCAAGTAACTGCCCCACAATTATGGCGCAAACCGGTAAAAAATCTTCTGCTATATTTTGATCATCTATTCCAAAATTTACTTGTGCATCAAGATTATTATTCTTTTCAAGCCGCTCACCAACCGCTAACTGAAACATTGTGTGGTTTCCTTGTTCCATTGCGTGTATAAGATCCCGCTCGTATTTTCTTACAAAACTATCACTGCTTAAAAAATAAACTACCAGGGTCTGTTCATCAATCACAGCTTTTGGGCCATGCCTAAGTCCCATGTAAGTATCAGTTTTACAGACGATCTTACCATCAGTTAACTCCTGTAACTTAAGTGCTGCTTCAGTTGCTGTCCCTAACAAGCCACCCGAGCCTATAAAAAAAGCTCTCTTGAAATCTACCTCTGCAATTTTTTGTAACATAGAGCTGTAAGTAGATGATAAAATCTTCTCCCCGGCCTGTATTATCAGTTCAATTTGATTCTGTACTTCTTGTTTTTGATGAATATAAGCGATCATCAAGCCTGTAAGTAACATACCCGAGTAGCTTCCTGTCATAGCCAGGCTTTTATCATTGGCTTCGTCAGGCAAAACAAAAATATAAGTTGGATTTGAAGATCCCGAATTAGCCAAAGCGCCATTTTTATCACAGGTGATAATAAGATGAAAGCATTTTTTTGAAAATTTGTCTGCCAGTTCAATAGCTGCACAGCTCTCGGGGCTGTTGCCACTCCTTGCAAAGGAGATTACCAACGGAATTTGGTGCTCGTCAAAAAAATCCCGCGGGTGAGAAACAATGTCTGTCGTTGCTACTGCCCTTGTAATGATTTTGGTGTTTCTAAAAAAAGGTCCTTGCATCGACAGTCCGATAAATGCACTCGTCCCCGCTCCTGTAAGTATAATATTGTTAACTTGCGAATAAGCACTTTGCAGAAAACTTTCAATATCATTTGAAACATCACAAAAGCTATCAAAAACCATTTTCCAGAGTTCCGGCTGACCGGAAATTTCTTTGGCTGTCAACAACGCTCCTTTTTGAACTAATAAATCTTCTTCCAGATTGAGAAATTTCATGAATTAACTTTGTAAAAACAAAAATACACTTCTAAGTATATCTTTCAAAATCTTTCTTTAAATTTCAAATACTTGTATTTAATTATAAATAAAAACCAAACAGTTTGATATCTTTATAAAAAATTAAAAACCAATAAAATGCCGGAAAAAAAAGGAAGGTTCACCGTATCAAGACGAAAGAAAATATTGGAACACGTAAAGGAAAATGGCGAAGTTTTGGTTATGAGTTTAAGCAAAGAGTTTGGCGTAAGTGAAGTTACTATAAGAAACGACCTGGAAAACCTTGAAAGGAAAAATCTTCTGGTCAGGGCTAGAGGTGGCGCGATCCAAATGGATAATAACGTAGGAATTGATCAGCGAATCGCTGAAAAAAACAAAATACATATTAATGAGAAGGCAGCTATCGGAAAAGCCGCCGCTTCACTAATCAAAGATGGCGATACCATAATAATTGATAGCGGCAGCACCACAGCGGAAATTGTAAAGCATCTTAGTGGATTGAAACAACTGAATGTAATTACAAATGCACTAAATATCGCTAACCATTTATTAATTCATTCCTCAATAAATGTTATCGTCCCGGGAGGATATTTGAGGCAAAATGCAATGAGCTTGGTGGGCCCCCTGGCTGAAAAAAATCTTCGTAACTTTTTTGTCGATAAACTCTTTTTAAGCACCGACGGCTTTGATACCAAGCAGGGAATATTCACTCCTAATATTGATGAAGCGCACTTAAACGGTATTATGATTGACATCGCAAAAGAGGTAATCCTGGTGACTGACAGCAGCAAGTTCAAAAGAAAAAGCCTTGCCTTTATTTGCGGATTGGATAAAATAACGAAAGTAGTAACAGACAGTGGTATCCAGCCAGATGATAAAAAAAGATTGGAGGACGCTGGTATTGAGATTTTGATTGGGAAATAAAGGATTTAAAATAAGATTTTAACGAAGGAAAAAGCTTTAGCAACTGAAATAAAAATCATAGAAATTTATTCGTTTACTTTAAAATTCCTATCAGTAAAAATCATTTTTTTAAGAGTTATCGAATTCTCCCAAACTTCGCTATTCACTTAATAATACAATTGCTATAGCTGCCAATATCAAGCCGATCAGAAGTACTGTGCCCGGCATTACTGCATAAATAATTAAGGACAATACAATGGTAATAACAGGCGATAAGCCGGTGAGAGGGACCACAATAATTGCTTTCCCGTAACGAAGGGCATATACGAGCATCAGGGCGCCAATTGAATTTAAAACATGAATGATGGCTGCAAGATAAGGGCCTTTAAATCCCCAGTTTATCGGCTGTGAAAAATCAGTCATCCATATGGCAAAAGGCGATAAAACCAGCGCCCCTATTGTCATGTACATAAATATACTTTCGGCTTTCATAGTGGTGTTTCCAACTTTCATAACATAAGCCTGAAGTCCCCACATAAGAAAAACAATTACCGAAAGCAACAACCAACTGGTACCGGAAGTTTCACCTCCCGTAATTTTTGGGTTGGCGAGAAACACGGCAGCTACCAACGCAAGTACGATACCTATCCAATGTTTTTTATTGGTATGCTCTTTTAAAAAAGCAACGGACAGGAAAATCGTCAGCACCGGAAACAATGAGATCAGAGGGAAAACAATATATGCCGGCCCCTGCCGCAAGGCCTCAAACAATATCAATTGGCCGCCGGCTCCCAGAAGGCCCGCTGCCATTCCATAGAATAGAGAACGTTTGTCTGTTTCCGGTTTCCATTTAATAATTGTTAAAGCAACAATTGCGCAAGGGATCATCGTAATGCTCCATACGACATAGCCTAATGTTGCCGGAAAGCCAGCCTTTTCCGGGATTTCAATAAACGCTCCCCAAACGCCCCAAAACACTGTCGTAATAATTGCATAGAACAACCAAAGCCGTGAAGATTTCTTCATATAGTAATTAATATTTAGCGGGCATAAAAATAACTAAAAAAAAAATTAAATATTTTTATTTTGTTTTTATTTCTTTCGTTATCTTTGGTTTTGAAATTGTTTTGAAAGAAATTCTAAGATTTTTATTTCTATTGTAAGATAAACGAAATAGATCACCTGTCCGACGTATTGAATTAATTAAATAATTTTTGGTTTAAATTTTACTTATGAAAAAAGTATTACTGCTGCCTTTATTAATGGTTTCTTTATTTGCATTTTCGCAAACGAGGACCCTTACCGGAAAAATTGTTTCAAATTTAGATCAGCATGCTGTAAGCAAGGCTTCCGTTATTATCAAAAACGGAAAATCTTTTGTTGCCAATGATAGCGGTTACTTTCATATTGAAGTACCGAAAGGGCAATTAACCCTAACCGTCAGTTCTATAGGATTTGCAGAAAAAGAAGTGGTCGTTGCTCCTGGAGAAAATAATATTACTATAACCCTCAACGAAATTAATAAGAACCTGGATGAAGTGGTGGTAGTTGGATATAGCAATAAAAAAAGAGGCGAATTAACCAGCGCTGTATCTGTTGTTGACGCCTCAAAGCTAAAGGATGTAACTTCTAACGATGTGGGAAGTATGCTCCAGGGCAAGGTGGCAGGTCTGCAGGTTGTAAATAGTTCCGGTGTTCCCGGAGCAAATGCGGAAATACGACTAAGAGGTGTTTCATCCATTAATGCCTCACAAACTCCTTTATATGTGGTGGATGGAATCATAGGTGGCAATTTCGATCCAAATGATGTGGCAAGTATTACGGTATTAAAAGATGCGGCAGCTACTGCCATGTATGGATCCCAGGCCAATGCGGGTGTAATAGTAGTAACAACCAAAAGAGCTACAACCTCTAAACCAAGCATTGAAGTAAAAGCTACTACCGGAATTCGCACTCCCGATTTTGGTGAATTGAATATGATGAACGGAAGCCAATTGTATAATTACCAAAAAGAATTTTACCGTGATTATATTCCCACTGACACAGGAAATTCTCATAAAATAGATGCCCTGAAATTTTATGCAGAACGTCCGCTTAGTTTAGACAGTCAAAATCACAATTGGCTCACTACCATCTTTAAACCTGCGCTCATGCAGAATTATTATGTTTCCGTTTCAGGGAAAACAGATAAGAACGATTATTATTTAGGCGCATCGTATTATAATGAAGATGGCACTTTTATGAACACCAATTACCAGCGGGCCAACCTGAGAGCTTCTCTGGGGTTGCATTTCAATTCAAAAGTTTCCTTAACGAATACGCTGAATGTCAGTGGAACAATAGGAAAAAGTTATGACTATAATGATATTTATTATGCCTTTTTAAATCTTCCCTGGGATAACCCTTATGATAAAGATGGAAATCCGGTTTATGTAGACGGAAACTCAAGCTTTAAGTGGTGGAGCCGTGATAAAGTTAATCCTGTTCATACAATAGCCAATTCAGATCATCCTTATAAAGGCTTCAATATTAATTATGATTTAAATTTTAATTATGAAATCACGAATTGGCTCACGCTTTCCAGTACTAACCGTGTATCGGCCGATTATAATAAAAGTACCAGTTATTATTCCCAGGATGTTGCAGGACAATATCATGGAACCGGTTATCTTGAAGAAGGTAGTTATTTAAATTACAGTGGCATATCGAATGACCTTTTAAAATTTAGTTTCAGCTTAGGTGATCATCATATCAGCGGCCTTGCTGGGATGGCATTTGAAGGAGGCAAAACAGAAACACTTGGCGCATCAGGAAGAGGTTTGCCGTTTGGTTTAAGAGTATTAAATGTTGTATCGAGTAATTTAAGTGTGAATGGATATAATGATCAATCCGCACTCATTTCTTATATATCACAGGTTAACTATAGTTATAAGAATAAATATTTCGTTACCGGATCTTACCGTGTAGATGGCTCCACTGCTTTTCAAAAGGATAAACGTTATGGGGCATTTCCCGCCATTTCCGGGGCATGGCTTGCAAGTAATGAAGATTTCCTCAGAACAAGTAAGGTAATTGATAACTTCAAAATTCGCGGTAGTTATGGAGTTACAGGCACGCAGGATATTGGTGCATCACGTTATCTCGGTTTATTTTCTTTAACCAGCCAGTACAATTCAGAATCAGCAGCAACCCCGTCTCAATTACCAAGCCCGGGATTAACGTGGGAAAGTAAATACCAAACCAATGTTGGTGTGGATATAAGTTTTTTCAAAAGGATCGCTTTATCGGTTGATGTGTACAATAATCTTACTAAAAATTTATTGTTGCAGGTGTCACAGCCTTTATCTGTTGGCTTTGAAACAAGATGGGAAAATTCCGGAGAGATTCAAAATAAAGGGGTGGAAATTTCATTATCAACACAAAACGTTCAAAGCAAGAATTTTTCCTGGTCTACCGATTTCAACATAAGTTTCAACACAAATACATTGAAACAATTGCCGGCAAGTTTTATAAAAACAGGCGAATGGGCGATTTCACAGATATACCGCAACGATGGAAATTTATATGAATTTTATATGCCTGTTTGGATAGGAGTTGATAAACAAACCGGCGCGCCTTTATGGCAAAAAATTACCAAAGATGCCAACGGCAATACTTCAGCCACCGAAAGTACCTCGAATTATGCAGATGCCACTTTCCAGGAAGTGGGTTCCGCATTGCCCAGATACCAGGGAGGCATGACGAATACTTTCACTTATAAAAATCTGTCAGTTAGTGTGAATGCCTATTTTTTATATGGCAACAAAGTTTATAGCAATGATCTGAGGTTTGTAATGAATGACGGAAACGAACCGTATTATAACCAGATAGTACTTCCCTCCGGTTATAGCATCTGGACAAAACCAGGTGATAACGCTACTAATCCAAGCCCACAAAATGAAGCTAATTCAACAGAAGTTTCGACAAGATATTTAAAGGACGGAAGCTTTCTTTCTATACGCAATATAACGGTTGGTTACAACCTTCCCCATACATTTGCCCAACGCCTGGGCTTGAATGATATATCAGTTTCAGCATCTGCTGATAATGTTTATACGTTCACTAAATTTCTAGGGCAGGATCCGCAAACAACCATTCAGCAAGACATTTATACTACACCGGGCGTAAGTGATTTTAAGTATCCAAATAATCATCAGTATGTTTTAAATATTAATGTAAAATTTTAGCAACTATGAGAAATAAATTGAAAATAAACCTGGGAAACATTTTTTTAATACCAGTGGAAAGACTTTTAACTCATTTTAGCAATTCTGTAAAAAAATTAAAACCACCAATGAATACCGGAAAATTAAACCAATTCAAAGTTCTTCCTGCTATTGCTATTATTTTGACACTAACATTAAACAGTTGCCTAAAAGATATTTCACCCAGTGATGCTATCACAACAGAAACGCTGACGTCAACTACTGAGGGCTTGACAAATGCAGTAAATGGCGCTTATGCGCTGTTTAAAGATCATGTAGAATTTAATGGTACCGCTGATGATAATAATATGTATTTACGCCAGTATTTTCAACTTTCGGATTTCGCAAGCGATGATATTGTTTGTGCACAAGTTACCGAAGACCCATTATTTTACAGTTTTAGCTTAAACCATTCTCCTACTCAAACCAACACAAGATACTTCTGGTACATTTCCTATAAAATCATAAGCGATTGCAACACGGTAATTGAAACAGTAGAAAAAGAACCGACAGACGATCCCGTAAGAAAACAATTATTGGGCGAATGTTATTTCCTGCGTGCCTTTTGCCATTTTAATTTGGTAAGATTATTCGCAATGCCTTATACAGAAGACAAAACTTCTGCTGGTATTATATTAAGAACATCGACTAACGATCCTGCACAAAAGGAAAGATCAACTGTTGAAGAAGTGTATGCGCAGATTATTGAGGATGCCAAAAAAGCGGAAGACCTTATGGCTCAGCCACGTGGGGTGCAATACGCGAGTAAAGAAGCTGCTGAGGCATTGCTTTCCAGGGTTTATTTATATATGGATGATAATCAAAATGCTGCCGACTATGCTACGAAAGTAATAAATTCAGGAAGGTTTTCTTTAGCTACTGCGGCTGAGTTTCCTAACATGTTTGCGAATGCAATGGCAAGTAGCGAAACTATTTTCTGTATTGCGTTTACCGCTAAAGAAGACTACGGCAAATTTGGTTCTATTGCTTCTATGGTTTATTCAGATGGTAACAGCGGCTGGGGAGAAGAATATGCCTCTTCATCAATCAGGAAACTGATGAGTGCTCATCCTGAAGATATACGCTGGGATTATATTCAACCATTATCCGATGGAAATGGTGGTATTGCCAAAAAGAACGGAATTGAGATTTATTATATCAGTAAATTTTCTTACCAGGATGGAAGCCCTACACTCAGTTCCCCGATCATGTTTCGCCTTTCGGAAATGTATCTAAACCGGGCTGAAGCAAATGCAAAATTGGGCAAAACACAGGAAGCGCTGGACGATGTGGATGCGATAAGAAAAAATAGAGGATTAGAAAACAGTTTGTACAATGGAACCGTTCCATCCGGTTCAACCGTGTTGGATGTTGTATTAAATGAAAGACGCATAGAGCTTGCTTTTGAAGGACAGCGCACTTTTGACGTTTACAGAAATAAAATGGCCATGGACAGAACTTATTGGGGTTATCATTTACCGGGATTGAAAGAAACAGATATTGATCTGTCAAAGAAACCAACGGGCTACGCCAACATGGTTATTCAGCCAACAGACAGCCGCATCATCTATTATATTCCAATTGATGAAGTGCAATCCAACTTATTATGCACTCAAAATCCATGATTATTATAACAGGATAAATTATCTGACATGAAAAATAACAAATTATCTTCTATTAATATTTGCATTAGCTACTAGCTATCAGTTTTACGTCATGCAAAAAAAATACTGAAAAACCAGCGCCTTTTGCACTCTATAGCGTAAATGTAGATGGAGCAACGGTTACATTCACCAACGAATCAAAAGGTGCTTCCACTTACCGGTGGGAATTTGGGGATGGAGCAACATCAACTGACGAAAATCCAACGCATACCTACCCGGGAAAAGGAAAATATGTGCCGACACTATACGCTACTTCTGCTTCCGGTTCCGAAGCTGAGGCGTCTACTGTATTGCACATAGCTAAAACCTCTTCTATTAAATTGGACGACAATTCCCTGGCAGATTGGGATACCATTAGTCACAATGTTATAATTGGAGGACCGGGTGCAGGCAACTTTATCAAAGCAAAATTTGATTATGACGGGAATTATATCTATGTCTATTTTGAACAGAGTACCAAACAATCTGATGGAAATATTTATGATTTGTATATAGATGCGGACAACGACCCCTCAACAGGGCTTATAACCGGTGATATTCCAAATGGCGGCTATGAAGTATTACTTGAAGGAACGGTATTTGACGACTGGCTTGATCCATACTATTTTATCGGAGCCGATCAACAAAATTTTGATAATTACAAGCCACAGTCTATAAATGAATTTTACAAGATGGGAGATGTGGAGCAAGATGGAAATGTTTTAAAATTTGAATGGGCAATCAGCAGAAGTAAAATAAAAGGGCTGACAGGCACAGGGCTCAGAATTGGTATCCAGGTGGCATCAAATGACTGGAATGAAATGTTAGGCTATTCTCCTGATCTTGGAAGCAATTCATTTTACATCGATATGAGCGAATAATTATTATGACATCTCCAGTTCGTTAATCTGGAAGCTTGATGTAGAGTAGTAGTAAGGGCCGTACTTGTTTCCTTCATTTGAAATGGCCGGAGGCAAAGATGATTGGTATAGAAAAGCTTGGGAAATGTCTCTTTTCTTTCTTCTTCTAATTCCTTTTTCATCCCATTCATGGAAAACAGAGGTGAAATATTTCGCCTGAATTTAAATTTTAGAACAGTCATTTTCTTCTTCGTTTACCATCAACCTTTACGTCCCACCCTTTCTAATAATCAAACTA
>CAWEQV010000031.1:0-33566 GCA_963811285.1 uncultured Chitinophagaceae bacterium | reverse complement strand
GCGGAGACTAAATATAATAATTATTCACAAATTTGTGAATAATTATTATTATCTTTGCTCTCGCATTTCACCATGAACATTTTTTTTAACAACCAACTACTAATTGACCTGTATGAGGGTAAGAAGGTCAAGGATAGGCAATTTCGCTCAAATCCGGTCCTTGTAAAACAATATATTAAAACGGTCAAAATGCTTCAATCGGTGGAAAGAGTAGAGCAGCTTTTCCAATATAAAGGACTTCGATACGAAAAATTAAAGGGTGATCTGAAAAGATTTAGTTCCGTGAGGATTAACGATCAGTACCGTTTACTTTTTGAGGAAGTTGCGGAGGATCTGGAACCTTTTAGAGTTGTATTATTTAAACTGGAAGAAATAAGCAAGCATTACGAATAAATAACAATTTAAAATCAAACAGGCAAACAGGGGCGCAACCTGGCTAAACTCGTGCTATACATTATGCCTATAAATATTGAAAAACTTACTCCGGCTATGGCGATTCATCCCGGAGAAGTATTGAAAGATGAATTACAGGCCCGCAATATCACTCAAAAAGAATTTGCATTGTTGACCGGTATTCAGCAAACACAATTAAACGAAATTATAAAGGGTAAAAGAGGAATAAATGCAGATATAGCTTTGCTGATAGGCAAAGCTTTGGAAATGGATGCCCGGTTGTGGCTGAACCTGCAGAATGACTATGAGCTGGATGTAGCGAGGATTAATGAAAAAAATAAGGAGCGGCTTACGGCAATCAGTCAATGGGAAATGGTAAAGCCATATATTCCTGAAAAGTTTTTTAAAAAGCAGGGGAAAATCACCGGTAATCCGGTACAGGATATTCCCGTTGTGAAAGAAATTTATGGGGTTCAGAATTTTGAACAGTTGGCCGGTGTTTACAGCCAGCCAAAATATGCGCGGTTTAGAAAATCGGGTAAGCTGACAATTGATAAGGTTAACCTTATTGGCTGGGCACAATTGGTAAACTACGAAGCCTCGAAAATCAACGTGAAGGAGTTTGACGCACGAAATCAAATACAATTGACCGGGGAATTAAAAGCCATATTCAGAAAGAATGTTGAAACGGTAGAAAGTGCCCGCTCTGTTTTAACGGCGTATGGTATCAAATTTATCATATTAAGCCACCCTGAAAAATGCGCAGTAGATGGAGTGTCGCTATGGAGCAATGGTAATCCGGCAATAGGCATTAGCCTTAGGCACAAGCGGATTGATTATTTTGCGTTTACCATAATGCATGAGCTTGGCCATATATTTCTTCACCTGGTTAATAACAATACTGCTGAATTTATTGATTTGGAAAGAGACGCGGATAATGCATCCTATAAAAAAAGCAAAGAAGAAAAGGAAGCGGATCAGTTTTCAAAAAATAATTTGATCAACAACGAAGAATGGGCTGAATATATAGCAGATCATCCGCATTTTTATGAAGAAGATATTATGACCTTTGCCAGGAAGATGGAGATACATCCCGCTATTGTATTAGGCAGGTATTGTTTTGAAACCGGAAATTTTAGAATAAGGACAAGCATTGACAAAGCACTGCATTAAGAATCTTACGAATGTGAAAAGCAGTAAACGAAGTTTTGAGGATGATTTTTATTTGGGGATCGAAAGAAAGTCCTTCGCTGCAAACGAAGGACAGCATGGGGACAACACGATCGCTCCGCGAGTTTGTTCGTGCTGCGCGAGGCGAAAGCCAATAGCCAACGGGTGTGATACAGTTTATAAGTGGTTTGATTATTTAAAGTCTGGAAATTTCTGTACGTCCGTGTCCTGCATCAGGGCATCAGCTCAGAGTAGAGACATGTCCTTGGAATAATCGACATCAATAATTTTCATCCAGATCATGCGGAATCACATATAACGGGCGGCGTACACGCAGAAAATAATTATTTGCCGAGTTGCAGCACGTGCAATATTCTTCGCTGACAGCCCGGAAGAAATACACCTTATCCTTAAGCTCGGTCGCTAGTTGAAAACAAAGGTTGTAAATGATGATGAAGAAGGTTAAAACTGGCGAGGGAGTTTGTGGCTCATGAAATGAGTTTGAGAAAGAAGAGGCAGAAGAGCATTAATACACATGGTGTTAATAAGTATTTTAGTATTTTATTACTAAAATAGTTAGCTTTATTTGGTAATTTTATTATTCAAACATGATTATTTAAAAGGAGGTCAATCATGGGAATTAAACCAGGTCCAAAAAAAATTGCAGAGTCTACGGGAAAACCAGACAAGCGTCAACGGGATAATAAGGGAACCCCTGGAAACACTCCAAGTCTTAAGCCGCATAAGCATAAGAAAGGGGATTGACGGCTCTGTTCTCGTCCTCGTTGCAAACCGTTGCAAACGAGGACGAGTTTAAAAGTCTAAATTTTTTATAACCGATAAAACCAAAACTAATATGACAAACGGATTTTATAGTAGCCTTCTCGATTTTTATGCTATAAAGAAACCTCGCTTTGAAATTTATACCGATGCTAAAGAACCGGTGAATAAATTTCGCTGGCGCATTTATATGTCAAGTGATATTGTGGCTGCATCCACACAAGGTTATGCAACGAGAGCTTTATGCCTCGAAAATGCCAAAGCTGTGGGACGACATATAGCTGAATTAGAGAAGGAAGGAAAGCTGGTATAGACCTTCAAACTTTATAACGTTCAATTAAGTCTTGCTTATGAGTTGGAATCAAAACACTTTAAACGAGCCCGGCGATGAATGGGGCGGCCCGTGGACAGAGAAAAAGCTGGATGCATTTTCAAAATACGTAAGCTCTTATCTTACGATCATGAAACAGCACCCCTATTGGCAGACGGTTTATTTTGACGGCTTTGCCGGCAGCGGATCAAAAGAAGGTGACGGAAAAACAGATTTGTACCAACAGTTAAAAATTACCAAAGAGGAGGAAAAAGTTTACAAAGGTTCGGTCGAAAGGGTTTTAAAATTAAGTGACAGCCTGGCTTTTGATTTTTATTATTTTGTTGATAAAAAGGAAAGTTCGCTGCAAAAATTGGAAAATCGATTGCAACAGGCAGGACTGACAGGTAAAAAGATTGAATATAAACCAGGAGACGCAAATCAGTGGATTTATAAATTAGCAGAAGCATTGAAAACGAAGAAATATGCAGCCCTTGTTTTGTTAGACCCGTTTGGAATGCAAATTGACTGGCAGGCGATAGCCGCATTGAAAGAAACACGAAGTGACGTATGGATATTGGTGCCGACCGGTGTGATAGTAAACAGGTTGCTTGACAAAGCCGGTAAATTAAAGCACACCGCCAAACTTCAGTCTTTTTTCGGAATGAATGAAGACGAAATAAAGGCTGTATTTTACAGGCAGGAAATAAAAAATACACTCTTTGGTGAAGAAGAAACGATTAATAAAATATCTAAACCAATTGAAAAGATTGCCACCCTTTATGCGACCAGGATGAAAACAATATGGCAATTTGTTACGGAAAAGCCGTTAAGGCTTGATAACAGGAACGGTGCTCCGCTTTTTCATTTTGTCTTTGCTTCCAACAATAAGAATGCATTAAAAATAGCTTCACAAATCATTGAAAAAGTATAAATATGGCACAATCACACATTGAATGGACTGAAATGACGTGGAACCCGACTACCGGTTGTAATAAAATTTCGGCAGGGTGTAAATTTTGTTATGCCGAGGTGATGGCACGGAGGCTTCATGCAATGGGTGTTGAAAAGTATAAAGATGGATTTAACCTGGCTATGCACGAAGATGCCTTACACATTCCTTACACCTGGAAGCAGCCAAAGATCGTTTTTGTGAACTCTATGAGCGACCTCTTTCATAAAGATCTTCCTTTTTCATTTATAAAAAAGGTGTTTGACGTAATGAACGACAACCCGCAGCACGTGTTCCAGGTGCTTACCAAGCGAAGCGATGTATTGTTGAAGTACGATAAAAAACTGCACTGGGGGCATAACATCTGGATGGGGGTATCAGTAGAAAATGAAAAAGTAAAACACAGGATAGCTGCTTTGCAGCAAACGAATGCAAGGGTAAAGTTTTTATCATGCGAGCCTTTGATCGGTCCTTTGCCGAACATGAATTTAAAAGGTATTGATTGGGTGATCGTAGGAGGGGAGAGTGGCAGAAAACCACGGCCGATGAAAGAAGATTGGGTGCTTGATATTTTAGAGCAGTGTGAGCGAAATAATGCGCGCTTCTTTTTTAAACAGTGGGGAGGCACCAATAAGAAAAAAACGGGAAGAGTTTTATTGGACCGAACTTGGGATGGGATGCCGGATAAGCTACGAGTATTAGAAATTTGATTTACTTAAAATGCAATCAAACAGTTGGTGGCATACCACGCGCAGCTGGCAGAAGCGTTCTTAAATATTGGCAATCAAAACAGTGCATTTAAATTAAAAATTGGAAAAAATTAGATCTGAAAAATGGTAAAAGTATTCATATCATATAGTCACAAGGATGAAAAGTATGTTGAAAAGCTTAAGACAGCGCTGGCCCAAATTCGGAGGCAGGGCCTACTGCAGGATTGGAATGATCATGAAATTGACGCAGGCGATCGATTCGATGATAAAATCAATAAAGAATTAAATGAATCGCAATTATTTATAGGCCTCCTTAGCCCCGATTATATAGCATCAAATTATTGTTACGAAAAGGAGTTCGAAGAAGCTTTAAAATTAGAGTCAAAAAGAAACATTCAAATCATACCTGTTATTTGCAGACCATGTGATTGGAAAAATACCCCATTTGCTAAATTCAATGCTCTTCCTAAAAGTGCTAAGGCAATTAGCGATTGGCAAAATGAAGATTCGGCATTCTTTAATATTACAGAAATGCTGAGATCACTGATTCAGCAACCGAAAGTCACCGCTTCCTCCAGGCCTAATCTGAGAGTAACAAGTGAAAGGAAATTTGAAGGTACTTACAAAGTAAGAAAGGTATTTGATATTGTTCAAAAATCTAATTTTATTGATAATACATTCAACGACGTAAAGAAATTATTGAAAGAGTATATTGAAGAATTGGCGACTTCGGAAAACGTAACTTACAAGATTATAAATGACACCAGCAATAGTTTTAAATGCTACCTGGTAAACAGGGATATGACTATCGCGCAATGCGAGTGCATCTTTAAGAAAATTGATGAAAGATCAAACAATAATCGTTTCAATTTTGATGAAGGAGAACTAAATGCCATTTTTATAAAACAAAATAGGGAAGAATCGATTGGTTTCAGTCTTAACAATGATGAATATCAAATGTTCTTTTCAGTCAGAAGCATGTTTGGGCCTTCAAACGAGGATCAAAAATATGATCCAAAATCCATAGCGAATGAAATTTGGAGAAAATGGCTCACACAAATTGGAATTGACATTTTTTGATTTATCCGCGCGAGATATAGAGATGCTTTAAATCCGTAAATTTCAATAAATAAAAAAATTGAATGTCTTCAGAAACAAATTATACATCTATTGAATTGCCAAATCAAAAATTACAGGTTTTTAGGTATGAGGATGAGCGTCCATTCGAAAGAAGAATTAGCCGGGAGCAAAATTATATCTTTCTATTGATCGAGATACAATCCGATGCACCACCCACTGATTGCATGCTTGCAATAAGGTTTTATACCCTTGGAAGTAACACCGTTCAACATAAAACCATTCACTCGATGGAGTTTCGAAAACACTTCATTTTTGAAAACGGACTTTATAATCTTTATTTAGATTTAATTAAAGACTTTACTGATATTCCTAAGGATATCAGACCGATTGATTTAAAATTCATAAATAGGAGAGACGAAAAATCTGTCGCCAGATTATTTTACAAGGTTGTTGGAGTAGATCAATAATTGTGGTTTTGTGTGGGCACGACAAATAATTATGACGTAAGACACGAGATTTGCTTTCAAGATTTTAATAACTTAGTTCTTTCACATCAAGATTACGATACATAGAAGGTAAGTACAGGTTGTGATTTGCTTTCAAGATTTTAATAACTTAGTTCTTTCACATCAGTAGCCACGCTATGCGATACTGCTGGACATTGTTGTGATTTGCTTTCAAGATTTTAATAACTTAGTTCTTTCACATCAGTTCAAACATTGCAATCATGATCAATGCATGTTGTGATTTGCTTTCAAGATTTTAATAACTTAGTTCTTTCACATCTATTGCTGA
Source organism: uncultured Chitinophagaceae bacterium (assembly GCA_963811285.1). Classification (GTDB taxonomy): domain Bacteria; phylum Bacteroidota; class Bacteroidia; order Chitinophagales; family Chitinophagaceae; genus Ginsengibacter. The sequence goes on along the minus strand of CAWEQV010000031.1, from coordinate 27,376 downwards.
TAGCTATCAGCTGCAAGCTCTATGTTGTGATTTGCTTTCAAGATTTTAATAACTTAGTTCTTTCACATCTATACACTTACAAATCGTTCTAGCAGTACTGGTTGTGATTTGCTTTCAAGATTTTAATAACTTAGTTCTTTCACATCATGTCAGCTGATACATTGATCATATAGCAACATGTTGTGATTTGCTTTCAAGATTTTAATAACTTAGTTCTTTCACATCTACTTCTAAAATTAACAGCTGTGCAGAATCTGTTGTGATTTGCTTTCAAGATTTTAATAACTTAGTTCTTTCACATCTAATACGGTTTATGTATATACACTGATATGCAGCGTTGTGATTTGCTTTCAAGATTTTAATAACTTAGTTCTTTCACATCAACATGACTGTTAAGCACATTGCATGCAATGCGTTGTGATTTGCTTTCAAGATTTTAATAACTTAGTTCTTTTACATCAACATCGATATAATCATTAGCATGAATGCATGTTGTGATTTGCTTTCAAGATTTTAATAACTTAGTTCTTTTACATCTATATTGACAATGTTACACCTGTAATGACTAGTTGTGATTTGCTTTCAAGATTTTAATAACTTAGTTCTTTCACATCACATGAATAATACAAATGCATTGACGTATGTGTTGTGATTTGCTTTCAAGATTTTAATAACTTAGTTCTTTCACATCTAGACTGCAATGATTGCATGTTCTGTACATGCGTTGTGATTTGCTTTCAAGATTTTAATAACTTAGTTCTTTCACATCAATGCAATGCAATGATTGCTAGTACAAGTCTGTTGTGATTTGCTTTCAAGATTTTAATAACTTAGTTCTTTCACATCATTGCAGTCATTGATGCACTTGCATGATCATGTTGTGATTTGCTTTCAAGATTTTAATAACTTAGTTCTTTTACATCCATGAGTTACAGATGCCATGCAGCATACACTCGTTGTGATTTGCTTTCAAGATTTTAATAACTTAGTTCTTTCACATCGATTAGATACGTTACCTGCATGCAGATATCAGTTGTGATTTGCTTTCAAGATTTTAATAACTTAGTTCTTTCACATCTATATCCTTAAGTACATCTATTGCAGTTGTGTTGTGATTTGCTTTCAAGATTTTAATAACTTAGTTCTTTCACATCTGAATGATTCATGCATAGCTGTTGATGATCAGTTGTGATTTGCTTTCAAGATTTTAATAACTTAGTTCTTTCACATCAATAGAATGATGTAACTTGTCAATGCATACTGTTGTGATTTGCTTTCAAGATTTTAATAACTTAGTTCTTTTACATCGCTAAGTGTATATGACCATCTGCTCAATACTGTTGTGATTTGCTTTCAAGATTTTAATAACTTAGTTCTTTCACATCGTCAAATATTAATGTCATCAGTACAAGTACTGTTGTGATTTGCTTTCAAGATTTTAATAACTTAGTTCTTTTACATCATGCATACTCAGTGACTACATTGCTAGATCATGTTGTGATTTGCTTTCAAGATTTTAATAACTTAGTTCTTTTACATCACATTGCATGGTTACATACTGTCAGTCATCTAGTTGTGATTTGCTTTCAAGATTTTAATAACTTAGTTCTTTTACATCACGTTTGGCTGAAAGGCTTGTTGGCAGGGTGTTAGAACACGTTTAACAGGAATAAAAAAATGAGTGAAAATTCATTGTTTATTCCTGTTTGTGTTTAAAAAAGTTCCAGTTGCTGAGATGTTTCCGGGTTAGGAGCGAGCTCTTTGCCCCTAAATATTTCCATCATTCCAAACTGTTTGTCGGTCACACTTAAAATACCGACGTGCCCTTTGGGAGGTAAAATAGCCTTTACTCTTTTTACATGCACTTCCATATTTTCTTTACTGCTGCAATGCCTGATATACATGCTGAATTGGAACATGTTGAAACCATCCGCCATTATTTTTTTCCGGAACTGAGTGTAATTTTTCCGGTCTTTTTTGGTTTCGGTGGGCAAATCAAAATGAACTAAAATCCACATAATACGATATGCATTGAGGCGCTCATACATTTTTGTTAATGGTTATATAAACTAAACGGGCGTTTGACTAAGTTATTTTACTGAAGCTTGCAAGCTGCGGTAAAATAACTTTTAACTTCAACTGCTGTTTGCTGTTGACCAACTATCCTAAGGCGGGATATAATATCTTTCTTGTAGTCCCGTCAAAACATTTCGCCAGCGACGCAGTAGTCCTTTGAACTGCATTCATCAAAGGACTTTTTTGCCCATCAATGATCACATCCATTGCAGGAATCGTAAGTAACTCTTTTTTCATTGAAGGAGTCATTTCCAAAAACCTTCCGTTCATTCTTACAATCTTGCAAACTACTTTGTCTGCAAACGGCCGGTAAGGTTCCATAATATCATCCGCAAGGCAATAGGCATTGTATTGGTTACGGTGAAAAATGCCAAGCGTCGGCAGCAGCCCGCTTGCTACAATGCTCCTTGCCACGATTGCTCTCAAAATAGCATAGCCGTAATTAAGTAAATTATTGGGAGGAAAGCCGTATCGTTCTCTTTTAAATTCCAGGAAATCGGGGAAGATGTTCTTCCAGTAATACAAAGCTGCTTTGGCTTCATTATTAGTGCTGTCGCCGCTCTTTACCGTAGAAGCAAGATTAAGAAGGTATTTGTTCTCTGCTCTTTCGGATAGTAATAAAGCCGCCTGGTTTTCAATTTTTGAAATTACCGTTTGTTGCCAAAGTTGTTTCTTAAGCGGCGCAGATGCCTCAATCTGTGTTTTAAATTTCTGACTCTGAAGCGTGTGTCCGTCAAGACAAAGTTGTAAACCTACAGGGTGATGGGTGTGATCGCAGGTGATAACTGCGGAGTTATTCGCTAGCAGCTTTGCAAGTACAGGCTGTGTTATGGTTATCTGTTGATGATCAAGGATCACGATTCCAATATCTTCAATTGGAACCGATTTCGTTTCACCACTGTCATGCATTTCTATTACTAATTGTTCATTCGTCGTTTTTAGATAAGCGGGATTGCCAAAGTAAAGGGTTCTCTTGATCATGAAGCAGCTTTATTGTAAAAAATAATTTTCCAGCTGAGCATATTCTTCATAAGAATTTATTTTCTGTGAACAGGTATTGAAATATTCTTCTTCACTTTTAAAAAGGGCTTTTACAACAGATAAACGGTTAATATGAAAAGAATCGTATGAAGACCATTTCCAGTCAGAAGGGTTTTTAACGAAGCAGTGTTTAACCGGGTTAAGATGAATATATAAAATAACAGAAGTAAGGTAGTTGCTGTCGATAATTTGTTGCCGCTTGAAGTTTTTTAAAAATAAAGAGCCGCGGCGTTCATACTTTTTATTAAAAGCTTTGGTGTAACCGTTAAAGAAATTAGAGAATTCTTTACTCAGAAAGTTGGAAGCCTCCACACCTTCCAGGTTTTTGAAACCTGGAAGGTGTGAAGTTATCGCTTCTTCCGGTTTTATTCTTACCAGTAGGTGAAAATGATTTGGCATCAGGCAAAAGCAATACGTATCTGCAATTGAATCAATGTGCCGGTGATATTGATGTAAAAAGTACCTGTAATTTTCCGGATCGGGAAAAAGATCTTCATCTCCATTGGCATGGTTGTAAATGTGGTAGTAGTTGGAGGGGATGAGTTGATCCATTCCTATATTTTTTTTACAATCTTTAAAAATCCAACACCTGTCAGGATTGTAAACCTAGAAGGTTGTGGTTAAAAAGTTCTTTATATCTTCATCTGATTACTTTTGTTACTTTTCCAAGTCGATCAACTTCAAGTTTCCAGCAAGCTTCCTTTATTGAATATTTGTTCTCTGTAAATTCTACTTTGTTCAATTGAGTAAATTCGACTTTATCGATGATTGCTTTTGCAATATTTGCCGGAATACCATAAAGTCTGTTTCCGGTAAAGCTTACTATTTTAAATACGTTGTTTAATTGCTTTTTATTCAATTTTCCAAAATCAACCAATTCAGGCTTTTCAATCTCTTCTTCAGTTGGAATATATACTAAATCATTTGGAGATAGTGAGAACAAAAATGTATCCCCGGATTCATTCTTTTTTGGAACTGAACAGTCCATGGGCTTCTCTTTATTAATCGCTCCCAGTTTCTGATTCTCAATAACCACATTTAAAGGGATGGTCTCAAAAGTTCTTTTCCCTTTTTCATTAACGTAAACAGCAAAGAAGAGGTTTGTCCCCTTCGCAGCTTCTACATACTTATCTTTTTTATTTCCAGAAAATCCTACGTTGAATTTGTTACCTAAAGTTTCATAGGTTCTTACTTTATAAATTGGTTGATGAGATACGCCGCTATTTAACTTCTTGACATTTTTGTTTAAAGCATCTATACCATCAGCAGAGAAGGCTAATGATTCAGGCGCGATTTCCTTTCCTTTGTCATCTTTGATTTTTTTGTAATTGTTCAAATGAGCTTTTAGAATCTTTTCTATGCCCGAATCGGTAATTGTCCCAATCCTTTTTTCATTGAAGCTCTCATCAAGTTTTACTCTTGATGCAGTTACCTTATCTTTTGGATTATCGTTACTTGAATAATAAATTTCTATTCTGGAAACATCACGGTCCTTAAATTTGTTTTTTTGATCTTTAAAATATTTTACAATTTTCTTTTTATCATTTCCCTGTGAAGTCAATTCTTTGATTTTCGCTCCTAACCCTTTGTCAACAATGTTTTCAACCGAGTCAAGCGCAGAGAATAAAGCAACCTCTTTTTTTAACTGTAAATTTACCAAGCCTGAAACAGTATCTTTATGTAAAGGCTTCCTAATTGCCCAGCTGTCGCCTTTTGCCTGTTTCATAAATTGTTTTTTTATGGTTCCATCATTTTGTTTTATCCATTTTTGATAATGATTCACAGTTTTATTAATAACCCTGTCATTCTTTTTAAAACTTACTATTATGTTTTGTAAAACTTCTTTAGCATCTTTTGTGAAATCGGGCCAGGGTTTTAGAAATTCCTTGCCAACTGTTATTTTGCGCAAAACCCATTGCCCATTTTCCCATCTTTTTGCTTCAACTGTTTCCAGCTTCCTCAGTTTATTCCTAAGGTCAATTCTACCTTGTTTATTTCTTTCTTTTGCAGCTTCGTTGTTCAGGTAATTAATATGGTTTCGGCTGCTACAGGCAACTACCAGGGCATCAACAGCGTGGTGGCGATGGTCAATTCTTTTTTTACTAAACCCTTTTGATAACTCTAAAGGAACTTCAGGTAAAAATTTATTCGTATTCGGATTGATACTTCCAAATTTTTCTGAATTGCTTAGCAGGTTCAGTCTTTTAAAACGAGGGGTTATCAGTTCTGTCCAAATATCATTAAGACCCCAATCCTGACGTAGTGTTGATGTAATTGCACCGTTAGAAACAATAACATTTTTGGCAGTGCCTTCTGTTTCGCCATCTTCTCTTACGATATTGGATAATAGTGATTTTACCACTTTACTGATATAACGGCTGTCATTCAACTGTCTTTCGATAAAGGATTCGGGAATATCCTCCATTAGCAGCTTTTTCATTTTGCTCCTTGATTTGGCAAAGTATTTTTTGACGTGTTCTTCATACGCAGCCAGGCTTAGTAAATCAACGAATTCGCCTCTAGATAATTCAATTTTTAATCCCGCGTTATTTTTAATAAATTCATAAGCTAATTGATTATCCTTAGTACTGTTTACTTCTGCCTCGCAAATGATTTTATTGCTAAATGAATCGTCAAAAAATCTTGACTGCGGAATGACGTGCTCAATTTCGTATGCCGGGGTAAATAATTTATTTAGCGGGATCACTCTTCCTGTGTAAGGAGAAATGTATCCTTGTTCCAGCCACAATTTGTAACGTTTTATTTCAGAAGAAGTAGGCTGGTTTTCTTTCCGGATTTTATCAATTTCTTGTAAAGTCTTTTCATCAGTTTCATTATCATAAACTCCTTCCTCATATATTTTTAAGATTTCCTGTTGCATAGGAGAATAAGGACGGACATTTGAAATGTCACTATCATTCATCAATTCCATTAGCAACGCTTTAATCCGCAAATTCGTGTTTTCATTTTCAGAAATTTGCTTTGTCATTCTTGCCCTTTTATCAGAAGGATTTTTCATTTCGCGCCCTAACTCAACATGTATTTCGTCAAAGAAATTTTCATCGCCATTTCCATATTCCAACCAGACATCTTTAATTGTTTGCAATGTTTCATTTATAACCTGTTCCACAATTGGATTACGTAAAGAATGTTGTTTAAGCATTTGAATATCTTTAGCGTTTTTCCAATATTTTACATCACCAATTTCAGAATCTCTTTGATAGACTAAATAAGAGGCAATATCTTTTGAAAGATTTTTATATCCATATAAATCGTCCTCTAATTTTAGAAGCTTATCTTTTACTTTGCTTACCCAGTTCTGATCAGCTTTCTTTTTAATAGCTTTTTCATCAATCTTAGCAATCACTTCTTTAATATTTCGCTGATATAATCCCATATTGTCAGCAACCGATTTTTCATCCCATTTGGCTCCAAACCTCATTAACGGTAATAATTTTTTGATGGCCTTCGCGGAATAGGAGCCATATTCTTTTTCTATCCTTGGATATTTCCGAAAAATTTCCACAAAAGCATCGTCCAGTTTATTCTTTTTTGAAAAAGTGTGGAGCGCTTTTTCTATTTCAATTTTATCTTCGACAGAATATAAAATATGCCAAAGGCGTTCTTCTGAATTAGAGTCAAGCCATTCGCTTGAAAGCCGTATTTTATTTAACCTTTTGATGATTTCGCCCCGGGTCTCATTTAAAGGATATTTTTTGTCTTCTACGTAATTCCACCGGTATTGATCTGTATTTTCCTTTAAACTAAAATATTTTAAAAAGCCCTTTTGGTCAATTTCTGTTTTATTATTGAGCCAGTTAAACAATTTTAATTTGTCTTCTTCAGTTGGAATAAAGTCGTTTGTTACGTCAATATCAACAGGTTCGCTTTTTTTGAATATTTTCAAATTGTTTACGAATTGCAACAGCCTGAATTCCTGGAATAGCGGATGAGATTTAGCAATACATTTTATCCGTTCAGTTTTTATGTCCCCGTTTTCAGTTTGGAAACTTTTTGTTTCCATAGGACAATTGCTGATAAGAAATTTTTTGCTTTTCAACGGACGTTGATAAAAAATTATATCCTCAATAAAGAGGTAAATAAAACCTTTCTTGGCTATATTGTTTTTGTGCCATTCGTTAAACGAATAAAGTTCTTCCAGACTATCTTTATAAAGATCAGGGTTTCGCAGTTCTGCATGATGTTTTGCCTGTTCATTTAGAATTTGCTGCAGTTCTTCTTTATAGAATTTTCTTTCTATGGTTCTTATGAGTTTTCCTCTAATCTTTTGATCAGGCTTTGTTAAAAGGTTTTCGTATATATAAACTCCGACTGTTTTGTCACTATTCTCTATCTTTTCTTCGGTACTTTTTTTTATTGCAATCCAATCCTGTTCAGAATCTACAGCTTTAAAAGTCCTTTTTTCCTTTCCGTCTCTATCAATTTTTATACTGCCACTTTCATTCAAATCCTCCGTTACAATAAATTCCTTTTGCTTTCCTTCCCAGTCCAAAAATGTTTTGCTGGATCGGCGATAAATCCATCCATTTTCGAGGTAAACATTGTACCAAGTTTCATCTTTCGACTTTCCTTGTTCAGCGGCTTCAACTTTATTCACTTTTAGAGAATAGAATTTTACAGATTTGGTTTCATCTGCATTTTCATCTTCTCCACGCAGTTGGTAGTATCCTCTTTTCTGATTAAAGTTCAATAGTATCCACGCTAATTCTTCCTTTTCTATCTTTTGAGAAAGCGCCTTCTTTCTTAAATAATAAATTGTCCAATCGTAAGGTATTTTAGATTCGTCGCCATTCTTTTTTTTGAAAAATAATTGTGGCTGACTTTGTTTAAAATCTTCAACCATTTCATTAAAGCTATTTTGAAAGATGAATTTAAAATTTTTAGGCTCTGTTTCTTTATATGCCAGTTTAGGTTCTTTACCTTTTTTGAACTGCCCTAACCTATGTTCGAAGTCAATTTCATCCGCGTAATGCTTAGGCAAAAAGTGTAAAATATTCAGAACCCGGTGTAATCTTTCGCGCCTAAGTAAATCGCGCGCCAACAATCTTCTGATGCTTCTAAAAGTCGTACGTTCTGCAGTTTGAGATATGGATTGGCCTGAATCAAATTTTCCCAAAATATCCTGTGGCATTGGAATTATTCGGCTTCCCATGCCCAAAATCTTACCTTCTTTTTGTTCAAAATTGTTTTCCACCAACGCCCATCCGATACTATTAGTTCCTAAATCGAGGCCTAAAATTTTTTTACTCATATTGTTATATTTTGGTTTATTTCATTACTTTTGAATCCTTGAAAGCAAATCACAATAAGGATTATTCCGTTGTGAAAACATTTACAGGAGTGCCGCAGCGATGCGGTATTGTTGTTTTAATGATTACCGATTTTTAAATTCCTAAGCATTAGGGTTGCAATTAGCAATCTGAAATTAAATAAAAATTATTAATCGTCAATCAAAAAATAATATTTCCTATTTCTTTATTATTTCTTTTGAAGCTTCTCTTATTGGTCTCATAAAATAAATATTGCTCCAATTTATTTGATTGCTGTAAAAAGTTTGTGTCACACCTTCCAGGTTTCAAAAACCTGGAAGGTGTGTTTTATATTTCGACAACTAGGTATTTGCTGGTGACTTCTTTATGAAAACGAGGGTCGTAACGTAATCAGAATTTACAATATAAGCCTAGTCATGAGAGGCTCGGTAAGCCCTGGGCTTATTATTACTTTTGTCTTTTTATTTTCTTCCCTTTCGATTTATGGATAAGCCTTTCTATTCTTTCTTTTTCTCTTGTTTCTTTATATTTTAATATTTCTTCCGTTGTCAGTTTATCAAGTATTTTACCAAATTCAGTATAAGAGATAGTCAAAGATCCAAGAATCAAATCAAGCGTGTAGATTTTCATCTCTGAAATACCGGATATTATATTTGAAATTGTTGCAGGACGAAGACCGGTGGTACTCGATATTGTTGCATAACTGTAATCTAAATTCAAATTTTCAATGCCATTTTTTCTATTGAATTCTTTCTGCTTCTTATTGTTTTCAAGCAAATTCTTCAACGCTAAAGCATATTTGAATTTAAGAAATTCTTGGTCCTCATTCTTTACCATTTGGAAAAGAACTTAATTTTTAAAAATATTTTGTTACGGTGTAGCGTAATAGGAAATAATGTTTTATATTTACCGCGAATTTTAAAATCAAGAAATAAATTCGCGATTCTTCATTAAAATAATTTGAAGCAATTCGCTTTGAGTCTCGATTTGAAACGTCGGAAATTTCAATGAGAACGGGATGATAAGTTGAATGCTCACGTTCCTAGGGCGTGGGCTCTCTTATTCGTTCTCGGGCCTCCGACGGCCTCAAATCGGTAAGTTGAGACGCGCCCTTCTTTTTAATAAAAAAAATTAAAAGGCCCTCTGCTTACAAGCTCAACGAAATTTATTTTTTAACGTAAGACAGCTTGTATGTTCAACAAACCGCGTTATATCGATTCAAAAGAAGCAGGTAAAGCCAAACTACCGATTATCCCTAAACGCAGTTTGCATTTCATCCTTCATTACCTCCTGTTGCAGGAGCAATGGAGAAGCAAGTTTCCGTCTGACCAGTCACATTCTCTAAAAGCCAATCCTTACGGGATAAACTATAAACATTCCAGGGCAATATCGAATCTTAAAGATACGGCACTTTGCCTGTTGAAAACCAAATACGCCATTAAACCGAAGAACCCGGTCTAAATAACCCTTGTGCAGAAATCACCCGGCAGCGCTCCCCATTCATGTGTTATGCAGTTTAGTTTTTAAAAAGAGCACGGCCCGGGTAATCCTACAGGGCTGCTGTCGGGTTTTCTAAAATATCGCTTGTAAAACCGGTGTTTCAAAATACAGTTCGCGAGAACTGAACAAAATGATCCATTATGCAAAATATTTCACCTTCGGCTGCTAAAACGATTGCTTATTATTATCCACTGCTCATGAGGTATGCCGCGATGATCACCGGTGATCAAAACGAATCGGAGAAAATAGCCCGCAGTGTATTAGAGGAACAGTATGAGATCAACGGCCTGGCGCCATCAAGGTTGCTGCGCCTGGTTTTGAAAACAGATGTGCTCAACCGCGCATTTTATTTTAAGCAGCAGCAAATATTCAAGCGGCCCAAAATCAGAAACTTCTTTATTAACTCCTTATCCCCCGAAGACGATTCCCGCTTATAAATTCAACGATCCCATGTACACGCATCAGCACATACAATTCATCCGGTACCTCAAAGTAACCTTTGAGTGCAAGCTCCAGGGCCCCACCTGACAAGGCGTTTCACCATATAATCAACTCTAATTTTTAATTTTTAAACCAACTGTAATGAAACTTATTATTGCGGTAATGGCCATGCTATTGCCCGCACTTACTGCTGTTACACAGCAATTGCCAAACGACAAAGTCATTTCAGGCAAAGTATTGTCGGCCTCAAATGATCGGCCGGTACAAGGGGCAACACTCAGCCTGTTACATCAAAAAGCAACTTTTTCTACAAGTGAATCCGGCAGCTTTTCTATTACTCTTACCTCATCCGATGATGTGCTGGTCATAAGCCATGTAGGGTTTGTTTCAAAAACAATTCCCGTGTCCCAAAATACTTCTTCACCATTTATTATTATACTCCAGGATACGGCAGTTGAATTGGAAGAAGTAGTGGTAAATACCGGGTACCAGCAGTTGCCGAAAGAAAGAGCTACGGGCTCGTTTGTACAGGTAGATAACCAGCTTTTAAACAGGAGGGTAAGTGCTAATATTACCGACAGGCTGGAAGGCGTAACCAACGGACTCCTTTTCACTACCGGAGATATCAATTCCGGAACCCGCCTCTCCAATGAACAAACCGGTATTACGATCCGGGGCCGTAGTTCAATAGATGAAAAGATTTCCGCGGATCCACTGATCGTGCTGGATAACTTTCCTTACGAAGGCAACCTTAGTTCCATTAATCCTGACGATATTGAAAGTATTACCGTTCTTAAGGACGCAGCAGCGGCGTCCATTTGGGGCGCCAGGGCGGCCAACGGTGTGATCGTACTTACTACCAAAAAAGGCCGGCGGAATGAGAAACTGAAGGTGAGCCTGAATGGCAGCATCACCTTTTCGGAAAAGCCCAACCTGGAATATTCTAAAAATTTTCTTACCTCCCCGGGCTTTATTGAAGCGGAAACGTATCTTTTTAACCAGGGATACTTTAACAGCGACATCGAAGATGCCGAATACCAGCCAATGCTTTCACCGGTTGTGGAGCTGTTACTGCAACAAAAGCTTGGTTTGCTGTCGCCATCAGAAACAAAGGCACAGCTTGATTTGCTGAGCCGGCAGGATATACGTAGTGACCTGGATAAGTATGTGTACAGGCCTGCTCTCAACCGGAGGCTATCTGTGAATATGCAGGGAGGAAGCGCTCATGCCACTTATTCACTAACGGCAGGATATGATAAGAATTTAAATAACCTGGTAAGAAACGATTATAGCCGGTTTACGCTCAATTCAATCAACACCTATTCACCTGCTAAAAATCTGGCGATCACTTCGGCGATTATCTACAGCCACAGCCTGGCCCATAACAATGGAAACGGTGCAGCCTTTGGAAATATCCGGTCAGGTTTGAAATACGGAACGGTATATCCCTATGCTCAGTTGGCCGATAAGGAAGGAAATGCAGTAAGCGTCACCAGGGATTACCGGGCGGCGTATATAGACAGCGTAAGCAATGCAGGCTTCCTAGACTGGCATTATCGCCCTTTGGATGAAATTCAGAATGCGGACAACTCAACCGCAACCGATGCGCTTCTTTTAAGGGGTGAAATAAAGTATCATTTTTCTTCTTCATTGAGTGCATCCGTTCAATACCAGCGGCAACTGGAAAATACTAACAACCGGATCATGGAAAACCTGCAAACCTATTCTGCCCGCAATTGGGTTAACCTCTTTTATAATTCAACCGACAATCTCTATCCTGTTCCTGCGGGCGGCCACCTCGTGCTTAGCAATCAAAAACTGTTGGCTGAAAATTTGCGGACGCAGCTTAACTTTAGCCATGCCTGGAAGGACGTGCATGAACTAAATGCAATTGCAGGTGCGGAAATACGCGATGTAAACACCACCATAGTGGCCCGCAACTCATTCGGATACGATGAAGAAACAGGTACCTCGATCGATAACCTCGACTATGCAGATTACTTTCCCCTTAATCCTTCGGGGTATGCGACTATTCCATCCCCTTCAGGGGGAATACAGGGTATCACCGACCGGTTTGTCTCTTATTTTGCCAATGCTGCCTATACTTTTAAAAGCAGGTATACGGCAAGTGTCAGCGGCAGGAAAGACGGCGCCAATTTATTCGGCGTTAAAACAAACGATAAGATAACCCCGCTGTGGTCTGCAGGTTTAGCCTGGACTCTGAACCGTGAAAGTTTTTATCATCTCCCGTGGTTGTCCTTGATGAAGCTGAGAGGCAGCTATGGCTTCAACGGTAACGTGTATAATGCAAGCGCTTACCTTACTGCAATGCAGGCGTCGAGCGAACTTACCGGTCAGCCCTATTCTGTAATTACCAGCCCGCCCAACCCTGAGCTAAGATGGGAGAAAGTAAAAATGATTAATGTGGGTATCGATTTTCAATCGGCTAAAGATATCCTTAGCGGTTCTGTTGATTGGTACAGGAAAAATGGCGTTGATCTGATTTCATCTGCGTTACTGCCGCCATCAACCGGCTTCACTTCATTTAAGGGAAACGCAGCAGCGATGGTAACCAAAGGCGTTGACGTTTTACTGAATTCGCTAAATATACAAGGCCGGTTTCAATGGGCCAGTACCTTCATTCTTAACTACAATGCCAGCAAGGTAACGAAGGTTGACCAGGTGTTTGATGCAAAATCACTGGCAGGCAACGGATTTTTCGGCTCTCCTGAATATGCCGGGCTGTTACCCGTTGCAGGCAAGCCGTTATATGGCATTTATAGCTATCATTGGGGAGGGATTGACAATAATGGTAATCCACAGGGATACCTCGACGGTAAGCTAAGCACCGATTACCAGCAGATATTAGGCGAAGCTTCGCCTGATAACCTTGTTTTCTCCGGCTCTTCGAGACCGCTGTGGTTTGGAAGCATTCGTAACACCTTCTCGTTGAAGGGATTCTCGCTTTCAGCCAACATTACTTTCAAACTGGATTATTACTTCAGAAGAAGTTCTGTAAGCCTCAACTATGCCGATAACATCATGGGAAATATGGTGCATGCGGATTATTACCATCGGTGGCAGCAGCCCGGCGATGAAGCGCATACCAGTATTCCGGCATTGGTTTACCCTTCAGACGATAACAGGAATGATTTTTACAAAGGTTCTTCTGCGTTGATTGAACGGGGTGATCATATCCGCTTCCAGGATGTAGCTCTTCAATACAACTTTACAACGCAAGCACTTCACAAATTACCCTTCAGTCAGCTTCAGTTGTATGCCTACGTTAACAACCTCGGCATACTGTGGAGGGCAAACGACATGGGCATTGACCCTGACTTTAATGACAACGGCAACGGCAGCCGCATCATTCCTGCCGCTAAAACGATTTCACTCGGACTAAGAGTATCATTTTGAAAATAAAATAATCAGGACATGAAAAATATAATAGGTATGTTGGCAATCCTCGCCTTATTTTCCTGCAAAAAGCAGGACGAATGGCTGAACGCCAAATCAAACAAAGCGGATGTAACCCCTCAAACTCTCGCCGATTACAGGGCCTTACTCGATAACGATGACGTGATGAACGCCAATTACCCCGGATTGGGATTGCTGGCTTCAGACAACTACTATCTCACTTATGATTTCTGGCAGGCGCTGCAGGCCACAGAAAGAAATGCTTACCTCTGGAAACAGGATATCTATGAGGGTGATCCTTCCTTTGACTGGGAATATGAATACAAAAGAATTGAATATGCAAATATTGTTCTCGATGGAATCAAGGCATTGAAAGTGAAAGATGTTGACAGGGAGGCGTTTGACAATATAAAGGGAAGCAGCCTTTTTTACCGCGCCTTTTCATTTTACAATCTGTTACAATTGTTTGCTGCACCTTATGACGCCTCCACCGCGGCAACATCGCCAGGTATTGTGATCCGGCTTACTTCAGATGTGAACGAACCTTCCGTTCGTTCAACCATTGAACAGGGGTATAGCCAGGTAATTAATGATCTCCTCGAGGCAAAGGTTTTGTTACCATCCACAGTAGCCACCACGCTTCATCCGTCTAAAGCAGCAGCACTTTCACTGCTGGCAAGGGTAAGCCTTACCATGAAATCGTATGAAGAGGCAGTAAGTTATGCAACCGCTGCACTGGCTTTACATAATGCCCTCATGGATTTTAATAGTCTCGACACCATGCTGAGCAAGATGATTCCCGTATATCCTGCCGGCAATGAAGAAATCCTGTTTTTTGCAACCTCCATACCTTATTACACCTTATCGAGGCTTAATATGAAAGTGGACACGCTCTTATACCAATCCTACGATCCTTACGATCTGCGCCGCGTTGTTTTTTACAAGGATAATGGCGCAAACGGTATTTCTTACAGGGGAAATTATACCGGCAAAACGCTCTCATCAAAATTCGCGGGTTTGGCTACCAATGAACTATACCTGGTCAGGGCTGAGGGTTATGCAAGGCTTAATGAACCCGGTAAGGCAGTGGCCGATCTTGATGCACTTTTGCAACACCGGTGGGTAAGCGGAATGTACACTTCTCCATCGGCCGGAATAAGCGCTGACAGTGTTCTTACCCTTGTTCTGCAGGAACGAAGAAAGGAGCTTCCATTTACCGGCAACGCAAGATGGGAAGACCTGCGCAGACTGAACCAGGAACCCCGATTTGCAAAAGACCTGGTACGGCTACTTGACGGCCAGTCATTTTCATTACCCGCCGGTGATAAACGATATGTCTACCCGATTCCCGGGAATGAAATTCGCACAAGCCATATTCGGCAAAATGAACGGTAAATCTTAAAACTACAAATATGAAGTCCTTTGTGTTAACGGCTCTTCTAATAACATTGTACGTCTTTGGCTGGTCGTCTGACAGGTGGCCGCAAAGCATTGCGGAGGATAAAATTGTAATTGCAGGGAGAGTAGTAGGTGCAACTGCAAAAGATTCGGTAACCATGGTGTTAAAAAGAGATTTTATTTACCTGAACGTGGGCGCTGAAACGATCCGTACCGGCTGCAGTAAGGACGGAGAATTTTCTTTCACCTTTCATTCAGCACATTTTGCCGTGATCTCATTGTTATTGAACAAAACAAATCCGTTCATTTCATACCGGTATGTTGAGCCCGGTGACAGTATCAATTGTGCTGTAACAATTTCATGTGAAAGGACAGTTACCGCCTGTTCTGGAAAAGGCGTAGCGAAATTTGATTGCATGCAAGCGATAGAGAAGAAAAGAAGTGAAATAAATGAAAATTCATTTTCAAAAATACCGGAAGGATTGTTTGCAGAAGATTCGGTGATGAATCAATTAAGAGGCAGTTTTCACCAGGCAGATGTAACAGCAAGGCACTTGCTGAATATTGTTGAAATGTATAAGGCCACACTTAGTGCTGAAATGTTGAAACTCCTGGAAGCTGATATTTTGGGTGAAAGAGGCAGGGATAAATGTTTTTTAATTTCTTACTACCTGGTAAACGCCGATTCGGTGCAATGGAAAGCAATACAAAAGCTGTTCTTAACAAATGTTGCGGCCGACCCTGCTTCACCGGACAATGTTGAAGTATATTCGGATAATTATATTGAATTCCTTTACCGGGCCTCCCAGGTCAAGCTGAAATTGCAAAACAGGAAACCTAATTCGCTGAACGGGTTATATGATTTAATTGAAACGCAGTTTTCCGGTTTGGTACGCGAACGGGTTATTACGAGCTTCCTCTTACGACCTCATTCGGGCGCTTCAAATCAGGAATATACATGCTGCCTGCAAAGGGCACTAAAAGTCTGCCATAACGAACCATACATCAGCGTGCTTCAAAAGCAATTTGAAATGACCTCCCGGGGAGCTGTGGCATTCGATTTTAATTTACCGGATGCACATGGAAAATTCGTTTCTTTGGATGAATTACGAGGTAAGGTTGTTTTCGTTGATTTCTGGTTTACGGGGTGCAGCGCGTGTAAAAAACTGGCAGCATCACTTGAAGAAAAAGTGATCCCGGAATTTAATAACAGTACGACATCTTTTGTGAGTATCAACCTTGATGAGGATAAAGGCAGGTGGCTGAAAAGCCTTGCGTCCGGTGGCTATTCTTCTCCCGAAGCCATCAATCTTTTTACGGAAGGACTTGCTTTCAATCATCCTTTGGCACAACACTATAATATCCAGGGTTGCCCGTTTGTTTTAATGATTGACAAAGAAGGAAGGATCATCGAAATAAATCCCTCGCGGGAACCGGGTGAGATAATTAATCTCCTGCAAAAAGCCGCCGACCAATAAAATACCCGGCCGTCTCCCAACAGCCAGGTATTTGTCGACGCGAATTGGCCTGTTATTCAGGCTGCCAAACCCGGTTTTCAGAAGTGGTGAAAATAAAATCACTTTCCTGGTTAGGTGAATGGCCAGCCTTTAATTCATAGTTACAGGCAGAATTATTCATTGGCACACACTCACCGGTCTGGCTGCTTTTGAGAAGGAAGGACGATCCAACCTTCACATAAATCGCACCGGTCGGTTTGTCTGCCGGAATAAATGCGCTTGCTGCCCCGGCTATTGTCGCGGACAGTAAAAACAATTTAATTTTTTTCATAAAAAATAAAATTTGAAACTTGTAAATGTTACCTACTCTTTTCTACAGGTTTTCGGTTACTCCTGTTTTCATGCATGAAATATTTTTACAGGGATCATGAGGTGCCATCGTGTCTTGCTTTTAAAGGATAGTTAAGTATTCCAAGAAAGGAGATCAACACGAAAAAGAGGTTGAAAATCAAATGCTGTTGCCATGAAAGGTTTTTGATTATGCCGCCGCAGGAGCACGGGATGTATTTAAAGAAATGCATCAACACTACTGCGGTATAAAGCGTGAAAGCAATCATCAAAGCAAACGAACCATACAATCCCATCAGCCTTGTCCTGTCAAAGATTAAAAGCCCAACGATTGCCAGCTCTGTCAAAGGAACCGCCCATACCAGCACTGGTTTTATAAATGTGGGAAAAGGCTGGTTATCCATATCGTTTACAAAAGCAGTAAAGTTTACCAGCTTGCTGACGGCGGAATACACGAACAAAAAAGCGAGCAGTGCGCAAATGATTCGTATGAGGGCATATTGTTTCATTGTTTTTTTGAATTGTAAAAGGATGTTTGAAACTTGTCTGTAAATCTTTTAGCCGGGCGGAAGAACATCCATCAGTTTGATAATACAAAGTTGAGATGGATAAACAGGGGAGCAATGGAATTTGATGTACGGCTTTTTGCCGGTTTGTACGCAATTGAACCAAAATGTATAACATTTGATTGATTCAATTGGCAGGTGCAGTTTTCTTGAAGAACAGGGAAGTCTGATAACAGCTAACGTTGAGAGACCAGGTCATCGCCTAACGGCAACTCGTACACGCTTTTTTACAACCATCGGGTTAGGGGTTATTTTTTAAAAAAACCAGCAGGCAATCTGTATCTTTTTTTAAAGGCGCGGTTGAAGGTTCCCCTGTTTTTATAGCCCGTGGCATCCATTACTTCCTTCACCCATTTCCCCTCTTTAAGCAATTGAAGCGCTTTTTCCATTCTGATCCTTTCCACAAAGACGCGGTAAGTTTCTTGTTGCTGTTGCTTAAAAATATGTTGCAGGGTAAATTGGTTGAGGTTCAATCTTTCGCAGACAGTGCTAATGTGCAGGTCATCCCCCAAATTTTGCGATACATATTCTTTTACCTTCTCCACGCGCGTTTTCCAGTGCAGTAATTCTTCTTTTTGATGTATCGTTACCTTGGTGATCATTAACTATTTTTAGAATTATCGTTGCCGCTAACCTGTTACTCATTGATAGGAAATTTTTCAACCGGCCAGCCTGACGGATTAAAGGTGCTTTGCCAGTTATTGAAATGGCTGGCTGGTTTGTTTGTATCAAAGTTCAACAAGTGCCCGCTATGAAAATGGCAAGACCTCGCCATATTTTTACCTCCTGAAAAACTACATTGCGTGTCTAAAATAATTATTATGAGTACCAATCACGAAATTTCATTGCAAACGGCAGTAGACATGACAAGCCGCTACAGGGCGAACAGGCCCGGCAACTTTCCAATCTGCGAAACCTTTGGTATTGATGCGGTAAACCGGCTGTTGGCTACAACCAGTTGTGCGTCCTTACGTATTTATTACGGGATGAAAGCCGACAACCAGGTAGATGCCATCCTGGTGGCCGTAAACGAGGCAGGGGAGGACATCTTGCCGAACCTGGCGTTAACAGGCGCCGATGATCCGGTCATACTGGAGGATGGCTTTCGTTGTCCTGAAGATTGTCCACCTTCATCCGCGTTGAATACAGATTCATGAATCAATTCCTTATCAACGAGCTAATGGTCTTTTCAATACTGCTACCCGCGGTAGCAGCTGTGATCCGCTATAAAGTGGTATTGAAAGACTTTCGGCCTTTTTTCTGGCTGTTGTGGTTGGGCGTTCTGAATGAAACCATCAGTCTGTTTTCCGTTTACACGATCAGGAGTAACATGGTCAATTCCAACATTTACGTTTTCGTTGAATACTGCCTCATTCTTTTGTTGTATTACCGGTGGAGTGAAAGCGGGTCACGAAAGTTTGCCGTCCTTGGCGTGTTGGGCTTATTGGTGTGGGTGACTGACAATATCGTCATTCACCGGATCACGGCAAATAATTCATTGTTCAGGGAGTTTTATTCTTTCGTAATTGTATTCCTGAGCATAGAGGTGATATTCAGGATACTGGTATATGAAACGTCAGCAGTTTATAGAAACGCCATGTTCCTGGTTGCCGTTGCCTTTGTATTTTATTTTGGGTTTAAGGCTTACGTGGAATCGTTTAATGTGCTTCATATCGGCCTGAGCAGGGAAACACTTATCGGTTTGTGGAAATTTCTTTATTTTGTAAACGTAGTTGCTAATCTAATTTTTACCACTGCTGTCTTATGCATGCCGAAGAAACAAAAATTTATTATACTTTACTGATCGGGAGTTGCACCCTTTTCGTGTTGATGGCTTATTTCCTGCACCTCATCATCCGTGAACACCGGCTGATCAAGTCCGGCAGGATTGCAAGGATTGGTGAAGACATAAATGCCATGGAAAAGGAAAGGGAACGCATTGCTTTTGAACTTCACGACGACTTTGCTTCCAGTCTTGCCACACTCAGGATGAGTGTTTCCAACCTCGTTGTGCCGGGCGACCCGAACTATGATCAATTACCGGCAATAAAAGCGGAGATTGATAACATGATACACCGTATGAAAAACCTGGCGCATGAACTGGTGCCGAGGGAACTGTCGAGAAGAGGGCTTCACAAAGCGCTCCAATTGCTTGTTGACCGCGTAGCCGGTTCATCCGGTATAACCATCCAGTTCAACAATGGCATTGGCCACGTCGACAAAAATAAATCACTGCATATTTACCGTATCGTACAGGAGGTGTTTAATAATGCTTTGAAACATTCAGGAGCTAGCCTGCTAAGGTTTGATATTGCCGGTAGCGGGGAGAAGATCTTTTTTACCATTTCAGACAACGGCAAAGGATTTAATGTAAAGGCGGAGGCTGCAAAGGCAGGCCATGCCGGACTTTCCAACATCAGTGCCCATACTCAACTCATGCAGGGCGATATGTACCTTACTTCGTCACCTGGTGAGGGCACGACTTATGAATTTGAAATACCTGGCAAATGAATAAAAAAATCGAGCTGGTCGTGGCAGACGACCATGTACATTTCAGGGACGGACTTATTACCAACCTGGAAAAGGACAACAGGATGGAGGTGGTTGGTAAAGCGGCCAGCGCGGATGAACTGGTAGAAGTTGCACAACTGTACAAGCCGGATGTGATCGTTACTGACCTGGTGATGCCGGGGGAGGGCGTAACTGCGATCAGGCAATTGGTGGCGCGCGGTTTCAACAGGATCGTTATTCTGACGGGCCTTGAAGATGAAGATCATATACTTGAAGCGCTCGAGTCGGGTGCGCTCGGCTATGTAAGCAAGACTGCCGACAGGGAGGAGATCATTGAGGCGATATTGCAGGTTTACCGGTTCCGTCCGCATTGCAGTAATAGTACCTCGCCGCTTTTGATGAAGGAACTGGCCAAAAGCAGGTACAATCCTTACAGCAAAATCAAGCCGCCGAATTTTGATGAAGTGGAACTGGAAATCATAAGGCTTACCTGCCAGGGGTTTACCATTAAGGAGATAGCAGGTAAGGTTTATAAAAGTGAAAGACAGGTAAGCAGGATAAAAGACAATATCGTTGAGAAAACGAAGGTGACGGGGCGTTTCGGAATCCTGTTTTATGCACTAAAAACAGGGATTGTGAGATTGGGTGATTTTGAATAGGTGCACTTACCCGTCTTTACTTCTTCGCCTTGCGGTCTTGAATTGATTTCTTTAATTTTAAATAAAAATATTCAATGTCATACCTTGCTAAAACAATTGCTTATTATGATCCGCTTCTGCTGAGATATGCACGAAGACTGGTACACAATGAAGAAATTGCCGATGCTATCGTTTTGGATGTGTTGGAGCGCCAGTATGAGCTGAACGTATTGGTTCCGGGAAAACACCTGCGCCTCTTCTTAAAAACTGATGTGCTTAACTCTTGCCTTTATTATCTTCAGATGAAAAAGTCCCGCAGGAAGCCGGGAAGTTTTCCGGGCTGGATGCCAAACATGCTGGCTAAACCTACCCATTAAGGTTATGGGTTTACCGGATAATAGATTTGTAGTGACGCCCATGCACAGGTGTGGAGACACTGTGCAAGGAATTGGAGATTGCCACGGCGCATGAGCCGATGCTTTTATCGTTTCCAAAAACGAAGTGCGCCTCGCAATGACGACTGCTAAGAGAAGATGCACATGAGCGGACGTTTCGGTATCCTCTTCCACGGACTCAGACCGGCATTGCAAAGGTCAGTGATTTTCCTTAACCACAAAACAGGTGCCTGCCTGGTGGGTTTACAATTTTCTTCCCTATTTCTTTTTTGGTTTTTTATGGGCTTCCATTATGGAGGCAATTTCCTGGCGGTAATAAAAGATCTTGCCGAAAGGATTGGTGTAGGAAATTTTTCCGGCAACACGGATATTTCTCACCACCCGTTTGCTGATGTGCAGTTCCTGCGCTACCTGGGAAGCATCGATATATACGTCGTCAAATTTTACGCCCGGGGGAAGCATCAGTTGAAGGTATGCCTGTGTCCTTTTTGTGATTACCTCCGTTTGGCGGGAGATTGAGTTGCGGGTGTTTTTTTCATTGTTTTTCATAATGCGTGTTTTGGTGAATCGAAAGATGTGAGTTAGTTAGTGATAGTTTTGTGGAATAAAAATCGGAAATGGATTTTAAAAATAGTGGCAAGCGTTTGCCATTTTTCGAAGCAGCAGTAAGTTATTGAGTTACCCGGTAAGTACCAATACTAACCCTCACCTTACCACCAGCACCGCGGAAGTCTTTTTTTATCTTTTTGCGGTAATAAGTGGAATAAAAATCGGCGCTGCAATAGGGCCGGAAAGGCCCCGTTATTCATTTGTTTTTCGCCGATGTACAGAATTTGCAGAACAGGCGGAAACAGGAATTTTTATTATTTAACCCCCAAAAACTAAAAACAATGGGAACAATTAACAAAGGGATCCTCGGAGGATTCTCAGGAACAGTAGGGACCGTAGTTGGCGGCACATGGAAGGGCATAGATTATATGCGCAGTAAAACCAATCGCCGCAACTTCAATCCTTCACAAAAGCAGCTTGAGCAGCAGCTTAAGTTTGCACTGGTAATGCGTTTTGTGCAACCAATGGCCGGCTTATTAAACATCAGCTTTCGCGACTTTGCGATTAAGATGACCGGCATCAACAACGCATTTGCGTACACGATCAACAACGCCATTACCGGCGTTTACCCCACCTATGCTATTGACTTTTCACTGGCACTGGTGAGCAGGGGCGATTTGCCCAACGTGCTTGGGCCTTCGGTAGTCTCAGGCGCAGGAAGCCTTCTAACCTTCAGCTGGACAGACAATTCCGGTGTAGGTAAGGCCAGTGCGACTGACCAGGCGATTTTGGTGGCGTATTGCCCTTCGCTGAAGCAGGCAATTTACACCACTGCGGGAGGGCCGCGAAGCGGCCTTACCGGGGAACTGAACCTGCTGCCTTTTTCGGGCCTTGCCGTAGAAACCTGGATCGGGTTTATTTCCGAAAACGGGCTCAGCATTGCCAATAGCTCCTTTACCGGCGAGGTAACGGTGAGCTAAGGAAAGATACCCGCACGCAACACGCGTAGCACTTATGAGGGCCGGCTTAAGACGGCCCTTAATTATTTTTGCCACAGATTACAAGGAATTTTTTGCCACGGATTACACGGATTAGCACGGATTATATCAGAGGGTGTCCTTTCCCATTTGGAAAAGCCCGCCCGGATGACGAAGTCGGACAGGGGATGGGATGGGAGATAGTGAATATTTTGCCACGGATTACACAAATTTACACGAAGTATAATGGAGGTAACGCCCTGGCCGGAAGGGGGTGCCAACATTCGGCTCGCAGGATGACAAGCTTAGGGTAATTAAAAAAGCCTTCCGAAACCGGAAGGCTTTTTTAACATCAAACGTTTAAAAGAAACTATTTTGTTTGTATATCTACGGTATTAACGTCTCCGCCACCTACCATACAATTAACTTCTACGCGATCAGCGCTGATACCTTCTGTTTCAGTAAGATATGCTTTGATGGCTTCAGTCCTCCTGTTACACATAGACTGTGAAGCTTTTGTTGCTGCAGGATAACCGGTAACAACGATGTTGCAATTAGGACTGTTCTTCATTTGAGAAGCTACATTGGCCAACATGGCTTTTGCATCGCTTGTCAAACTGCTCCTGTTACCACGGAAATTGATACTTGGGAGGTTCAGGTTACAAGCATTCATAGCTGCGAGTGTATCGCGGATGGCTTTACAACAATCAGGCTCAGGACATTTACCCACACCGTCTGCATCAACAGGCTGGCATTGAGTAGGTGTAACCAGTTCTTTATCTTTACAATCCGGAACACCATCACCATCTGTATCACGGCTTACACCATGACTGTCAACAGGACAACCTGCTGGTGTGTTGGGTTCTTTATCAAACATATCAGCAACACCATCACCATCAGCATCATTCGATAATTTGCTAACCTGGTTTTTAACGGTATCGATTTGAGTTTGTAAGTTGTTGTTCAATCTTGATACAGGGTTGTCAAATACCAATTGTGGTTTTGACTGGTTGCCTAAGGCAAATTCAAGGCCTACGTGAGTGTAACTCCACTGGTCATGGTGAGTAAGCCTATATGAATAACCATCAAGGTAATCGCCATCTACGAAGTTCATTCGGTAACCCAGATCAAGGTTGATCAGGCTGGAAAGATTAAATTTCAGACCCACTCCCACCGGGAAGAACAAAGGATGTTCCTGGGTGAGGGGTTGACTAAAATCTGATTCAGTGCCGGTAGCTGCATCTACGATCTTGGTGCTGGTACCAATGAAACCAACGCCGACACTTGCATAAGGAAGCACTTTATTTTGCTGGTGGAAAAAGTTAAGGCCTCCGAAAGTGGCAACGCCGCTCAGGCTAAGGGCATACTTTAATTTCGTATTGAAATGATGAAACTGTACGGCCGGCAGCGTAAGCTTTGCTGTCTTGCTCTCCTTTTAATGTACCTCCAAGGTAATCTGCGCGTAGACCCAGGTAATGATTGATCTGGTATCCGATATTTGCGCCATAACCAAGAGTGACCTGGGGCTTGGCAAAGTCATTTGTTCCTCCAAATAAAGCCGAGGGTGTCATAGCGCCCACATTCACTCCTATTGTGAATTTTCTGAAGGCACTGGTACCTGAAAAAGGCTGAATGTTATTGTAATCTTCTGTTGTAGTCTGCGCAAAGCCTGCACTGATAAAACCGGACAACAATACAAGTAGTACAATTTTTTTAATGTGTAACATAATTTAGTAATTAGGGTTTAGTCAAATAAAAAAAACAAATTTTAAAGTGTAAAGCTATTCATAAACAAGATGTAATACAAATTTTTTTATGATTTCACATTTACGTTTGATGAGGTAGCAAAAAATAAGCCATTTAATTTTATATGCTCATTTTATAAAATGCAAATATTGGTATAAAATTTGAAAATCGGTCACCTCGTTTAAAAAAAGTATTAATTGCTTATTGCTGTAAAAAAAATCTTATTAATTCGTGTTTATCGGAACCCAATTAACTCAAATGAATTAATTTCGCCGCCGGTTTTTAAGTTATCGGGCCCGTTTCTGTTACCTTTCCATTTGCTTTGTGACTGAGGGTGGCGAAGCCCTGTTACTTTTTAACCCCGTTCTTTCAGTTATTGGAATATATTTGCCGATATTTTAGCCTTTATATAAAACAGCCATCATTCAAATTCATGTGAAAAAAAGTAAAAGTTCCCCATGAAAATAAAAAAAACCGGAATTTATTGTTTTACTGCCCTGTTATTTATGAGTTTCCTTTCTTCCTGTGTTAATACCAAAAAGGTAACTTACTTTAATGATGTAACGGATTCGGCGCGAATTTTATCCAAAGCCAGCCTGGAACCGGTTATTCAAAAAAAAGATATTTTGAGTATTACGGTTAGCAGCTTAAGCAATGAAGCGACTGTTATTTTTAATACGCCGAATCTTCCATTGACGCCCAGTGCTGCAACCAACCCGAATAGCCCGCAAACTGCCGGCTACCTCGTGGGCAGATGATGGAACCATCAAATTTCCTGATTCTCGGTAATATTCCTGCAGCAGGACTTACCCAAAAACAATTGGAAAATAATATTACGCAACAACTGATTGATAAAAAATTATTGTTTGATCCTATTGTCAGTTCACGATTTTTAAATTTCCGGGTTACCGTATTGGGTGAAGTGAACCGACCCGGGTGTTATTACTGTTCCGAGTGAACAGATCAGTATTTTGGAAGCGATCGGGCAGGCCGGTGACCTTACTATCTATGGCCTTCGCAATAATGTGATGCTTATCAGGCAGGAAGGGCCCGATAAGATCATCAAAAGGCTTGACCTAAATTCTTCCAAATTGTTACAATCGCCATATTACTTTTTAAAATCCAATGATGTGGTGTATGTGGAACCGGGCGTAGCCAAAGCAGCCAATACGAGCCTTATCCAGCAACGATTACCGGTAATCTTAAGTGGCCTTTCGTTGCTCATTATCTTATTGACCAACGTTTTTAAATTATAATAGCCATTCATCCTATAAAATTATTAATACCTGAATGAAACCATCTGCAAACAACAATGAATTCGAAGAAACGGAAGAAGTTTCCCTTGGGGATCTATTTTATAAGTTTATTCCTTACTGGCCTTATTTTATCCTTCTTTTGGTTCTCTCTATGACCGGTGCCTGGATTTATCTGCGGTATAAAATGCCGGTTTACCAAACCACCGCTACTCTTTTAATTAAGGATGATAAAAATTCTACCCCTGCTTCTGAATTGCAAGATGCTTTTGATATGTTTGGCGCCAAAAAGAACGTGGAAAACGAAGTGGAAGTATTGCAGTCCAAAACACTGATGAAAGAGGTGGTGGAAAACTTACATCTTTATGCCCCGGTATTTATTTCCGGAAGGGTTACTCATCAATCGGCTTATGTATTGTCACCTATTGTTATTGAAGCAAAATATCCCGATTCTTTAAAGCCGGTAAAGGAAATTCATTTTGTTTTAATAAGCGGGCATGGTAACTGTTGTGATTAATGATACTGCTTATCCTATGAATGAATGGGAAAGTACTCCTTATGGCATCCTTCGATTTTTGCCTAATCCCTATTATCATCCATCCAATGATCCTGCAAAAGAAAAGCCAGGCAGATTACTACTTTTCATTAATCCCGGTTAAAAATGCAGCAAACCAGGTGTTGGGCCAGGTAAATATTGCTCCTTCCAGTAAACAATCCACAGTGATTGATTTAAGTATAAAGGGAGAAGTGCCGAAAAGAGGAGAAGATATTTTAAATGAATTGCTTAAAGGTATATAACGAGGCGGCCATACTTGATAAAAACCAGTTAGCTGCCAATACACTTAAATTCGTAAATGAAAGACTTGCCTATGTTTCCAATGATCTTGATTCAGTGGAAAGGGCGCTCCAAAATTTCAAAGCGAAGAACCGGATTACCGATATTAGCGCGCAGGGACAGATCTATTTACAAACTGTTGCCACCAATGACCAGAAAATTAGCGACATCAATGTGCAATTAGCGATGCTTGACCAGGTGGAACAATATGTAAAGGGCAAAGGGGACCTGGGAGGTATAGTGCCTGCCACGCTTGGGAGATTCTGACCCGGTACTTACTGATCTTTTGCAAAAATTGTCTGATCTTGAATTACAATATACGCAGACGAAAAAAATCGTTCCTGAAAACAACCCGGCTGTGGTCTCGCTGTAGACGGCATCAACCGGCTAAAGCCACAGATACTAGAAAATATCGAAAGCCAGCGCAGAAATCTTTTAGCGGGCAGGAAGCAACCTTACTAGCTACCAGCAATGATTATAGCTCCATGCTTAAAATCCATTCCTGAAAAAGAAAGAGAATTATTGAGTATTAGCCGGCAGCAGGCGATTAAAAATAATATTTACACCTTCCTGTTGCAAAAAAGAGAAGAAACTGCTTTGTCCTTTGCTTCTGCAGTGGCGGATAGCAGAGTTCTTGATCATGCTGAAACGGCGGACTCACCGGTAAGCCCAAAGAGAAAATTAATTTACCTTAGCGGCATTCCTTGGTGCGATTTTCTTGGAATTGTATTATTTTTCTAAAGGATATTCTTAACAGGACAGTACAGCAAAGATCCGACATTGAAAAATATACGGATATTCCATTTTTAGGGGAAGTGAACTATGACCGGTCGAAATCCCCTTTTGTTATCGCAGAGGGCAAGCGCAGTTTTATTGCTGAACAGTTCCGGCAATTAAGAACTTCACTTGGCTATATGGGGGTGGATGAAACACATAA
>CAWEQV010000030.1:0-4513 GCA_963811285.1 uncultured Chitinophagaceae bacterium | reverse complement strand
TTGGTTTCCTAAAAAAAGAAAGGCCCCATGCATTTGCATGAAGCCCGTCCAACTAAACATCCAAAAAATTTTAGATGTACATAATAAATGTATAATTATCAGCAAGCTTAGGTTCGCCATTATTTTGCGCCATTCCTTTCTTTAGTTTTTCAAGTTTTTGATTGATATCATCTTTTTCTTTTTGCAATGAATCTTTCATTTTGTTTAGTTCATCCTGGTGATAGGCTTTTAAAGAATCCACTTTTTGCTCCATTGTTTTAATTTGATTTTCCTGCACCTTCTTTAAAGAATCAATATTTTGATGGTAGCGGTAGCCATTGCTATCGCTGGGAGAAACCGAATTGTTATCATTTGAACTGCTTTTCCAATCATCATTATTCCTGTCGGACCGTTGGCCATCAAGCGTGTAAAGTCCATCCTCTTTCATTACGTATTCTACTCCTTTTTCATAATCATAATGGTCAATATTGTCTCCACTATTCCAATCATAATGATTCCAAAAGCCTTCAAAATGAACCCTGTTCCAGTTTTCAAAATTTCTGCTGATCTTAATATGATGCCCTACAGGTACGGCAATGGTAACTTCTATATATTGGTTCCTGAATTTATCAGTAGTATTGATAGGAATTGATCTGTCCATCATTAGCAGTGAATCATTTTGCATAACATTAAAATGCATGAGCGCGGCTAAAGTATCGGCATTTCTTCTTGTGCTTCCGTTACAAAATTTTATTTCACTCACTTCAAAACTATCTGAAACCGATTTGATAATTCTAATATTTACGTTGCTGATGTAAGCCGTATCTTCATCAATCCCGAATGTGGCAAAGGGTTCCAGCCTAAACCAACTATTATATCGGTTGTAAGTATCATCACGCAAAGGCATCACCTCAAGGCTACTAATATGGGGATTCGTTAATTCTACCTTTTGAGTATTGAGTGAATTAATACTTCTGAAATCCTGGCCAAGAGAGGTTACCAATCCTATGAAACAAACAACACCCACGAACCAAAGGCCCACAAATGACCAGCGCATTAATTTATTGGTCTTTTTGGCTCTTGCAAATCTCCGAATGATAAAAGTGATAATGCCGATAACGGGTACCGCAATAAAAAAGATAAGAGTGCCCCAGGCAAAAATGGTTTGCCAGCCTTCATTAAGCACAAAATCTTTTAAGGGAAATAATCCAATAGCCACTGTGGCGATACTAAATAATGCAAGGATAATCGCCAATGCCACGCAACCTAAAATAAAATACATAAATATTTTAAAAAGAGTAGCAATCACATTACCAAGGGCACCCGATGAGCGGTGCGCAACAAAATGGATATCCTTACCAAGTTCGCTGCTCTTTTCTTTGGCGGCATTGCCGGCTTCCATCCCCATTTTACCTACTTTTTCGCCTACTTCTTTTCCCATTTTACCCACTCTTTCGCCCACTTCCTGCATTTCTTTTAAAACTGAATTTTTGATAGAATTTAAATCAATCTTCTCGCCTTTCATTTCAAGTTTTTCAGAAGTGGTAGTGGCCTCCGGGATTACCAACCATAAAATAATATAGATGATAAAACTTCCCGGGCTAAAAGAAAAACTTAGAAAATTTGGAAAAGTTAACGGCCCAAAATGCCCCCACCTGAAAAAGAAGGAAATAAAAGGAATTAAAAATATAACTCTTGGAATCCAGGAATTGATATTAAAATAGCTTCCTATTCCACTACAAACACCGGCAATTATTTTACCATCCGGGTTGCGGTATAACCTTTTTCTTACACCATTTTCAATCATATTGCTTCCTGGTACAAACGCCCAAAGAAGAATGTAAGCAAAGAAACCTACGCCTGAGATAATAAATAATATCCTTACAAAAACCGGGTCTATCCCAAAGTAAGCAGCAATACCACTACAAACACCACCAAGGATTTTATTATTCTCGTCACGATAAAGGCGCTTGCCCTTCCAGCTCCAATCCCCCTGAAAATAGTTTTCACTCTTTTTTTCTTCAGAATAAGTAGACTTTCCGTTGTTTTCGGTTTCGCCCTGCTCCGCTTCTTCCAGTTGTTCCGGACGCCCCATATTTTTGATAATCAGATTTACATCATCATCAGTAATGCAGGTGCTTCCTCCTTTTAAACGTTCCTGGAACAATTCACTGATGCGGCTTTCTATATCGTTGACGATCTCATCTCTTCCTTCTTCATTGGCAAAATATCGGCGTAGGCTTTCTATATATTGTTGCAGCAACTCATAAGAACTTTCTTCAATCGGTACTATCGTACCCTGAAAATTTATATTTATTACCTTTTTCATTTTAGTTCAATTTATTGGTTGTTTGTTGTTTCTGAATTTTTGTTTTTGCCCGTTATTGTCTCTACCGCGCCGGCAAGCTCCAGCCATGTGGCCTCAAGCTCTTCGTAAAATTTTGCACCTTTTTCTGTGAGTGAAAAATATTTTCTTGGAGGGCCGCTGTTACTTTCAACCCAGCGATAGGTAAGAAACTCAGCATTTTTTAATCTTGTTAGCAAAGGATACAATGTTCCTTCCAGGATGTTGAGGTTAGCGGATTTCATCATATCGATAATATCACTCGGGTATGCTTCCCCAAGTTTTATGATCGACAGTATGCAAAACTCCAAAACCCCCTTTCGCATCTGGCTTGCTGTGTTATCAATATTCATTTTAATGGTTTTTAATCTGGAGATTATTAAATTCTACTACAAATATAAGGCGTTTAATAATACTATGCAATACATACTACCTGTTTTTTGAAGGTAGTACCTCTATAGCAAGGAGTGAACTTTCGGCTAAAAGCTTTAACAGTACGGGATTTCAGCGGAAATCAAGAAAAAAACAGGAAAGGAAAAATTATTATAAAAGGAAAAATAGATGTATGAATGGCAGAAATCAAAAAGGCAGTTTTGCAAGAATTCGAAGCAAAGGACTTCTGAAAGGTTGAAAGAAGCCTAATAAAAAAATTAAAGTGGAAGAAATGCAGAGACAGTAAACGGACAAAAAAGAGTAATTTTTATTTTATTGAAAGTGATAAAACTTCCCATACCTGAGCACAATCAATCTCCTTTAAAATCAGGTTTTCGCTTTTCGATAAAAGCGGCTACACCTTCTTTGAAATCATTAGTAGCAGCGGCTTTTTGCTGAAGAATATCTTCGGTCGCCAGCTGTTGATCCAGATCCTGGTGTAAACTTTTGTTCAGCGCTTCTTTTGTAAAAGCCAACGCTCGCGTTGGTAATTTTGCTAATTCCGTAGCTATGTTTTCTGCCTCCGTAGCAAGGGAATCGTCATCAAAATATTTATAAATCATTCCCAATTGTTCTGCTTCTTTTGCTGAAATTTTATCACCTAACATCATCAGCGCTGATGCTTTCTGAAGACCAATCAATCTTGGCAAAAAATAAGTTCCGCCGCTGTCAGGTATCAAACCAATCTTACTAAACGCCTGGATAAAGGAAGCGTTTTCCGCTGCTATCACAATATCACAACACAAAGCAATGTTGGCGCCGGCGCCCGCAGCCACTCCGTTTACGACTGCCAAAACGGGTTTACTCAAATTCCGGATCTTGGTTACAATCGGGTTATAATATTCAACCACATTATTTTCTATTCCGGTTGCATCCACTACTTCAGTGAGGTCCTGGCCGGCACTAAACGCTTTACCGGCGCCTGTTAAATAAACACATCGAACAGAAATATTCTTTTCGCATTGGTCTAATTTTTCCTGCAATGCCAAAGCCATTTCGCGGTTAAAAGCGTTGTACTTTTCCGGGCGGTTAAGGGTTATATACGCGATCGAGTTTTTTATTTCGAAAAGGATGGAGGTCATAAAGTTTAATTAGCAGGATTAAATAACACTGTAATTATATTTTCTACCTGTTGAACTTTTTTATCTCCGGTAACCAATGGTAATTTTAAAAATTTTGCAGAAGCTGCGATAATGGCGTCCGGGGTTTTAAGATTATAGTGCAGTTTATACTCAATAGCAATATCTTTTATCTCTTCATTAAGATTTATCTTGGTAAATCGATTTAAGACTTTTTGAAATTTCATTTTTTCTTCTTCTGTAAGAAAAGAAATGTGTCCTTTTACTTCAATTTCTGTTATTATAGAATAATGAATATTATTATCAGAAAGAATCCGGGCGGCCTTCTGATTACCGTTAAGCCAATAGATTAATATATTGCTATCCAACAAAAGATTAACTCCATTCTTCATCACGGATTTTTCTGATAAGTTTAACCGGCTCAACGGATGAATTGTTCTTTAACACTCCACATAAATCCATAATTTCTTCTCTGTTTAATTCCTCAGCAATTTTTTCTGCCTGTTCCAGTTTTTCTTTTATTTGTTTTACAGAATCCCCTTTTTCTATAACGATCGGCATAACTTTTTTTTAAAGATACAAATTATAATAAGATAAAAAGATGATCAAGTTGATGAACGAATTATAGTATGCAAAAGAAAATATATGATGCTGTGTCAACTGCGTCGGCAAGTAATGC
>CAWEQV010000029.1:0-218189 GCA_963811285.1 uncultured Chitinophagaceae bacterium | reverse complement strand
AATTTTTAACAGGCATTATCAATATCTGGTTGTTCACCTGTCGAAAAGTCAAATCGGTATTAGATAAAATGATCTTTAAAACCTCTTCAACATTTTTTTGACTAACAGGTAAATTTAAATTTCTAATATTTTTCACTTCCTCATTCCGGTACATAAAATGAAACGGGCTTTGCGCTTCAATCTTTTGAAAAGCATCCACCAGCGTTTCATTCTTTAAACCGATCTTTACCTCTACCTGGTCGATTGGCTGACTTCTTAAAGGCAGGGCAAACAACAATTGGACGGAGGTTGCAATGAGTATCGTAACTGTTATTACTCCAATACGCATAAGATTTTTAATGAAGGGTTTTTCAAAAAACGATCTTTGTTTAAATGGAAATTCGTTGGGCTTCTGAAATTTTTCAGAAATCAAAGAAAGATTCATAATTTTGGTTTGTTTTAAGTTATTAAGGATTCCGCTTTATGCGGAAAAAATTTAAAACGTGCTTTGTAACGATGGCAGTCGGTACAAGGCAGGACCTCTGGAATTTTTTCAGAGGTTTTTTGTTTTAGGGAGAACCTCTTTTCTGTTGAGCATTAAAAAATTTTTTAAAAAGTTAATAAATTGATTCATTATTTTCTTTTTAGTTATTTGGAATTATTTAATAGTAACAATTGATTTGCCTCTATCTATGGAATAAGACAATCCATTAAACTCACTTATGCTTTTAACTGCCTCTTCAAGTTTTTCGTTCTTTGGGAAAGTGGCTGTAAAACGTTGTTCCATTATTGAAGAATCTTTAATTATTATTTTTATTTTGTATTGTTCCTCCAGTAATTTAGCCGCCTCTGCAAGTGTAAGGTTATCAATAAATAAATCACGGTTTTTCCAATCCAAAAAGCTGTTATTTCTTACCCTGCTCAAAGTGGCTGTTTCTTTTTCCGTATTATAACTGATTTGCTGCTGAGGAGTAATGACGCCAAGTGTCTTATGAGGATCACTTACCCTTACTTTACCTCTTGTAACTGTAACAGTAATATCCTTTTCATCCTGTCTCGCCTTTATATTAAAAGCTGTACCCAAAACCGTTGTTTCCACTTTTCCGGTATGTACCACAAAAGGCCGTGTGGCATTATGTTTAATATCAAAATACGCCTGTCCCTGCAGGTATACTTCTCTCTTTTTCATTCCATCAAATGTGGAAGGATAATTAAGCCTGCTTCCCGGACTCAGGAAAACGGTACTACCATCCGGAAGAAAAATTACCCTGTTCTCTTTTTGATGAAGGGATATTGCTGTATTTGCATCAACCTTTGTTTTATCGGTTGACTTGCTGAATAGCAATGTTTGAATGTTCTTTGTTTGAACTGTTATATACAAAGAAAATGCTACTGATCATTGCAATAATAATAATAGCTGCGGCAGCCACACGTATAAATCTTGTATTAATACTCCTTATTTTACTCTTTCCTCCATCTATTTTTGAAATATTATCCCATACACGCTCAGCCAAATGTTCTTTCATTTCATTTTTTTCTTCCTCACTTAAGCTATTCAAGACATCCGGTTCATTTTGAAAAAGGTTATAATAGCTTTCTAAAAATTGTCGCTCTTCCTTCGTTACATTTCCCTGCCGGTACTTTTGCAACAATTTTATAAAATAATGTTTGTCCATTTATTTGATTTTCGCCAACTGGTTATAATATGATCCGAAAAAACAAAAAAGTCCCACTGCATATAAAAATTTTTTGAAAAATGTTTTAAAATTATAAGGCTTATTTCGATCAATTACATCCTGTTTCGTTGTTTTATGACCTCTCTTAAATGGCATGATAAAAATTTTGTCAAAAAAAGGCTCTTTTAAAAAAAGGACCCGTTAAACAACCTTCATGCTTTTATGAACCTATTTACTTAAGCATTAATAAAAAAAGGTTCTTATGAAAAGTAAAGCTTAGCAATATAAAAGAATATAATGCATTAACTGACTAATAATATGATGAAAAGAAAAATATTCTATCCTGATAATTTATATGAAATAATCCAACTTCGTTTTAAATAAGGATACATGTTTTGCTATAGGCAGAGTGACACCGTATATTGTATAAGCAATAGAAAGATAAGAAAAGGAAGAACAATTTAGCTATTGCTATTGCTATTAAAATCAATCCTGTTAAGCTAATAATGTGTAAAGCAACTTTGAGAGATTGTATGGCCTTACCCAGTTGGTTTTGAACGGTTTTCCGGGAAATACCCAGTTGCAGTGAAATGTCCCGGGTGGTTTGGTTCTCATGATAACGAAGCCGAAAAATTTCCTGCCTTTTTGGTGGCATTTTTTCCAAAAGGCCCTCATACGATTCCAAAAATTCATTCCACAACAAATTTGAATCAGCTTCTGCATGTTTTTGAGGGATATTTTCTAAAACATCAAAAAAGGGATGGAAAGGCTTTTGTTTGGAAAGTAATTTAATTACATTATTCCGGATGGCAACATGCAAATAAGCGGGAAAATTTTCAATCGTTTGTGTTTGCCGGTTCAGCCAAATTTTGGTAAATATTTCCTGGACAATGTCTTTTGCATCTTCTTCATTTTTTAGGCGCTTATAGGCATTCGAATAGGCCTTTTGCCAGTATTTTTCAAATAACAGGTTGAATGCATGTTTACTTCCGTCTTTTACTTTTTGAAGTAATAAATAGTCTTCAGTTATGATTAGTTTACTTTGTCCCATCTCAACCGTTTGTTAACACAATGTAAAAAACTTCTTTATAAAAAACAAATTTAAATTCTTCTAATTAAAAAATTCGGGTAAGAGTATCGATTTAACCACGGTCTTCGATCCCTAGGACAAAAACCGGCTCTTTTTTTATTACCTCCTAATCCATTTGTGTCAACAAACAGATTACCGGCACCATCCATTTTTAAGTAAGTGATATTGATTGTAATTTTTTCTTTTCTTTCTGCATCCCATCGACTATAAAACGCGGGTCTCCGCTTGTCAATCAGTCTATTACAAATTCGAGTGTATGTAAGAATCAATTTCATAATACAAGAAATACATCAACCGAAAAACGACACTAATATAAGCTATACAGAGCCTCTTTTATTCCGGCTTTTGGTCAACAAGGTAATAAATGTTTTTATAATAAGTGTCATCAAAAAACAATTATTTTTATTGCATTTAATTTTATCACCGTAATTATTTGCTTATTTCACCTTTTTATTTTGCTCAATATCTTGTCCGTTTCAGACAGTAAACTGACTGCTTTAGTCCTGTAATTTGTGCCGTTTATTTACTTGTATTTTTTTCTGGCAACTTTTCTTCCCGATTGTAAGGCGTTTCAATTCCCTTTGGATTTTCTCCTACAATCAATGATAGGTTTTACATTGTAAATCTATAAGAATTCCATCAGGAAGCGATGTTTGAAGGTGCATAAATACTATTGAATAACCAGATGGCCAGGAAAATCTTCAACCCTTTCACAACATACTTGTTGCATTAGCTGTTTTACCTGGGTTCTTAAAATAGATTTTATGATAATTTAAAAAACTATTCCTTTTAATTAAGAGAATGTTCATGTTGATGAAACTAAAAATTAATGAAAAAGTTTATTTACTATGCCTTCTATTTTTCAAAAATATCTGGTATCGAAAGGTTTTATTCGTTTCCTTCCCGGCAATCAGAAGGATTATGGCGAAAAATACAATTTCTTATCATATAAAATGGTATTCACTTTAAATTTGGATACATTGCATTTTATCTCAAATCCTTTTATCTATCATGTAAAATGAGCTCTGAAAATATATACCGCTTCTTAAAAATAGACGAGCAATCTATCACGCCAAAATATTTGCAAATAGCGAATTCAATTTTGCACGCTGTTGAGCTTAATGCCATTTCAAAAGATTACTTACTGCCATCCATAAACGATTTAAGCTACGAGCTTGAAATATCAAGGGATACGGCAGAAAAGGCGTTACGTTATCTTAAATCCCTGGGCGTGATTGGCTCCGTTCCCGGCAAAGGATATTTTATTGCCAATGCAGATTTTAAACAGCCGATAAAAGTTTTTTTACTGTTCAATAAGTTGAGTGTACATAAAAAAATAATTTATGATTCTTTCGCGTCAAAATTAGGTGAACAAGCCGCTATAGATTTTTTCATTTACAATAATAATTTTTCTCTTTTTAAAAAATTAATGCAGAAATGTAAAAACGAAAATTATACTCATTATGTAATTATTCCGCATTTCCTGGAAGGCGGCGACAATGCCAGTGACGTTATCAATGAGATAGAAACTGGTCAATTGATTTTATTAGACAAATTAGTCTCCGGCATCAACAGGGAATATGGCGCTGTTTATGAAAATTTTGAACAGGACATTTATCGTGCACTAAAGGAAGCGCTCCCTCAATTGAGCAAATACCAAACTCTCAAAATCGTTTTTCCTGAATATACCTACCACCCTGTGGAAATACTGAAGGGCTTTCACTCTTTCTGCAGTGAATATGCTTTTAATAATACAGTTGTGCAAAATATTGAAAAAGAATCGGTAAACGGAGGCGAAGCGTTTATTAATCTTATGGAAGACGACCTTGTAGTGTTGCTGGAAAAGATCCAGGGAACTGAATTGAAAGTGGGAACCGACATTGGAATCATTTCCTATAATGAAACACCATGGAAGCGTTTTATGCTCAATGGGATTACGACCATTTCTTCTGATTTTAAAAGAATGGGTGAGATGGTAGCCGATTTAGTTTTGAACAATAGCAGAGAGTATATTGAAGTTCCTTTTGCATTGACATTGAGAAATTCGCTTTGACAAAAACTTTATGTCATTTTTTTTATTTCAACATTTCGCTTGCTCAAATGAAAAGTTGTAGAACAGTTTAATAGTTGTTTTCAATCAACCAACTGCTTAATACATTCGAACAATCCTCAAAAGCGCAAAATAAAAAGTTGGAATAAAAGTTAGTTTACTGTCTGTATATTAAATCATCACTTCAACTTATACACTTCACTTGCTGCCAATAAAAAACATCCAAGGCCAAAATCTTCGAAATCCGGAACATGGTCATAACCCACAGGCTGGCTGTCTTTAGGCTCTTTACCTGTGCCCTGAACATATCCAAGGAAACCATTTTCATGAACACCTGATACCATTGCATTCCAAGCTTTAATTACTATTGGAAGAAATTTTTTTCTATTGAGAAATCCATTATTAATTCCCCAGGCCAGTCCATAAGTAAACAATGAAGTGCCAGTCAATTCTTTTCCTCCAAAATCTGTAGAATCCATCAGGCTCACGTTCCAGGAGCCATCATTTCTTTGTAAAGGAATAATTGCATTCATCATGGATTTATAATCAGTAAGATACTCATTGTAATTACTGTCACTCTTTGGCAATACATTCAATACTCTTACCAAAGCCGCTATCACCCAGCCATTGCCCCGGCTCCAATAACAATCCTTGCCATTGGGTTCTTTGTAAGGTGGAACAAAGTCCTTATCTCTCCACCATAATCCATCAGCAGAATTATACAACCCATTTCTGCCCTGCTTATATTTCGTATAGGCATACATGTTATACATCCGGTTGAAATAAGAAGTGTCTTTGTAAACATATCCTAATTGAGCAAAAACCGGCATAGCCATTTGCAAAGCATCTACCCAGGTCCAGTCATCAATTTTGTCGCTCGCCATCATGGAATCAATGGAAGCTTTTATATTTTTTATTTTTTCTTCCTTTTTATCTATGAGATACAAGTCGATGTAAGTTTGGCCACACGCCTGGTTATCGCCATTTCTTGTATTGACGCCGCCTCTTAAATTCCAGTCATGTTTGTTCGACCAATCAACCGCATAATCATAGTAATTTTTCTTTTTATCAACAGAATACAACGCCATCAGCCCCTCATAATAAACAGCCCGCGTCCAGATGTTGCTGGGGTAAATTTTATTTTTAGCAGGAATCGGGATTTCAGTGCCGGGGTCGGGCCACTTATTCATAAAATAACTATTAGCGCGTTCGGCCACTTTCAAAATATGCGTTTTCGAAGGCAGTTTTTGGGCAAATATTTGCATCGAAATAAAAAAGAAAACTACTGACAGGAAGAGAACTATTTTTTTCATAATGGCCATCTTTAATCGTAAAAAAATCTTATTTGTCTTAAGGCATTTTTTTTAATCCTTCCCACCGCACTTTCCATTTTCCGTTTTTTGGAAAACCCGGACTAATCGTTTTACATCCGTCATACCCTGCACACATCATTGCTATCGCCGCCAGCAAAGCACCATTACCCGGAAGATAAATCGTTAATCGTTCATCCTGGTAATTGTTTCCATTGTTAAGATACGTATTTGTTTGAATGGGCATCAGCAACGCATCAATCGCCTTTTCGGGTAGGCCTAACCGTGTGGCCGTCATTGCCGTCATTGGAAAATCCCATCCCCACGTTTTGCTCCAGCTCCAGTTATTCCATATCCAGTTAAAAGTGTTGTGCATAATCGTTGTATCGACGATTCCTGTTTGTGGCAACACACCGAACGCTCCAAAAACAGAAGGATGGTCGGTTCGGTATTCGGGGTAAGTATATGAATCGGTAGCGCTTTCAGTAAATAGATATTTATCTCCCTGAACCGGCAAAGGCGACAAATTCTTCTGGACATCCTCCCATTTTTTGTTGGGTGATAAGTTCAGTCTTTTTCTCCATTTCTGCGCAACACTCAAGGCCCAATGCCAATAGCACAATTCGTAAGTTGGATTATAAGTCTCTGTAGCTTTAAATCTCTCCTGCGCAGGAATCACTCCTTTTCCCAAAATATATTTTTGCTTTGTTGAATCGTAATACGCGAAAGAAGCCATAAAATCTGCTGTTGCAAAAACAAGGTCTTTGTATTTTTCTAATGTCTTCACATCTTTATGTTCGCGATAACACAACTCAGCATAGTAAATAAAATGTGGTTGTTGCCATATTAAAAATGCGCCGACTGATGATGGGCTTTCTTCGCCTTCGTTGTCGGTCATCTTCTGCCACCGGATTCCTTTGTATCCCTGCCTTTCTGCAATCTGCCTTGCTTTCGGCTGAACATTTTTATACCATCCTAAAGTTTGTTCTAATAAACTATTTCTTCCCCATAAAGAAAAATGAATGCCATGCCACCAATGCATTTCAAGATGAAATTTTCCATACCAACTGTTATAAGTTAGTCCTGTTTCCTGCGGAGGATAATCACCTGCACATTGAATTTTAGTTAAGTATTCAGACAATACAACTCTTCTTTCTAATTCAAAAGCTCTTGAGTCTGTGCAGTGACTAAAGTCAACGGCACCGCCACTTTCCCAGAATTTTTTCCATTCAGTTTTATTATTAATTGCTGTTTTACTAAAAGATGGAACGGAAGTTTGCTTTTTATTTTGATTGAATTGAAAAGTAATTTCAAAATGATTGTCACCATTAGGAGCAATGATAAAATAGTGCGGAGTCTTCTCTTTTACAGATGCATTCTTATTCCATTTGACAGCTACATAATAAGTGGTGCTATCCAGGCTATGTTGAAATAAAGCAATATTATTTTTTTGAGAAATAATAGATGAAGAATGCTCATCATCATTCGTAAAATTGTTTCCCATATCCGACCAATCGCCTGTTGGATAAGGAAATCGCAATCGGATAAATAATCTTTTTTCTTTTATCAAAGGCGAAATTACTTTAACGGCAACCGCATCCTCTTGCTGATGGCAATAAGTAGTTACATCAACCGTAATATTTTCAACCGTAAATTTTGAATGAATTTCTCCGGTCCATAAGTCGAGTGTTTGATGTATGTTTTTTATATCATCTATCGTTGCCTTGCTTCCATCTTTTTTTAAAATATCGAAACCAATATTTCCGAGTTGAAGCCGGTGCGGATTTTGCCTGAACCAGTTTACGGCTTCCTTGTTTCTTTCCGGAGTTTTTCTTTCAACCGAGTAAGGAATATTCCTTCCATGCAAAAAATAATTTTTTAAGGTTTCATCAAATGTGTAGTGATTCGTATTGATAAAACTATGCCATCCCCATTCACTTTCTGTTCCTAACGGAACTCCTTTTGCATAAGCATCGGGAAAAGATTGTAGGCCTGTGACATCAACGGTGAGAGAAAACCGGCCATTACCAACCGAAAGAGCAGAAAGCGAATCAAAATGATTATTAATTACGTTGTGCCGATGGACTAATGCATAACGGTCAATTTTCGTTTGTGCGTTACCCATAAAAATCATGAGCGCGCAAGAGATAAGAATAATGACCCTTTTTACCATTAACATCTGATATAAAAACTTTTGTAAGTTAATTAATAAATAATAGCAATGAATCCGGGCAGGATAGGACAGGATGGATGAATTATTACTTTAAGAGATATTTAATATCCTATTATTAACTGTGACAAATTAAACGATTGACTTTTTCATGAAAAAATATTTTCTGACTGCATCTATCTTCTTTGCCGGAATAATGGCTGCCGATTGCCAAAATAAAATTCCGGTAAAAAAGGCTTTTATCTTTTCTGCAATAAAAGGAACTACAAGTAAACCAGAATCTGCTATTCTTCCGTCTGATACAAAATCAGTAAAATTGACTGACGGTGATACGGCAGAATTCAAAATTCTATCATTTAAAAATAAAAGGTTGGTACTGGCGTTTACGCCAGCAGCCGGTTTCATTGGGATAACAAAAGCAGATGTGGTTATAAAAAATGCTTCAGGAAAGTTTATTAGTAAAATTAATCTTACGGGTCTCAGCACTAATGGTCTTGAAGGAGAAAATGAGCCGACGCTGCAAACTGTGGCAGATGCGCTTGGATATAAATTAAATGTTAGCTGGACTACACTTGCAAATAACAGTTTACCTAAGTTGCAGGGAGATGAGAAACCGTACGCGCTTTTCCAAAAAGTCCGAAAAGGTAATGTTGAAATTTTACCTGTGGCAAGATATTCACCGGACTTTGAACTTCCGTTTGGATATTATATTGATTCAGCTTCGTCACCGCAAAAAAGACAGGTGGGTGTCTTATCAAAAGCAAGTTCCTTTCCGGAACATCAATGTTTGTTTCCAACAATAGCTTCCGGATCAAACTCGTTCGACCCTGGCAAAAAAATGTTTGGATTTTACGCGACCGGGCCAACACACACCGCCTTTTCGGAAGACGTATGGAACATACTATTTTTTCCTGCAAATGCGGTACATGCAACCAGAATCTATCCAATAAAAAATAATGAAGGGAGATTAATTCCAAATAATTATTTGCTGTGTTTTGAAGAAGCAAAAAACGGAGATTACAATGATTACGTTTTTGTAATTAAAAATATAAAACCAGTAACCAATGATTTGTTTATGAATTTATTTAACGGAAAAAATTTAAAGGGATGGCATACATATCTGAAAGACATTGGTGTTAATAATGATCCGGATTCTAATTTTAGGATTGAAAATAATACCCTTCATGTTCTTGGAAAAGACCTTGGATATGCGATGACCGACAGTGCATACAACAATTATCATTTCAAAGTTGATTTTAAATGGGGAGAGAAAAAATGGCCGCCGCGGCAAGACGCAAAGCGCGACGGTGGCGTTTGTTATAACATCCCGGCGAATTCACCCGATTCCATCTGGCCTTCCTCGATTGAGTGCCAGATACAGGAAGGTGATGTGGGTGATTTCTGGTTGCTGGGTTTCAGTACTATTAAAGTAAAAGGAGTAGAGAACAAACCTGCCAATCACACGAGAATGCAAAAGTATGCTGACGGTGAAAAACCAAATGGTGAATGGAATACCGTTGAAATCATTTCATATAACGGCAAATGCATTCAGGTGGTAAATGGTGTTGTTGTAAATGTAGGGGAAGACGCGGGCAACAAAAACGGAAGGATATTACTCCAGTCTGAATATTCGGAAATATATTATCGCAATGTAAAAATCAAGAAGCTGTGATGGAAAACTTTTGGCGTTTAAGGCTACCGTTATAAAATAACCTTCTACTGATAAACTATAAACATGAAATCAAAGCTTATTTTATTTCTATTGGTGTTAACATCTTCGTTGGTTGAGGCCCAGCACAGAGGCGATCCTACACTTACGGAGATATGGTCGCCTGTTCCACGTTTGGTCACTGCCGGTAAAACCAATGCTGATCCGCCTTCCGATGCAATTGTTTTATTTAGGGCAGAAAAAGATACGTCCAACTGGGAAAGCAAAGATGGTAAACCATTCAATTGGAAAGCCGGTAATAACGCGTTCACGGTCGTTCCTTTTTCAGGAGATCTGCGTACAAAGCAAAGCTTTGGCGATTGCCAGTTGCATATTGAATGGAGAACTCCCGCAGAGGTGAAAGATAGCGGCCAGGGCCGTGGAAACAGTGGTGTATTTTTAATGTCACTATATGAATTACAGGTACTTGATTCTTATAATAACCGAACTTATTCCAACGGGCAGGCAGGAAGCATTTATAAACAACATATACCTATGGCGAATGTCTGCAAACCGCCGGGTGAATGGCAGAGCTATGATATTTTTTTCACAGCGCCACTGTTTTATGAGGACAGCTCACTTAAATCTCCCGCACGCATGACCGTTATACAGAATGGAGTACTGATTCAAAATAATGTAGAACTTTGGGGGCCGATGCAATTTGTAGGAGTTCCAAAGTATGTAAAGCATGCAGCCAAAGAGTCTTTGCTGTTGCAGGATCACCATAATCCTGTTAGTTTTCGTAATATTTGGATTAGGGAATTGTAAGAACAAAATTCGTCTTTAATACTTTTGCAATCCATTTATCAAATCTGATTTTTTTTTATACTATTGCCCGGTAAATTCGCCAGGCAATAAAGGCCAGTCGGGATTTGGAACATGCGCTTCCCTCATAAAGTCTTTTATCTTCTTCACAATTTCGGGGTTTTTATCAGCAACATTTTTTGTTTCCGAAGGGTCTGTAGTAAGATTGTACAATTCAATTGGCGCAGCTGCATTTTTATTTACCTCCAGTCTAACTCCTTTCCAGTTGTTCCAACGAACCGCTTGCCTTCCATCGTTCTCATGAAATTCCCAATATAAATATTCGTGTTGCTTTTGTTTTCGTGTATGCATCAACGTTTGGACTATAGAAATTCCATCAATATTTTTGGGGCTTGTGGCATGGGCAAGTTCTAAAAAAGTAGGGTACATATCCCATAAAGCGCAAACCTGTGTTGTAACACCGGGCCTTATTTTGCCAGGCCAGTAAGCAATAAAAGGTTCACGGATTCCCCCTTCATAAACATCACGTTTAATACCACGAAAAATTCCACTGCTTTTGAAATACGCCGGGTCATTGCCGCCTTCCTTATGCGGCCCATTATCACTGGTAAAAATGATTAGCGTATTGTCAGCAATTCCTTTTCTTTGAACTGCTTTTACAATTTCACCCACATAATTATCAAGCCTTGTAACCATTGCTGCATAACAAGCACGTGGATATGGGTCTCTGATTCTTCCATCATATTTCTTCTTACTCGTATCCGGTTCTTCTTTAAACTTTTTGATGTAATAATAATAGATGCTATCATGCGGAACTATTAGCTCTGCGTGAGGAAGTGTAAAAGGAAAATAAGCAAAAAATGTTTGTTTACGGTCTTTGATAAATTTTAATCCTTGTTGCGCTATCAGATCTGCAGAATATGTTTTATTGCGGTGCGCGTTTTCAGGAAAATTTATTCTTTGATGATTATTCCAGAGGTGATCCGGATAATAATTATGGGCCAGTGTTTGACAATTGTAGCCATAAAATTCATCAAAACCTTTTTTTGCAGGGTCACCGCTTGTCGTAATATATCCCAGGCTCCATTTACCAAACGCACCGGTTTCATAACCGTTTTTTTGCAAAATATTTGCAACCGTTACAACTGAATCGGCCAAAGGTGTCTGACCTTCGGGTTTATAGGTTTTATTTCCACGGATTGGGCTATGGCCGGTATGTAAGCTTGTCATAAAAGTAGCCCTCGCCGGCGCGCAAACAGGTGAACCCGAATAAAATTGCGTGAATCGAAGGCCTTGCTTCGCCAGTTTATCAATGTTGGGTGTTTCTATTTTTTGTTGTCCGTAGCAACCCAAATCTCCATAACCAAGATCGTCAGCAAAAATAAAAATGATATTTGGTTTTGATTTTTCAGCAACTTTTTGAGCATAACAATTACTAATCATCATACAAAAACTGAAAAAGAAAAACAATTGGATATATTTCATTCGCATAAAATATCGGGTTTTACTTTACTTGTTCAATAAGTAATTTTTTAATTTACAATGCTTTAAATTTATTATTGCGTTGATAACAATTTCAGCATTTAGCATTCCTCCTTCTTTATTTGTGTGTGTATGATCCTGAGGAAAAAAAGCCTTTACTTTATCAGCCCCCAACTCTTCA
Organism: uncultured Chitinophagaceae bacterium; assembly: GCA_963811285.1. Lineage (GTDB taxonomy): Bacteria > Bacteroidota > Bacteroidia > Chitinophagales > Chitinophagaceae > Ginsengibacter. The sequence goes on along the minus strand of CAWEQV010000029.1, from coordinate 205,778 downwards.
TATTTATCAGAGATCAGGTTATTCAGATCCATAAAATAAGCTCCTTCCGATTCGGCTACCTGCTTTGCCCAGCCAGCGTAACTATTATCGCTCCATCTTTTTACTTTATTATTTTCCCAGTCATTATGGGGAATAGGAGAACAAACAATCGGTATGGCGCCCCTGGCTTTTGTATCTCTTACATATTTTCGCATATACCAACCGTAACTATGCACCACTTCTTTTTGTTTGCGAATAGGATTGTAGATTTCCACACTGTCATCTCCAATTCCTTTTATCGTTCCTCTCGCTCTTGCCGTATCATCCAAAGGGCCGCCATCATTGTGACCAAATTGCATAATTACATAATCTCCTTTCTGCAAAGTCGAAAGAATTTTGTCCCACCGTCCGTCTGTCAGAAAAGTGCGGCTGCTCCTTCCGCCGATGGCATCATTTTCGATTGTTATTCGTGAAGTATCAAAATAATCATGAATGAAACTCCCCCAGCCTTGTAAAAGATTATCACTGTTTCCATTTCCGTTTTTCACTGTGGAATCCCCAATAATATAGAAAACAGGTTTGTGCTTTTTAAAAGCAAATGCTAATGAAGCAACTATAAATACCAATGCAAATACTTTCCGGGATTTTATTGATTTCATTTTAATAATTTTATTTTTTATCCGAAACCTCCAATTCAATTTTACCTGCCTTTAAATTATCTCCTTTAGCTGTAATCGTTATTTTTCCTTTATCTGCATTCGCCTTTACAATGGCAACACAAGTTCCTTTGTAAGCCCAACGTTCACTTGCCTGGAAGGGTTCTGTGCTGGTGACATCCGCATTATCAACAGCAGCAATTACTCCCGGCCCATCGATGCTAAATTTAATTTTATTATCAGCTCTTAAACAGGGACTTCCATTTTCATCCATAACCGTTGCCCTTACATATACCACGTCGTCCCATGAATTTTTAAGATTGCTTTTATCAGCGGTTAAAAGAATTTTTGCCGGCTTTCCTGCTGTTTTTAATTCCTGTTCGGCCACAATTTTTCCATCATTTTTGCCAACGGCTTTTAAAGTACCTTTCTGAAAATTTACACTCAACGTTCGTGGTGAAGCATCATCAGCAGGACGTTTTTTTGAACCCAATGATTTACCATTTAAAAGTAATTCAACTTCATCACAATTGCTGAAAATCTGTAACTGCGCTATGTCAGAGCTACCAACATCTGCAGGGCTCCAGTCGCTCACCCAATCTCCCGCCCCGGCGTTATCGGATTTCCGCATTACATAAACCATTGGCGAATCACTCCACCAGCTTTTTCTTTGCCAGCCCGCATCTCTTAATCCGCCTGTCTTATCAACCAATGAAGTTCCAAAAACAACCTGAGGCCAGTCTGATTCACCGAGATAATCAATCCCAACCCAAAGGAATTGTCCTGCAATAAAAGGATTATCGCGAAGCGCCAGCCAGGCATCTTGCGAAAGGGAGTTTTCTGTGCCTGTTACTTTCCAGATCCGCGTGTTTTTGATGAGCGGCAATCAATTCATTTTCGCGGTAATTCTGCCCTACAACATCCATCATATTCGCAAATCCATTGTCGTAGACACGCGATGAATTTGGACGAAAAAGCGCCATTGTTACAGGCCGTGTTCCATCTAAAGAATGAATCAAATCCTGCTGCATTTTGTATTTTGTGAAACCTGCAGAATCATTGAGGTTATCATGAATCTCATTGCCGACACTGTAAATAATTATTGAAGGATGATTCCTGTCACGCATCACCATCGCCTTTGTATCGCGTTGCCACCAATCATCGAAATATAAGTTGTATCCGTTTTCGGCATGAGGTTTCTTTGCTTCCCAGGTATCGAAATTTTCTTCCATTACTAAAAATCCCATTTCATCACAAAGTGCTAAGAACTCCGGAGCTGGTGGATTGTGGGCCGTTCTGATGGCATTAACTCCAATGTTTTTTAGAATTTTCAACCGATATTTCCAAACGCCTATTGGAACAGCGGCTCCGAATGCGCCGCCATTTTGATGCAAGCAAACTCCTTTTATTTTTAATTTTTTTCCGTTCAGCCAAAAGCCCGTTGCCGCTTCAAATTTTTCATCACGAATTCCGAATGGTGTGGTTATTTCATCGACCAATTTTTTATTAATAAAAACCTTACTAACGGCATGGTATAAACGCGGATTGTCTAAATCCCATAAATCAGGTTGCTTAATTTTTACTTTTCGCAAAATCATTTCATCTTTTCCTTCAGCTATTTTTTCATTTGAATCAACCGAAGCAACTATCTTTCCTCCAGGTGAAATAATATCGGTGTGCAATAAAATGTTTTGAGAAGTAGTTGATTGGTTAGTGATGTTCGTTTGTATTTGCACTTCAGCATTTGTTGGAGAAATATTTGATGAGGTAACGAACGAACCCCAATGAGCTACGTGAACCGGATTGGTAATAATCAAATGCACATGCCTGTAAATGCCTGCTCCTGTGTACCATCGGGAAGCAGGCTGAATAGAATTATCTGCGCGAACTGCAATTACATTTTTGGTATCGCTTCCAAAATTCAAATGACCTGTCAATTCATATTCGAGGGTGCTGTATCCCGAAGGTCGTTTGCCCAGATGAAAACCATTTATCCAGACATCACTGTTAGCCATGATTCCTTCAAACTCAATAAACACACGCTTTTTCGCATCTTCTTTCTTGAGAGAAAAAGTTTTTCTGTACCAGCCAAAGCCATCGGGTAAATATCCGCCGCCTCTTCCTGTAGAATTATTCCTGTCATATGGGCCTTCTATACTCCAGTCGTGAGGAACATTAACCGAGCGCCAATTGGCATCATCAAAATTCGTTTGTTCAGCACCGTTAGTATCTGCTTTTAAAAATTTCCATGAAGAATCAAATGATTGAATGATTCGTACGTTTTCATTTTGACCATTAACCTTCACTCCGAAAAAAATCAGTATAAAAAATACAACGATACTGTATCTATATTTCATTAAATGCTTTTTTAATTTTTCAATCTCTCCTGGTTAGCTTTACCATTTGAATCAACCGAGATACTTTTTCTTTTGTCAATCGTAAGATTTACATTATTAAATTTCCAGTCTTTTGTAAACTCAAACAATCCAATCGCTCCGGCAGAGATATCGCAATTGGTAAATACAAAATTTTCCAACACTGATTTTTCATAGCCTGAACCCACGAAGGCATTATTGGCATGAATGACTTTCACATTTTCGATATACACATACTTTGCATGTGGAATTCCTCTTTCCACCGGTTCTACTTTCTGCAACATCGCTTTCCAATAATCCGGGATAGAATCGTAATCATATCCTTTGGGTAATTCAGAATAACTATACGAAGGATTCCAGTTAAGATTTACCTGGAAGGCATTATCTACAGAATCCAAAACAGTGTTGGTGAAATGAATATCTTCAATCGTACCACCACGTGTAAACGCAGATTTAATGCGTAGTCCATTATCAGTGTGATTAGCTGAAAGTTCTGTCGCCAATACATGCCTGATGCCGCCGGAGGTTTCGCTTCCCAGAGTAACAAGGCCGCTGCCACGGCGGGCTAAACATTTTCTTATCACAATATATTCGCAAGGTTTATTAACGCGAAGGCCATCCCAGTCGCGTCCGGCCTTTAAACAAATATTATCATCATTACAATCAATATCGCAATTCTCAACCAGCACCCATGTTGATGAATCTATGTCAACACCATCAGTGCTTGGCCCGTGGCCGTCTTCATTGTTGCGGATAACAAGGCCATCCACACTCACGTGATTGGAATATAAAACCTGCACCGTCCAGAAGCCGGCATTTTTTAAAGTGATTCCTTTTAAAGTAATATCAGATGAATTTTGTATCAGCATCGTTCTTACTCTTTTTGCATCATAATCCACTATCCAGCGCAATCCTTTTTTATCATACTCTTTGCGCATCGCCCAATATTTATCCCAGCAAAATTTTCCTCTTGCATTCACGATGCCCTCGCCGGTTACAGCCGCATTTTTTGCGTCAATAATATTGATTAATGCCGAAGGCCACTTCATTTCAATTCCCGCAATACGGGTATTGATTTCCGGGTAATCAGCAAAGTTTTGCGAGCCTAATAAAGTAACTCCTTTGTCAATTCTAAGGTTAACGTTTGTTTTTAAATAAATCGCTCCTGTTACATACGTACCAGGATTAAACAATACAATACCGCCCCCGATTTTTGCACATTTATCTATGGCATCCTGTATTTGCCTCGAAATAATTTTTGATGTATCACTTTTCGCTTTTACCACGAACACTTTTGTTGAAGAAGGAAACTGTTTGGCACCAACATCCTTCGCCCAACTTAAATCGCTATCGGGATGCATTTGCACAAAAGAATTATCACAAAATGCAAAACACCCGACAGTAAACAAACAAAAAAGAAGATTTTCTATTTTCATAATACAATCGTTAAAAATGAAGAATTTTCAAGATGACTAAAAAAATTCGTTTGCGCATCCTGTACATACATGTTATTGGTGAGAGCTTCGGAAGATGATAATTCGCATCGTGAAATATTCCTCTATTTCAAAACACGCAGGCTTAAAGTTTTTACATCAACAACTGTGTGCTTATCGCCATGGCAAAGTTGTAAGCCAATGGCACCCTCAAGAAATCCATTGACATGCACAGTATCAATTGTTTTAACTCCGTTTAACCAGGCCTGTATATGATGACCGTCAGCCACAATATAATAATGATTCCAATCATTTGCTTTAACGAGTTTATCCGCAAGTTCAGTGGGATACTTCTGTACCATTTCCTCCCTCATTTCTTCCCATAAACATCCCCAATATCCCGGTCCCATATCCACCTGGTAACCCGGCGCATTGTCAAAATTGGTTGGGTTGATGCGAATGCAAACGCCGGAGTTTGCCTCGTTTCCCGTCATTCGTACCAATGCATTCAATTCAAAATTTCGATATTTATTTTTCGTATAAGCGTAGCTGTGAAACTTTCCACCATAATAATCGCCGTGTAAAATACCATTCTCTAATTTCCAGTTTTCTTTTTCAATGTTCCAGCCATCAAGCGAAGCGAGAAGATTAATCCAGTTTTTTCCAACAGGCTTATCACTTATTAATTTGCCTGCCTTAGGCAAAGTGTAGTTGAATGAGTTATCTGTCCCGAAAGTAGAAGTTCCCGAATTTTTTACGCTTCCACAACTGCCCAAAATAACAACAACTGAAACAAGAGAAAGTCGTATTGCTTTATGTAATTGCATTGACCCGAATTGAGGGTAAAAGCAAATCGATACTATTCTGTTCCTGTTCAAATTGAAAAGGTTTATTGCTACAGTGTGGAATGAAATCAGTGCTTTAAGTTTCATATCTGATTATTTTGAGTTTCATATCTGATTATTACTTTTAAATCCACTTCCAATAAGCTGAACATTCTGTCAAGTAACTCTGTTGCCATTACCTTTTCAACAGCATTACGTCATCAATTGCGAAATATCTCCTTTTTTCTCTAAATGAGGAATCTGAACGCTTTGTGCATAGGTGAAACTTCCGCATAAAATAAGCAGGTTTAAAATAACGAGTTTGTAAACTTTTTCATTTTAAATAATTGTTATCTATTGCTTCCTGTATTTGATTGGAAATAACTTTTGATATATCACTCCTGGCTTTTAACAAAAACACTTTTATTGAAGAAGGAAACTGTTTGACGCCAACATCCTTCGCCCGACTTAAATCGCTATCAGAATGCGTTTGTGCAAAAGAATTATTACAAAATACAAAACAGCCTATAGTAAACAAACAAAAAAGAAGATTATTTATTTTCATAATACAATCATCAAAAAATGAAGAAATCTCAAGATGACGAAAAAAAACGGTTCATGCATCCTGCACATACCTGCTACAGACAGCAATAATTTCTGCAGAAAAATTTAAAAAAATATGACTGCAATTAATTTTACCGCAAAATCAGATTTTCTAAAACCATCCAGTTAATGGTAGAGTGTTTGTCGATAAATTTTTTCATGCCCATGTAGTACTGCAGCAGTGCTGTCATAAAAGTTTGCATGAATGTCCAGGCAATTCAACGCAGCTTTATACAATCGCACCTGTAATTTATCAGTCACAACTGTTATTGTTTCAGAAATAGTTACAAGCTCTTTTAATTCAGTTCCTATCAACAAGCCGCTAAGGAAAAAATAATTTTGTTGCTTTGACAAATTTTGAAACAAATTGTTTGTTCGTATTTTAAAAGAACTATGCAACAAGTTTGATCTCAAGCTTTCCGAAACCCCCGATTGAAAACTCCTAAGATTATCAACATCACTGAGCTCGCCGTTTTCTTCTACCGACGCTGCGAGGATACTTTTTTTTGACAGTAATTCAAAAAATTCTCCTGTCATGAATGTCTTAAATTCAATTACAATTCCGTTTCGCACTAAAATTTGTTTCGAATGTGTTCCGGGAAAAATAAACAATTGGTGGGCTTTTTCTTTTTCAATACATCCAAGCAATTGTGTTTCTTCTCCGCGAATAACATCATCATCTGATCGGATTCCCGAGATCAATAAAATTCTATGGCTGAATGTAGTTGTGAGTTCAATGACTTGAACAATCAGTTCTTCATTTGTAGCATAAGGAAGTTTTTATAAGGTAGTTCCAACATACCGATAGCCGAAGAAGCCATGCCGGAAACAATCAATGGAATTCCTTTCAATGGAAACAATAATTGTTGTTCTATCTTTTTGATCTGTTCATTTAAAACATCCAGGTAAAATCTTAACCTGCTGTTGTTGTCTTCTCCCCTGTTTTTCCATTGGTTAAAAATGCTCAACACTCCTTTATTACTTACTACTTCACCCAATACTTCCTGGTTGCCTGCGTCTACAAGCCTCAAGCGCAAAGAAGAAGTGCCCCAATCGCAGCTTAAAAATCTTTTCATAGACATTATGTACTTTCTATTGTTTTTACTCTTTCAATCTTACCAACCAAAAATACGTACGCGAAAACTCCGGATGCAGCAATAACGCTGATAAAAACCAATGCAGGTTGAAAGTTTCCGCCTCTTACCAATAAGCCTATAATGAACGGAACTATTATTGATGAAAGATTACCGATGAAATTAAACGCACCGCCTGTCACACCAATTAAATTTTTGGGCGCTAAGAGCGACACAAATACCCATGTTATGGAAGCCATTCCATTTCCAAAAAAAGCAATCGCCATAAACAGGATGATCAAAGCGGGGCTGTCAACATAATTGGCGCCAATGATTGAAGTGGATAAAATAAGTCCGACGATCACTGGCATTTTCCTGGCTACTGCAGCAGAAACATTTTTTCTTGTCAGGTAATCGGAGATAAATCCGGAAATGAGGATTCCAATAAATGCAGCAAGAAAAGGAATTGATGAAAGAAATCCTGTTTTAATAAAATCCAATCCGCGATATTTTACCAGGTACACAGGAAACCAGGTAAGAAAAAACCAAAGCGTTGACCCTACAGCAAATTGACCCAAATAGATGCCCCACAATTTTCTGTAAGAAAAAACTTCTTTCAAATTAGACCATGTAAATGCAGGCCGCGAGGTTTTGTCCCCTGCTCCTTCGACAATTCCTCCTCCAAGTTTTATGTAATTAATTTCTGCCTGGTTAACCTTTGAATGCTTTGCAGGATCACGGTATAATATGTACCAAACAATGCCCCAAAGAATTCCAACTAAACCTGTGATAATAAACAAACTTCGCCACCCTATTGAATGTTGTATAGCAACCATAACCGGAGATAAAAAAGCAAGGCCGATATACTGTCCTGATGTATATAGTGCAATTGCAGATGCTCTTTCGCTTTCGGGAAACCAGTCTGTTACTACGCGATTGTTAACAGGATAAGCTGGTGCTTCCAGTGCACCTACTCCAAACCGTAATCCAAACAGCATGGCAAAGCCATTTGCCAGTCCTTGCAGAATGGTGATGGACGACCAACCAATCAAACTAAATGCGTACAGAATTCGCGAACCAAAGCGATCAGCAAGCAAGCCACCAGGAATTTGCAATGCAACGTAGGTCCAGCCAAATGCGGAGAAGACCATTCCTAATTGAAAGGGAGTTAAATTGAATTCTTCGGTTATCGCCGTACCTGCAACAGAGATATTGGTGCGGTCCATGTAATTAATAACGACGCTTATAAAAAGAAAAGCAAGTACGCGATAGCGGATGTATGTTGGTTTGGTGGTGTGAATTCTTTGCATGCGTATTTGCTGTGATAATTTATTACCATTCTGCCACACTTCCATCATAGTGCCGCCACAATGGATTTCTCCAGTTATGACTTGTTGTTGCCATTTTTCTTACGTGTTCTTCATTGATATCAATACCCAACCCTGGCTTGTCGGGAATTTTTACAAAACCACCTTCGTACTTAAAAACTGTTTTATCAACAAGGTAATCGAGCAGATCGCTTTCAACATTGTAATGAATGCCCAGGCTTTGTTCCTGGATAAAAACATTGTGGCAGGTAGCATCTACCTGCAAGCAAGCTGCTAAGGCTATTGGGCCAAGCGGGCAATGAGGAGCGGCAGCCACATCAAATGCTTCTGCCATTGAAATAATTTTTTTGCATTCGGTAATTCCACCTGCATGTGAAAGATCGGGTTGAATAATATCGACGCAACCATTCACCAATAAATTTTTGAATTGCCATTTTGAAAACATTCGTTCTCCTGTTGCAATCGGAATGCATGTATGTTGTGCTATTTCTTTTAACGCTTCATTGTTTTCAGGCAGCACCGGTTCTTCAATAAACATGGGATGAAACGGTTCTAATTCTTTCGCCAGAATTCTTGCCATCGGCTTATGTACCCTTCCATGAAAATCGATACCAATTCCAATATTGTTGCCAACTGCTTCACGCACGCCTGCAACCCTTTTAATGGATTGATCGATTTTTTCGAACGAATCAACATATTGTAGTTCCTCGGTTGCATTCATCTTAACAGCGGTAAATCCCTCTGCAGTCATTTTTTTTGCAGCTTCACCTACTTCTGAAGGACGGTCTCCGCCAATCCATGAATACACTTTAATGCTATCACGGCACCTTCCACCCAAAAGTTGGTGCACAGGTGCGTTGTAAAATTTTCCTTTAATATCCCACAGAGCCTGGTCAATACCTGCGATGGCACTCATTAATATAGGACCGCCCCTGTAAAAGCCGCCACGGTACATAGCGTTCCAATGATCTTCAATATTCATCGGGTTCTTGTCAATTAAATTTTCCATTAACTCCTCCACTGCAGTTTTCACCGTGGCAGCTTTCCCTTCAATAACCGGCTCACCCCAACCGGTTATTCCTTCATCGGTTTCGATTTTCAGGAACAGCCAGCGAGGAGGAACAAGGAATAATTCGTATGCTCTTATTTTCATGAGTGGTTATGCTATGGCCTGAACAAATTGTTTTGCGATTGAGATCAGTTGCACAAGATATTCTTCTGTTATTTCTTTTCTTGTATTTACTAAAGAAGAGCCGATTCCAAATGCAACGGCACCTGCTTTCTGAAACTCTTTGATGTTTTCAAGGTTAATTCCTCCTGTCGGCATTAAAGGAATATGAGGCAGCGGCGCCCTTACCTCTTTTATGTAACTGATATTACCTGAAGCAGGAAAAACTTTGACAATGTCGCCTCCGTTGTTGTAAGCGTTGACAATTTCTGTTGGTGTAAATGCACCAGGAATACTTACAGCACCCATTCGTTTTGTTGTTGCAATTACATCCGTGTTCAAACACGGCGAAATGATAAATTGTGCCCCAGCGTTAATCGCTCTTTCTGCGTCTTTAACACTTAATACCGTTCCTGCACCTATATGCATTTTGTTTTTCATCCTGTTGCTTACTTGCCTGATCACTTCGATTGCATTTTCGGAATTCAATGTAACTTCCATCAGCCTGATGCCACCTTCATACAACGCTTCAGCAATCTTTACAACGTCGCCAGGCTTTGCTCCGCGAACGATAGCTACTATTTTATTTTTTATGATTTCACATATCATGTGCCACTGTAAATTTAAAAATTGTTTTTGTCTTGAACAATTGACCCGGGTAAAGAACTGTACCGGGAAATTGAGGATGATTGGGCGCATCGGGAAATGCCTGAGTTTCCAATGCAACTGCTGCATGCTGCAGATAGGGTTGGCTATATGATCCTTTCAACGTTCCATCCCACCAATTAGCAGTATATATCTGCACTCCGGGTCTATCGGTAAACACTTTTAATAACCGCCCCGAAAAATGATCATACAACTCAACTGCCGGAGAAGTATCATCTAAAACATAGTTGATATCATAACCCCTATCGTCGTGTAGCAAATGAATATGTTTGCCAATTGCTTTAAACTGTAAAAAATCATACGGCGTATTCAGCACATCTTTGAAATGTCCGGCAGGGACATTGTTTTCATTTTTCTCAGTGTATCTGCCAGCATTTATTTTCAATAGGTGGTCATAAATAGTTGGTGTTTCGAAACCTGAAAGGTTGAAGTAATAATGATTGGTAAGGTTAACAATAGTTGGTTTATCAGTAACAGCCTCGTAATTGATAATAAGCTCGTCTTCGACAGCTAAAACGTATTGAACTGACACTTTTAAATTTCCCGGATAGCCTTCTTCACCATCCTCACTTGTGTAACAAAATTGAACGGCTACCCGGTCATATCCTTTAATTTCTCTTTCGTACTTCCAAACTTTTTTATTGAAGCCGATGTAACCACCATGCAGGTGATTTTTACCATCATTGACTGGCAAAGAATGTTCAGTCTCCTCTATTTTAAATTTTCCAAAAGCTATCCTGTTTGCATATCGGCCCACGACACAACCGAGGTATGGGTGATCTTTTGTATAGTCGTTGAAATTTTTAAACCCTGCAACGATATTCTTTTTGCTTCCATGTAGATCCGGAGTATTTATGGAAACAATAGTGCAGCCATAATTTGATACTTCAACATCAATATTGCCATTGCTCAATTTGTAAAGAGAAATGTCATGGCTTCCTTCAACGGCATGTCTTGTGATATTGTACTGTTGTAATGGCTTTTGATCTGAAATCATAATAACTGTTTATAGATTATTTAAGGCTGGTATTGTTTACCTACAACCAATTTATCGCCTGTCAAATCTACCTTGAAAAACTTAGGGATGCGAATCACCTGTCCGTTCTTATTTTCATGGCTATGCAGGCACATTAACAATTTTCCATTCAGTGTGCGGAACAGCATACCATGGCCATAATTAGGCGGAGTGATTGGAAGTTGCTCTTGTTTCCATGGCCCATCGAGCGTACCACTCAAAGAATAAGCTACGCCTTGTGTATATAATTCATTAACCCAACTTGTCCAGATGATTCCAAGCTGCCACGTTGACGTTCGAAAAAGGTAAGGTCCGTCTGTTACCATATTAGGAAGTTCTGTACCATACTCCCCTTTTTCTTTACTCGATGAAGCGTCTATCCAAAAAGTTGCATCCAGTGCAGGTTTGTCTGCAGGCAGATAAATTGAATCTTTCATCGGTATGAATTGTCCCGTTGGTTTATCAGTTACAAGAACATGGCAAGCCCTCCGATTAATCACATTTTCTTTAACCGAATCAATTACAATTGCCCTGTTTGTAAAGGTTCCGAAATAGTAATACTTGCCTTTGTAAGCGTGAATTTCTGCTGCCCAGATCATGGGTCTTGGACCCATCCAGGAGGTCGGATCTGTTTTAGCTACGCTAAAAGGGCCTTCCCAGTATTTTAAATCTACACTTTTCCATAGCATACCTCCGGTTCCAGTCATATAATACATATTGGTCATCGAGTCTGCCAGAATGAAAGGATCGCTTAACCGTATGGAATCAAGTGGCACATTCTTCCGAATTTGCATTCGAACGTCCTGGCTAAACAAACAAATTGATAACAACATATTAATCGACAGAGTGAGACAGACAATTTTTAAATACTGCATTTTAATTGTATTAAAATTTTCATTTATCGTCTAATGAAGCAAGCAAAAAGGCGATAACCTACAAGTCATAAATAGTTAATTGCCACATTAAAATGCCATTGAAATCATCAACACATCAACGACTTTTCACCAGCGCTATGTCGTCTATGTAGCAATAAGCATTAGCAGAACTCTCTGCAACAAAGTCTACTTCTATGGTGCCATCTTTAACAGCGATTGTATCAATGGTAATCGATGTCCAGGATGTATTTTCTTTTATGTTGCAAGTTAGTGTTTTGCCATTTGTTTCCGCATACATTTCAAATTTCGAGAATCCACCACCATTCCTAACTTTTGCCGTTAGTGTGTACCGTCCATCTTTTAGTTCTACAAAAGGTGTAGAACGAATTGTTTGGGAAACGTGTCTTTTGAAATCCACTTTATCGCTGATATTGAGGCTTCTTTCACCAATCACTATTTTTCTTTCCTCGGTGGTATTTTCATAATTTAAGACAGGCGAGCTATTACTATCAAGACTAATACTATTGCCTTTTCTTTTACTGATCAGCCATAAGGGCCTCGTAATTGTCGGTGAGAAGAGTTTGTTTCTGTTTCATCTGCAACCACAATATATTGCTAATTTCGAACTAACTTTGAAGTTGGTATGCATAGCTTGATTGTTACTAACCTTTCAGGCAATTCTACGAGTGACGTATTCAATTGATGCATTCATGTTAGAAAATATATCAGATAAGGCATTACTGGAAACTACAGATGAGCATGCGGGTTTCAGGATTCTGTATAGCCGCTATTGGGAAGCGTTGTATAAAAAAGCATATTTCCGTTTTGGAAACAGCGCCGATGCTGAGGATGCAGTTCAGGAAGTTTTTATAAGCTTTTGGCGTAATAAGGAAATGATCGAGGTTGACGAAACTCTTGCTCCTTACCTTTTTACGGCGCTCAGGTATTATATCATTAAACAGGTTTATCGGAAAGCGAAAAAAGGCATACAAGTTCCTTTATCAGCAGATAAGCTGGAACATTCTGAACTTACAACCGAGGAAATTCTTCAGTATAAAGAACTGCAATCTGCTATTGCCGGAGAGGTGAATGAATTACCGGAAAGAATGAAAGAAATTTACCGCATGAGCCGGGTTGAAAATCTGCAGATAGCTGAAATAGCGGTTCGCCTGAATATCTCTGAACAAACCGTAAAAAATACGCTTACCACCGCTTTGAAACGTTTGCGTAAAAAACTATCTCATTATAGTTTTTTGTTAGCTTTCCTGCTTTGATAAAAAGAAATTGAAATCCTTGATTGACGAAGCTTTCGGAGTTCTGAATGCAGCTTATGTATTTCAGTAAACAAACAAATTCAGATGATTTTTATTTTCGTTTTAAAGTTTCTACATTAAAAATGCGAAGCATTCTCCTTTGTACTCTTTGTGTCCCTGTCTGCCGCCAGGCAGTTTTGTGGTAAAAAAACTTCTGGAAATCAAAAGAAAAATCCATTAATGACAAAGGGCTTCAGAGTACAAAGCAAGCTGGTTGTCGCATTCGCAGACCTGGTGACTACCCGATTATAATCGCAGTAACGAATAAATTTCGGCGATTCTTATTTTTTATTTAAAGAATTGAGTTCTTTACAGCAGACTTTAAATATTAGCTCCTGCAAGAATCTTATTTTCAGTTTGAAAAAAAATATTTTTACCACTGACTAGTACTAAAAACCTTTTTCAGGTATATAGTTAATGATGCAGAATCAATTTTCATTTTATTGGCACATAAGAAATCAAAAAATATTACTTGAAAAATAATAAAAGCATCCGGTTATTACATAAATACCTTTTTGGCAACCCTTCTTTTGAAGAGAAGGTGAAAATCGAAAACTGGTATGAAAACGTTGATGAAAGCGGAGGTATCGCTGGTTCTGACGAACTATTACAAACAAAAGAACAGATTTATCAACACACCTTGAACAAACTAAAAAACGGTGCAAAAGTGATTCCTTTTTACAAAAGAACTTTCTTTCGTGTGGCTGCAGCTGCGGTTATTGCAGCGTGTATTACAAGCGCTTATTTTTTGATTTTAAATAAACCAAAACCAGCCGCAAAGATAGTAACAACGCAGAACCCCATTTTGAAAAATGACGTTGCTGCTCCTGCCGGCAACAAAGCCATATTGACTCTTGGTAATGGAAAAACTATTGTGCTTGATAGTGCGGCAAATGGCTCCCTCGCTCAACAAGGTAATGCAACTGTATCAAAGTTGAAGAATGGCAAGATTGCTTATAACGCAGACAAAAAAGCAGCCCACCAAATCCAATATAATACGCTGACAGTGCCTAAAGGAAGCAAGCCGGTGCAGTTGGTTCTGGCAGATGGCAGCGAAGTGTGGCTGGACGTGGCTTCGTCTATTACTTATCCTACGGCATTTGCGGGCAAAGAAAGGAAAGTAGAAATAACCGGTGAGGCCTATTTTGAAGTAGCTCATAATAAAGCAATGCCATTTATAGTGCAAAAGGGGGATGTGGAAATTAAAGTGTTGGGCACTCACTTTAATGTGAATGCTTATGATGAAGAAAATTCATTGAAAGTAACACTCCTTGAAGGCGCTGTAAAAGTTGAAAGAAATAAAAGCGAATCACTAAACATAAAGCCCGGACAACAGGCTGAAATAAACAGGCAGGGCAAAATGAGATTAAACAATGACGTGGATCTTGATGAAGTTATGGCCTGGAAAAACAACTGGTTCAATTTCAACAGCCTGACAGTTCCTGAAATTATGCAGCAGATTGAAAGGTGGTATAATGTAACTGTAATTTATAATTACCAGGGAAAGCCTGGAAATAAACACTTTTCAGGGATTGTGAGCCGGAATAATAATGTTTCTGATGTTCTGAAAATAATGGAACAGGCGGGAATAAAATTTAAAATTGAAGGAAAAAATATTACGGTGATGTAAGTGGTGAACGGTGAATTGTGAATATGCAAAACTGAAAGCTAATGGCTAACAGCTAATAAAAAAATTGTTGATCTAAATAAAACCGCTCCGGGTGCGAACCGAAGCGGAGTGGATTGGGTCAACTTAATTATAACAATCTTTCGAAGGTTTTATTATTATTTAACCCAAAACCAAAGTTATGCAATCAAAAGCACACTTTAAACTAACCTCGCTTAGCTTAATAAAGAAGGGAGGTTGGAAATTTCCAAATCAAATGCTATTCAACGGAGAATGGAAGGAGTTGAAAAAGGATTTTCATTTCATTTTCCGAAAACAAAATTGGTTAGTAATGAAACTCACAGCCATCTTATTACTGTCGGCCTGCCTGCAGGTAAGCGCAACCGGGTTTTCGCAAAACGTTACCCTATCTGAAAAAAATGTGCCCCTGCAAAAAGTCTTCAAACAGATTCATAAACAGACCGGTTACCAGTTTTTTTATGAAGATGAAATGCTTGACAAAGCCGGCAGGATAAATATCAATGTAAAAAATGCACCCCTTGAAAAAGTGCTCGGTATTTGCTTTAAAGATGTTCCTCTTTCCTACTCAATTGTAAATAATGCGATTACGGTAACGCCCAAAAAAGCGGAGATTGATGTACAGCTAGTAAACACCTGTTGTCAATATGATACATGGAACAGTAAAAGATGTACAAGGCAAGCCTTTGACGGGAGTATCAGTTATTGTAAAAGGAACTACAAAAGGGACGAGCACAGATGCAGATGGTGCTTTTAATATTGACGCTAATGCAGGGGATCTGCTGGAGTTTACAATGGTTGGGTACCAAACAAAAAGAGTTAAGGTGGGAAAGGAAACTGAAATTAATGTTACATTGGAAGAGGAAGTCAAAGGATTGAACGATGTGGTCATCA
This sequence comes from uncultured Chitinophagaceae bacterium, assembly GCA_963811285.1. Classification (GTDB taxonomy): domain Bacteria; phylum Bacteroidota; class Bacteroidia; order Chitinophagales; family Chitinophagaceae; genus Ginsengibacter. The sequence goes on along the minus strand of CAWEQV010000029.1, from coordinate 189,931 downwards.
TTGGCTATGGCTCTGTAAAGGAGAAAAATTTAACCGGAGCCGTAACTTCAGTTAATGTTGATAAACTTCCCAAAGTGGGGGCCACTTCTATATCTACCATGTTGCAAGGCCAGGCGCCGGGATTATTGGCTGTGCAAAGTGGAGCACAACCAGGCGCTTCAACTTCATTATTAATAAGGGGAGCCGCTTCACCAGGCTTAAGCAATGCGCCTCTTATTGTTATTGATGGTTTTCCTCTTTCAAACTCGGTGCCGGCACCAGGTGCGACGAACGGCTATAACAATGGAAGCTTTGATATTCTTAATTCAATTAACCCGAATGATATAGCATCGATCAGCGTATTAAAAGACGCAAGCGCTACTGCAATATATGGTGCAAGGGCCGCTAACGGAGTTATACTAATTACCACCAAAAAGGGACAATCAGGTGTGCCCAAAGTTGATTACAATTTCTCAATGTCCTTCCAGCAACCTGATAACCCTTATCAATGGCTCAATGCTAAGGACTGGATGACTGAACAAAACAGGTACTATTATGAGAAATGGCTTTATAACAACAAAATAGCACCGTATGGAACAACCGACCCGTCAACAGTTTCTCCCGCCAGACTCCTTTTTACACAACAGGAAATTAATAATGCCAAAACAACCAACTGGTTTGATCTTGTAACCAGAACGGCCACTATTCAGGAACATAATATCTCTGTAAGGGCCGGAAGCGAAAAAACCAGGTATATGATCTCTTTCAATTACTACAATAATAATGGGATATTAAAAAACATTGGCTTAAAGAGGTATACCGGTAGAATCAATTTAGATCAGCAGTTCGGGAAGTGGCTCAAATTTGAAACAAACTTTATAGGAAGTCATATTAATAATGAAGGTTCGCAATTAGGTGGCATTAATGGCGCTGCAGGAATATTAACGAGCGCCTATGAGTATCCGTCAAATCTACCTGTTAAAGATAGCCTTGGTAATTTTGTCATTAACCCGTACCGGCCAACACAAGCGAATCCGGTTTCTTTTTTGGATATTAGTGATAAGACCATTAATAACCACTACCTTTCAAATTCCTCACTTACAGCCGACATTATCAAAGGCTTACAAGCCAAGGTTACTTTTGGATTTGACCAGGTGGACGCAAAAAGGAGTATGTATCTTCCTAAAACTTTTCTTATAGGATCACAATTTAACGGAGACGCCTCAATAGCAGAAGATAAAAGTAGTTCCATATTGGCCGAAGCAACCCTTAACTACACCAGGGATTTTAATGATCATTTAAATCTCTCTTTACTGGCGGGGTATTCGTTTCAGAATTTTGAATATGAAGGATTTAATGCCGGGAATACAGATTTTGCAACAGATGCTTTTCTTTATAATAATATAAATGCAGGCGCTTCATCTCTGCCTACAGTAGGATCCTACAAAAATACGAATGCATTTAATTCTTATTTCTCGCGTGCAATGCTGAATTATAACAGCAAGTATCTTTTAACATTATCTATGCGCGCCGATGGAGCCTCCAATTTCTCTGAAAAGAATAAATACGGCTATTTTCCTTCTGCCGCATTTGCATGGCGCGTTATTAATGAAAATTTCATGAAACAGCAGCAAGTTTTTTCAGACTTTAAAGTGAGAGCAAGTTTTGGACAAACAGGTAACTCTTCAATCGGCGGTTCCGCCTACGAACTTTACCAGCTGGGTAGCAATGTAGGGTATGCTTTTGGAAACGAAGTGAATATTGGCGCGACGGTTTCTCAATTGGGTAATCCTAATCTGAAATGGGAAACGACAACGGAGGGCGATATTGGAGTAGATATGAGTGTATTAAAAAATCGCGTTACTTTACATGCGGATTTATACAATAAAGTAATCTCTGATGTTTTATCGCAAAGATCTCTTCCTTCTTACCAGATAGTAAGCAGCGTTCCGGCCAACATCGGTGAAACACAAAGTACAGGTTACGAAATAGGCATTCATACTATTAACACAACACGGGAGCTTCACTGGACTTCTGATATCAATTTCTTTTCCTTTAATGACAGGTGGAAGCAAAGAAATCCACTCGTTATACTTCCCCCGTATGAAGCAAAAGATGCTCCGCTACATGCGATCTACGGGTATTTAACAGATGGTATTATACAAGCCGGAGAAACGTACACGCCTATGTCCGGTGCCATACCCGGAGAACTTAAAATAAAAGATATTAATGGCGTTGATAGCAAGGGCGGGTTAACAGGCAAACCCGATGGCAAAATTTCACAGGCCGATGAGGTCTATTTAGGTTCCTCGCTACCCAGGTTCTCTTTTGGTGTTACCAACACTTTAGTATATAAAAATTTTGACGCCAGAATATTCTTCTATGGTTCCTTAAATGTGAAAAGATATAATGATACGCGGCAAACCTATACTGATGCCAACTATTTTGTTATTGGAACAAATGCGTTTGACGAAATAAAAAACAGATGGGCTTCAGATAATCAAAATGGTACTTTGCCCTCCGGCATCGTAGCGAATTACCGCGATAATTCTGATTTTTTTGTAGAAGACGCCGGGTTTCTGCGACTAAAGGAGATTGCTCTTGGATACAATCTGGCGGGCATATCTTCCCTATCCCACTTATTTAAGTTGGCAAGGGTGTATGTCGATCTGAATAACCTGTTTGTTATCACAAATTATAGTGGCAGTGATCCTGAAACAGATTCTTTTGCTGCCTATCCTTATCCCAAAACATTTTCTTTAGGACTTAACTTACAATTCTAAAAAAGCAAAATCATGAAATACTTTAAGAATATCAATAAAATAGTTCTTTTTATATTATCAGTAATGGTATTTTATTCCTGTACAAAAAACCTGGATTACAAAGTTTACGATCAAATTAGTCCGGATAACTTTCCAAAAACTAAGGAAGATGTACAAGTAGCGGTTACCGGTATTTACCATGTTTTGTCAGATGGTTGGACACCCGAATACATGGACAACTCTCATTTTATCCTGACTGAATTACCCACAGATGAATTGACTACTGCCTGGTCGAATTCGTGGCAGGAAGAAAATGAGTTTTTATGGCTTCCAAATTCTACAGATGTAACCAATATTTATACATTTTATCAAAGAGGCATAACGAGAGCGACATTATTATTGGATCAATTAAATAATCTTACGCTTACCGATACAAGTTATTTAAACCGCTCCATTGCTGAAGTAAGGGCACTACGGGCCATCTTTGCTTTTTATTTATATGATCTCTACGGAACCGTGCCTATTGTCACCGATCCCGCCATTGCCAATGATGTAACTAAAAATTCTACTCCGGCCAGGCCCACTCAAACTGATATGGTTAGCTTTTTAACAACTGAATTGACAGCTGCGGCTGGCCAATTACCGCTGAATTATCCGGACAACGGCGATTATGGACACCTGACCAAAGGTGCAGCGTTGTCGTTCTTGTTAAAATTATTTATGCACGAGAAAGACTGGACGAAAGCAGATCAGGCATCAGCAGAAATTATGGACCTGAATCAGTATCAGTTACTTAATAATTATAATGACGTGTTTGACATTAAAAATGAAAATGTAGATAATAAAGAAATTATTATGGTTATTCCCCGGTTAGCTACTCCGGGTAATCTTGCCCATACATGGTTTGCTGCGGTAATGCCGCCCGTACCGCAATATAGGTCACAGAACATTAAGGCGATATGGGGCGGGTTAAAAACACCCTGGCCTTTTTATGATAAGTTTGATTCAACAGATCAAAGGTTGGAAAGAATGATCCGCTATTATTATGATGTTAATGGGGATTATGTAGATTACAGAAAAGTTGATCATGTTAAAGCCGTTGGCGCCTGCCCAATGAAGTTTAGTGAAGACCCCAACCAACAAGGTGCTGCCCAGGGTAATGATTTTATCATTTTCCGTTATGCTGCCGTATTGCTTTATAGAGCCGAAGCTTTAAATCACATTAACAATGGGCCTACTGAAGAATCAATTTCACTGATAAATATGGTAAGAGAGAGAGCAGGTATTGCTCCTGTTACGGGAGCTGGCTTTACAGGAATGGATGATTTTGACAATTTTATTTTGGATGAGGAAGGAAGAGAATTGTGGTGCGAAGGTTATCGGAGGGATGATCTGATCAGACATGGTAAATACATTTCAGATGCTACACATGAGGGATATACATCAGCAAAACCTTTTATGGTACTATATCCCATCCCTCAGTCAGTTTTAAATGAAAATCCAAATATCACACAAAACGAAGGGTACTAACGGGATGTAAATATAGTATGGATGTTTTCCATCATGCTTTTTATTTATAATTTAAATACATAAATGAAGATTATGATTAAAACTATGCTTGTAATTATATTTTTGATAAGTTCTTTTATTTCGAATAGCCAAAAGCAAGAACACTATAATGCTATCTACTCCGGTATCCCCTGGTTTGATAATAACGGCAATGTTGTTAGTGCACACGGAGAATGTATCATAAAAGATAAAAACAGGTATTATCTTTTTGGAGAACGACAATCCGACACCAGCAATGCTTTTACCGGCTTCAGTTGTTATTCTTCAAATGATTTATACAACTGGAAATTTGAAAGCATTGCATTGCCTGTTCAGCCAACCGGCAAATTAGGACCCGGCCGAAGGGGTGAGCGGCCAAAGGTGATGAAATGTCCACGCACTGGTGAGTATGTAATGTATATGCATGTTGATAACCTTGGGCATACAGACCAGTTTCTGGGCTACGCAACTTCTAATACTATCGCCGGACCTTACACTTTTCACGGACCGTTACTCTTTAATGGTAACCCTATCCGTAAATGGGACATGGGCACTTTCCAGGATAAGGATGGTTCCGGTTATGTGTTGCTGCATGGAGGTGATATTTACAAGCTTGGTAACGATTATAAAAATATTGTCGAACAGGTAAACAAGGACATGACTGCCGGGTTTGAGTCGCCTGCCATTTTCAGGAAAGACAGCCTGTATTATTTCCTGGGATCGAACCTGACAAGCTGGGAAAGAAATGATAATTATTACTTTACAGCCAGTTCACTTAAAGGCCCATGGACCCGAAGGGGCTTGTTTGCACCAAAAGGTGCGTTGACGTGGAACTCGCAAACCACTTTTGTATTGCCCGTTGAAGGATCGGAAGATACGACCTATGTGTTTATGGGTGACCGGTGGTCTTTCCCCAAACAGCGCTCTGCAGCAACTTATGTGTGGCAACCAATAAAGATTGAAGGCGCTTCTATTTCAATTCCCCACTTTTTTGAAGCGTGGAAGATCAACACTTCAACGGGTATCGCCTCAATTGCTAAAGTCGATGGCCAAATGATCGGCAACAGTGATAAAAAAGCAATTGTCTATTCGGGTGAATGGAAGAGCGACACTGGATCAATGATGAGTTCGAACGTAAAGAATGCATCTTTTACTCTAAAGTTTAAAGGCACTCAAGTCGGTTTCTATGGCTTGTCCAGACCGGATGGTGGTTACGCTCATGTAGTGATCGGCAATGACAATGGAAAAACAGTACTCCATTCCATCGTTGACATGTATTGCAAATATCCCGTGCAATCGCTCAGGTTTCTAAGTCCAACTCTTAAAAAAGAAAATTATACTTTGACAGTTACCGTAATGGGAGAACACGGCAACTGGTCTGACAAAAAGAAAAATATCTACGGCAGTACCGGCAACTTTGTTTCATTGGATAAAATTGTTATGAAAAAATAAATAATTTTAATAAACATTAATTATACTGAAAATGAAATTGAAGAAAGAAATCTATCTGAAGGATTTTAGAGTTTGGGCAAATTCCCATAAAATAGTGTTTAATAGTATACTCTTACTAATTGGATTAATGTCTTTTATCATATTGCCAAAGAAAAAAATAACCGTTTACCTGATCGGTGATTCAACAATGGCTGACAAAGAAATGAATACGTATCCTGAAACCGGTTGGGGCATGCCTTTTCATTATTATTTCGATTCTTCAGTCACTGTTGATAACAGGGCAAAAAACGGGCGAAGCACCCGCACTTTTATCGAAGAAGGCAGATGGAAATCGGTTATGCAAACGCTGCAAGCCGGAGATTATGTGTTAATCCAATTTGGACATAATGATGAAGTGCCTACAAAAAAAAGCTATACCCCTCCGGCACAATTTAAGGCGAATTTGCTAAAATTTGTTCAGGATGCGAGAAGTAAAAATGCTACACCTGTCCTTATCACTCCCGTAGCCAGGAGGCGGTTTGACTCAGCCGGCAATGTTGTAAATACCCATCCGGAATATTCGGATTTGGTTAAAGAAGTGGCTGCCGCCAATAATGTACCTTTGATAGATTTGGATAGCATGAGCCGTGCTTTATTAAAGCAATTAGGGCCGGAGAAATCAAAATTCTTGTGGATTAATTTAGTTAAGGGCGAAAATCCGCACTATCCAAACGGCAGGGTAGACAATACACATTTTAATGAATTGGGAGCGAGAAAAATGGCTGAATTGGTATTACAGGGAATTGAAAAACTTCATTTAGATCTGATGAACCAAATTCAATTCAGATGAATCAAGCATTAATCGAAAATTTATCGAATTGATTTCTCATTCATTTTAAGAATATGAAACAGGCACTGATTGTAATAACTTTTCTTTTTATTTATAAAATAACGATTGCCCAAACTCCTTCAGGTAATTTTATTTTATCCGGGGCAGGCCATGCCACTACTATTTTTACAGGCAAAGAGGAAAAGGAAGTAGTTAAATTTGCTGCCAATGCCCTTGCAGATGATATTAAAGACATTACCGGAATAAGGCCCCTGGTCACTGATGATACGGCTAATCTGAAAGGTTCAGTGGTGATTGTAGGCACGATTCCCAATCCACTTGTCAGGCACTTTTGCAGCGAAAATCAATTGCCTGACATCAAAGGTAAATGGGAGCATTTCTTTATTAACCTGTGTAATGGTAATGCGACGGATGAAAAAGTACTGCTGATTGCAGGAAGCGATGCACGCGGGGCAGCTTTTGGCGTATTTACACTCAGTAAATTAATAGGCGTTTCTCCATGGAAATGGTGGGCAGATGTTACGCCTCATAAAAAGAAAAGAATCATTATCAATAAAGATATTGATATAGAACAGGAACCTTCTGTAAAATATCGTGGCGTTTTTCTTAACGACGAGGATTGGGGATTGCGTCCCTGGGCATCCAAAACTTTTGAACCTCAGGTTGGCAATATCGGTCCAAAAACCTATGCTAAAATATTTGAGCTCTTGCTGAGGCTAAAAGCAAATACAATATGGCCTGCTATGCATCCGGGGACCAAAGCATTTTATGAAGTAGATGGCAATGAAGCGATGGCAAAAAGGTATGACATTGTTGTCGGCACTTCACATGCGGAACCGATGTTGCGTAATAATGTGGGAGAATGGCACGCAAAAACAATGGGCGATTTTAATTATGTCAGCAACCGCGATTCTGTTTATAATTATTGGAAAAAAAGGGTTATGCAGGTAGCCGGCGGTGATAATAACATTTATACGATCGGGATGCGCGGGATACATGACAGTAAAATGGAGGGTGCAGAAACACTTTCACAGCAGGCGGCCGTATTATCACAGGTGTTTAAAGACCAGCGTGGATTATTAAAAGAATATGTAAATCCGGATATCACAAAAGTGCCGCAGGTTTTTATTCCGTATAAGGAAGTTCTTCCGGTTTATGATTCCGGCTTAAAGGTTCCTATTGATGTGACTTTAATGTGGACAGATGATAATTATGGTTATATCCGGCGATTAAGTAATAAAGATGAGCGTAAGCGAAGCGGCTCTTCAGGTGTTTATTATCATCTCTCTTATTGGGGGCGGCCACACGATTATCTTTGGCTTTCTTCCACCCAGCCGGGACTTATTTACGAAGAAATGAAAAAAGCGTGGGATTACGGTGCAAGAAGAATCTGGATTGCAAATGTGGGTGATATAAAACCTGCCGAATATAACATTCAATTTTTTCTCGACATGGCATGGGATATTGATAGCATCGGGCCCGATAATATTAAACAGCACATGCAGCAATGGGCAAGCCAAACGTTCGGACAGCAAAATGCCCGGGCCGTTACAAAAGTGATGGATGAATATTACCGGCTGGCATCCATCCGTAAGCCGGAATTTATGGGTTGGAGCCAGACAGAACCAATAACTCCTACCAAAAACACTGCCTTTCAGCCTTTCTTTAATGGTGATGAAATAGCAAGCAGGGTGAAAGATTTCAACCGCCTTATTTTAGAAGTGGATGATATTAAAAAGAATATAGCCGAGGACCGCCAAAATGCTTACTTCGAACTGATTGAATATCCTGTGAAAGGAGCCGCATATATGAATCAAAAATTTTTATATGCACAAAAAAGCCGCCTGTTTGCAAAATATGATTTGCCGGTGGCAAATGAGTATGCTTCGTTAGCCCGCTGCGCTTATGATTCCATTAAAATACTAACGGAAAAATATGATCAGGATATTGACAATGGAAAGTGGAAATATATGATGAGCATGGCACCAAGGAATATGCCGGTTTACCAACTACCGGAGCTGCCTGAAGAGATTAAATCCGATCAAAAAGGAGTGTTGGTTTGGCTGGAAGGCCAACCGGTTCCTTTGCAGGATCAAGTACATGATTCGCTGCCCGCTTTTAATCCTTATAGTGCAAGCCATCATTTTATTCAGTTATTTAATAAAAGCGCTGGTCCCGTTAAATGGCAGGTTACAACAAATGAAGATTGGATCAGGGTTAATAAAAAATCAGGACTAATTGGGAATGAATACAAGATAGATGTTTCTGTGGATTGGAAAAAGCTGCCCTCAACAGTCCGTGAAGGTAGCCTGACAATCGGCACAGAAGATACCAGTTACGAAATTATTATTTCCGTAGCGCCACCGGTTAAAGGACCAGTGCCGGTAAAAGCGGTTGTGGAACAAGGCGGTCGTGTATTTATTCAGGCGTATCAATTTATAAAAAAGCATGACTATTCGAAAGATCATCAATGGAAAGGAATCCAGCAGTTAGGTTACAGCGATAGCGCATATGCTATCTTACCAATACCTAAAAAAGATTCGAAAGGACTTAATGCAGCTTACCTGGAATATCGCTTTTATACATACAGTAAAGGGCCGGCAGAAATAACTGTTTTTACTGAACCCACGCTTCCTGTTAATGATTCGGCCGGGATGCGGATAGCGGTTTCAGTTGATAATGGCCAAAAGCAGGTGGTCTCTTACAAAACGGAAGGCCGAAGTGAAGAATGGAAACAAAATGTACTAAGCAACCACGCAAGATGTACGCTAAAATATAATTTTACGAGCGCCGGTTGGTATACTTTAAAAATTTATCCTTTGGATCCGGGAGTGATAATAGATCAGCTAATGGTTAATTTTAATTTAGATCACCGGATTTATGCGATTTCTGATAAGTAGATTCAGGATAACTTTTGTCTTGAATAAGAAGACGCTTTCAAATTGAATAATATTTTTATTCTTCATTCATAAAAAATAACAGTATTGAGTGTTTTTTCCATATTGCCATAGATTAAGCAAGTTAATAGAATAATTACCGGTTTCTGCATTTAAATTTCCTTCGCTTGACCAGTGTTTAACCTACTAATGTTAATCTCGCCCCTGATCAAAATAAAAATTCCCTTTATTTGTTGTTTTACTGTTGTTCCACGTTTTGTAAATTGCGTTTAACCATAACCGTTATATATGACAGCGTCAGGTTAAATTTATTGGCAACTGCATGATGGAGATTTGAAAACCTCTCTTGAAAAAATGCCGAAAGGCAGGACAGTACAGGATGCCGTAGCATACTATTTCAGGACAGTACAGGACGGTATGCATTTTTTATGCGGATATATTTACACCGTTAACGTATTCAATTGCCGTATTAAACTTGCTTGTATGAAATTAAATTATCCCTTTGCAAAAAATGTTTCTTTCTTCTTTTTCATATTTATCTTTTGCAGTGTCTCAGTCTTACACGCCCAAAACAATTCATCATCTGTCAGTGGAAAAGTAACGGATGAAAATGGTAAAGCTTTAGCGGGCGTAACCATTATGGTTAAAGGTAGTAACGCGACCACCATTACCAAAGAAGATGGAACTTATACGATTCCGGTAACATTCCGGAAAGGCTCCCTCGTTTTTTCTTCTGTTGGTTATGCACCTCAGGAGCTTTCGATAGGCAATAAGGCTATTATTAATGTTACATTAGATGTTTCTCAACAAGCCCTTGAAGATGTTGTAGTTATTGGTTACGGTACCCAAAAGAAAAGGAATATAACCGGCGCAGTTGCGACTTATGATGCGAAGAACCTGGACGAGCGGCCAGTCTTAAGAGCTGACCAGGCATTAGTTGGACAACTGGCCGGCGTTACCGTAAAACAAACCACCGGTGAGCTTGGACAGGGTCTTCAGATTCAGATAAGAGGAAGCGGTTCTATTTCTGCCGGCAATGAACCCTTGTATGTAATAGATGGGTTTCCTTTAGCTACTGCTACCCCAAATGGAAGCGGCGGATATTCTACTGGTAATCCCTTAGATAATATTGATCCGAACGATATACAGTCAATAGAAGTTTTAAAAGATGCAGCTTCTGCAGCCATTTATGGATCGAGGGCTGCCAATGGTGTTGTGCTTATTACTACTAAAAAGGGCGTAAGAGGAAAGCCGCAGATAAGTCTTAATAGTTATGCAGGGTATATGGAGCCAAGCCGCAAACTGGATATGCTAAGCGCTACCGAATGGGTAGACAGGGCCAAAGAAATAATTAATGCACAATGGGTGGCTTCCGCCCCAGGTAGAACTGCCAGCCAAACCAATGCCGAGCGCGCTGCTATACTCGGACTTGCAGCCGGTAATGTTAATACCAGTTATATGACAGATGACAGGTGGGATATACCGGGCCATCCGGGGCTGGAATATGTTGACTGGCAGGATGAAGCATTTCACAAAGGGTTAGTTCAAAATCACGAGATTTCAGCTAGTGGTGGTAATGAGTTTGTGAGATACTATGTTTCCGGCAATTATACCAGGCAGGATGGAATGCTGATCCATACCAATTATACAGCTTATTCTGCAAGGGCAAATGTTGAAGTAAATGCCAGTAAAAAATTGAAATTCGGGCTTAACCTCAATCCTACCTATTCTGAGAATAACAATCCGGGCATAGATACTAAAGATGCGATACTTCACCAGATAGTAACGCTGTCGCCGGTGCAGGAAGATACGCTGGGCCTTTATCCCAATTATGGAAACAATGGCCAGTATAAATGGAGTAATTCAAGAAACAGCCCTATCGGCCAGTTGCAGGATATAATTGGGCTGGACAAAAAATTCCGAATAATCACTTCTGTTTACGGCGAATACGAAATTATGAAAGGGCTTTCTTTAAAAACAACTGTAAACCTCGATAACACAGATGACAACACAAAAAATTACAGACCCTTTACCATCAGCAGTTCGCAGTCAGCAAGACAAGCCAACCCGCTTTCATTAATATCCGGCAGCTACAATACATATAGAAAACAAACTTTCGCCAACGAAAACACCTTGTCATATAGTAAAATGTTTAACGAAAAACATGATCTTTCTATAGTCCTCGGCCAGGGTTATTATTTCGATAAATTGGACAGAGCCAGCCTTAGTTCAACCGGAGGCTTTAACAGCGCTGTAGTAACTACCCTGAATGCGGCGGTAGGAATAAATGGCAATACAACCGAGACTAAAAATACTTTCCTGTCTTATTTTGGAAGATTGCAATATGCATATAATCAAAAATATCTTTTGTCAGGAAGTATAAGAAGAGATGGATCTTCAAGGTTTGGTTCTAACAGCAGATGGGCTGTTTTTCCGGCGCTTTCGGCAGGGTGGATAATTTCTGAAGAAAAGTTTATGCAAAATGTAGCATTCATCAGCAACCTGAAACTAAGGGCAAGCTGGGGTAAAGCAGGTAATTATAATATTCCTGATTATGGCTCCATCCCCACTTTGGGAGTATCTAATTACTCTTTTAACGGACAGGGTGTTAACGGCCAGTCGCCTTCAGCTATTGTAAATCCGAATCTTGGATGGGAATTATCAGAAACGAAAGATTTGGGCGTTGATTTCGGGCTTTTAAAAAGCCGCATTTTTGCTTCGCTGGATTACTACGTCAAGGATAATACAAGACTATTACTGAATGTTCCTATACCAACAGCAAGCGGATTCGGCACTTTCCTCAGCAATGCCGGAGCCGTAAGGAACAAAGGATGGGAGGTTGAAGTTACTTCACGTAATATGACCGGTAAATTTCAATGGACAACATCCGCTAATCTAAGCCATAATACCAATAAAGTGGTTGCGCTCGCTGGTGGCCAAACGCAGATATTGATTCCTTCATCCTTTGACATTAATCATTCTATATTAAGAGTTGGCGAGCCAATGTACGCTATCTATGTTGTAAAAATGACAGGTATTTTAAGCCAGGCGGATATAGACAAAGGAGCTGCCCTTTTTGGTTCAGAAGTAGCAGGCGATCCTAAATACCAGGACATTGATAATAATGGCGTAATTGATGCAAATGACCGCCAGATTGTTGGCCATCCGAATCCTGATTATACCTGGGGTATTACAAATACTTTTAAATATAAAGGATTTGATCTTACTGTTTTGGTCCAGGGGCAAAATGGAGGCTCAATCTATTCATTATTTGGCCGCGCCCTTGGCCGCACAGGCCAGGGATTTAATGACAACGCCTTAGGAACTTACAGGGACCGCTGGCGTTCCGCAAGTGACCCGGGAGCAGGGCGTATAAGCAAAGCGCAGTCTACTTTTGGAAGGATCGTTAATACAGACTGGTTATATCCATCTGATTATATAAGGGTACGTAACATAACCTTGGGATACGATCTCGGCAAACAATTTAACAGCAATTTGATAAAGGGCGCGCGAATCTATCTCACCCTTGAAAACTTTTTCGGACACGATAAATACCTGGGGGGATTTAATCCTGAAGCTGTTAATACAAACGTAAGTGGTAGCTCTGTATTCCCTGAGGCGGGAGATTATGGCGGAGGCCCTTTACCACGCTCTTTAATTTTTGGTTTGAATTTCACCTTTTAATTGACTCTAAAAGATATAGTATGAAAAAGATATTTTTTCCCTTGTTGGCTTTAAGCACATCCCTATTTTATTCGTGTGAAAAAAAACTGGATCAAATTCCTATCTCATCTACCACAACACTCACATTTTACACCCAACCCTCCGATTTTATTGTGGCTTCTAACGCAGTGTACTCCAGTCTCAGATCATATCCTGACAGGCAGATTAATCTTTCGGAAACGCGGTCAGATAATTTATATGCTGTATCAGATGGCGGTGTCCGCGATTGGGAACCTGTTAACAGTTTTCTTAGCACATTACCAGGGAATGTTTATATTGGTGAAGCATGGACCGGAAATTTTAATGGCATTTACAAAGCCAATACCTTGTTGGAACAATTAGCGAAAAACGGACAGGTTATTACTGACGCAACCTTGAGGAGCCGTCTTGAAGCCGAAGGGAAATTTTTAAGGGCATTTTTTTATTTTGACCTCGTAAAATGGTTCGGCAAAGTACCGGTTGTTGATCACACACTTACTCCTTCAGAAGCTACAACTATTCCAAGAAGCCCGGTTTCAGATGTTTATGATTTTATTATTTCGGACCTTAAATTTGCTATTGATAACTTGCCGGATGCTTATTCTGCTGCTGATAAAGGAAGGGCTACCAAATATGCAGCAAAAGCTATTCTTGCGCTTGTATATATGACACGTTCAGCGCCCGACTATGGGATTGAGGGGCCGGGGCTTGGATTAAATGAATGGGATCTTGCGCTTGCACAACTCAATGATATTATTGCCAGTAATAAATATACTTTTCTTCCTGACTATGCATCTATTTTTTCATTCAATAATGAAGATAATGCTGAAGTGATTTTTGACGTTCAATATACTACCGGCCTTAGTCCTATTGTGGGAGCTACCTTCCCCTGGCTCACGGTACCTGATGATTGGTTCAAGGCGCAGGGAAAGCCCATCCAGGGAGGATTGACCATTCGTCCCGTATCGCAAGATCTGCTTAATTCCTTTGAACCAGGGGATCTGCGGGAAGCATTTTACATTAATGGGCCATACACTTCCAATGGAGTGACGGAAACAGAGTCGTTCTTAAAAAAGTGGATCGATCTTACGCAGGTGCCTTCCAATCGTGTTGACTGGCCCATCAATTTTATTGTCAGCCGTTATACCGATATACTAATGTTGAAAGCCGAATGTATTTTGCATGGAGGTGCCGGTTCACAAACAGACGTTGATGACATTGTAAACCAGGTCCGCGGGCGGGCGGGCTTAGCTCCCATTTCAAATGTTACCTTACCGCAATTGTTTGACGAAAGAAGAAAAGAATTCGCCGATGAAGGTTCACGATGGAACGACCTTGTAAGAAGCGGCCAGATAGAATCAATTATGCAGGCATGGATTTCGGCAGAAGATGTAAGGAACCAAATGCAGCCATTCAATAAAAATTATATTATTTATCCTATTCCACAATCTGAAATAGATGCAGCGCCGGGCCTGTACACTCAAAATCCCGGCTATTAAGTTCTTTTCATAAGCAGTGGTTTTTCTTTGAACAAATAACGGCGCAACCATTTGAATCGTGCGCCGATTTTTTGAATCATTCACAAACTTGAATTTACTTTATCTTTATTATTACTATAGCACAGCAACAAATTCACAGAATAGCACAGCATAATATTAATTTTCAGATTCGATAATTTTATCCTGGTGCGATTCACCCATTTTGTTTTAAAACGATTGCAATGCTTGCAAAAAAATATATTTCATTATACTTTCTTTTTTTAATTTGTTATACTTCCGTCTTTTCACAACCTGTATTGGAAACAGGCGGTAAGCCAATGCCAAAAGCTTGGATTGATAAAGACACTCACCATAAAATTATCAGGCTCTCCGATAGTTCCAGAAGCAACCTCAGTTTTTATTTTCATAACAATCCTTTCGTTGGGAATAAAATGGTTTATTACAGTACAGATAAAATTAATCCGCAGGAGATTACCGTTACCAAACAGGAAACTTACAGCACAATTTCAAAAGACAAACAACTATATGATGTTGATTTAAAATCGAAAGACATTGAACGAATAACATCACAAGCGCTTCCTATGACCGGCGAAATTGTTGCGGGAAAAAGCGGGGATGTATATTATCAAATAAAGGACAGCGTTTTCACAACTAATGCCAATTCAAAAAAAACTAAACTGATTTTTATATTTCCTTCTGACTATCAAGGAAGCATTACAACACTCAATGCAGATGAAACGCTTCTGGCCGGCTCAAAGGCAAGTGATAAACAAAAAGATGTTTACAAAAAAAATCCTCAAAAGAAAGATTATTTCAATTTGATCTATGACGCGAAATTACCCAATGATCTTTTTACGATTGATCTGCAATCAAAAAAATTAAATAAGATATATACCGAAAATACCTGGCTTGGGCATGTACAGTTTTCTCCTACAGACCCTGACGTGTTAATGTTTTGCCATGAAGGCCCATGGCATAAGGTTGACAGAATATGGACAATTAATGTAAAAGCGAAGAAGGTGACGCTCATGCACAGACGAACGATGGACATGGAAATCGCCGGGCATGAATTTTTTTCACCTGACGGGGAAAAAATATATTTTGATTTACAAATGCCCAAGGGGCAAACTTTCTTTCTCGCTTCGGTTGATATAAAATCAGGGATCGAAAAAAAATATAGTTTAACAAGAGATGAATGGAGCATTCATTATGCTATATCACCCGACCAAAAATTATTTGCGGGTGATGGCGGAGATCCCGGGCAGGTAGCTCATGCAAAGAATGGTGAATGGATATATTTATTTAAATCTGAAGGAGATCATCTGACTTCTGAAAAGTTAGTTAACATGAAAAATCATCAGTATCGCCTGGAACCCAATGTTCACTTTAGCCCGGATGGCAAATGGATTATTTTCAGAGCTACCTTTGAAGGATCAGAAAATGTGTATGAGGTTGAAATAAAAAAAAGTGAAAAGTAGTTTTAAGGATTTCTTTATTAGAATGAAAATTTAATCAGCTAATCGTTCCCGGCCTCTCATTTGCAGAGGGTTGGGCTGAGGCGACAAAAATATGCGTAAAACAATCATCCTCTTAATTCTTTCTCTCTCTTTGAAAAATGTTTCAGCCCAAATAAAATGGCCTGCCATTACAGAACAAACAAAGCCATGGACGCGCTGGTGGTGGCTTGGAAGCGAAGTGAACAAAAAAGATCTTTCTACTGTGATGCAGCAATATCGCGATGCTGGCCTTGGCGGTCTCGAGATAACTCCAATTTATGGTGTACAGGGTGAAGAAGATCAATACATCAATTTCCTCTCTCCAAAATGGATGGACATGTTGGATTATAGTTTGAAAGAAGGGAAACAATTGCATCTTGGAATTGATTTGGCAAACGCCACAGGCTGGCCTTTCGGTGGCCCCTGGATTGGTGATGAAGATGCAAGCAAGGATATGGTTTATAAAACATATTCCTTAAAGGGAGGAGAAAGTTTGCTTGATACGATTCAATATATACAACAACCGTTGGTAAGAACCGAGCATCATTATAAAGTTAGTATTGATAGTGTTTTGTATCCCATTTCTGCTAATAAAAATTTGCAGGCGCTTGCTATAGATCAAATAAAATTTAAGCGCCCGTTGCGGTTGCAGGCTTTGATGGCTTACTCAGATGTGGGAGATACGATAGATATTACCAGCAAGGTAAATACAGATGGAATATTAAACTGGACAGCTCCAAAAGGTAATTGGAAACTATTCGCATTATTTATGGGATGGCATGGAAAGCAGGTGGAACGTGCTGCTCCGGGAGGTGAAGGAAATGTAATAGATCATTTTTCAGCCACAGCTTTGGATCATTATTTACATAGATTCGATAAAGCTTTTCAAGGCCATGACCTTAATGGGTTGCGTGGTTTTTTTAATGATTCTTATGAAGTGGATGATGCGGTTGGCCAATCTAATTTTACACCTTTGCTTTTTGAAGAATTTAAAAAAAGGAGAGGATATGATTTAAGAAAATATTTACCTGAATTATTTACAAAAACTCCCACCGAAAAAAGTAATAGAATTCTTTGCGACTACCGGATGACCATAGACGAATTAATACTGAATAATTTTACGAAAGAATGGTACAAATGGGCACATAGCAAAGGAAAGATTGTGAGAAATCAATCGCACGGCTCACCTGCCAACACGCTGGATTTGTATGGCGTCGTTGATATCCCGGAAACAGAAGGAACAGAAATTTTGCGAATTAAATTTGCACCATCAACATCGCATGTGATGGGCAAAAAATTGGCATCATCGGAATCTGCGACCTGGTTGAAGGAACATTTTATTTCAAATCTCGCGGATGTAAAGAAAGCGTTGGATGTTTATTTTATTGGTGGTGTTAATCATATTGTTTATCATGGAACTGCTTACTCGCCACCGTCTGAAACATGGCCCGGCAGGCTGTTTTATGCTTCTGTTGAATTTACACAAGCCAATCCTTTCTGGAATAATTTTTCTGCATTGAATCATTATGTAGCAAGAACGCAATCGTTTTTACAACAAGGAAAAGCAGACAACGATGTGCTTTTATACTTCCCCATCTATGATAAATATTCAGAGCCGGGGAGAGATTTGTTATTACACTTTGATGGAATGAAACCTGGTTTTGATGGAACTCCTTTTGAGCTCGGGGCAGACACTATGCAGCAAAAAGGTTATGCGTTTGATTATATTTCTGACAGGCAAATTCTTAATGTAAAAAATTCAGCAAATAAAATTGAAACAGGAGGCACATCTTATCAAACAATTATTTTACCTGGAATAAAATTTATGAAGGCAGAAACGCTTCAAAAATTATTTGACCTTACAAATAAGGGAGCCACAATTCTTGTGTATAAAAATTTACCAATCAAAGTTCCGGGTTATGGGCAATTACAGCAACACGAAGAAGAATTTCAAAAATTAATGCAGCAATTGAATTTTGTTTCAACAAACGATTCGGAAATAAAATCGGCTACAATTGGAAAGGGTAGATTTTTAATTTCAAATAATTTACAACAATTGTTGAAATACGCTTCCATTCGGAGGGAAGATATGACTGATAGAAATTTGGAATTTGCCCGCAGAAAAAATGCAGATGGTTCTGAATTTTATTTTATTGCCAACAGAAGTAATACGCCGGTTAACGAATGGATCACACTTCAAACAAAAGCAAAAGGTGTCGCTTTATACAATCCCATGACGGCTGATTTGGGTATTGCAAAATTCAAAAACAACAGCGCGGGTTTTATAGAAGTCTTGCTGCAATTGAATCCTGATGAAAGCGTGATCATTCAGACTTCTGAAAATGTTATCAAAGGGAATATATATCCTTATCTAAGAACAGGAAATACTCCTGTTGATATTAATGGCGAATGGGCTTTGAAATTTTTAAAAGGCTCACTTTCTTTACCTCAGCCGGTTACAATGCATCAATTAAGACCCTGGAGTGATTTCAAGGATACGTCATACGAGTTTTTTTCAGGCACTGCATCTTATGCCACTCATTTTAAAAAGCCTAGTGGACATGCGGCGCAGTATTTACTTAATCTTGGAGAGGTTGATGAAAGCGCACAAGTCTTTGTCAATGGGAAAAAGATAGCCACTTTAATTGGCCCTGTATTTTCGTGTAGGCTTAGCTGTCATGATTTAAAAAATAACAATCTGCTGGAAATAAAAGTTTCCAACAGCATGGCCAACCGGATTATCGATTTGGACAAAAGACATGTGAATTGGAAAAAATTTAATAACATCAATTTTGCAGCAAAGCTACCAGAAGACAGGGATGCGAATGGGTTATTTGATGCTTCAAAATGGAAGCCTGTAAAATCCGGGTTGACAGGACCGGTGACGATCACTGCCATTAAGTAGTTTTTTTCTGCCGAGAAGCTGCTGAGTTAATACTTAACGCAGTAAACAAACAAATACATGCGATTTCTATTTCCTTCATATTCATCTCTTTATCTTTTACCTCTCATGCACAAGGAGTTGCTGGCCATGGGTGGCACAATGAGGTACGGCAAATGCTTTATAAAGCTGAAGGAAAGGTTTTTGTTTGTGTGAATCCAACGGATCTAAAAATATGGACAGATATTACAAATAGAATACGTTTTTCAAAAAATACAAAAACTTATTAAAGAACAATAAATGATATGAAAGCGAAAAAATTAGTATTTGCAATGGTTGGTTTATGCACTATGCATTTTAATTCCCTATTCGCCGATGTAAAGCCTGTAAGCCTGTTTAAAGATCACATGGTGTTGCAATATAATATGGAAGACCTGGTTTGGGGCACTGCGGATGCGGATGAAAAGATAACGGTAAAAATCGTCAATCAGGCTCATTCGGCAGTCGCTGACGACACTGGTAACTGGTTCATTAAATTAGATAAGCTTGCTGCCGGCGGCCCGTATACACTAATTATTCAGGGAAAGAATAAAATTACTATCACGGATGTTTATGCAGGTGAAGTATGGCTTTGCTCCGGCCAGTCAAACATGGACATGACAGTGGCAAGAGAAGATCGCTATTGGTGTGGCGTATTTAATGAAAAGAAAGAAGTTGCCGACGCTAATTATCCATTGATAAGAGTTTTCGATGTTGACTTTACACCGGCAGCTTCAGCTCAAACAGAAGTCAGTGGCAAATGGGAATTGGTGAGTCCACAAACCGTTGGACATATTTCTGCGGCCGCCTATTTCTTTGCGAGGGATTTGCAAAAAAAATTAAAAATTCCCATCGGCCTCATTACCACTGCTTATGGGGCCAGCACCGCCGAAGCATGGACCAGAGAAGAAGCACTGTTACAAAATCCGCTTTTTAAAAAATTATTGGACAATTATAAAGAAAAATTAATAAAATATAAAGCAGATACTGCTGCGCAAATTAAATACAAAGTAGCTTATGAGAAATGGAAACCTTTGGCAGCAGACGCAAAAGCCGAAGGAAAAGATGAAGTGAGAGGCCCCAGAAACCCTGACCCGGTCTCTGACCAACATAACCCTTCTGTATTATGGAATGGTATGGCCAATGGGTTGGTTCCTTATGCGATTCGCGGCGCAATATGGTACCAGGGCGAATCAAATTCACCAACTGCGTCTATCTACAAAGAGTTAATGGAAACGTTGATAAATGATTGGCGGCAACAATGGAAAGAGGGCAACTTTCCGTTCATTTATGTTCAACTGGCTAACATTGGAAAAACGTACGATTCAATACCGGCGATGGGTGGAACGGAGGCGATTAGAAGGGAAGCCCAGTTAGAAAATCTTTCTATTCCGAATACGGCGATGGTTGTGGCTATTGACAATGCCGATTCAAATAATATGAATAACATCCACCCAAAAAACAAACAGGAAATTGGCCGCAGGCTTGCGTTGGCAGCGGAAGCAACTGCCTATCATGAAAAGGTGGTTTACTCAGGGCCACTGTACGATAAAATGAAAATCGAAGGAAATAAAATCCGGCTGTACTTCAAAGATACAGATGGCGGTTTGATAGCAAAGAATGACAAACTGATTGGTTTTGCAATTGCAGGAGCCGATAAAAAATTTATGTGGGCAAACGCGGAAATAGACGGCAACACGGTTATTGTTTCAGGTTCGGAAATAAGTGAGCCGGTGGCTGTTCGGTATGGTTGGGGCAATAATCCACCGACAAGTTTATATAATAAAGCAAATCTTCCCGCGTCGCCTTTCAGGACAGATAATTTAAATGGTAAAAATTAAATAATCAGCACTATGCAGAACAATTATAAATTTTCTACCTTAAAAGAACTTTTAAGCTCATTCATTTTAGGTTTATTTTTAATAATTTCTTTTTTGGCTACTTCACAAAAGCTATCGCTTGACTCCGCAGTTTACGTTCCTCCAATGTCACCGAGGACGATATATAATTTTAACGCTGACTGGAAATTTGTTTTTGGCGATTCCACCGGAGCGGAACAATCTGGCTATGATGATTCAAAATGGAAAACGGTCGGACTCCCACACACATGGAATGATACAGATACCTACCGGGCTTATATCAGTCATAGCGGCGGCGACCAAAGTGAACATCTTTTTGGAATAGGCTGGTATCGAAAGCATTTTAAATTACCCGCAAACAGCAATCAAAAAAAAGTTTTTTTACAATTTGACGGATTAAGGCAGGCAGCAAAATTTTTTGTCAACGGCAAGTTTGCAGGCCTTTATGAAAATGGCATCACAGCAGTGGGCCTTGATATTACAAACTTTGTAAAGTTTAAAGGACGAGATAACCTGATTGCTGTAAGGGTAGATAATAGTCCTACCTATAAAGAAGAAAGTAGCGGCGTGCCTTTTGAATGGAACGCCAAAGATTTTAATCCGAATTTTGGAGGCCTTAACCGCGATGCAAGTTTAATTGTTACAGGGAAAATATATCAAACTTTACCTCTGTATGAAAACTTAAAATCCTCCGGTGTATATGTGTATCCTGAAGATATTGACCTGGCGAAAAAAACTGCTGATATAAATGTTGAGGCGGAAGTAAAGAATGAGACTAACGATTACGCATCGGTCACCTTATCGGCTGTTGTGGTTGATAATGATGGGATAGTTAGGGCAAAATTAGAAGGAAGCACCTCTGACCTGACTGCAGGAGAATCTGAAGTTCTCAAGGCTTCCGGGCTACTGAATGATGCCCGGTTTTGGAATGTAAACAATCCATACTTATATCACGTCTATTCTATTCTTACTGTAAATGGTAAGGTCGTTGATGTTGATGACATTCATACTGGTTTTCGGAAAACAGAATTTAAAGGAGGTGTTGGCACAGGAGGTGTTTGGTTGAATGGACGGTTTCTATGGCTAACTGGTTATTCGCAGCGTTCAGCCAATGATTGGCCGGGACTGGGAGGCGCTTACCCGGATTGGGTGCATGATTTCACCATGTCACGGGTTAAAGAATCGAATGGCAATTATATCAGGTGGATGCATGTTGCCCCGCAACTTGCTGATGTAAAAGCTTGTGACAGGTATGGGATTGTTGAAGTATGCCCTGCTGGTGATAAAGAAAGACTGGTAACCGGAAGGCAATGGGAGCAACGGGTTGAGGTTATGAAGGCAACTATTATCTTTTATAGAAATAATCCAAGCATCCTTTTTTGGGAAGCAGGAAACACGATTGTAACACCTGACGAAATGAAGCAAATGGTGGCTTTAAGAAAAGCGCTTGACCCAGATGGGGGAAGGGTGATGGGTACGAGAGACAATGATCAGGCGGAAGCCAATAAAGCGCTTACTCCAATTGCTGAATATTATGGAGTGATGATTGGACAGGCGCCCCAAACGGATAAAATTAAAGATGACGAAATATTTCGTGGATATAGCATAGCCAGGCGGGACAGAGCGCCCCTGATAGAAACGGAGGATTTTCGGGATGAGGCTGGCCGTAATATTTGGGATGATTATTCGCCACCGTACTTTAGTTTTAAACCGAAGGTTGATTCAATTACCGGCCGTCCATTGGATGCATGGCATTGGAATTCCGAGACGTTTTGTCTTGCAGCAGCAGCAAGATACACGAGCTATTTAATGAACAGAATTGATAATAAAGATTCCGCTCATTCAAAATGGTCGGCCTACAGCTCTATTTACTTTACTGATTCTGATGCAGATGGAAGGCAGCAGGGCAGTTATGTGCTCCGGGTGAGCGGAAAAGTTGATGGAGTTCGTCTTCCCAAATCTTTGTTTTATGTTTCAAGAGTAATGCAAAATAAAAAACCGGACATTCATGTAATTGGCCATTGGAATTATCCTCAAGGAACTGTAAAAACCATGTATGTCACTGCGGCGCATTGTGATGAAGTTGAATTGTTCATTAATGGAAAATCAGTTGGAGTTGAAACAAAACCCTGCCAGTTTGCTGACACTTTTCATCGCAATCCTTCCAGGCCATTGCAGTTTGAAAACACAGGATTTATTTATGCCTTTCCAAATGTTTCTTTTATTCCGGGAACGATTAAAGCGATTGCAAAAAAGGATGGTAAAATTGTTGCTGCTCATGAATTAGAAACTGCCGGCGAACCAAAAGCTATCAGGTTGATTTCGCATACAGGGCGGTTAGGGTTACAAGCCAATGGCAGTGACGTTGTGCTCATTGATTTTGAAGTGGTGGATGCAAAAGGAAGGGTTTGCCCGACCGATGATTCACGGGTTGATTTTCAGGTTAGCGGACCAGCAATCTGGAGAGGCGGTATAAATGAGTCGAAATTAAATTCAACCAATAACCGGTATCTTGAAACGGTAAACGGCATTAACAGGGTGGCTGTTCGTTCCACATTAACTCCTGGATTGATAACGATTACCGCCACTGGAAAGGGACTTAAAAGTGGTACGATTACTATACAGTCAAATCCGGTCAATATTTCTGGGGGACTTTCAAATTCACAACTGCAAAGATTGGATGTGCGGGAAAAATAACTAAAGCATCTGTTTGGAAAATGCTCTGGCTTATAACATGTATGTACAGGATGCGCAAACGAATTTTTTTAGTCATCTTGAGTATTCTTCATTTTTAACAATTGTATTATGAAAATAGAAAATCCTTTTTTTTGTTTGTTTACTGCCGCATGTTTTGCATTTTGTAATAATTCTTTTGGCAAATGCATTCCGATAGCGATTTAAGTTGGGCGAAGGATGTTGGTGCCAAACAGTTTCCTTCTTCAACAAAAGTGTTCGTGGTAAAAGCGAAAAGCGATACATCAAAAGTTATTTCCAAACAAATACAGGACGCGATAGATAAATGTGCAAAAAGTGGTGGCGAATTGTTTCTTTTAATCCAGGCACTTTTGTAACAGGAGCTATTTACTTGAAAACAAATGTTCATTTACGTATAGACAAGGGCGTTACTCTGTTGGCTCACTAAACTTTGCTGATTACCCTAATGATATTGCATAACTTGTAAAAGACGCACAAAAAGAAGGACTTTGGGTAATACTCAGGCCAAGCCCTTATGTATGTGCCGAGTGGGAGTTTGGCGGCTATCCTTATTGGTTGCAGAATATAAAAGGCCTGGTGGTTCGAAGCAAGGAAAAGCAATACATTGAAGAATACAAAAAATATATTAATCCGCAATGCCGGATTTGGCGGTTTGCTTTATACCTGGGATCCGGAAGGATTTAAGTAAAGGTCATCTGCCCGGATTATTGCCGGCGGTAAATGGATTAACTGATACGACTCGCATAAAAGAAATAATCAGAAAACACGACGATGGCAAAGGTCCTTTTATGGTTGCCGAATGGTATCCCGCCTTGTTCGATTGGTGTTATGAAGGTCCTTCAAAAACTGCGAAGGGGTCTTTCCAAATTTCTTTTTGAATGCTTTGGTAAAATAAGATTGTGTTTGGATGCCAACACTGTACATTACTTCCGCACAACTAATATCCTGCTCTGCCATTAATTGAACCGCTTTGTTCAAACGGATATCTCTCACGAAATCTCCAATGGATTGTCCTGTAATATTTTTTACTTTTTGGTAAAGCTTAGTTCTGCTCATTCCCATTTGTGAGCAGATATAGTCAATATTCATGTCAGGATTAGATAATTGCGATTCAATGATGCTGATCAATTGCTCAATAAATTCGTTATCCTTTGAAGAATGTACGCGCTCTTTTGCTTCCGAATAATGATCCTTCAAATATTTTTCTTTTAGCTTTTTCTTTTGTTTTAAAATGTTTTGAATCGTCACTTCGATTAAGTGCATGCTCAATGGTTTGGCAAAATAAAAGTCAGCTCCTGATTCGACACCTTCAATTCTCGATTCAATTGCATCTTTCGCCGTTAACATTAAAAAAGGAATATGACTCGTTGCAGTATCTTCTTTGATAATTCTGCAAAATTCAATTCCATCCATTACAGGCATCATCACGTCGCTTATAATCAGGTCAGGAAATTCTTCTTTCGCTTTATTCAATCCTGACAAACCATCAGTTGCTTCGCTGATGTAATAATTAGGACTTAAGCTTTCTTTCAGAAATTGTCTCAATTCACTATTGTCATCGACTACAAGAATATGCGGCGCGCCAACACAGGAAGATATTTGTTCTTTGTTGTGACAGCCATTTTCTTCTATTGCTTCAATGTTGTGATAGTCATGAACTGTTAGGCTTTCAAGGGTGGCGTGGGTTTCCTTATTGCGCATCCATTTTTCTTTGCTGTTGTAATCTTCTTTACTTACCGGAAGTGCAATAATAATTTCAGTGCCTTTAAGTCTTTCGCTGTAAACGTAAATAAGTCCCTTGTGTAAATTGGTCAGGCTTTTTACAAATGCAAGTCCCACACCTGATCCCAAATGTGCATCAGAGATTTTATAATAACGCTCAAACAAATGCTGAATAGATTCCTTTGAAATACCAACGCCATTATCTCTCACACATAGGTAAATATATTTTTTACCGCGGTAATCATTTTTTACCACCAACTCGTTTTCAAAAGGAGGAATGAATTCTTCAAGCGATTTCAATACTTCTACTTTGATAGCTCCGTTGTTTTCCGTATACTTAAAGGAATTGCTGATCAGATTAACGACGATCTTTTCTACGATCTGTCTGTCAAACCAAACTTCTCCCAAATCGTCGGGAACATAAAATGCAAAATCAATATTTTTTTTGACAGCCAGCTCACTGAATTCTTCTTCAATTTCATCAAGGAACAGTTTCATATTGCCCGGCATCACGTTTAACTTCAGTGCTCCCGATTCCGTTTTTCTGAAATCCATTAATTCATTAATAAGGTTCATCAGCCGCTTTGCATTGTGGTGCATCACTTTATAGTAATGAGAGAAGGCAGGGTTGGGATTTTCCTTCTGTAATTTTTCAAGAGGACCAAGTATTAATGAAAGCGGAGTGCGAAACTCATGGGAAATGTTAGTAAAGAACTGCAGTTGTACCTGGTGCATTTCTTCGCGTTTTTGTTCTTCCAGCTTTTTCAATTGTATTCTTCTCCTGAATTCGTAATAAGCTATAATGGCAGCACCAATAGTAAGTATCATCAATGTTCTGAACCACCATGTTGCCCAAAAGGGAGGAGTGATGATAATTTTGACAGAAGGTCCGTGCTCATTCCATATTCCATCATTGTTGGTGGCTTTCACTTTAAATGTATAAGTGCCGGGACTTAAATTGGTATAGTTTGCCCTTCGTTCATGTCCGGCATAGATCCAGTCCTTATCCCAGCCTTCCAGCTTATATGCATATTGATTATTTTCAGAAGCAGTGTAATTCAAAGCAGCAAAGCCAAAAGAAAAACTAGACTGCTTGTAAGAAAGCCTGATCTTTCTTGAAAGGCTAATATCTGTTTTGAGTGGCGAGTTTTTTTTACCCGCAATAATCTTTTTATTGAAGATTTGAAAATCGGTTAAGTAAATAGGAGGAATGAAAGTATTGGTTCTAATATCATCCGGATAAAAGCAGTTAAAGCCATTCAATCCTCCAAAAAAAATCTGACCATCTTTGGTTTTTAAATATGCGTTGGCTTCAAATTCTAATCCTTGCAACCCATCCGCTGTATTGTATTTTTTGTAAGCAAGAGTAGCGGGATTAAATTCTGTAATGCCATTGGAAGTAGCTATCCAAAAATTTCCGTGATCATCTTCTGCTATGCCTTTGATAAACTCTGTTGACAATCCTGCCTTGCCGGTGTAAAGAGAAAATGAATTCTTTTTGGGATCGAACAAATAAAGGCCGGTTTGTCCCACCCATAATCTCCCTTTGCTGTCAATGAACAAGACTCTCAGATCAGGCATTTTTTCTTCGGTAGTAAAATAATGCGAGAAGGATTGTGTTGCAGCGTTATAACAATTCAATCCTCCATCGTCGGTGCCTATCCAAATGTTTCCTGCCTTGTCTTCAATCATGGAAACAATATTGTTCCCCTGCAGTTTTGTATGATGTACCGGGTCTTCGGTAATACGCCGGAACTGTTTTGTTTTTCTGTCGAAAAGATTCAATCCGCCGTAATAAGTAGCGATCCACAGATTTTTATTGTGGTCTTCAAAAATCTGTTGAATGAAGCTGGAGCTGATAAAACTTTTGTTAGTTGAATCATTTATGTAGCGTGTAAAATTTCCTGCCTGCCTGTTGAACAAACATAAACCGCCACCCCATGTTCCTACCCATAAATTGTGTTCACTGTCTTCGGTAATGGCCAACACTTCGTTGGAGCCAATACTTTTTGGATCGAAAGGATTGTGTTTAAAATGTTTGAACCTGTTTTTCTTTCTGTCAAACAAATCCAATCCGCCGCCATCGGTTCCAATCCAAATATTTCCATAATGATCTTCGCAAAATGCTTTCACATCGTTGTAGCTTAAGCTGTTGATTTCCAACTTTTGCCGGTAAAGTGTGAATTTTTCAGTGTTCGGTGTAAACAAATTTATTCCGCCACGGTGCGTCCCTACCCACAGGTTTCCCTGGTTATCTTCAAACAAGGAAGAAACGGTTCTTTGCGAAAGGCTGAACGGATCATCCGGCTCATTTGAATAATGGAAGAATGCGTTTTTTTGTTCATCAAAAAGATTAAGGCCACCGTTGATAGTTCCAACCCAGATGCTTCCCTTTTTGTCAATCATTATGCTTCTTACCAAATTACTTCGGAGCGAAAATTGATTTTCCTCCTCATGCCGGTATTGCATAAATCTGTTTTTGAAATAATCATACAGGATCAATCCACTCTCTTCTGTCCCAATCAAAAGATTTCCATCCCGGTCTTCGTTAATAACACTGATAACATTATTGACTTTGTAGGCAGGATTTGTTGCAATATTTATTAATTGAAAGGTTTTGGTTTGCCTGCTGAACAGATTAAGGCCATTCTGAGTTCCGACCCAAAAATGATTGAGGCTATCCTCAAAAATACAGGTGACACGATCATCACTGATGCTTCCCTTGTTTGAGTGCTTAAAATGAATGAAGTTGTTTTGGGCTGGCTGATAAAGATCCAATCCGCCGCCAAAAGTGCCGACCCAAAGGTCTTCCTTTTTATCCTGGTAAATGCAGGTGATCAGATTATCGCTTATGCTTCGCGGGTCGGAAGTACTATGCTTATACCGGATAAAATTATTTTTCGCCGCATTGAAACGGTTCAATCCATTTGTAGTGGCAATCCAGAGGTTCTGATTTCTGTCTTCATAAATAAAGCGAATATAATTATCACTAATGCTGTTTGTATCTTTTGTATTGAAGCGGTAAACCGTCATCTGGTATCCATCATATCTGTTTAAACCATCCCGTGTGCCAAACCATATAAATCCATGGCTGTCCTGAAAGATGCATTCAATGGTGCTGTTGGAGAGTCCCTGTTCACCGTTGATGTGCCTGAATTTGAGTTTTGGCGGCTGGGCTGAAAGCACCAGGGGCAGCACAAAAAAGCATAGCCCCACAATCGCAAGTTTGTTTTTACACTTCATATAGAATAGCAGTATTTAATGGAAGTAGTAAGTATTCTAATGTACAAGTTACTTGTTTAATCGTTCATCCGCATAAAGTTAGTCAATTAGAACCAGGAAAATGAACGTTTGAACAAGTCGTTCAGGAGTGGTAAGTCTAACTTCGTTGCTCAATAGCGTATTGACTGCTTGACAAATCCCGTTATGAATTTCATCAATTAACGTTCTAAAAAAAACTTCTAAAAAATGAAAAAACGATTACTTCGAATTGCTGTGAGCATTACTGCTGCTCTTTTACTTAATTTAATTAGTTTAAGTTTGTATGCTCAGAATACCGTTCATGGTATTTTACATTCATCCTCCGGTGACCGGCTACCCGGAGCTACCATTACCGTTAAAGGCACTAACCGCTCAACAGTGAGCAATGCAAACGGACAATTTTCCATTAATGCATCCCCGGGAAATACTTTGGTAATAAGCTATGTTGGTTACCAGACAAAAGAAATATCTATAAGTTCGGAAAAAAATCTTAATCTTTCACTCACTCCTGTCATCTCAAGTATGAATGAAGTAGTAGTTGTAGGATACGGTACAGCAATGAAGAGTGATCTAACGGGAGCAGTTACCTCTGTTTCAACAAAAAACATAAAAGATCAACCCACACCCAGGTTGGACCAGGCATTACAGGGAAGAGCTCCGGGGTTAGTAGTTCAAAATAATTCGGCTGCACCTGATGGAAGAATTACTATTAGAATAAGAGGTAGTAACTCAATTAATGGCGCTAACGATCCTCTCGTTGTAATAGATGGATTTGTTGGTGGCGATATCTCCACCGTTAATCCAAATGATGTTGAGAGCATTCAAGTGTTAAAAGATGCTTCTGCTACTGCAATTTATGGCTCTCGTGGTGCAAATGGAGTTATTCTTATAACTACTAAAAAAGGCACTTCTGGTAAAGTAAAGGTCCAATATAATGCGTATCTTAATTTTAATTCTGTAAGAAAGAAGATAGACGTGCTTAATGCAGCACAGTATGCTGTGACAGTGGATTCTAATCGTGCCGCTCTTGGTGTACCTTTGCCATTTTCGCAAGAGCAAATTACAGCTTTTCAGAAAAGCGGTGGCACAGATTGGCAGGACGAAATATATCGACATGCTTTAGAGCAAAACCATGAAATTGCAGTTTCCGGCGGCGGCCAGAATGTATCGTATTACTTGTCTGGAAATTATATAAATAATGTTGGTATAATAAAAGGATCATCTTTCCAAAGGTATTCAGTTAGATCAAATATTACCTCAATAATTAGTAAGAAATTCGATGCAGGTCTGAATATATTTTTATCAAAAACTATAAACCATCCTATTATTTCAGGAGGAAATCAAGATAATGCGCCATCGCATGCAGCAATAATATTTTCACCAACATTACCTGTTTATAATCCTGACGGGAGTTACACCTTACCATCAAGTTCTTTTGGCCCTCCGGCAGTTTATAACCCTTTGGCGTTAGCAATAGAACCCATTAATAATAATTTAGGAAACAGGGTAGTCTTAAATACGTATTTGAATTATAACATAGTTGAAGGATTGACCGCTAAAGTCTTATTTGGGATGAGTTCACAAGACAATATAAATAGTTTCTATAATAATACCAAAGCTAAGGACGGGCTCGGTACCGCAAGTGCAGGTATTAATAATAGCCAAGCGGTAACTTTCCAGAATACCGGACAAATTAACTACAAGAAAACTATTTCAGGTATTCATAAAATTGATTTCACAGCTGTTTATGAGCAGCAAATTCAGACCTATAACAGTTCGTCTGCAGGCTCCCAGGGTTTTTCTTCAGATGAAGTAACCTATAATAATTTGGCATTAGGAACGAACCCACAAATACCAAGTTCAAATAATACAAAAAAAGTGATCGAATCTTTGGTTGGTCGCCTGAATTATTCTCTCAAAGAAAAATATTTGATTAGCTTAACCAGCAGATACGATGGTGCTTCAGTATTTGGAGAAAATAATAAGTGGGGTTTTTTCCCATCTGCAGCCGTAGCCTGGCGGGTAAATAAAGAGGATTTCATGAAAAATATTAGTCAGATAAGTGATCTTAAATTAAGAGCAAGTTATGGTGTTACCGGTAGTCAGGCGGTTGGCCCCTATGCTTCTTTAGATCAGTTGAATTCAAGTCAACCTTATCCTATAACCGGGACCGGAGCATCAACAGGTGTTGGATTAGGAATAATTGGAAACCCTGATTTAAAATGGGAAAAAACAGGACAATTTAATGTGGGCTTTGATTTAGGGTTATTTACTGATAGAATGCATCTGACCGCGGATTATTATAATAAAACAACAAATGACTTGTTATTGAACGTCCCCCTTCCGCGTACGTCCGGCTATGCAAATAAGCTTCAAAACTTAGGTGAAGTTCAAAATAAAGGATTCGAAATTGATTTAGGTGGAACACCTTTAACTGGCAAATTTATATGGAATACCGACATTAATTTCGCTACTAATAGAAACAAAATCATATCATTGGGCGGACAGGATAATGTACCAATTGGAACTACTGGTTTTCCAAATTTTGGGAACACGATTTTCCTGGTGGTAGGTCAACCGATTGGTGTTTTAAAAGGATATATACAAGATGGTACTTGGGGAACTGCAGATGCTGCTAAAGCTGCAAGTTTTGGAACAATTCCCGGAGCCCCCAGGTATATAGATCAAGACAACAATGGGAAAATAAATACCGATGATATAACTATTATGGGTACTACTCTTCCAAAATTTACTTACGGATGGAGTAATAATTTTTCTTATAAAAATTTTGATTTAAATGTCTTAATGCAAGGAGTTGCGGGGAGCAAAATCTATAATATATCGAGGGTGAGAAGCGAACGCAGTTCGTCAGATGCAGATGCTACAGATATAAGAATCCTGGACAGATGGACACCAACTAATCAGAACACAAGTGTTCCTTCCTTTAAAGGTTCAAATCAATATGAACAACTACAATCAAGCAGGTGGCTTGAAAATGGTTCTTACATGAGAATAAAAGTTATTACTCTTGGATATAATCTTCCCGAATCAATTTTGAAGAAAAGCAAAATAGGACTCGCAAGAATCTATGTAAGTGGTGTTAACTTGTTTACGTTTACAAAATATACAGGTTTTGATCCTGAAGAAAGTACGAATGTCGATGCTTTAGGAGGGATTGATTACGCTGGTTACCCTTCCCAAAAAACTTATACGATTGGAATAAATCTTACTCTTTAATTAAACTTCTATTTTACTTTTTATAAAACATAGTATCATGAAAAAATTAACTATATGTGTTTTTGCATTTTTTATAGTAAGTATTCCTATAGGATGCAATAAGAATCTTGAAGAACATCCGGTGAGCATTATTAGCCCCGTAAATTTTTACAAAAGTGATGGTGATTTTAAGGCAGCCATCAATGGGGCCTTTGCTCCACTTTGGGGAGTATACTCAGGATTTGATTTTATCCCGTTATATGTTATGACAGCGGGGGCAGAAGATGTTACCTCCCGGCTCAGTGCGCCCGAATTAAGGCAATATGATATGTTTAATCCGAGCACGACTGATCCCCGTTCCAGCGGTGTGTGGGCCAATTTCTATAAATCAATTAATTCCTGTAATTTGATTATAGCCAACGTTGGCAATGCCGATGCGGTAAGCGCAGATAATAGGAAAATATATGAAGGCCAGGCAAGGTTCCTACGTGCATTTAGTTATTATTGGTTGACTCGTTTATATGGAGAGGTTCCTATAATTGCTACGCCGGAGGATCAGGGTAATGCAGTTAATATTGGTCAATCAAGTGTATCCGATATTTATAAACTTATTACAGATGACTTAACGATAGCAGAAAGCGATCTCCCACCAACTTTTTCTGACAAAGGAAGGCCTACAAAAGGGGCTGCATCAAGTTTGCTTGCGTCTGTTTATCTCACTATGGCTGGCTGGCCACTAAATGATGTTTCTAAATATCCTTTAGCAAGAGATGAGGCAAAAAAAGTGATGGACATGGGAGTTTATCATCTTGAACCGAATTTTGCAGATTTATGGAAGGTTTCTAATGCTCTGACAAGTCCTGAGATTATTTTCCAGTTTTTAGCCAGTTCATCTCCTTTCTCAACATCAAGTCATCATCATGTTTCTTTCCGTCCTGGTGAGGAAGGTGGCTGGAACGATATCATGTCCGAGGCCAGGTTTTTTAACGCCTTCCCTCCCGGCCCCAGAAAAGACGCTTCTTTCCATACTGTCTTTACAGATGCAAACCACACTACATGGCAAAATTCTACTATCGGCCAACCGTATATAGAGAAATATAGAGATGCAGGCGATGGTGCAACTGAGAATGGGCCGGTATTAAATTTTAATGGAAGCGGAAACTGGATTGTAATGAGATATGCAGAAGTATTGTTGATATATGCTGAGGCCGCAAATATGGCAGAAGGAGGGCCTTCACAGGCGGCTTTGGACGCGATTAATCAAGTGAGGGAAAGGGCTGGAGGCTATAATCAGGCTGTGTATCCCGACTTATTACCTGGAATGTCTCAGCAAGATTTTGAAACTGCTGTTATAAACGAACGTGCATGGGAACTCGCTTTTGAATGTAAGCGTTGGTTTGACTTGGTTCGCAAAGAAATGGTAGTTCAGGTTAATAAGGATCTTTACCCAAATGTTGATGCTCATTTTATGTTACTTCCAAAACCAGAAACTGAAGTACAATTAATTAAAGGACTAACTCAGAATACAGGATATTAATTTGAGATTGTATTGTAGCTCAACTTTATAAAGAGAAATTATAATCAAAATAAATTAATTGGCATGAACAAAGAACTTTATTATGGGTACATTTCAAATTGTCGGGCCGTTGGTGGGAGCTCCAACCGGGAGGGCACGTCGTGAAGGATGTCTCCACCGCCCACAAGAAGTGGCAACACGACAATTTGAAATGCACCCCTTTATGATGCATAAAAAAATCCAGCCTTCTCTTCATTTGTTGGTTTAGATTTATCACTTCTTTTTTATAAGGTTGCGCGCACAAACAACTTCTGGTGAAAAAGCATGCAATAAAAAAAACGGTAGAGAAAAGTCATCTGGTAAAATGCCTGGTGCCAATATTTCTTTTCTGCCTCAATTAGAATCAAGGGAGATGAATTTTTGCAATAAAGGAGTGGAAAAAGATGTGACATTTTGAAAGATCATAAAATTAATTATATAAAATAATTCAAATCCCAATCACTCAATTGTTTAAACGAAACTAATTATTGAAGTAATAAATAAAAAAGTTTGAATTTGTACTAAACCCAACTTAAAATTATGAAACAAAAAAAAATTAATAGTGAAAACTCATCAACAGAATACCGCTCGATTCCAGATATATTATTAAAAATTTTTAGTATTGCTTTCAATTTGCGCAATTTCCTGATTGGGCTTATTTGCATGTCCGGCTTTTCCCAATTAAATGCGCAGCCTTTTGGGAAGCACATAAAGACACCAAATGATAATTTAGTATCGTTTGAAGTGAATGATGATGGAAGTGCAACATTTCGGCTTTATGCTCCCGATGCGAAGTCGTTGAACTTGGGCGGTGATCTTAAAGCCGAAAAAATTGAAAAGGCTGACAACGGTGTTTGGACGATGACAACCGCCCCAAACATCAACCCAAGTGCCTATCGTTACTATTTCATGGTAGATGGGATGAAAGTGAATGATCCGAAAAATCCGATGGTCGCGGATTTCCGCCCAATGGTTGAACTTGTTCCCAAAGGAGAAACCCTTTTCTGGCAGAAGAAAGATGTTCCTCATGGCCTTATGTCGATTGTATATTATGAATCAAACGCTACAAATTCAACAAGACGCATGTTTGTTTGGACGCCTCCGGGATATTTTGCAAACAATAAAAAACTTCCGGTACTTTACTTAATGCACGGAGGAGGTGATAATGATACCAACTGGCCGGGACAGGGAAAGGCCGGATGGATTCTGGATAATTTGTTTGCTGAAGGAAAAATTGTTCCGATGATTGTTGTTATGCCTGATGGGAGCATACCGGTTGAAACTTTTGCGCATGATTTGGGAAGTAATATTGTTCCATATATTGAAGCAAATTTCCGGGTACATGGCCGATACACCAGCACCGGGCTATTGCAGGTCTTTCTATGGGAGGAATGGAACTTCTGGAAACCTTGGTGGACTATCCTGATATGTTTGCATATGTCAATGTGATGAGTTCCGGATGGTTTTCCAAGAGATCCTGAATGCCTTGAAAAATTGACGAGCGCGTGAAAGCTGTTGCTCCTGCACTTAAAGAAAAATATAAAATATTTCATATTTACAACAGGCGGAAAATCTGACATGGCTGCAAGAAATACCCCACTCGACAAGAGCTATTTTTACGAAATACGGTATTGAATCGGAATTCAGCGAAATGGACGGTGGACATACCATGTATGTATGGCGGCACGATTTACATCAATTTCGCACAAAAAATATTCAAAAACTAATTCAATCTACAATTCAGACCTATTTACAAATGAAAAAATTTACAAAACCGACTTGTTGTTTCTAGCCTGCTTATTTTGGCGGGATGCTTTGACTTTGCACAAAGCAACCAGATTCCTCATTTGGAGAAAAGAGGAGATATTTCACAATTGATTGTGAAAGGGAAACCTTACCTGGCTTTGGCAGGTGAACTCCGCAATTCAAGTGCTTCCAGTCCTGAATACATGAAAGATATCTGGCCGGCCTTCAAAGGTTCGGGCGTGAATACTGTTTTGGCTGTTGTTTCATGGGATCAAATAGAGCCGGAAGAAGGAAAATTTGACTTTTCACAGATGGATGCCATGATAAAAGATGCACGGGAAAATGATCTGAAATGGTTATCCTTTGGTTTGGCAGCTTTAAAAATGGTGGCAGCGGCTATATTCCCGGATGGGTGGGCGCGATTACAAACGTTTCCCACGGGCGGTAACACGCGATGGCTTGTCTGTTCCTTGTCTTTCGGTATTTTATGAAAACAACTGGGAGGCAGATAAAAATGCTTATGTCGCCATGATGAAGCACTTAAAAGAAATTGACTGGAAAGAAAACACCGTTTTATTTATTCAGGTTGAAAATGAAATGGGCCTTTTTTTTGAGAGGGATTATAGCGAAAAAGCAGAAGGTTTATTTCATTCGGAAGTGCCAAAGAAACTGATGGATTATTTTGTAAAAAACAAGAAAGAATCTTCTTCCTGAAACACTTAAGCTATGGAGCAATTCAAATTATGCCACAAAAGGAACATGGGAAGAAGTATTCGGAAAAAATGTCACAACCAGTGAATTTTTTATGGCCTGGTATTATTCCAATTATACCAATGCAATTGCAAAAGCAGGAAAAGAAGTTTATCCGATTCCCACTTTTGTAAATGTAGCTCTTCAGCACAAAGGCGATATTGTGCCGGGTGATTATCCGTCAGGAGGGCCTGTAGCACAGGTTCACGATGTTTGGAGAGCAGGTGCTCCCGATATTGATTTTTATTCACCTGATATTTATGACGCTGAATACAGTGAAATCCTCGACCGTTATTCACGCAAACAAACCGCTATTTTTGTGCCTGAATCCGGATCCTCGGCAGCAAATGCTGTTTATCTGATTGGAGAACGCAGGGGATTTGGCTTTTCACCTTTTGGAATTGATGGCTAGCATTAGAAATAATCAACAAAGTGATTTTTTTGATTCATATAGAATGATGGCATCATTCAGCGATATCATTACCGAACATCAGGCAAAAGGAACAATACGTGCGGCCTGGTTAAGTGAATTAAACCCTGAAATTACCAAGAGGAATTTGTTTTGGGAAACCATAAGGTCATTGTTAATCTTGCCAAAGCTTTCAGGTTTGGGCCACCGCAGGAAACTCAAAACACAGAGTAATGGAATGTTTGGTCCAAGAGGAAAAAAAGGTTATGCGATGGTATTGTTAATGGGTGACAATGAATACCTGGTAATGGGGGCAAATGCACAGGTGACTTTTGCCCCGGCTAATGGCGAAGGAATTACCGCTTTTAGCAAAGTTAATGAAGGTATATTTTGAAAATAATGTCTGGCATCCCGCTTAGATGGCTAAATGGCGACGAAACAAATGTCAGTCAGGATTTGGATCAAATGGCATTGAAAGGGCAATCAGGTTACGGGCTGCTTTTCCGTGGTGAAACCCCGCAGCTTCAAAGGGTATGGTTGTACGATTTCAAATAAATAAGGGCTGAATTGGAGTTATTTATTTTCAGAAAGTATTTTGAATTTCGTATAGATGATAGAGCATGCAAGCTCCATTGTCATAAACAAAACCACCAGGCCATCCATCCATAATGCCCCACGGATGACGTGTGGTAATATCCGGCAGTCAGCAATTGGTCAGCTTAAATGATAAATGTCTCATCAATATGAACAACATGGTTTCGAGGTATAACAAAGATTCATGATTGTTGAAGCAGGAATGAGTTGGGGTGAGGCTGATGGCTGCAAGGCTTCTTTGAGGATTTGATAGCAAAAGTGAAATCAGTTCCAAACAACAGAGGACTTGGAGTTTTATATTGTAAGCGCCAATCGTGCGTAAACTTGAGGCGCTTTTGATAACACTGGTAAACCAACAATTGCATTAGATGTTTTTAAATAATTCTTGATTCAAAAAATTTCATTATGGTTTTATTGCGTGGCTCTTTTCTTTTTCTTTTTTGCTTCGTGGTTTGTTTTTCTTTCTGTCAGACTTCTTCCCGTAAAAAAATAAATTTCGATAATAACTGGCGTTTTCATTTTGGCAACGCCTCCGATCCTTCAAAAGATTTTAACTACGGCATAAGTACGATTTTCAAAAAAACAGGCGAAGCGGTTGGAACGGCGATTGATCCGAAATTCAATGACGGTGCCTGGAGAAAAATAAATCTTCCTCACGACTGGACGGTTGAATTGCCTTTCGTCAAAGTTCACAATTATGATGTTATGGCTCATGGGTACAAACCCGTCGGAGGTTTGTTTCCCGAAACAAGTATAGGCTGGTACCGCAAACATTTCATTATTTCAAAAAAAGATTCGGGACAGCGTTTTCAAATCCAGTTTGATGGAGTTTTTCGGGATGCGGAGTTTTGGATCAATGGATTTTATCTTGGAAACAATAAGAGTGGTTATATAGGAGTGGCTTATGATATCACCGATTATCTCAACTACGATAAAGAAAATGTTTTAGTAGCGAGAGTTGATGCTACACAATATGAAGGCTGGTTTTATGAAGGCGCAGGCATTTATCGTCATGTTTGGCTGAATCAATTCAATAACCTGCACATTGCTAATGATGGAGTGTTTTCTTATTCTGCCGTTTCAGGAAATAAAGCAACAGTCAGTGTTGAAACGATCGTTGAAAATAAAAATTTCTCTTCTTCAAAAGGTTCTGTTCTTACATATATAACAGACCCTAATGGAAAAAAGATTGCGCAATCAACTGAACAACCAATTTCATTAAACTTAAATGGAACGACAACTGTAAAACAAAATCTTTTAGTAACCAATCCACACCTTTGGTCATTGGATGATCCCTATTTGTACCGTGTTGTTTCCATCATAAAACAAGATGCCCGCCCGGATGACCCGGTCGGACGGGGAAAAACGGTCGACAGCATTAATCAAAGATTTGGCATTCGTACCATTGAAATAAAATCAAATGGAGTTTTTCTAAATGGTACACACCTAAAAATAAAAGGCACCAATAATCACCAGGATCATGCAGGTGTAGGAAGCGCTTTGCCTGATTATCTGCAATACTATCGTATGCGTTTGCTGAAGGATCTGGGTTGCAATGCTATACGTACATCTCACAATCCACCAACGCCTCAACTACTGGATGCATGTGATAGCTTAGGCATGTTAGTGTTAGATGAAAATCGTTTGCTCAACAGTAGTCCTGAATATGTGGATCAATTCAAGCGATTGCTTCTTCGCGACAGAAGCCGCACCTGTGTTTTTATGTGGTCAATAGGCAATGAGGAAGGATGGGTGCAAAAGGAGGATGTTGGAAGAAGAATTGCTCAATCACTTCTTGTTATTCAGAAAGAATTGGATCCCACAAGAGTGAGCACTTATGCTGCTGATGTTGCCAATGAGTATCATGGTATCAATGAAGTGATTCCTGTACGTGGATTTAATTACAGACAATTTGGTGTTGCCGATTATCATCGTGATCATCCTGATCAACCAATCATTGGTACAGAAATGGGAAGCACCGTTACAACCCGCGGTGTTTATGAAAAGGATAGTGTAAAAGCCTATGTTCCCGACCACGATATTACTGCACCCTCGTGGGCAAGTACCGCCGAAACCTGGTGGACACTGGCTGCACCAAATGATTTTTGGTTAGGCGGATTTGCATGGACAGGATTTGACTATCGTGGAGAGCCAACACCCTATCGTTGGCCAAATATCAACTCGCATTTCGGTATTATGGATATGTGTGGCTTTCCAAAAAATATTTATTACTACTACCAAAGCTGGTGGAGCGATAAAGATGTCATTCATATTTCTCCGCATTGGAATTGGAGAGGAATGGAAGGACAACCCATTGATGTTTGGGTAAACAGCAATGCAGATAATGTTGAATTGTTTTTAAACGGAAAAAGTCTTGGAAAGAAAGATATGCCACGAAATAAACATCTTCAGTGGAGCGTGAATTACCAACCCGGGACATTAGAAGCCGTTGGTTACAGAAATGGAAAGAAACTGATTGCCAAAGTTGAAACAACAGATAAGCCAGCTACCATTGTTGTATCGCCATCAAAAACAACGATGATTGCTGATGGAAAAGATGCCGTAGTTCTAAACATTAGTGTGATTGATAAACAAAACAGGGAAGTACCTGATGCAAATAACCTGATTCATTTTACAATAACCGGAGATGCAAAAATTATTGGAGTGGGTAATGGAGATCCCAGCAGTCATGAACCAGATAAAATGGACAGTGCATGGCAGCGAAGATTATTCAACGGTAAGTGCCAGGTCATCGTTCAGGCAGGCAACACTATTTCCAAAATACACTTTGATGCAAAAAGCGATAGCCTTACAAACGCTGCTACCGACATCCATTCCATTCAACCAGGTAAGCCACATTTGGTAACATTGGTAAAAGGTGCGCCTCCACTAAAAGATATAATGACGCCGCGCTCTGTTGATAAAATGTTAGGCGCAGATATTTCTTTTCTTCCCCAAATGGAAAGCAGAGGAACGAAGTTTTCTGATAATGGCAAAACAAAAGACGCCATTCAAATTTTGAAAGAGCACGGTTTGAATTATATACGTCTTCGTTTGTTCGTCAACCCTGAAAATGATAAAGGTTACTCACCCGGGAAAGGTTTCTGCGATTTGGATCATACCATTGCAATGGCAAGGAGAGTAAAAGCGGCAGGAATGAAATTCCTTCTCGATTTTCAATACAGCGATACCTGGGCTGATCCCCAAAAACAATTTAAGCCTGCTGCCTGGGAAGGACAAAGCTTTGAGCAGTTAAGACAAACTGTTTTTAATTACAGCAAAAATGTGATTCAGCAAATGAAAATAGCAGGAGTTACTCCTGACATGGTACAAATCGGAAATGAAATCAATCATGGGATGATATGGCCTGAAGGACACATCAACAATTTAGATTCTCTTGCTCAATTGATTTATGCAGGCATCCAGGGCGTGAAATCAGTTGATCCTTCTATTACCATTATGCTTCATGTTGCACTCGGCGGACAAAACGATGAAGCAAGATTCTTTTTTGATAACATGATTATTCGTGGAGTGCCCTTTGATGTAATTGGGCTTTCTTACTATCCGCGCTGGCATAATACATTAGAAGACCTTCGATATAATTTAAATGATTTGGCAAGAAAATATGATAAAGATGTGATTGTTGTTGAATATTCTCAATTGAAAAGAGAAGTGAATGAATTAGCATTTGATGTGTATGGCGGCCATGGAAAAGGTTCTGCTATTTGGGAACCACTTAATACGTGGGAGGCATTTTTTGACCGGCAGGGAAAAGCAAATGATATGATTAAAGTGTATGAGGATCTTAATAAAAAATTCATTGCCGGGAAGAATCCAAATAATCTAAATACATCGACAAAATAAATTCTTAAAGACATTATCAGAAATTAAACTAATAATCATTGATTCAATGCAGTAAACAAACAAATAAGGCAAAAACTCATTTTTAAAATAATAAAAGCCCAAAAATTTTTAAAATAAATAATCAGAAAAGCAAATTAAAATGAAAAAGACAAAAACAACCAAAAGCAAAAAGTACAGTTTAAGCAGTGCATTTTTAAAGGTAATATTTGTATTAACTCTTTTACCAACCATTGCGTTTGCGGCTGATCCGCCGGGCATTCCTGATGGCTGGTCGGATGGTTTTGTTTATGATAATGGCGTTCGCATACATTATTACCATGCGATTCCGCAGCCGGGAAAGCAGGTAATTGTAATGGTCCACGGCGTAACCGATAACGGCCTTTGCTGGACAACGCTTACATGGAAATTACAGAATTCGTACGACATATATATGTTGGATACCCGTGGCCATGGATTGTCGGATCCCTTTACGCCTACTGATGATGGCGAGACTTTGATAAAAGATGTAGTAGGATTTGTAAAAGCGATGAACTTCAATAAGCCTATACTGATTGGTCATTCGATGGGGGCTGCCACAGTTATGCGTGTGGGTGCAGAGTATTCTGATCTTGCAAAGGCGATCATTATGCTCGATCCTTTTATTACCGGTTCAATTGGCGGTGGACCTGGCACCAGGCGTAATGCTCCTCCTAAAACTCCGGATAATAAAAATTCAGATGCTAAAAAGATTTCAATAAATATGTTTGGCGATCCTGAAACGCTGGTAGCCCAGAACAATTATAGTTATGATGATTTGGTAAAGCTTGGCCGTCAGCAGAACCCTAAATGGGACGTTGTAGATGTCGAATATTGGGCGCTGTCGAAGAAACAGTATCACGGCGCTTATACACAGGCAGAAGCGAATGCGATGTTCGGTACAATGAATATTACAGGAGCGCTGGCAAAAATTACCGTGCCCTCACTGGTTCTTAAAGCTGATACTTCTCCTGAAGGCCGCAAAGCAAATGAAGAGGCAGTTAAAGGCATGAAGTTGGTTAAGCTGGTTCACATTGATGGCGCTGCGCATAATTTGCACCACGATCAACTTGCAAGAACAGTGAAAGAAATTAATGAATTTCTTTCAACTCTTTAGATTGGAAATAAAATGAAGAGGAAAGAAAGAATAGCGCTTTTCCGATTGAGAATTGATTAACGGGAATGCACTCATATTAAAGTCAGATGTAACATACATAAATTAAAATCTATTAATTCTTTTAAAATGAAACGAATCATATTATTACTATTGCTTGTGAACACCATTCTTAGTGTTCATGCTCAAC
Source organism: uncultured Chitinophagaceae bacterium (assembly GCA_963811285.1). Lineage (GTDB taxonomy): Bacteria > Bacteroidota > Bacteroidia > Chitinophagales > Chitinophagaceae > Ginsengibacter. The sequence continues at coordinate 147,837 of CAWEQV010000029.1, read as the reverse complement.
CACCATTTAAAACTTCGCCAACAGTCAATTACACTTCATTTGAAGTGAACGATGACAGCAGTGCCACATTCCGCCTTTATGCAGCCAATGCAAAATCGGTCACATTGGGCGGCGATCTAAAGGGTGAAAAAATAGAAAAGGAAAATGATAGTATATGGCGCATTACCACTGCGCCTCATCTCAAACCAAGCGCCTATCGTTATTTCTTTATGGTTGACGGAATGAAAGTGAACGACCCAAAAAATCCAATGGTTGCTGATTTTCGTCCAATGGTTGAATTAGTGCCAAAAAATCAAACGCTCTTTTGGCAACAAAAAGATGTGCCACACGGGTTGCTGTCAATTGTTTATTATCAATCAAAGGCAACCAATTCTACCCGTCGCATGTTTGTCTGGACGCCGCCAAACTATTTTGCCGGTAACAAAAAACTTCCGGTTTTATATTTGTTGCACGGCGGTGGCGACAATGATACCAACTGGCCGGGACAAGGGAAGGCGGGTTGGATTCTCGACAATTTATTCGCCGAAAACAAAATATTTCCAATGATTGTGGTAATGCCAGATGGAAGCATTCCTGTTGAAACATTTGCTGAAGATTTAGGAAACAATATTATTCCTTACGTCGATAAAAATTTTCGCGTTCTCACCGATGCTCCACACCGTGCTATAGCCGGACTTTCAATGGGCGGAATAGAACTGATAGAGACGCTGCTCAAATTTCCCGACAAGTTTGCGTATGTAAACGTGATGAGTTCCGGCTGGTTCTCCAACAGGCCCGGCACTTATGAAAAGTATGATTCGATTGTAAAAGCGGCAGCTCCGCGTTTGAAACAAACCATAAAATATTTCATCTTCACTACCGGTGGTACAACCGACATTGCAGATAAAAACAGTGACCTTACAAGGGCAGTTTTTACAAAGTATGGCCTTAAATCGGATCTGTCGAAAATGGAAGGAGGCCACACGATGTATGTGTGGAGACATAACCTTTATGATTTCGCTCAGAAAATTTTTAAGTAAAAACTTTGTGTAAATAAACCTGAGTTCATAGCCATTTTAAAATTCATTATTCTAAATTTTCCCAAATGAAAAAATTCGTTCTGCTATTAACAACTGCTTTCCTGATACAGTCATTCAATAATTCAATGGCGCAAAACAGTGATCGCCAAAGATTGCTGATGGACTTTAACTGGAAATTTTCTCAAACAGATACTGCCGGTGCTGATAAAGCTTCATTCAACGACAAGGAATGGCGAACGCTTAACCTGCCGCATGACTGGAGTATTGAAAATGAATTCGTGAAAGACGCACCAACCCGCGGTGGCGGTGGATATTTACCAACCGGTATTGGCTGGTACAGGAAGCATTTTATGCTACCTAAATCAGCCATGTCCAAAAATATCTGGATAGAATTTGAAGGCGTTTATCAAAACAGTGATGTATGGATCAACGGGCATCATTTAGGACATTACCCAAGTGGCTACATGAGTTTTTATTATGACCTAACGCCATTTATTAAAAAAGGTGAAAATATTATTACCGTCCGTGTTGATAATTCTTTGCAGCCTAATACCCGCTACTACTCTGGTTCCGGTATATACCGCAATGTATGGCTCAATATGGCAAACCCTTTACATGTCGCGCATTGGGGAACCTATATTACTACACCGGTTGCCGATTCCGCGTCCGCAAGAGTGAAGGTTAAAACGAAAATTGAGAATAATAATTCTTCTGCCAAAGACGGCATTTTGCGTTCAATCATTGTTGATACGAATGGTATGGAAATCGCCCATACTGAATCACCTTTTTCATTGGCGGCAAAAAATAGTATTGAGATAGAACAGTCAGTTACTGTAAACTCTCCATCGCTTTGGTCTTTGGAAATGCCTGCTATGTACAGCCTTGAAACAGTAATACTAGTTAGCGGAAACGCAATAGATAAAGAAAGCACACCCTTTGGTATCCGCGATATTAAATATGATGTCGACAAAGGATTTCTATTAAACGGGAAACATGTAAAGATGAATGGGGTTTGCCTTCATCATGATGCAGGAAGTGTTGGTGCTGCTGTGCCTATAGCAATGTGGGTACGCCGCTTGAAAATTCTAAAAAATATGGGCTGCAACGCGATACGAACTTCACACAATCCCGTTGCGCCTGAGTTTTTAGATCTCTGCGATAAGATGGGATTTTTAGTGATGGATGAGATTTTTGATGAATGGAAATCTGCGAAGGTTAAATACGGCATCAGTAAATATTTCGATGAATGGTCACAACATGATGTGGTAGAATTTGTGCGCCGCGACCGCAATCATCCATCTGTTGTGATGTGGAGTGCAGGTAACGAAATAGGAGAACAAAAACAGCCAAAAGGATATGAAGTTCTTCGCCCTTTAATTGAAGCTTTTCACAAAGAAGATCCTACACGTCCTGTAACAACGGGCAACGATAATATAGCCGCAGATAACGGATCAACTACGTTGCCATTCCTTGAAATGCTCGACATTGTTGGATATAATTATGTTGATCGCTGGCACAACAGACGTGAATTATATTACAGCATCGATCGCCATGATCATCCAAACTGGAAAATGGTTGGTACTGAAAGTACCTCAAATTCGGGCATACGTGGCAATTATTATGGTGGTGGCTACCGAGGTATTGATTCAACTCTTATAAGGCCTGCTAATATGTCAACCGTCATAAGAGTTGAGCAACTCTGGAAGTTTGTTTCACTTCATGACTATGTTATTGGCGATTTTATGTGGACAGGCTTTGATTATTTAGGCGAAGCCTGGTGGCCTTCTAAAAATGCAAGTGCCGGTGTTATTGATATGTGCGGCTTTCCTAAAGATGGTTATTATTTTTACCAAAGCCAATGGACGTCAAAACCGATGATTCATCTTTTTCCGCACTGGAACTGGAAGGGACATGAAGGACAGATCATGCAGGTAATGGCTTATACCAATTGTGATAGTGTTGAACTTTTTTTAAATGGAAAATCTTATGGAATAAAATCGTTGGAATTTCCGCGCCAGGGAAATTCCGGAGGATGGAACAGTTACGCCACACCGCTGGTCTATGCCACCACTGCTGATCTTCATCTCATGTGGGATGTGCCCTACGAGCCCGGGACTTTAAAAGCTGTTGGAAGAAAAGGTGGCAAAATAGTTTACGAGGAAGAAATACATACTGCCGGTGCGCCTGCCGCTATTCGTTTATCAGTTGATAGAAATACAATTGACGCAGATGAAAGAGATGTGGCGCACGTGAAGATTGAAGTAGTTGACAAGAATGGCTATGTTGTGCCTGATGCTAATGAGCCTGTGCAAATTATTGTTGGAGGTGATGGAAAATTGATTGGATTGGACAATGGCAATCCTGTGGATCATACTTCCATGAAAAGCGACAACCGAAATACATTTAATGGATTGGCATTGGCGGTGGTACAATCAAGTAATAAGCCAGGTAAGATACAGGTGCGGGCAAATTCATCTTCTTTAAAAAATGCTTCTATAGAAATTACTACTGAAAAAGCAAGCACAGAAATCCCAATATTGAAATGATGAATATTATTAAAAGAAACTTGCTCATGAAAATATTTGTGTGGTATTTATGGGTTGTATTTGTGATGCTATTGCAATTCATAGTTGGTAGTAAAGCAACGGCACAGATGCAGCATATCAGGAATGATATATTTTGGAATACCAAAGACGGACTTCCTATTTACAGCCAGGGCGGTGGAATTTTTAAGTTTACTGATTCTGTTTCAGGACGAATGAAATACTACTGGTATGGCGTTCATTATAAAGGCGCTGAAATCTACCGCAACGCTCCTTCTGTAACACAGGACAGATCCGGTTTTGAAGCGGTAACCTGTTATTCTTCCACCGATGCCGTCAATTGGACGTTTGAAGCCAATGTGTTGACACAAGAAGAACTAACGAAACAAGGAGGCAGAACCTTTTGGGTTGGACGTTTGGGTGTTGCCTTTATTAAAGAGATGAATAAGTATGCCATGTTTGTACAACACAATAGCGGAGTGCTCATTGCTGTTTCTGATTCACCAACAGGTCCGTTTACGTGGCATCAAAAAATCAGTATGCAGGAAATGATTGGCACTCCCAACACCGGCGATCAAACTGTGTTTACAGACGAAGACAACGGCAAGTCATACTTAATTTATTCGTACGGTAGTGGCAGAAATAAAATCTATGTTTCAGAAATTGGTGTGAAAGACGGCAAAGTGAATTTGCTTGATTGTACAGAAGTTTTCCGGGGCGAAAGCCGGGAAGGTAATTGTATGTTTAAATATCATGGGAAATATTACATGTGCGCATCAAACATTTATGGATGGGATGCTTCGTTAGCCTACTACCTGGTTGCTGATAATATACGAGGACCTTATCTGCCAAAAAATGATATGCTGGTGATGAAAGGTTGCGAAAATGATTATGCACATGTAACGCAAACGGGTTTTTTCTTTTCTGTAAAAGGCAGCAAAAAAGAAACGATAGTTTATTGTGGTGACCGGTGGGCAGATTTCGCAGGAAATGGTTTAGGATACAATCAATGGGTGCCTCTTTCTTTTGATGATTCCATCCCTTTTTTCAATTCACTCAGCTCATGGAACCTTAATGCAAAAACGGGTGAATGGAAAGTTGCCAATGATAACAATTTCACGAAGAACGGCAGTTTTGAAGCCGATAGAAAATATATCCCCAGCCATATTAAACCGGTGCAAACAGAACTGACAGGTTGGGCGACTACTGTTACAGAAGGGAACAAGATTAGCCTTGACAGCAATACTTCTCCTGTTTTAAATCATAACAATACTCAGAAAGAAAGAAAAACAGTTATTGGTGAAAGAAGTCTGAACATCAGTGATAAGGTTGATTTCAAAAGAAATGTTTCACAAATAATTAGGTCAACTCCATTTGTAGAATTGAAAGATGGATTTTACACGCTAACAGCTAAAGTGAAGAATGGTGGTGGATTTTCCAGGCTCGAAATGTATGCTGAAACAAACGGAAAAACACTGTCGTGCGACATAAAAGAAAATACACCTTGGGCGACAATTAGTATTGATAAAATTCCTGTAAAGCATGGAAAAATTGAAATTGGTTTTGTTGCAGAAGGGAGGGCTAATGCTTATTGTTATGCGGATGATATAACGCTGGTAAAAAGGTAATGCCTTCAATTGATCAATAATGTTTCGCTTTGTGAGAAGGTCATCAGGAAGGATTTTGAAAAAGCAATAATAAATATTTAAATATGAGACACAAATCACTAATCGCACTCTGCATAGTTGCTTGTGCAATGGTACTAAATGGCTTCAGGCCAGGCGACGATCTTCATGCCGAATTAGTGCTCGATGCAAAAGCCACGCTGGGCGAAGGCTCTATATGGCAGCCAAAAGAAAATAAATTATACTGGATAGATATTGAAGGCAAAACTTTACATATTTATGATCCGGTTACAAATAAAGACAAACAATTTCCATTGGGTTCAAGAGTAGGAACGGTGGTGCCGGTGAAAGGTGGTGGCGCCTTGGTTGCTTTGCAAAGCGGCATTGAAAAAATAGATACAAAGACGGGGAAGCTAACATTTATTAGTAACCCATTGCCTGATACGGTTAACCTTCGTTTTAATGATGGTAAATGTGACCCTTCAGGAAGGTTTTGGGTAGGAACAATGGCTCTTGATTCAAGAAGAAAAGGAGCAGTGCTCTATCGTATGGACAGCGACAAAACTATTCATATGATACTGGACAGTGTAACCATTTCAAATGGAATTGTATGGACGGCCGACAAAAAAACAATGTATTACAACGACACGCCAACAGGAACTATCCAGGCTTTTGATTACAATGACAAAACAGGTGCAATCAGCAACCGAAGAGTTGTCATTCGTATTCCAAAAGGTGGAGGCGGCCCCGATGGAATGACCATTGATGCAGACGGAAATCTTTGGGTGGCCTTGTGGGGTTCTGGCACAGTTGGAAAATTTGATCCGCGTACAGGAAAGTTGCTTCAGAAAGTTATTGTGCCTGCTCCCAATGTTTCTTCATGTGCATTTGGAGGAAAAAATCTTGAAACGCTTTATATCACTACGGCCCGTACTTGGTTAAGCCCTGGCAAGCTTAAAGAGTTTCCGTTGAGCGGTGGTTTGTTTTCTGTGAAGCCGGGCGTTCGGGGTGTGCCAGCAGAATTTTACAAAGAAAAATAGTGATTGATGGAAAAAAGATAAAATCATGATTTTATCTTTTAAGCCGCGGAAACATTGGGACTAAAAAATGTTTTGTATGAAGAGTTTATTTAAAATTTGTTGCTTTTTACTTTTATTTTTATTTGTACACGAGTAAGCAAATATATTCTCAGGTGGTTTAATCTAAAACCATATTCTAAACAACAACAACAAAAAATTTTATGAAGAAGATTGGGCTTACAATATTTGGATATTTTTTCCTTATAACAATGGTAACTGCACAGAAATATAATATGCCAAAAGCAAGGAAAAACATTCCGCTCGATTCAATTTATTTAAGTGATCCTTTTATAATGGCCGATAAAAAAACAAATATGTATTACATGACAGGAACAGGCGGCTTGCTCTGGAAAAGTAAGAACTTGAAATTATGGGAAGGACCATTTCTGGTTGCTGAAACGGATCCTGATTCATGGATGGGACCTCATCCAATGATTTGGGCAGCAGAGATTCATCCATACAAAGGCAAGTATTATTATTTTGCAACCTTCACAAACAGGGCCGTAAATATTGATACAGTAAAAGGGAATGTAATAAATCGCCGGGCGTGCCATATTTTGGTTAGCAACAATCCTGATGGCCCTTTTGTTTCAATGAAAGACTCTGTTTATCTACCGGCCAATGAACCAACTTTAGATGCCACATTGTGGATTGACAAAGACCGAAAACCTTATATGATCTATTGCCACGAATGGTTACAAAACTGGAATGGAACAGTCGAAAAGATAGAGTTGAAACCGGACTTTAGCGGCACGATAGGAGAAGGAAAAGTTTTATTCCGCGCAAGCGATTCACCGTGGAGCCGCGAAAAAGATGAGAATGGGAATGATCGGTCCAATAAAGTAATGGACGGGCCTTATTTATTCCGCACTTCCATTGGACGTCTTGGCATGATCTGGACAAGTTGGGTTTACGATGCATATACGCAAGGGGTCGCCTATTCGAAAAATGGAACGCTTGATGGCCCATGGATACAGGAAAAAGATCCAATTACTCCACCAAATTATGGACATGGTATGTTGTTTCAAACCCTTGATGGGAAATGGCTCATGGCCATACACAGCCACAAAAATATTAATGGCCGTTACGTGCGCATTCCTCATCTTTTTGAAGTGGACTTAAGTGGAGATAAATTAAAAGTGGGGAAACTTTACGTTCCTTAAAGCTTTGGAAAGAAGTACCGCGAGTTCCATCAATGAAAAATATTAATAAAAAACAGAAATCATGAACATCAATACAGCATTCTTTAAAAGCAAATTAAACTTTGGAAAAAAATGTGCACTGCTCATCAGTGTAAGCCTTCTTTTCTCCTTTGTGTTTTCAGCAGTTACAGCACAAAGCGTTTCGACTTCACATGCACAAAATAAAAAAGCAGTAAAAAAGAAACCGGTTGGTAAAATGCTTGGAGCAGATATTTCTTTTTTGCCTCAATTAGAATCCAGGGGAATGAAGTTTAGCGATAAAGGTATGGAAAAAGATATTTTTGAAATTTTAAAAGACCATAAGTTTAATTATATAAGGCTTCGGATTTTTAATGACCCTGCCGCCGATAGTGGCTATTCTCCAAAGAAAGGTTTTTGCGACGAGCATACCAAGGCTATGGCCAAAAGGATAAAAGCTGCCGGTATGAAGTTCCTGCTCGATTTTCATTACAGTGATACCTGGGCAGATCCGGGTAAGCAATTTAAACCTTCTGCATGGAAAGGGTATAATTTTGAAGAGCTCAAAGACGCGATTCGTTCATATACAAAAGATGTTTTGCTTGCTTTAAAAGCACAAGGCACCTTGCCTGATATCGTGCAGGTAGGAAATGAAATTAACAGCGGAATTATTTGGCCCGACGGCAAAGCGAGCAACATGGATACGCTTACGCAATTTCTTAAAGCCGGTATTGCAGGCGTGAACGATGTTGACCCTTCCATTAATATCATGCTGCACATCGTCTGTGGTGGTCAGAATAAAAAATCAAGATATTTCTTTGATAATATGATTTCATATGGCATTGATTTTGACATTATCGGCCAATCTTATTATCCGAAATGGCATGGGACACTTGATAGCCTGAAAGATAATTTAACTGATCTCGCAAAAAGATATAAGCAGAACAATAGTGGTAGAATATTCCGAGCATAAACGCGAGGTAAATGATATCGTATTTAACCTGCCGGATAATAAAGGCAAAGGCACCTGCATTTGGGAGCCTCTAAATACCTGGGAACGCTTTATAGACAAAGACGGCAAGATAAATGACCTTATTAATATTTATGATGAGATAGGTAAGAAATATAATACCAAATAATTGGTAAAAAGTATCGGAAAATTTGCGACACAAATTATATGAAAGAGGTAGAAGTTGTGACTAGTGTAACATTCTCTTAATACGTAAACTAATTTGGATTGTAAGTCCATTTAAATGGCTTAGCTCTTTCTTTGTTATATGTTTTAATATATTCCATAAGCTGACTCACAAGTTGTTTTTTTGAATGCCATACAGCCCCTTTTAATACATCCTTACTTAAAATGTTAAACCAAATTTCTACCTGATTGAGCCATGATGAATATGTAGGCGTATGATGCAATTCTATTTGTTTGTTTTTTGCTACCCATTCCTTTACACTTTCGTGTTTGTGAACTGAAAGATTATCAGCTATAATGTGCAATTTCTTTCCGGCATATTTTCTTTTAAGTTTTTTAAGAAAGCTTAAAAAGTTTACCGCATTGTTACTTTCCATTGTCTTGGCCACAACTTCTCCCTGATGAACGGCCAGAGAAGCGATCAGATTGACAACTCCATTTCGTTTATAGGTGCCTGTTAATCTTTTTGGATTTCCATGTCTCAGCGGTAGTTCTGGTTGTGTTCTGTCTAATGCCTGTATTTGTGTCTTCTCATCAATACAAAGAACTATTGCATTTTCTGGCGGATTCATATACAGACCCACTATATTAAGCATCTTCGTCTCAAATTCAGGATCTGTGCTTTTGTCACACCAATATTCTACCTTATGAGGCTTTAAATCGTGCTCTTGCAAAATCTTATTTACTTTACTTTGGCTTATCCCTATTTGTTCTCCTATGCGTTGCTGGCTCCAGTTACTATAGCCTTTCCCAGGTTTTGCACAAGCCAAATGTATTACTTTGTTTTTCTGTGCTTCTGTTATCACAACTGGCTTTCCGCTTCGGGCTGCGTCAACTAAACCGCCCATACGATGTTCCAGGAAACGACCGCGCCATTTGGCAACTGTACGGCGACTTACTTTTCTCAACGCTTGTGTTTCATTGTAGCTTTTTGCTTCATGCCAGTCCAGAATTATATAAGCCCTTTCTTTTATCCGGCTTTCAACTTTAGTACTTCGAACTATTGTTTGTAATTCAATTAATTCTTCCTCTGTTAAATTCGCAATAGTAGAAGGTCTTGCCATAATAATAATTTTTATGGCAAATATAACATTAGTTTACTAATTTAAAGATATTTACATTAGCATGGACAACGCAATTAAGATGGAATTAATTACTGAAGTTGGTGACCTAATAATTATAACCTTTTTTCTTTCTCCTCCTCAATAATCTTCTGCAATTCCTTCTCACTAGGCAAATTGATTAAATACTTTGAAACAAATACCTGTTGTGGCAAACCCATTGTGGCATATTTCACCAATGCCTCATTTTTACCAGAGCATAAAATAATACCGATGGGGTCATTGTCCCCATTGGTGAATTCATTTTCTTTATAATAATTGAGGTACATATTCATTTGCCCTGCATCGGAATGATCGAACTCTCCCAATTTTAGATCTGCAAGACAATGACATTTTAAGATTCTATGATAAAAAACTAAGTCGATTCGGTAGTGCTTATTATCAAACGTTATTCTCTTTTGCCTGGCCTCAAAACAAAACCCTCTTCCCATTTCAATCAGAAAATTCTGCAGGTTAGTAATGATACTTTCTTCCAGATCAGATTCACTATAAGATGGCTTTTCCTCCAACCCCAGGAACTCCAGCAAATAAGTATTCCGAAATACATCTTCAGGTTTCACATCATTTTCGGACAATATGATTTTTAAGGGTAGCTTCTTTGTCGGAACTAAGTCCGGTTCTTTCATACAGAAGGCTTTCTATAGCTCTTTTTAAATCTCTAACACCCCAATTATTCTTAATAGTTTGCATCTCATAAAATCGCCGCTTATTGGCTGTGTCTGCCTTTAAAAGCTCTATAAAATGAGAAAAACTAAGGTTGGTAAGCAATAGATTCATATCAGCCTGAATTTTATCAGAACCCAATTCTGCGGACACTGTCCGCAGAATTGCAGAGTACTGAAAATCAATTAAATACGATTTTGCGGACACTGTCCGCAAAATCTGAGGATAAGCTTTATACAAGTCTTTACAAAGGTATAAATGCCTTTCCCTGATTGATTTTAGCCCCTTTTTTAAGAGATTTTGGGCGATAGCTTTAAAAAGTTGTTTACCATAATCTGCGCGGTCTTTACCAGACTGTTCGTACTCTGCAATGTAATAACCAATAATCCAATTCCGGAGTGTCAAAGCAGTATTTACCTGCTTTTGAACTTTATTCAGGAAATAAGTATTTGTATTCTGAATGGTAGTTGCCAAATTTTCCAGTGAATTTAAAGTCGGCACATTTTTATTCGTTTTCATTTTGTTTGATTTAATAGTTTGAAAAGTTTAATCAATAAAATCATTTTGCATTTCCGGGCTATTTTTAAATGATGTAAGCCTTTGGGCAAATTCTTTTTTCACTTCTTTTTCAAAACTGTCGAGATAGTTTTCTGTTGTCTTTATATCACTATGACCCAATGCTTCCTGTATATATTCTGTACTGGCACCGGAACGTTTTAGAACTGTGGAGAAAGTATGCCTTGCGACATACGTGGTTCCTTTTTTATCAATTCCCAAATTCTTTAGAATGTGCTTCATCCAATTGTTTATAAAGCTTACAAGAAGTTGCATGAGTTCGTACTGACGTAATGGGGATATACCCGGCTCCATTACAGGAAAAATGTAATTATTAGGAGATTTATCTTTATTACCCCAACGCTCCATAATTGCTTTCATATCATCGTTAATAAAAACGGTGATTGGCTTTGGGTCGCTTACGCAATGCCCTTTCGGTTTTACTTCGTTCAAAAACTAAGTATTCATCATGGATATTTTTATATTTAAGACAGGCAATATCTTTTGGATTCATACCATTTCCAAAGTAGCTGAATAACCAGTAGTCCTTAGCTCTTTGCTCACTTTCATTTTTGGGATCGCATTTATAGTAGTATATTTTTTCTATGTCTTTTAAGTCAAGTGCCTTCTTTGTATTTTTTGAAGCAGGTATCTTGTACTTACGTCTTCCAAATGGATAACATTTTTCTCTTTTGATAATACCGTCTTCAATGGCTTCATTAAAAATTGTACGGAGTGGCCGCAGATACATACCAATAGTAGTTTTAGAAATATTCTGGCTGGTAAGCCAGTTCTCATATTCATATAAAAAAGAAACGGTTATTTCTTTAAAATGAGCGTTACCCCTGAATTTCTTTAATGATACATAGCTGCAATGGTAATACATGCCAGAACTAATCCGGCCTTCCCTTAAAACTTTTTTTATAAAGTTCTTATAACAGAAAGAAATAGTATCAGGCATCGAATCCTCTTCCAGCAGGATAGGAAATTTTTTAAAAAATGAAGAGTAGTCAAATTCACTTGTATTCTTAGAAAGAACGGCGGGCTTTAATTTTCTCGGACGAAATAGAATAGCGTTATTATAAATAAACTCATTTTCAAAATCAGTAAAACTAAATGGGCCTAAATCCTTAACTGCATTTTCTGCAGTCCTTTCGATCTCTTTTAATTTATCCCGGATAGTTTGCAGTTCATTACTGATTCTTGATGCAGAAAGTTTATCATATTCATCCTTCGTTAAATCAAAGATGGTTTGATAATACTCGGTAACCCGTTCAAATGTTACCCGTAGTTTAACGGGATACTTGTTACTTTTTTTAATCCTACGGGTGTCGAGGATAATGCTTAATGTTGTTGACATAACTTATAATTTTTCAATTTCACAAAATCTTTCCCTTCAAAAATTTGCAAACAATTTGCAAACAAATTATAGTTAAACGGCGCTCAAACGCTATAAAGGTAAAAAAGCAACAATCATGCAACAAATTGAAAATGAATACTTTAAGTTAAAATCAGTTAAATTAAGTTAAGATGAATAAGGAATTTTTTCCTTCTTACAAGCAGAGGGTCCGCGGTTCGAACCCGTGTGCTCCCACAAAATGAAAGCCTTACCCAGTAAGGCTTTCATCGGTTTTTAAAGACTTTCTTACGCTGTAGCTTTTTAAAACGTTAGTAAAATCGTTAGTAAAAAGCACAGTATGATTACACTTCCCAACGGCTGCCACTGCAGCGAACTCACAGTAACACCAAAAGACTGGAAAACCTGCAAGGTTTCAGCTATGGCCAGGAACTGGCATATTCAATATTATTTTTATGACGATGCTTTAAAACAACGAAAGTTTGTCCTGGTAAAAGGAATGAACCGATTTAAGACGTTAAAAGAACGCCGTGAAGCAACTGTTCAGCTTATAGAAAATGAATTGTACCAGTTACGGGAAAAAGGTTACAACCCGATTACCGGAATTTATATGCTGGAAAATGTTAGTGGCATCGATTCGAAAACCGGGTTTATTGATGCGTTGAGAAAAGCTTTCGAGTTTGTAAAATGCGAGGCAACGACCCGGCAGGATATAAGTAGTGCTATACATTTTTTTGAAATGGCTGCAAAAAAGATGGGCATTGAAAGGATGGAAATTGAAGCGGTTAAACGCCGGCACTTGCGGCAGCTGCTGGATGTGGTGGGAGAATTAAAAAAGAGTTGGAGCGCATGGAGTTTCAATAATTGCCGGACTTATTTAATGATGCTGTACAAAAAACTTTTAGAGCAAGATGCTGTTGAAACGAATCCGGTAAAGGATATTCCAAAGCAAATGGTAGTCATCAAAGTTAAGCGTACCCTGGAGCCGGAAGAACGAGCAAGGATTGATAAACATCTGAAAGAAGTAGATCCGGATTACCGGCGGTTTATTCATATATTTTTTCACTCCGGGAGCCGTAAAACAGAGTTGGTAAGATTAAAGGTTTCTGAAGTTAATTTGGAAAAACAGTTTTTTAAATTATTAATAAAAAAAGGTAGCCAGCAAAGAGAAGTTTTGCGACCGATAAAAAATATTGCGCTGGATTTTTGGAAAGAACAATTGAAAGACGCTGATCCGAACGATTATGTTTTCAGTTCAGATTTTAAGCCAGGCAAAACAAAAACCACTACAAAAAGAATGGGGAATAGATGGAAGGAATATGTAAAAGAAGGGCTTGGTATTGATGCGGATTTTTATGCGCTCAAACACCTGAATCTCGATGAGACAGCAACAATCCTGGATGATGAAGCGGCGGCAAAAATGGCCGGCCATACTTCAACTGTGATTACTCTGAAACATTACTTAGTGAACAAAGAAGAAAGGGAAATGGCGAAGCTTAGGAAGGTGAATAACAAGTTTGCTTAATTGTTTCATTGTGCAAGATTGCCGATAGATTTAGGAATCTTAAATCAACAATTGGCATAGTTTTTTAATGTTGAAATGAAAAACACAATTATGAAAGACAAAACAACAAGAGGCCGCAACCAGGATCGCTCACGGGTGGCTGGTGGCCAGGATTACGAAGTAAATTATGAAAAGAAGAAAATGGGTGTGGGAGCTGATAAAGTGAAGGACGCTGTTGATTCTGTGGGAAATTCCCGGAAGAAGGTAGAAAAGAAGCTCGGAAAATAAAGAGCTTATTTATTTGAGCTAAAGATCCTCTGTCGATTGCAGGGGATTTTTTATTTCCGGAAACTGTCGCAAAAATGCCGGCCATACATCGCCTATGATTTTTTTTCTTACTGTGTTATCTATGACAAAAACAAGTGTCTTCCATAGCAGTTAAGTCGGACTTAAGAAAGACCTCTGCGTCTCAAAAATCAATTTATCATGAAAAAGTTATTATTACATGTAGAGCCAAGCGACACGGAAACTGGGTTTGCAAATCAAAAAGACGGTTAAAAAAAATATAGGCATTCTGCCGGGCCATCCTGACGTTGCCTGCAACCCCTGGCGACAGTAAATATCACGCTTGTATTCTTAACGAACAGTAAATTTTGGGCATAATTTTTAGCGACAATAATTAGGTGGATAATACATTTTTTCAAATAGATAGACAACCGAAAAAATTAAACAACTTTATGCACTTTTTGTGCCATGGTGGTTTTTTTTATAACTATCCACATCTTACTATTTCAAATTATCGGCTTGCCCCTATTTACTGAGAAACCTACTTTATTTCAACTTAAAATCCGCTTCTTTTACATCCTGGCTGTTGGTGCCTATAAATACTTTAAAATCTCCCGGCTCATATACATACTTCAAATTGCTGTTGTAAAATTTAAGATCATTAACAGAAATAGTGAAGGAAACTTTTTTTGATTCGCCCGGTTCTAAAGTTATTTGCTTAAAGCCTTTTAATTCCTTTACTGGGCGTGTAATACTTCCAACCATATCACGGATATACATTTGAACAGTTTCTTTTCCACTGCGTGTACCCGTATTCGTTACAGTCACTAAAGCAGTAATTTTTCCGGAGTTGTTTAACGTGTTATTGCTTAAAGAAATATCACTGTATTTAAAAGTGGTGTAACTAAGTCCATAACCAAATGGATACAACGGAGTATTAGCTACATCCAGGTAATCTGACTTGAATTTAGGTGAATCTCCGGGGTGAAAAGGCCTTCCCGTATTAAACTGGTTATAATAAATAGGAATTTGTCCAACATTGCGTGGAAAACTCGCAGTTATTTTCCCTGATGGATTATAGTTTCCAAACAGCACGTCAGCTACTGCGTTGCCGGCTTCTGTACCGCCAAACCATGTATCAAGAATTGCTGGTACATGCTCATCTTCCCATGTTAATGTCATTGGCCTTCCGTTCATTAATACCAGCACAACAGGTTTTCCAGTTTTCACCAAGGCCTTTAATAAATTTTCCTGGCTTTCCTGCAAACTAATGTTGCTCATGCTGGATGATTCACCGGTCATGTCTGCAGCTTCGCCAAGTACAGCTACTACTACATCTGCTTTATTAGCTGTTTCAACTGCTTCATTAATCATTTCTTCGGGCGAACGTTTATCAATAGTAATCTCCTGTCCAAATACATTTACATGTTTAATAAATTCAGTATCATCGCTGATATTGGCTCCTTTTGCGTACAAGATATTTACATCATTGCCTACCACATTTTTTATGCCCTGCATTATAGTAATACTTTTTTGAGGATCACCTGAAACGCTCCACGTACCGAGCATGTTTCTTTTATTGTCCGCCAATGGACCAATTAAAGCGATAGTACCGGATTTCTTCAATGGCAATACCTGGTCATTATTCTTCAGCAATACAAAACAGCGCTCAGCTACCTCGCGTGCCGCCTGTAAGTTGGCATCGCTCATCAATTCGGTCTTAGCTCTTTCGTCGTTACAGTAACGGTAGGGATCTTCGAATAAACCCAGTTTATATTTTGCTTCAAGAATCCTTCTGCAAGCATCATCAATTGTTTTTTCAGATACTATTCCTTCCTTAACCAATTGCGCTGCATGCCGTAAATATTCTTCTCCTACCATATCCATATCAACGCCTGCGTTTAGCGCAAGTTCAGTAACTTTCATGTCGTCGCCCATTCCATGATTTACCAATTCAGGAATGGCTGTATAATCTGTTACCACAAATCCTTGAAAACCCCATTGCTTCCTTAGAAGATCAGTTACAAGCCACTTATTGGCAGTAGCTGGCATCCCGTTGATATCATTAAATGAGGTCATTACACTTCCAGCTCCTGCGTCAACACCGGCCTTATAAGGTGGCAGATATTCGTTATACATTCTTACCTTACTCATGTCAACCGTATTGTATTCTCTGCCAGCTTCTGCAGCACCATATAATGCGTAATGCTTTACACAGGCCATTACGGTGTTATCTTTTGAAAGATTATTTTCCTGGTAGCCTTCTACCATTGCTTTGGCAATTTGGGACCCAAGGAAAGGGTCTTCACCGGCTCCTTCTGCAATGCGCCCCCAGCGGGGATCACGAGCGATATCCACCATAGGTGAAAATACCCAGTTCAGTCCATCTGCCGTTGCTTCGTTTGCAGCAATACGCGCACTCTTTTTAATCAGTGTAGTATCCCAGCTACTGGATAAACCAAGTGGAATAGGAAAAATAGTTTTATGACCGTGAATCACATCAAGACCAAATATCAAAGGAATATGAAGCCGCGAATTATTCACAGCAATTTCCTGTGTTTTTCGAATCTTATCCGGGCCGGTTATACCAAACAAACCCCCTACCTCTCCATTACGGATTTTCGTATCCACATCTTTACTTACAACTGCACCGGTAACAGCGCCGCCTGGTGTTACAAGATTTAGCTGACCAATCTTTTCCGCCAACGTCATTTTTTTCATTAATGCATTGACGAAATTGTTCATCTTGCTGGTTTTTGCCTGAGATTTTGCACTATTTGAAACCTGTGCATTAACACTAAGAAAACCAAAAGCCAATAAAATGATCAGTGAGGTGTGAAGCTTTTTCATTACGCTGGTTTTATTTTTTCAATAGATATGGCTGAATTATTTTTTGCCAAATCTTGTACCCTTTCGCGTTCATGTGAAGTTCGTCTTCAATAAAAATACTTTTATCAGGAAGGCCGCTTTTATCAAGCATACTATGGTAAACATCAATGAAAGCACTCCGATTTTTATCCTTCAAAAAATCTTTGATCAGCGAATTTGCTTTTCCCATTTCAGGCATGAGCCTTTGCCTGCTCGGGCTTGGCTTAATTGATACGAAGTCGATTGTAGTTTTTGGAAGTTTTTTCCTTAGCAGAAAAAATAATTCTTTAAACCGGTTAAATACAGAGTCTGCTGTAATTTTATCGGACGAGGCTACGTCATTATCTCCCTCATAAATTAAAATTTGCCGTGGTTGATAAGGAAAAACAATTTCATCCAGATATCGGATTGCATCCGGGAAAGTAGAACCGCCAAAACCGCGGTTAATTATAGGATAACCCGGAAAGTAATTTTGAACATCTGTCCATTTTCTAAAAGAAGAACTACCAAGGAGAAGAATGGCATGTTTAGGTGGAAAATGAAGACTATCCAGTGTTTTAAAAGCTTTTATTTCAGAATAAAAGGGAGCATTTTGTGCTTTCACCAATCCTGATAGCACCATAAAAACCAGGATTAATTTAATTTTCTTTAAAATTGGATTGCAACACATTGTTTATTGTGATATTTACTTTTTTATTTAAAATAAGGGCTTGAAAATCCTAATGTATGTAAACCATTTTGAATTTCGGGAATGTTCATAAATAATTTCCAGAATAACCCACTCCTGTAGTTTTCTATCATGTCAACAATCGGACCCTCATCGATTGCAAGATAAGAATCTGCTATCCAATTTTTCGATTCATCAAATGCATCTTTAAATCCATACTCTCCCCATATTTTATTTCCGAGATCGAAATAAAAATGTTTTAAAGCCTTCATAGAATATTCAGGTGTATATGGAAAAGAGGACAAGGCAGCAGTTGGAGAAATGGTACCATCGTCATTTGTAGGAGAATGAGCACTATAACCGTTCGGATCGTCGCTTGCGGTGAGCCCCCAGCAATCTTCTCCATAACCTTTAAAGTGTTTAGGGTTTTCTACGCAATAGGCATGATTGATCAAAGTATGGTTTTGATTTTGCTCCCAATAATTAGCATACTCATCTTTTAATCCATGTGGATCTAAACCTAAATATGAATAATGGGCGAAGAAAAGAGGGCCACCATAATCAAAACCTAACGGCAGAGTATACCCGAAAAACTTTTTACGATTATAAAAGAAATTACTCATGGCCCAAC
This sequence comes from uncultured Chitinophagaceae bacterium, assembly GCA_963811285.1. Classification (GTDB taxonomy): domain Bacteria; phylum Bacteroidota; class Bacteroidia; order Chitinophagales; family Chitinophagaceae; genus Ginsengibacter. The sequence goes on along the minus strand of CAWEQV010000029.1, from coordinate 129,565 downwards.
CACGATGATACACCTTTGCTGAAACAGGATATTTTGTACCAGATGCAGCAAGTATATAAGTAATCAATGTTTCATTGTAACCATGAATCTGAAAATCCATCGCCCATCCATTATTAGGGCTCCAATGCCAATACAAAACTTCCTGTCCATTTTTTGTAAACCAATTCCATTCAATATCATTCCATAAAGAAGTAATACGCGCGCGTATTTGATTTTCAATTTTATTGTTTTGATTAAAATATTCTTTCGCGCATAAAAGTCCTTCAAAAAGATAAGAAGTTTCAACAAGATCGGCGCCATCATCCTTCCGGCTGAATTTTATAGTTTTGCCAGTTGCGCCATTCATCCAATGCGGAAAAACACCATGATACGAATCTGCTTTGTATAAAAACTTAAGCATTTTTAAAATCCTGTTGGCAACAGAATCTCTTGGCAACCATTTTCTTTGCACGCCTACAATTAAAGCCATTACCCCAAAGCCGGTGCCACCGGTAGTTACAACTTCGTTTCCATTATCAAAACTGGTATTACTACGTTCGCGCGCCATACCGCTAACCGGGTGAGCAAAATCCCAGAAATATTTTATAGTTTGTTTTTGAACAAGATCAAGAAGTTCTGAATCAGAAAGATTTTTATTTATGCTAACACCATTTCCCTTTTGATCTACTTTTTCCGTTTGTGCATAATCGCCGTTAAATAAAAATAAAAACAGAAAAAAGGAAATGAAATATCGCATTCTGTAAAAATAAGATTTATTAGATTGATTTTTATTTTGGCCTGCAACTTTTCAACAGTAACCAAACATTTTTTAAAGATTTGGGCTTTGGAACCAAAGTCGTGTCATTCCCCTTTTTATTTCAGGGCAACTCATCAACAAATCCCATAACAAACCACTGCGGTAATTTTCGATCATTACAATTTCCGGTCCCTGATCTATCGAAAGAAAAGAATCGGCAAACCAATCATCCGATAAATTGAAGGCGTCGATAAAACCATAATCTTTAAAGAGTTTATCACCTAATTTGTAATAAAAAAAACGCATTGCATTCATGGATTGAACAGGCGTATATGGCAAGGAGGAAATAGCCGCAGTAGGCGTAATTACGCCATCATCATTGGTTGGTGAATGTGCAGAGTAATTAGTTAAGTTATCGTCGCTGGCTGTAAGCCCCCAATTATTTTCACTATAGCCGTTAAAGTTCTTCGGATCGTCAATACAATATTTATAATTGATTAAAGATTGCGCGGTATTCTGTGTAAAATAATTTGCATAAGTATCGCTAAGATCATGAGGATTTATACCGAGAAAAGAATAATGAGAAAAGAAAAGCGGACCGCCATAGTCAGGCCCCAGTGGCAGTTGTACACCATAAAAGGAAGTGCCATTTTTCATTCCTCCGTTCGAAGCCCAACCATCATCATAAACCACTTTAGGAATAGAATCGGTATTGGAAGAAGCCGCCAGAACATAAACGATCATTGCTTCATTCCAACCTTTGATCTGCATGTTCATATCAAAATTATAATCGGGGCTCCAATGCCAATACAAAACATTTTGTCCTCCGTTTCTATACCAATTCCATTCTATCCCGTTCCACAGATCATTGATATTATTTCGCAAAGTTGTTTCTGCTGCATCAGTTGAATTAAAATATTGGCGCGCACATAAAAGTCCCTGCATAAGAAAAGAAGTTTCTACCAGATCACCGCCGTTATCTTTTGCGCTGAAAGGTATTGTAGCACCTGTGCCGCCATTTATCCAATGGGAAAATGCACCATGATAGCGGGTACATTTATTTTTTAAAAAATTGACAATCGTATCAATTCTTGCAAAACCTTCCGAACGTGAAATGAAATTTCTGTTAACAGCAGCAATTATACTCATTACTCCAAATCCAGTGCCGCCGGTAGTTACGATATCTCCCGAAGTATTTCTTTCACGTGCCATGCCCGAAACCGGGTGGCCGAAATCCCAAAAATATTTAAAGGTTTGCTTTTGAACAATATCGAGTAATGCACTATCGGAAACCCGCTGAAATTTATCGGCAGTGTCAATCTCTGTAATCAAATTAACCGGGTTATCGGTAGTTAAACCCACTTGTTGGTTTGATTGCAACCCTTTACTTACAGTAAAAATATATTTAGATAAATATTGAAATGAAGACGTTGGTTGTATTTCTACCACACTGTCTTTATTTGAATAAGAAATATTTACAGGAATACCGGCGCCACCAGTTGTTACCAAAGAAATATTTGATGCAAGAGAAGAATGATCTACAGGAGCGTTAAACGAAATTTTTATAACCGGGTTTAAATTAACATTAAAAAAATCGTTACTCCGGTTAGCTGCTGCATCATTTACTTTTATGGAAGTGATCAAAAAACTGCCTGAAGGCGGAGGAGTTAAGGGAGTAGTTTTCTTGGAACAACTGAAAGCACAAAAAATAAAATAAATAACCAGGTACTTTTTCATATTGGAACAAGGTACATAATAAACAAAATTGAACCAGTTTTCTTTCCAATTTTAAAAATCTATCCCTGGCATTTTGTATTTGCCTGTTCTCAACACAAATATTTGCACAAGTTATTGCTGATCCCGGAAATGATCCGTTATCAGATTCAATGCCAACAGTGGAATCAATGCCAGCGCATATTGGAAAAGCAACTGCTTTAAAAAGCGGAAAAATTAATGAAGCAATTAACCATCAAAATTTTTCTTTAAATAAAACATTTGTTTTTGCTAGCAAAAAAGTTGACGAAAAAAAGGAAGGTGTAAAAAGAATTTTATTTCATTGATAGCAAATCAACAAATAAACCGAGTTTCTATTTCCAGTGCTGTATTTTGTTTAATAAATAAAAAGGCTACAAATTAATGTAACCTTTTTTATTTTCTGAAGAAATTATTTATTTTTTACCGCCCTGCTTTTTCTAACTGGTATAAGGCAGATATTTCATCCGGCGACAAAGCTTTGTTATAAACCCTTACCTGGTCTATACCTCCAACAAAAGCGTGGGGCCAAGTATCAGATGTATGTGGTTGGCCTGGAACATTATTTAACCATCCACCGATAATAACACTGGAAGGTGTCGTTGGAGTATAAACATTGGTTCCTCTTGTATTATAAGCACCAATATTTACTCCGTTGGCATAAATTAAACAATTAACAGGATTACTATTGTCAACAGTCATCATCACGTTGATCCAATGCCCCGCTGTATCAAGAACTACTCCAACGGGTGGGGTACCAAATGGGTCATTCCTATTATCCTGTAAACCGTTTGCCGGATCTGTGTACCATCCATGTACAACCAAAGAATCATTGCTAGCCGGTTTCCAACTGGTTTCAAGGCCAAGGTTAATATCTCCAAAAGTGCTGGTTGGTTTAGATAATTGGAAAATCATTGAGGTAAATGCATTTCCAAGCGTGTCATAATTATTTCGAACCTGAACCCATGCACTAACTGTAAAAGTAGTCATACCATCTAAAGCTGGAATAGAATTGTAAAATACATAACCACTGTCAAGCTTCAAAGCCTGGCCTTTTATGCCATTCGTCATGTAAGTAGCATTTGCCGAAGATGTAGCAGCTGTCCCAGATTTAATTTCATTCTGATTACCATCAAAATTCCAGTAGGCAACCAAATTTGCTGCTGCTACAGAATCTGAACTCGAATAACCACCAATGGGAGGAAGTGTTACATCAGGCGTACTGCTCTTTTTGCAGGAAGTTAGTGCTGCGGAAAAAAGAAAAATTCCTGCAAGTATTAGAGAAATGTTTTTAATTGATAACTTTTTCATTTGTTTAAAAATTTTTTTTGAAAAAAGGGGTACGTATTTCTTGAATGTGGTATACACTTCAAATTCTATTCCCATTTTTACAATAGCTTCCTTAATAATAAAAATCAACTAAAGATTAGCATTTCTCATATAGAATTGTACCTTATCTCTTAATATCCGGGGTTTTGAGTGAGCTTACCGTTGCTTAAATTAATTTCAATCTGGGGAATTGGGAACACATCATTTTTCCCTTCTACATAAGGCTTTCCAAGAGCTCTTAATACAGCTCCTGCCCTACCGGTTCTTTGCAAATCAAACATTCTATCGTGTTCAAAAGCCATTTCTACACGGCGTTCTTTATAAATAGCTTCTCTTAAATCGGTTTGATTATCGGCTGTGGTAGAAGGTAATCCTGCACGGTGGCGAATACTGTCAAGCGCTTGTTGAGCGGGAATAATATTGCCTAATTCATTTTCCACTTCTGCTTTTATTAATAATATTTCACCAAAACGAAAAAGCCTCAGGTTTTTGTTGGTTTGTACATCATCACCATCATATGTTTCCATCGTTTTGCTTACATACGATTTGTAATTGTAGCGCGGATTGGTTGCTTCGGGGCTTACTACATATCCATCCCATAAAGTTTCGCCCCTGAACATGATCGTTCCTGCTTCTCTTTTGTCTCCCGGTTCGTAAGCATTTACCAAATCTTGTGAAGGGGTATTAAATCCCCACCCCAAACCGTTGGCCCCTCTCGGTGCCTGCACTAAAAAGTATTCCCATATTCCAAGATTTGGCTGGGTGCCAATGCAATTTACTTCCCATATTGACTCCTTTGAAAACTCTCCGGATTCTCTCCATATTTTAGAATAATCAGGATCAAGTGCATATTGATTGGAAGCTATAATATCATCACACATTGCCTTTGATTCAGCCCATTTTTTTTCATATAAATACACTTTTGCCAAAAGTGCTTCTGCGGCGTATTTAGTTACCCTTCCGTTTTCTGCAGCAGGAATTGTAGCGGGAAGTTTGGTAATGGCATCCTGCAGATCTTTTTCTATATAAGCATAAACTTCCTGCCTGGTTGCCCGTGTAGTGGCAGTTTCAATTTCAACCTCTGAAGACAAAACATGATCAATAATAGGCACGCCGCCAAAAATGCGGACCAGGTTCCAATAAAAATTAGCACGAAGCATCTCAGCTTCCCCTATCAATCTTTCCTTATCAGGTTCATTCATATCGGGCAAATATTTTAAAGCGTAAGTTGCTCTTCCAATTCCCTGGTAATTATTTAACCACAATTCAGAAAAAGAAAGTGAAGAAGAAGTAAAAGTCCAGTTATCTAATTGGTCTTTATCAGTACCGGTATCGCCAATGTCGCTTCCTTTGTCCGCATCATCTGAAGTAATACTTGATACACCAATCCATGAGAACGAATATTCACCAAAATCGTATAATTTATTATAAATAGCAGCCACCATTCTTAAACCTCCATCAGGGCTGTTCATCAGATCAACCAAAGAAACCGTGCGTGGTTTCTCTTCTAAAAAATTTTTTCCACACGATATAAATAACGAGCTGGAAAAAATTAGTAAGAAGAGAATTACAATCGGCTTCGTTTTGTTTTTATATAATTGAATTTTCATGCCAGTAATTTTCATTTTAATATTCCAATATTTTATTTCTTAGTTCCAACTTCTGTAAACTTATTTGAATTGAATATTCAGTCCGATCATATAAGTTGCTGAAACAGGGTAAGCGTTTAATTCGATTCCTGCTTCATTTTGATTGCCTGGCAATTCAGGTGTGAAGCCGGTATAATTGGTGAATAAAAAAGGATTCTGAGCGCTTGCATAAACCCTCAGGCTGCCCACATGAACCCGATTTTCTTTTGGTTGGAAAGTATAGCCAAACGTAAGATTATTTACCCTTACAAAAGAGCCGGATTCTACAAAATAATCCATGGGCGGAACAACGCCATTAAATGCCCGTGGATAGTTGTTTTCATTGCTTCCCGGCTCCCACCTGTTAATGGCTACATTATATTCTACATTATAATTGCCTCCCGTCCTCACACCTTTTTTTGCATTGTAAACTTTGTTTCCAAAATTTCCATAGAGGTCAAAACTGAAATCAAATTTTTTCCAATTGACCGATCCATTTATTCCTCCATATAATTTAGGTTGATAAGAACCTACAAAAACCCGGTCTCTGCTATCGATAATACCATCTCTGTTTACATCAACTATTTTAAAATCACCGGGAACTGTATTATTAAGATGAGGATAATTGGCTATTTCACTTGCATTTTGAAAAATGCCGTCGGTCTTATAAACCCAGAATGAGCCGATCGGCTGCCCCACAACGGTTGCCGTAGCCTGGTAACCATTATTGAGACTACCATAATAAAGCGCTTTACCGATTCCCACATTTTGCACCAGATTTTTATTTACTGTTGCATTAGCGCTTAGTGTATAATTAGTATGATCGTTTATTTCTCCTTTCCATGAAAGAGAAACCTCCATTCCTTCATTCAGAATGTTAGCCGCATTAGTTAAGAAAGTACTTCCAAAACCAAGATCGACCAACGGGATAGTAAACAAAGCATTTGTTGATTTTTTGTTGTAGTAATCTATTTCGCCACTCAATTTCCCTTTCAACAAAGTGAACTCCAATCCAAGATCAAGCTCTTTATTAATCTCCCATTTTAAATTTGGATCAATAATTCCCGTTGGTATAGCGCCATTTATTCTTGTTGTACCAAAATATGCATACAAATATTCTGCTGGTGTAAGCAAAAAAGCGCCGGGACCGATCACATCATTTCCAACCCAACCATAGCTGGCCCTTAATTTAAGATTGTCGAATATCTTTTGATGGCTCATAAAATTCTCTTTGGTAATGATCCATCCAAGACCAAGAGCAGGAAAATTTCCCCATCGGTTTTGAGGTGAAAAATTGCTGTTGGCATCACGACGAAAAGTTGCATTCACCAGGTATTTATCTTCAAAAGAATAGTTGGCGCGAATAAAATAAGATTCACGTTTATAATAATTTCCGATCGGTGTTCTCAAATTTTGCTGCGCGCCAGAGGTATCAGTAAAATTCAATTTCCAGTCAGAAGGATTATTGGCTATATTATCTCTCGAGGAGTTTTCATTCCAGCCATTTCTTCTTTCTGAAGTGTGGCCCGCAGTTATAACCAGGTGATGCTTTTCACCAAAATTTTTAGTGTACGTAAAATAATTATCCCACGTCCATTGATAAATACTGTCTGCACTATAATATAAATGACTGGTTTCATTTTTTTGGGTAGAATTCACCTGGTAAACCGGCACGTACACCTGGCCGTTGTCTTGCTGCAGATCAATGCCGAAAGAAGAACGGAAAGAAAGATCTTTGGTTATTTTAAATTCGCCCCACAAACTACCTTCACCACGGTTTCCATAGCTTTTATCATGTGTATAATCTAATGTTGCCAGCGGATTTCCTACATCACTTTTATTAGTATAGCCGTAGGTTCCATCTGGATTTTTTGCATTATAAATCGGCGCAGCAAGATATGCTTGTGTAAAAACACTATAAGGTTTATTTTGAGAAATATAATGAGAAAATGAAAGGTTATTCCCAAATTTTAATTTAGAGGTTACGTTCAGTTCATGATTGTACCGCAATGAAAATCTTTTATAATCGTTACCTTTTAATACACCTTGTTCATCAAGATAGCCACCCGAAAAATAAAACTTATACTTATTTTTCCCACCGCTTACAGAGATATTGTGATTTTGCATGATCGCAGGGCGGGTAATTTCAGCCAGCCAATTGGTACTTCCCGTAATGTCTGCCGATGTAATATTTGGCGCTCCGGCTGCATCATTAGAATAAAGTGCAAACAAATTTGGCCCGGCCATTTGTACAGTATGAACCAACATTTTTACACCTCCATATCCATTATAACTTACCTGGAATTTTCCTTTTACACCGGCTTTTGTAGTGATCAATATCACGCCATTAGCCGCTCTTGCCCCATAGATTGCAGTGGACGAAGCATCTTTTAAAATATCTACCGAAACAATATCATTGCTGTTAATATTACGGATGTCATCAGTAATAATTCCATCAACCACATAAAGCGGAGCAGCGCCACCGAGTATTGAACCAACCCCTCTTATTCTCACATCCGGGGCACTTCCCGGTGCACCCGAACTGGTTATTTGCACACCGGCAACTTTCCCCTGGATCGCCTGTGTAGCGGTAAGTACAGGCACGTTGGCAATTTGAGCGCCCTTCACTGTAGCTGAAGCGCCAGTCAGATCTTTTTTACGTTGCGTACCATAACCAATTACCACTACCTGCTCTAGTTGAGTTACAGAACCAATAAGAGTTACAGTGATATTAGTTCGTCCATTTAAAGAAACGGTTTGTGATGTATAACCTAAAGAAGAAATCAACAATGTTGCATTTGGATTGCTCACATTTAAAATAAAATCTCCTGAAGAATTGCTGGCAGTTCCGTTCGTAGTATTTTGTTCCTGCACAGAAACCCCGGCAAGCGGCAGCCCGTCAGTACCCATAACATGGCCCGAAACAGAGGTTGTTTGAGCAAAGCCATTCAGCGAAAACAACATCGTATATAAAAAAAAGAGAACAAATTTAGGGTAACCCCTTTTTTTAAAATGATGAGTAGAAAAAGTAAACATATGATAAGTGTTATTAGTTAGATTTTAGTAATGTAAAATCATTTTAAGAAAAAAATTATCAATGCAGCTACAGGTCTAATGAAGGTTCTTCATCAAATAATATACCCGTTTTGATAACTCTTTCATCTTTGGGCTCACATCTTCTTCTGTTACAGGCGTCAACAAAGCAATTACATATTTAATTTCTCCATCATCGACAATTCCTGCATCACAGGTAAAATAATTCCACCAGCCGGATTTATGATAACATCACGTTTTGGGGAAGTCCTGTAGAAAGTTTTGTTGTATCTAATTGTCTTCCGAGCAGCACTTTCATTTGCTGGCTCAATGGTTTAACGGCTTCCGACCAATCGATTTTATGTTTCTTCTTCATATACTTGATTAAGGGGGAGTGAATTTACAGAATTTAAACGATGCGATACATCGGAGGAGTTTTATTCAAAGGAAGTTTTCCTCGTGCGTGGCAAAAACACGGCTTGAGGTGTCGTGTTAAACTTCCCAATAACACAATATTAAACGAATTCCAATGATTTACTATTATCATCAAACACATTTCTACTGCGCTTTTTATATGGTCGTAGCGCCGAGACAAATTTTAACATTGTCAGTATACAGACTAATAGTCCAACTTTAGGTCGGGCAGTTTTTGATGAAACCAGTAAACCAATAAATTGTAAAGATTTTTATTCTCAAAATTCAACATATAACGTTTCTGCATAAACGCTTTTTGTAAGTGTTTTTGTAAAGGTGGAAAAAACCAGTAAACGAAGTTTTGAGGGAGATTTTTAGTTTGCACAAGCGAGACGCTTGCGCCAGTTAGGGGTTGAACGTTAATTAAAGTCCGTGTCGCTTGCAGCAGACACGGCCAGGGAAAAATAAACAGATTGCCGCGGCGCAAGAAACTTCCTTCTCCACTTCAAGTTATTTCATGCGCCTCGCAATGACCTAACCTGTATAGTCATCTTTAATCTTTTAACAGGACGTGGAAGTATTTCCATCATTGGCATGGCAGTGAACCAACAAATAAGAAGGATTTTTATTTTGGGAAATAGTTGAAAACTGACCAACATCAGTATTTTACTACATATACACAAGCGAGGCTGCCTTCGAAACTTTCTAAATTTGCACAAGCAAGACGCTTTCGCTGGTTAAGCTGTCGCCAGTTTTTTCCTGGTGTTCATCATCTTTGCGTCTTTGAATTCAGGGCTTACCGGCACATTCAATTCATAGGGTCTGTTAAAAGCCTGCTGGTTTAGTTTAAATCTTTCAGAAAGAATACGGATAGTACTTTTAGATAATCCTTTCTTATAGTTGAGCATATCAGAAACCAGGCCTTCACTTACATTTAGCAATTTAGCCAAATCAACTGCTTTTATCTTATGATCTTTCATTAAAGACTTTAATAATTCAATTGGATTTGCATCATCGAAAGTGTTATGGTCGGCATCGTATTTTTCAATGAGCAGGGTAAGCAATTCCATCTCATCCTGAACAGCTTTGGTTTTCCTGCCGCTGTGTTAGAGGAAAAAAGCAGTATCATGTTGTTTTCAAAAATAATCTAACGTTCCCGCCTTCTTCAATTTGTTTTAAAATTTCGTAACATCTATTTTAAAAAGTTTCGCCGCATTCTTCCAAAGAATTAATTCTTTTTTTTCCTCAGGCAGATCGAGTTGTTTCATAAAAGCGAGATAAGATTTCATAGTTGAAATAGGCCAGTCGGTTCCATACAACAAATATTCAGGTTCTCCGGCGTAAAGGATCATTTCTTCCAGCTGGCTTTTCATGTACTTTTCAAATTTCTCTGTAAAGTCTCCTAAAACCAATCCTGAAAAATCAGCGAATACATTTTTGTTTTTATACACCACTTCCATGCAATCTTTGATCCATGGATTTCCTACGTGGCAGATTACAATTTTCATTTCAGGATTGTCCACCGCCACCTCATCAATATGAATCGGATGAGAAAAACGTATCCTTCCTTTTGGTGTGTAGGTATCGCCGGAATGAAACATTACGGGAACATCATATTCAACAGCCAGGTCGTACACCACTTTCAACCGGTTGTCGTATGGATAAAAGGGCTCGTAGCCGGGATATAACTTCAATCCTTTTATCAAACCGTCTTTCAGAAAATCGCTCAGCTCGCGAAGGTCTTTTTCTTTATAGTTCAAAAAACTGATTCCTGCTACTACCCCAAGATTCTTTTTGTCGCGCGTGGCTTCAACCACTTGCCTGATGGAGGGCCGGTGCTGGTTTACAATATATGAAGTGAGAATAAGAGAATAATCCACCTTGTTTTCAGCCATGGTATCTGTTAGCTTGTCAAGGCAATCTTCAAGAGAAACTACTTTTTCTTCGTGGTAGTTGTTGATGTGAGTGTGTACGTCAATGATCATTTTTTTGCGGGTTAAAGATTTAATGAAATAAAATTTACAGGAAAGAAATATACCAAAAATATTCAGAAAGTTTTTACATGTGCAGATACAAAAAGGCGAAGACGCAAAGGATCAAATATTCCTGCCACACGAAACAACCAACTATCCCTTCCGCCCCATCAGTAAATGAGGCCAATCTGAAATACCGCCCAACTAATTCTTATGATATTAAATTAAATTGCATTATCCTGCAATTCCTAAAGTAGCGTTACATTTGAAAAAGTGGTTGTATATTGTATGCAGAAGTTAAAACATCCGGACAACTCCTTCTTCAAGTAAACCGAAAATTGATATGAAATCTCTTAAACCTTTAAGTTCTAATGGTAAAGTTATATTCAGAAGCAAGGGCGCTTTTTGGATAGGCTTTTCTGCAGTAGCCGTTGGAGTTGCGCTTCAACTTCCAATGTACATTAATGCCGAATCAATGGGCTACCGGTTAACAGGCATGCCAATGAGCACAACCATGAATATTGGAATGGCGCTCGTGGTAATCGGCCTTCTTGTTACACTTTACAGCCTTATTCCGCCTGCCGCAGTGAAGGAAAATAACGATTTCGATTTAAAAGTCAGGGCATTGGATGATGCGCCTATCAATAAAACGCATATTGGCTTATTGATTGTAATGGCTGTTGCCATTACCCTCGATGTAATGAAACCAACTATCCTGTCGTTCGTAGTTCCGGGAATGGCAAGAGAATATGGATTAAAATCTCCGTTGTATCCGAACGCAACTATCCCTGTAGCATTACTGCCTCTATGCGGAATAACGGGCACGGTTATCGGTTCGTTTATCTGGGGATGGCTTGGTGATAAAATCGGGCGAAAATCTTCTATTCTCATGGCCGGTGTTACTTTCATTGCCACCAGTGCCTGCGGTTCTATGCCTGAATTCTGGATGAATTGCATTATGTGTTTTGTTATGGGATGGGGAGTCGGTGGCATGCTGCCAATTATGTTTACCTTAATGGCAGAAAGTATTCCCGCCAGGCACAGGGGCTGGATGATGGTTTTAATAGGTGGCGATATTGCGGGTGCATATGTAATCACGAGTGCTTTAGCATCATGGCTGGTGCCTCATTATACATGGAGAATTTTATGGTTAATCGGATTTCCTACCGGTTTTATGCTGATAATATTAAATCGCTGGATACCCGAATCACCCCGCTTTTTGATAAATAGCGGGCGTTTAAAGGAAGCGCAAAATGTAATGAAACGATTTGGCGCTATTGCCTTAAAAGAAAAAGTTTTACCGGCGCCTGTTGAAGAGAAAATAAAAGATCAGTTTAAACAATTATTTCGTCCGCCTTTTCTTGGCATAACTGCAACTGTGGCTATCTTAGCGCTCGGCGGCGGTTTTGTCGAATTTGGTTTTGAACTTTGGATACCATCCAACCTGCAACATCTTGGCTACAGCCAGGCCGATTCATTTGGATTATTACGAAATGCGGCGCTCATCGGATTTCCTCTTAATTTTTTGGTAGCGTGGATGTATGGCTTCTGGAGTAGCAAACGAACTATTATTTTACTTACGCTGCTGACGGCGGCTTCGATGATGGGGTTCATTTTTGCAGGCAACTCGATTATAGAACATCCCTTTTGGCTTTATATTTTGCTTATTATTCCAATTTGGGGCATAAGTTCATTAATTTCTGTTTTGTCTGCTTATGCTGCCGAAATTTATCCTACCACCATTCGCTCAAGAGGTAGCGGCGTCATTGCCGGTTTTAGCAAATTCGGTGGTGTTCTTGTGATAGCGCTGGTGGTAGTTGCTGTGGCGCCTCCATCCATCGCGGTAACGGCTTTGATTGGAGCGGTTCCCCTGATATTTGCGGCAATAGCAATTGGTTTCTTTGGTGTGGAAACGCGCAAGCGCCAGTTGGAAGAAATTACCGCTGAACAGTTAGGTAACTTAAACATTCAACCGGTCGGGTAATTTATCCTTAATCGTTACCAATGTTTTCTTTTTGCGCCTTGTAAGTAAAAAGAAAATTACTATTCCGATAAAAAAACCACCGATTGAAAAAAGCAACAAATCGCCTTTCGGTTTGATGATTAAAATGGCGCCTATAAACTGAACCAGGATAATAAAACAAAGAAAATTTATGATGTGGAGCCGCTTTGCTTTACTCACCACATAAGCTCCCATCGGCGCTCCCAAAACACAAACCGGAATGCAAACCAGCCAATAATTGTAAACAACCGGCGCAATATCGCCGATAACGAACTGGTGCAAAAAGAAACCTACGAGTGCATTTAACGCCATAAGAACGACCGAAGTAGGAGTAGCTACTTTTTCAGATAATTTATATTTCATGGTAACGAACGCAAACGTACAAATATCGATTCCGCTTCCTAAAATAGCGCTTAGGATTCCGCCTACCACACCGATTATGACTAATTCAAACTTCTGGATTTTATTTAAATCCGGGAGATGATCCCGGACATTTCGTTTGCGATAATAAGTAACGATAAATAAAGTAATACCAAAGCTCAGCCAAAATGAAACAAAAAGCATTTTTGCATAAGCCGGTGGCGTATACGGTGCAATAAAATAGCTGCCCAAAATAATTCCGGCAGTAGCGCCAACCGAAGCCAGCTTCAGGTAAGTTTTCTCAAGAGGAATTTTGCGCGCAATTATCCATAAAGTGGCCGCGGTCATACCCACACTTTGAATGGCCAGGCTGAAATTTCTTGCTTCGGCCGGATGGATTTTAAAGACAAGCGTCATCACTGGAAACGCAATCGCACCGCCGCCTTCGGAGCTTCCACCGGCAACGAAAGAACCGAATACCATCGTGATGCTCATGTAAAAATAATGGTAGAATAATTTCCAGCTATTTGTTACGGACATGTAAATCGTCCAGGCAACATACGTCGCGAATACCGGTAATAAAAAAATTAAAATCCGGTTCGATTTGGAATTAACGGTTGTAGTTTTCAAACAAATTAAGTTTGTAAGGAAAAAGTTGGTTTACTGTCTAACCTCACGACATTTTTCTTTGCATTAAATTTCAAATCAATAAACTTGGCAAGAGGCCCAACAAGGAAAAGAGCATAGAACGGCGCGTAAATAAAGCTGTTCAATCTCAAAACAAATTCAACCACTGCTACAAGAATCGCTACTATTATCCGTCCTTTTTTTGTAGAAACCGAAGTTGGCGGGTCGGTCATCATAAAAAATATAAACAGTTGGTACATCGGCCCGGTTAAAGGCGACACTTCTGCCAGAAAAGTATCTCCAACAATCAGGCTGCGAACGTAAGCAAGAATTACAAAGCTGATAACATAAGTAAGCGTTACATGAAATCTTTTTGCACGGTAAACAATTACAAGTCCAAGCACCCAGATAACCGCCATTGATAAAAAATTACTTCCCCATTGAATACTTAAACCAGCGACGTCCAAAGGCGCCATAAAGAGCATCCATGATACGCCGAAATTAGAAGGATTCCAGAGGTGCCTCCCTTTATAACGTAAAACATATTTAGACATGATAGAAAGAACAGCCGTAATTATGTAAGGCCAGATCATGGTAGAACGGATCAGGATTCCAACACTTATGCCGCTTATATAAGCACTTGCAAGACTTTTCCATTTTCCCAGCAACACCCTCGATAATATCATTTCGGTAATTACGGCTGCACAAATGGCAACGACAACATTTATATAGCTGTCAAGTATACCAAAACTCAACTGCCCGACGAGAAGAATCAGCGTGATAAATGCCGGTGGCACATATTGAAAATAACCTTTTGGAGCTTTTACTATCCAGGGCATATGAATGATTTTGAGTTTTAGTTTTTTAAATGTTTCAACCTGGTTGTATCTCTTTTATTTTTCTTTTTCAACAAGAAGTTGGTCAATTCCGGGAGAATTAACAGCAGTTTCTTTACCTGAAGGCCAATGGATGGTTACACGATCTATTCGATTGCTTTTACCAATACCAAAATGAAGCCTGTGCTGATTTTGAGAAGAAAAGCCCATTCCGGCGGTTACTGTCTGAACCTGCTTTTTACCATCCCATTCCACTACAACTTTAGCACCCACCGCATCTGCATTGCTGGAAGTTCCCTGCAGTTCTATTTCTATCCAATGATTCCCATTTTGAAGGTCGTTTTTATAAACCAAAGGAATATTATTTTGATTGGCTACAACAATATCCAGTTTCCCGTCATTAAAAAGATCGGCCATCGCCACAGACCGGCTATCAAAAGTAGCATCAGGACAAACTTCATTGGATACATCTTCAAACGAACCGTCGCCCTGGTTGAGCCATACTTTATTTTGCTCATAACCGGATTGGCTTTTGCCTTTCATATCGGGCCAGTTTAAGGCATCCTCTATAATTGAACTGTTTCCTCCTGTAACTTTTGAATAATCATACCAATAAGAAGTTCCCTTTTTTGCTGAAATAAATCCATTAGCCACATAAAGATCCATGTTGCCATCATTATTCAAATCGCCAAATTGCGCACCGTAACTCCATCCTGCATTATCAATACCGGCGAGTTGAGCGAGATTTACAAACCTTGGATAATTACCCGTTTGCTGGCTTTCCGGTTCCCAATAATTATTATCCTGGATCAAAATTCCTTTCTCAGTAATGGTTGTATTATAAATACCGGTAACACCTTTGTTATTAATATCGCCAAAAGATACGCTCATTCCGCTTTTCGGAATATTTCCAATCCCGGATTGCCGGCCAAATTCAGAAAATCTTTTGCCTTTTTCGTTTATGTATAATTCGTTTACATTATAGTCATTTGCAATAAAAAGATCAGGGTAACCATCCCCGTTAAAATCAGCGGCAGCAGCAGCAAGTGTCCATTTTGTAGAATTTAATCCGGCTTCGCTTGTTACATCTTTAAACTTTCCGTTTCCCATATTTTCCAAAAGATAATTTCTTCCACCATTGTTGGCGTACCGAAAACTCTCAGGCATTATTTTAGTTGTGGAAAGGTGGCTCAGATCGAACTTTTCATTGTAATACCCACCCAAAAAAAGATCAAGCAATCCGTCGTTATTAAAATCAAACCAGATAGCGCTATTTGCGTTTACCCATGCAGGTAACCCACTTCCTCCGGTTACGTTTACAAATCCTTTCCCCGCTTCGTTGTGAAATAATTCCGGTTTGCCCCATTTGTACAAAAACAAATCATCATAACCGTCATTATCATAATCGCCCCACACTGCTCCCATGGAAACGCCCGTCCCTTCTTCATTAACATCAGCGATTCCTAATTTTGAAGCGACATCTTCAAATTTTCCATTTTTTAAATTGTGATAAAGAGCGTTCTTACTCCCATCGCGGCTGTTGGTAAAATAAATATCTTCCCAACCATCTTTGTCATAATCAACAATGGAAACAGAAGCGCCCATCGAAGCGATTTGAGGTGCAATATTTTTAACTTTACTATCAATCATCGGGCATAAATGCCGAAAATCAATCCCCGCGGAATTGTTTATAGGTTCAAGATAAAATCCAAACTTTTTTAATGACAATTGTTTCTGCTGAGCCTCCTTATAATGAGACGAGCTTTTTCTTGATGAAAGCGCAGCAGTTCCGATAAGCAAACCTGCAAATATTATTATCGTTACAATTTTCGGTATTTTCTTTTGCCAATGCATAAGTAGAGTAAACAGATTGTTATATCAAGCTCAATTTATTTCTACAAAAACCTTAGCAAGTTAAAAAATAAATCGCGCTTAAAGACAGTGAAACAACATATTCCTGTAATTTTACTTTTAATATTTCCCAATTATATTATCCTTTAACGAAAATGTTTGTTTTTCACAGTTTGACTAAAAATCTTTTTAAGAACTTTTGTATTTTTTCCCTGCTCATTCTTCTTCTAGGTGGTTTTGCCGGCTGCGTAAATAAAACAAAAGAGAACAGCAATACCACTAAATCAAATCCAAGAGATCTTGCTCTTCAATATCTTTCTCAAAATCACCTGGATGAAGCGCAAGCTGCTTTTCAACAGGCGATTAAAATCAATCCCAATGACACTTCAAGTTATATTGGCCTGACAAGGCTTAATATTCTTCAGAAAAATTATGATGCAGCAGAAAAAGTGGATAAAGAAGCTTTGAAAATTGCGCCTGGTAATGTAGATCTGAAATTGCTGCTTGCCGACATTTATATTTTAAAAAATGAGAAGAATAGTGCAACAAAAATATTAAATGAAATAATTGCAAAAAATCCTAAAAATCCTATTGCTTACTATACTTTGGCAGAGCTGGATACTACAAATGCAAATATAGAATCAAGAAAAAGCCTTCTGTTGAAAGTGCAAAGTTTAGTGCCGGCGAATATTGTTCCCCTCAT
This sequence comes from uncultured Chitinophagaceae bacterium, assembly GCA_963811285.1. Taxonomy (GTDB): domain Bacteria; phylum Bacteroidota; class Bacteroidia; order Chitinophagales; family Chitinophagaceae; genus Ginsengibacter. The sequence goes on along the minus strand of CAWEQV010000029.1, from coordinate 112,321 downwards.
GAAACTAACAGAGATTTTCGGAAGACAAGGCAAAACGGATTCTTCACTTTTTTATTTGCAAAGCATAAAAAAAATCGCACCGGCATTTACAGATGCGGCAAAAAAATTCTATGAAAAAGCAGCTTCTGAATTGGAAGCGAACAGGCCGGCTTCTGCTTTACCTTACCTGCAACAATTTCATGAGTTAATTAAAATTTCTCCAGAATATGCCTCAGGAACTGACGAAATTGAGATTCCAAAAATGGTTGCCGGTTATTTTGATTTTGATACCAATATAGCCGTATCAAAAGTTAACCGCATCAGCAATTCGCACGCTACCGAAAATAATTTTATAAAACCGTTAAGCTTTAAAGTTATTTCTGATATCCAGGGGCCTTCTTCTGAAACCGCTTTGAATCCTGAAAACACAGTTCTTACGGTTGCAGATTATGATGCGCAGGGCAATATGTATATCTATTCAAGCTACCTGCCAAAAGGAGAAAGTAATTCGCATTCTTATTTATCGGTAAACCAGGGAGGAACATTTAAAGAATGTGAGGTTTCCGGCGGAATCGGCCATAATGGCCAGGACCTGGATGCAACTTTTGCTGATTATGATAATGATGGTTACCAGGATCTTTTTGTAGCAACAACCAATGGAATTATCATATACAAAAATAAAGGGGACGGAACGTTTGAAAAGATCACCAATAACATCAATTTTAAAAATGCTACAAATGTCCGCAAAATGCTTTTGGCAGACCTTGACCAGGATGGAGATCTCGATTTGTTAGCAGCAACAAAAACCGGGAACCTTTTCTTCAGAAATAATGGTGATGGTACATTTACCGAAAACGCTGCCGCAATGAATCTCTCCGGAAACGGGAAAGGCACGCTAAGCATGGATTTTGGTGATTGGGATAACGATGGAGATCTTGATATAGCAGAAGTGGCAGAAGATGGGACTGTACATTTATTGAATAACAACAGGCATTCAAACTTCAACGATATCAGTGCTTCGGTTGGTTTGTCCAATTCAAAATACAGCGGAAGTGTATTAGCGCTTGGAGATTACAATAACGATGGCACACTCGATATTCTTATTGCCGGCGGAACGGCTGGAAAATGCTATTTACTCAGGAACGAAGGAGGACAGTTTGTGGAGGATGAAAAAGTATCAGGTCAATTAAGCGATTCGCTCACCGGTATCAAAGTTTATAGTGTTTTGTTTGTGGATTATGACAACGATGGCCATGAAGATATAGTAGTTGCAGGAGTTAATAAAGACGGTTCTCAAAAAGGAATGAAATTATTTCATAATGATGGTTCAAAAGGTTTTTCTGATGCTTCTTCATTACTGCCGGCAGATGTGCAGCAGGCCTCCAGGGTTTCTGTTGCCGATTTTAATTTTGACGGCGACAGGGATATTTTTTTAGATGGGCCTTCAGGTGTACAATTGCTGAGAAACGATGGAGGAAACAATAATAATTTCATCCAGGTACAACTCACGGGACTTTCATTTGGAAGCAGTAAAAACAACAGGCTCGGAATCGGCGCGCAGGTAGAATTAAAATCGGGAGATTTATATCAGCTTAAAACGGTGAAGGGGCCGTTGACGGAATTTGGAGTTGGGTCAGAAACCAGGTTAGATGCTCTTGCGAATTATTTGGCCTAACGGGGTGGCACAAACGATAGTTGACCCGACAAAGAAACAACGTGCATTGGAACAGGCAGAATTGAAAGGCTCCTGTCCGTTCTTATTTACGTGGAACGGTAAAGAATTTGTTTTTTTAAAGGACATGTTATGGAGAAGTGCGCTTGGAATGCCTGTCGCGATTCATGGCAGGGATACCACTTTTGCTTACAGCCAGCCATCCAAAGAGTATCTTCTGATTCCCGGCGACAAGTTGCAACCACGAAATGGTTTTTATACAGTAAAAATTAGTGAAGAACTTGTGGGAAGCCGTATTTTTTGATAAGGCTCAATTGTTTGCTGTCGATCATCCTGATTCTGTAGACGCTTATGTTGATGAAAGATTTGTAGCGCCACCTTATCCCGGCAAAAAAATCTATCTTGTTTCTCATCCTAAATTGCCTGTTTCTGCAACCGATGGAAAAGGAAATAACGTTCTTCCCAAATTGGAAAAATATGACTTTCAGTATGTTTCCAATTTTGAGTTAGGCAAATTCCAGGGTGTTGCAAAAGAACACGATTTGATTTTGGATTTAGGCAAAAATGCAGATGCTGACAGCTTACTCTTGTACATGAGAGGATGGATTTTCCCACCTGATGCAAGTATTAATACTGAACTTACTCAAACCAATAAATACCAGCTTCAACCACCTTCATTACAGGTAATAAATAAAGAAGGAAAATGGCAAACTGTAATAAAAGATATTGGCTACCCGATGGGAAGGGATAAAATGGTAATTGTTGATCTATCGAAGAAATTTCTTACGTCTCACGACAGAAGAATAAGAATCAGAACTACGATGCAGATTTATTGGGATCACATTTTCTACTCAACCGGAAAGGTAAAAGCGCCTGTAAATACATATGATTTAAAAATGGTGAATGCGGATTTGAGCTTCCGTGGTTATTCATCTTCTTATCAAAAAGGCGGCCCTTTTGGGCCACAATGGTTTAATTATTATAAGGTAACCAAAGGACAAAAATGGAGAGACCTAACGGGCAACTATACACGCTATGGAGATGTGTTATCATTATTGAAAAAAGCGGATGATAAATATATCATTTGTGACGGCGGCGATGAAGTAACAATTGATTTTGATGCAACAAATTTGCCTGCCTTACAAAAAGGATGGAAACGCGATTTCATTATTTACAGTGAAGGATGGGTAAAGGATGGTGATATGAATACAGTTTACGGGCAAACGGTAGCGCCATTGCCTTTTCACAACATGCCCTCCTACCCTTACGGGAAAAATATTCATTATCCAACAGACAAAGAGCACCAGGAATATCAGCAGAAAAATAATACCAGGAAGGTTTCTACGGAATCATTCAGAAATGCAATAAGGCTTGGCACTTTCGGCGATGCAAAAAATTAATTTTCTTAAACCAGGAAAAAATATTTGCAGCAAACAAACAAAAAACAAGCTTTTCTTTTTTGTAATGCGACGATGTTACCTTTATAAAAAAAGTATAAATCATGTTCGACACTTTAAGCAACAGGCAAATAATGGATGTTCTTTCAAGCAATTTTGTGGGAAGATTAGCGTGCCATGCGGATGGTAAAAGTTACATTGTACCAATAAGCTTTGCCTACGACGGAGATTATATTTATGCAAGATCATTTGAAGGAATGAAATTAAATATGATGCGAAAGAATCCGAATGTTTGTTTCCAGGTTGATAAAATTGAAAACTTTTCCGATTGGCAATCGGTCATCATTTGGGGAACTTTTGAGGAGCTTACGAATGAAGATGAAAGGGAAAAGGGCTTAAAAATTTTACTTTCAAAAATCAATCCCAATGTTTCCATTGAAACCTTAAAGTCCACTCCTGAATGGCCTTTCCCGACAAATGATCCTGAAAGAATTGATGGAATTGTTTTTAGAATTCACATCACGGAGACGACGGGCCGGGGCGAAGAATTACGTTCGGGTAATTATCGAAAATAAAATGGAATTATAAAACCGCAACTGTGTGATGATACATGTTTTTTGCTGAAGGATCGAGAAGACCGGCAGAATTAAATGGTTCTATTCTTTCTTTAATAAGCGCTGTGAAATTTTTAATTTCTTCTTCCGATACCGGTGCAGAAATTATTTTCAGTAAATCTTCATAAGAACTATAAACCATTTTAAGAATTTTTGGATCGTCGGCATTCAGAAAAAAACCTGCATCGGCGTTGTTGAGCCTTCGCTGCTCATGGGCAATCGTGCAGGCAAAATATAACATCGACCAAACACTGAAAAGCTGAAAATTATTTATTGTTTTATAACAGCCGTCGATAAGACAGTCCATCAATCTCAATTCTTCAAAAACTTTGCTTTCATATTCTTGCAAATCTTTCTGCAACAGATCTTCCTCACCCCTGTGTTGGTTAATAATATCAACCAGTTTTTCAACTCCGGAAAGAGAATGAGCGATGCCCGAACTAAACAAAGGATCTACAAAACCGATTGTATGTGGCAATGCAGCCCAGCCTTCTCCATACGCTTTTTTTAGTTTCCTTTGCAATCTTTGCGAGCGCATTATTTTTCCCGGCTGCGGATGCAGTTTAGCTTCCTTTAAAATATTCTGAATTGTTGGATATTTTTTCAATAAATTATTCCAGATTTTTTCTGTTGAAATGCTGTTGTAAAATCCATTTTTTTCATTCAAAACAAAACCGATGCTTACTTTTTCATCATTAAATCTTAACATCCACATCCAGCCTTCGTCTAATATTTGATGCAAGGCAGAATTATCCGGATCGTAAGGAAAATCCTTGAGTGATATCTTGTTCTCCTTCAAAAGTTTGGTCCAATGAGGAACATTATTAAAATGAGAAAAAAGCGAGAATGAATCAGTTTTAAAATCATTTGAAGAAGATTCAATGGCCAATAGTTTCTCAGCTAAATCTCCGCTTCCGGTAGCATCAATAAAAAAATCAGCGTTAATAAAATTTGTACCGATCGATTGCTCTGTTTTGAATTCCCAAATGGAATTTCTTTTCGCCTCAGTTATTTCAGTAAGATCGAAATAATCAATTTTTGCTTCTTTTACTTTTGAAACTAAAAAAGCATCAAGGTCAGCACGAAGCCAATTGGTATCCGATAATTCATCATCGGAACTTGCCGCAACCAACAATTCACTTATATGGTTTTCATCAGTGCTAAAATCTTTTGCCGGGTAATGTTTAAAAAAACTAAATCCTCTTTTGATTCCGCAAGTTATTTCAGGGTGTGATTTTTGCCAGCTTCCATAACGCGAAAAATCATAAAGCCAGGGGAGATCATATTTTTCAGAAAGTTCCCTCAAAATCATATCAGCAACGGGTGTGGAAGATTCGCCGATTGCAAAACGCGGATGCTTTCCTCTCTCCAGTAAACAAACTTTAAACCCAGTTTTTTGTAATGCCAAAGCAGTCAGGGAGCCGGCAAAACCGGAGCCGGCTATCAAAATATCATAATGATGATTACTTTTTACAGTCATTACTATTGCAATTACATTGTATGTTTGGCAATAATTTGCTGTGAGAGATTTATCTTTTCCAAACGCTGTTTTCTGGCTTCAAAACATTCATCACATTTCGATAAAAATTGCAGGTCCCATGTATCCACAAATACCCTTCCTTTTTGCAGAGCAAGCCCCCGTTCGAGCACTTCTTCCAAAGCATCTAATGTTGGCGGAACATATTCTCCTTTTTCTTCCAGGACCTGCATGATACCATTTCCGGATCTTGTAGGAATAACTGTACAACAATCAACGCCACAATCAAAAGCAAACTCTGCCGTTTTCAATGCCCATTCAATATTCTCACGCTTATCCGTTAAAAATGGTGGATTCAGAAGAACAAAAGCACGGGTGGAAATTTCATTACTTTTTAAAAATGAAGCTGCTTTTTTAAAATCTTCAGCAGTAAGTTTTTTGTTAAGTTTGGGCAATACATGTGGATGAATCGTTTCAAGCCCCATTGCCACTTCCAATGCTCCATTCAATTTTTCATTAAAATCTACGCATGATTGATTGCAAAGATTGGGATGATTTTCAACGATCACTCTTTTGCAGGATGCAAGCCTGTCAATTATTCCCGGATAATCTGCTAAAGGAACAGCTTTCGTGTCGAAGAAATTACTACTGTTGTAAAGTTTAATTACATCCGCTTCAGGAAGCCTCGCTAATGCATAATCTATTTGCTTTACAATTGCTCCCGGCGGAGTAGCTGAATTAAGCGTGTTCTTCCAAAGATCACACATGAGGCAGTTAAAGGAACATTCTTTTCCGGTAAGAAAAATAGTATTTACCTGCTGCAAATTTCCATATTCATCAGGTTCCACTTCATGAAAAAAATGATAAGGTATTTCAGGATTTACCTGGTTTTTTGGTGGACGCAGAATTTTAATGTCATAGCTATCAGGCATAAAGTGAATTGAAATAAGTGCGGTATTCCATTTCATCTTCCGAAAACATTTGCCGAAATGTATTTTCATCCGCTGCACCGCGCTGAAACCTGCGCTTTTCAAATACCGGCATATCGAAACCTGTAATTGCTTTTACACCTCTCTTTACGATTTCACCCTTAAGTGCATACAGTTCTTCTTCGTTCCAATTCGTCAATTCAATAAACGGAATTCCTTCAGCAACTTCAATCACATTCGGCAATGCGTAAGGACTAAATCCTTTAAAACCTAAAACCCTTGATGGTGCGTAAGAACGAACATGGCCGCGACTTTGACCTCCGGTATAAGTAAGAGAATGTTTGATTTTATCAACCCCCCAGCCTTCCTGGTAAAGCATTGTATTATTGAGCACGCTTCTTATCGTCAGTTCTGTATTTTCTTCAATCGGATAATCCTTTAGATTCTCATCACCTCCATCGCCGTCCGCGAGGTATTTCCAATCGGGATATTGTTTGCGAATTTGTTTGCATAAAGAAAGCGCCATTGTTGCTGCTTCAATATCCAGCGGCTTGTAGTCTTCTACAACTTTAATGGCCTCCTTATAACTAACATCGGTTTGTGAAACATTGAGCACTTCAAGAAAAAGAGATAAACCAAGTTGATATAAAAACTGATGAGCCTGTTCTGCGTCAGGGCCGTTATTGACTGAAAGAGTAAACACCTTTAATCGTTGAGGAGAAAGCCCCATTTTTAACATCAGATGATAAAGTACGAGGAAGACAGAACCGCTGTCAATTCCACCGGAAAACAAAACTCCAATCGGTTCATTCTCCGGAATGGTCTTCAGCCATTTTTGAACATTCATTGGCAAGCGCGCCGATGTAAGCTTTTCCTATTTCATCCAAATCAGTTGTCAAACGATTTCGTTGAGGAGCAAAATAACGTGTGTAAACCGGGTTCGGATCAGGGCAACCAATCACTTCTAATCTAACCACAAAATGCGCCGGCACCATTCGCGTATAAGAAGGATGAAATTGAGAATGAAGATTTTTGCTTTTCAGGAATTCATAAATTTCATCCATTCTTTCTGCCACAATAAGCAACGGCCCCGCAACTTGTTTTGCCAAAAAATAACGCATTGGCCTTCCGATAGAACGTGCCATGAACACCTGCTGGCCTACCTTTTCCACAATCGCAAATTGACCTTCAATTTTTCTTACGCGCTCTGCATCTCCGGAAATAATTGCCTCGGTAACTTCTTCCGGCGACATATTGAAAATAATATTGTTGTTGTAATCAAGAAGGTTTACAAAGTTTTGGACGGATTTATATTGAGTATCCATTTTAATCTATCTTTTAAATTAACCAGGTGAAAAACGACTGAAGATATGCAAGTTATAAAAAAAACAGTATTTGCTGTCCTGATAAATTATTGCAGGAAATTATAAAGTATTCTTCAATGTAGATGCCATATTGGGAACGTAAAAGCTGATTCAAACAACTGGATTTTTGTGATAGTTTATCATAATCTCTCATATCATAATCAGCGTAGCAAGCGCTGCCGCGCCCATTGCAAGGAAAGTGATCCAGAGAATTACTTTTGAAAAAAAGCCGCTTTTGTAGTTCCCCATGATGGTTGGGTTAGATGATATTTTAATCAATAAAAAAATGAGAGGAACCGATGCTACACCATTTAGGACGGCTGTATAAATCAGTGCCTTTACAGGAGAGATGCCAACAAAATTCATAATGAGCCCAATAATGGTTGCAATCGTAATTATTCCATAGAATCCATGCGCTTTTTTTAATTTTAAATTAAACCCCGATTCCCAGTTTACCGCTTCTGAAACTGCATAGGCAGCAGAGCCTGACAAAACCGGAACCGCTAAAAATCCAAGCCCGATAATACCTATAGAAAAGATCAATTTTGATAAATAACCCGCGTGGGGGAAAGATCGGACTAAAGGTTCCAGGGCTTTTGCGGCATCGGCAGAAGTTTGGATATCTGTAATTCCTGAATTATGAAGAACGGTTGCGCTCACAACCAAAATGCACCATGTTGTAATCTCAGAAACAATCATACCGGCATTGTTGTCGATACGCATTCTTCTTATGTTACTTTTTCTTATTTGTGGTACTCCCTGTTTGATCCAGTTTCTTTCTTTGATTTCTTCCACTTCCTGTGAAGTTTCCCAAAAAAACATATAAGGGGAAATAGTTGTTCCCAACACACCTGTGATGATAAAAAAGAATGCAAAGTTAAATTCGATGTGAGGAATAAAAGTGGCTTTCAAAACTGTCAGCCAATTCATATCAATAATAAATACGGTTACAGGATACGCCAATAAAGAAAGCGCCAGCCATTTTAATATTCTTGCATACACTTTATAAGTGGTAAAAATTTCAAGGAATAAAATGCTGGCTGTAAAAAGCAAAGTCCACACAATAAAGGGTACAGGAAGAATTAACCTGGCGGCGGCAGCCATTGCCCCAATGTCTGCTCCTATATTAATTACGTTGGCGACTACTAACAGGCTCACGGTAAAATAGACCACTTTTGGGCTATAATGTGCTTTTATATTTGCTGTAATCCCTTTGCCGGTAACCATTCCTATTCTTGCACACGCTTCCTGTACACCGATCATAAACGGAAGCATATATAATGCGGTCCATAATTGTCCATAACCAAACTGGGCGCCGGTTTGAGAATAAGTCGCAATGCCGGATGGATCATCATCAGCGGCGCCTGTCGTTATTCCCGGCCCTAAAATTGAGAGAAATTTCAGCAGTTTATTGCGCTTAACTTTCTGCTTTTCCTGTCCGGTCATTTTTTAATATTATAATGTAAGTTAATCAATAGAAGAATCGGCACATTCAAAAGATTCAAAGTAAACAAACAAAAGTTGAAGATTTTTATTTCCGGTTTGCTACAAAAAAATTCCTGTGAAGAATATTTCAAATCAATTAAGTTTGAAGAAAAAGAATGAAGCAAGAAGTTCACGAAACAGGAAATGAAAAAAATGTAAAAAAAGAGATTCAGTTTTTTGAAGGGCCACAGGATCGCATGAAGAATTTCAAATATGCCGTTAGTGTTTTTTTTGAATTCATAAAAGGCTTCAGGGCATTACATTTCGTCGGCCCCTGCGTTACGGTTTTTGGTTCCGCGCGATTTAAAGAAGACCATGCATTTTATAAACAAGCAAGAGAGCTTTCAGGAGAAATAGCGCAATTGGGTTTCACGATCATGACCGGAGGCGGTCCCGGCATTATGGAAGCTGCGAACCGCGGCGCTAAAGACGTTGGCGGAAAAAGTGTAGGATGCAATATTGTTTTGCCGCAGGAGCAACACCACAATCCTTACCTTGATAAATGGGTAGATATAAAATATTTTTTCCTGCGGAAAATGTTGCTGGTAAAATATTCTTATGCTTTCATTGTGATGCCGGGTGGTTTTGGAACTTTAGATGAATTTTTCGGAACGATTACTTTAATAGAAACAAGAAAAATCGATATGTTTCCGATCATTATTTTTGATAAAGAATTTTATCAGAATATTGTTGAGCACAATCAAAAAATGCTGGAAACAGGAACCATTTCCGAACATGAAGCGAAACTTTATTACGTCACTGATTCTATCCCCGATGCGATAAAGTACATCAAAGAAAAAAGCATTATGGCTTTTGGATTAAAATACATGAAACCGAAAAAGGCCTTCCCCGGCTTCTTTGAAAAAGGGCTTGCAGAAATTATTTAAGAATCACCTAAAAAAAATTTAAGTGATTCTTTAAAACCAAAATTTTTACAGAAGTTAAAGGAAAGGGATTTACGCGGCTTTAACCAGCCGGTTTCAGCAAAAGGTGAATGTGATTTTGATCTGTAATTCTTAAAAATTCAATTGCCCGTCGAGCCCGTTTATAACCGGGTGAATCTTTTCCTTGCTTTTTACTTTTATATAAAAATGATGGCCAGAGGCAGTCATTTGTCCCTGGAGAAATAAATACTTGTTGTTGTTTCTGAGTCCACCTGAACCGTTATACCTGCCTACACCAACAGGACCATATTGAAATCCTATCGGGCCATCAGGAAGAAGAGGATTGTCAAATTTCATACTGATGTTTACATCAAATGTTGGCCTTGAATACCGGTAACCGAAATTATAAGTTGTGGTATAAACACCGGTGCTATCAAGCGTTTGCTCAAAACCGGTAAGATAAATTTTTGTGTGATGACTTTTGTCTGTAATAATTTGGCCGTTAAATGTTGAATCAGGAATATGAGTTTGTTGCTGGCCTTTCGAGACAAAAAAAGAGAAAAATGATACGGTTACGAGAAATGCTTTCATAGTTTACTTTTTCAATTATGGTAATCATAAAGCTATGAAAAAGTGATTGTTCGTGGAAATAAAAAGGAATGATTAACAAAATAGTTTTCAGGAAAATTCCGCGGCAACATTTGCTAAAACAATGTAGTGAACTGTTGCCGGGAATCGATTGTGTTTGGTTTTTAATGTACTTTGCATTTTTCTACATAAAATAAACCATAGAATATACAAATGAAGCAATGGCAGTGCTGAAGATAAATGCTAATCCAAAATAATCGGCTTTTGTAAGTGTAATAATCTGTTTCATAATGGTAATTTTAATTGTGAGAATTACTTCTATGACGCAGAAGAAATAAAGAAGTTTAATTGAGAAAATGATTTCAATTTCATTTTTAAACCAATTCATAAAAACCTTATCGCAAATGGATTTCCGGAAGTGGATTCAATTGACGCAGAAATTAAAATCAGTCAGATTTATTGGTTTACTGCCTTTTCTGTTCAAACGTTTCTTTGCGTTTCACCCTTGCCGTTACAACCACTTCCTAAAATTAATTTACTGCTAAAAAATCCTGCTTTATCTTTATCAATAAACAACTGCCGCATGAATGAATACCCGGTAAAGATTTTGGAATGCAGTTATATCAATCATGATGTAAAGCGATTTATCGTGGAAAAGCCGGAAGGCTATACTTTTATTCCCGGGCAGGCAACGGTGGTTTCCATCGACCTTCCTGAATGGAGAAATGAGTTGAGGCCTTTTACTTTTACTTCACTGAATGAATGGCCTTATCTTGAATTCACTATAAAAATCTATAAAGATCATCATGGTGTAACCGAACAACTAGGAAAAACAAATGCTGGCGCAACGCTTCTGCTTCATGATATTTTCGGAACAATTCAATACAAAGGGCCTGGCGTTTTCATTGCTGCAGGAGCGGGAGTTACGCCATTTATCGCCATATTCCGTGATCTTTATAATCGGAAGATAATAGCAGGCAATAAACTAATATTATCCAATAAAACTTCAGCAGATATTATTTACGGGAAAGAGTTGTATCATATCCTTGGCCCTGATTTCATCAATGTTCTCACCCGTGAAGGCGTAATTGGTTTCAGGGAAAGAAGGATTGACAGAAACTATCTTATAGAAATGATCCGAGACTTCAGCAGCAACTTTTATGTTTGTGGCCCCGATGAATTTGTAAAAGATATGACCGGCTATCTTTTAAGCCTCGGTGCTGTGGCAGGTACTATTATTTTTGAACAGTAAGATAAAATAAAAATCTTTCTTTTTTACTCGTTTACTATTGAAATATCGTGTAATTCCCTGAGCATATTTTTTAGCTGATGAATATGCCTTTGGGTATGATACAAAACAAAATAATTCAATTCCAGTTTGGTCACTTCACCGAAAATTTTAACGTTTAAAAGCTGTAACAGATCCTGTTTGCCACATTCTTCTCTTAATTGCCGGATTGAATTTTCCAGGTCATCTACAACTGTCTTACGGTCATATTCTTTCACTTCAGGAATAATAAATTCGGGCGATTGATATTTTGCATTAAAATCAAGAAAAATTGATTTCATTTTAGCAGCTCCCCTTGCGGGATCGCGTTCGGCAGGCGCTCCGGTGGTTTTAAAAATCTTTGTCATGCCGTTGTTAGACCTGGTAACATGAGTTGCCAGTTGCGCAACGGTCCAGCTTTTTTCGAAAGGGATTTTATTTATGCCGGCTTCATCAACTGAAGAAACCAACTGAATAAGTTCATTCCAGGTTTTATCAAGAGCGCCAGGCAACTCTTTTGCGTCTACGGGTGGCGTTACCATTTATTTGATTTAAGAAAAATTTAAAAATTACATCTGTATAACCGACAAAATATTTCCTGCAGGATCTTTGAACCACGCGACTTTAGGCCCTTGGGGATTTCTGCTGATTCCTTTGGCGTCTGTATGCAGGTATTCATACTGTTCAAATACAACTCCTTTGGCCGCCAGTTCATCAACTGTTTTTTCAATGTTTTCCACGGGAAAATTAAGGACAGTAAAGGTTGCCGGCTGGTGATCAGGCTTTGGGTATATCAGCGTTTTATGATCTTCGCCAAAATGAAGTTCAATCAATCCCATTGGGTTGTCAGCAACATGTACCTGAAGTACATCTGTATAAAAATTTTTAGCTTTTAGCAGATCGTCTACAGAAAAGCTGCTGAATGCTTTTGATTCTTTCAACATATTTTTTGAATTTAGAGATTACGAATTTAAAAGAATGAAAGCAGGATCCAACGGAAAAAGAATTTCGGCAAATCTGCTTTTCTGATTAAAAAGTAAAATCAATTTTCGGAAACCTCTGAGATATTTTCCATTTGATAATGCAACAACCAGTTAATACCAAATTTATCTGTAAGATCGCCAAATAGAGCATTCCAGAAAGTTTTTTCCAATGGATGCGTTTTCTTTCCGCGCTGCGATAATTTTTCATAAACAGCTTTTATTTCTTCTTCACTGTCGCAATCGAGCATCAGGGAAACATCGTTGCCTTTTACCAAACCCTTCTCATCACAAAGGTCGGACCCCATTATAATAAAGCCATCATTTTTTAATGTTGCATGCATGATTTTGTCCTGCATTTGTTGCGGCATATTTCCCGCCATGGGAGATTCTCCAACCTTTTGCATCGTTAGTTCGCCGCCGAGACAATCTTTGTAAAAAGTCATCGCTTCGCTACAATTGCCATTGAATCTTAAATAAGAATTAATAGTTGACATGTTCTTTAATTTTGACTGAGTGTAAATTTTAATTAACCCTCGGCAGCTTGTTTCAAAGTTTCGATATCCAGTTTTTTCATCGGCATAAACGCCGCCATTACTTTCCCGGAAGTTGCAGGATTGCTCATGAGTTGTCCCATTATAGACGGAACAATTTGCCATGACAAACCGAACTTATCTGTGAGCCAACCGCAAGGGCCTTCACTTCCCCCCTCAGAAAGTTTTTCCCAGTAATAGTCAATCTCATCCTGCGTTTCACAAAAAACCTGGAAGGAAATTGCTTCAGAAAATTTGAACTGATCACCTCCATTTAGAGCGGTAAATTTTTGTCCGTTGATCTCAAATACCACCGTCATTACAGTTCCTTCTTTTTGGTGATGAACTTCAAATCCTTCTTTTGGATAACGGCTTACCGATTCAATTTTAGAATTTTCAAAAATTGACGTGTAAAAATTTGCTGCTTCTTCCGCCTGGTTATTGAACCAAAGACAGGGTGTGATGGGACCTTTCATTTTATATAGTTTTAAGAGCGATTATTTTGATTCCGTATAATTTTTAAAATTGTCAAGTATGGCCTGCCAGCCTGTTCTCTGCATTTCCGGGGAATGGGTGTCTTCTGTTTCGAAAGTTTCTGTCACTTTTGTTTCATCTCCATCGGGCGAAAAAGTAACTTTCACTTTACGGCCATCACCGATTGTGTATTCGATCAGTTCGTTTGGCTTTACTTCATCATATACACCTTCAAAATCAAATCCCGCACTTCCATCTTTTGCTTCCATCCTCGCCATAAATTTTCCACCTGCCCGCAAATCATTTTCAGCCCTTGTCGTATGCCAATCATCAGATGCGTTGTTCCATTGAATGATGTCTTCAGGAGTTGACCATGTTTTCCAAACTTTTTCAACCGGCGCTTTGACGGTTGTTTCTACGGTGATTGTTTTTTTTGTTTCCATTTTTTTATTGATTTTTGAATACAAATGTAATTTGCTTATTAAAAAAAAGAGATGTACAAAAACGACAATTAAAAGGCGTATTGCGACATAAAAATTTTCTATCTTTAGCCCATGAAAAATGTTTCTATTTTAGTTCCTGAAACTGCTGTGATAGAAGCAGTGGCGGATCCGCATTATATGTTTCGGGCTGTAAACGAGTTTTTGCAAACTGCAGGCAAAGAGCCTTTATTTGAGATACAACTGGTCGCCTTAACCAAAACAGTAAAATTAAATAATTGTTTGTTTACTGTCCATGTTGACAAATTATTAAATCAAGTGGAACAGACAGATCTTATTTTTATCCCGGCAATAAGCGGTGATATACCGACGGCATTGAAATTAAACAAAGACTATATTCCCTGGATTGTACAGCAGCATGATAAAGGAGCCGAACTGGCGTCTCTTTGCATCGGCGCGTTCCTGCTTGCTTCCACCGGGTTATTAAATGGGAAAAAATGTTCTACTCATTGGAATGCAGCCGATCAGTTTCGTAATATGTTTCCGGAAGTAGAGTTGGTCGATGGAAAAGTCATCACTGAAGATAAAGGTATTTATTCAAGTGGCGGCGCCAATTCTTATTGGAGTCTCTTGTTGCATTTGGTTGAAAAATACACTGATCGCGCAACAGCGATACTCGCTTCCAAATATTTTTTGGTTGACATTGATAAAAATACCCAATTCCCATTTGCCATTTTTAAAGGGCAAAAAGAACATAACGATGAGGCTGTAAAAAATGTTCAGGATTATATCGAAAAAAATATTGAAGAAAAAATTACGGTTGATGCATTGGCCGATAAAGTAGCTGTAGGAAGGCGTAGTTTTGAAAGAAGGTTTAAGCGCGCGACCAACAATTCTGTGCTCACCTACATTCAGCGCGTAAAGATAGAAGCAGCCAAAAGAAGTTTTGAAAGCAGCCGAAAAAATATCAACGAAGTGATGTATGATGTAGGTTATACCGATACCAAAGCCTTTCGCAGCACCTTTAAGAAAATCACAGGACTTACACCTATTGAATATAGAAATAAATACAATAAACTGGCGAAGACAAACCAACATGCGTATAACGTTAATTAAGTGCCCGCTAAAACAATAAAGCAATGAAATTCTTTGTTAAAATATACTGCCAGCTATATACCAAAAGGCTTTCCTAGCTTTTTTTTAAGAGATATGACGAAAATCATGCTGCTATTTATAAACGAATTAAAAATAATAAGCTTCTTTGCAAAATAAATTCAGGAGGAATCTGTTTAAAGGAAACTACTTTCAGTAGTAACAAAACTGCTCTTACGGTAACAATAATCCATGGAAAATAAGTTAAAAATCATTTGCATTTACAAAGATGAAAATGATGTATTAGAAATAAATGAAGCCCTCAGCAAAGGCAGCATATGCTTTGAGCAGCGAATAGCAAATACGCGGGAAAAATTTGCGAAAGTTTTAAAAGAATTTCCTGCCGACATCATTCTTGGTGAAGAATGTTCCAATTCCTTTCGTTCATCAGAAGCTTTAGAAATATTAAAAAGGGATGATGCAAGGATTCCGTTTATCCTGGTGAGCGATCATATACCGATAGAAAAAATAGTAGACCTTGTGAAATCAGGCGCTTCTGATTACATCAACAAAGACCGAATGGAACGCTTGCCTATTGCAATCAATTCCGCCCTCGAAAAACGGCAACTGGAAAAAGAACGCCGGCAATATATTGATAAACTGGAAGCTGCTGAAACACGCTTTCGCGCTTTGATCGAACATACAGTGGATGCTGTTGTTATTCTAAATAAAGAAGGAAAACCGACTTATGCTTCTCCGTCCATTAAACGGGTGTTAGGATATACGGAAGAAGAAACCCTGCAACTTTCCCTTTATACCGTCGTTCACCCCGACGACTTGCCTTTAATAAAAGAAAGAATGGCGGAGTGCCTGCAGAAGCCGGGTATTTCTTTACCTGTAATTCAATGCCGTTGTAAACATAAAAATGGAAATTGGGTTTGGTACGAAGGTACAATCACCAACATGCTTCATGATCCGGCCATTAACGGCATAGTTGACAACTTCCATGACATTAGCGAAAAAAAAATAGCTGAACTGGAGTTAAGAGAAAGCGGGGAAAAATACCGGTTTTTGTTTGAATACAGTGCGTCACCAAAATGGATTTTCGACCTGGAAACACTCCGGATACTTGATGTAAATGAAACTGCTGTAAAAAAATACGGTTATAGCCGGGAGGAATTCCTGAGGATGACCACAAACCAATTAAAGCCACCAGAGGAATTACACCGCATGGCGAAGATTCATGAAGGGCTTAAGAACCTGGAAGGGCTTGTTCATTTCGGGATATTTACCCAGGTAAAGAAAGATGGTTCAAGAATAAAAGCGGAAGTATCGGGACATAAATGTTCTTTTAGAAACAGGAATTGTATGGTGATAGACTCTTTTGATGTAACCGGTAGAGAAAGAACCTTGCAGGAATTAAAAGACAGCGAGAAAAAACTTATTTCTGCTCAAAAAATTGCCCGGCTTGGATATTGGAAACTCAATTTAGAGAATTTCAATATCTATTGGTCGGATGAAATTTATACTATGGCAGGTTTGAAAAAAGGGGCTTATAATCCAACTTTTGATGATTTGATTGGGAATGATCCATCCCGATGACAAAGAAAGTTTATTACAAAAACCGGGAAGAAACGTATAATAAAGTTTTAGACCATGAAGGAGAATACCGTATCATTCTTCCGGATGGAACCATTAAATGGATACGTGAGAACGGCAAATTTAAAAAGGATGAAGAAGGGAAACTTGTCGCGTTGGAAGGCACGGTGCAAGACATTACAGCCCAAAAAATTCTTGAGTTGTCACTGGAAGAAAGTAAGCAGAGATACCAAATGGTTTCGAGAGCCACTTCAGACGCAATTTGGGATTATGATTTCACAACAAAAGAAGCATATTGGGGCGAAGGATTTCAAACAATATTTGGCTATCACAGAAGCGACATTCAATTGGAGGAAAGCTTTTGGAGGAAAAAGATTCATCCTGAAGACTTTCAATGGGTTACAGGCAATTTAAAAAATGCAGTTAAGAGTACTAAATCCAACTGGTCTGTAGAATATCGCTTTCGAAAAGCTGATAATACTTACGCGCATGTTTTAGATAAAGGGGTTTTTGTCAGGGATGAAGAAGGTAGGGCGCTTAGAATGGCTGGCGGCATGCAGGATATAACGGAAAGGAAAGAATTACAAGACCTTTTGGATAAAGCTACTACTCTTGCAAGAATAGGTAGTTACGAATTTGATGTAGAAAACAATCATTCCATCTACTGGTCTCATATTACAAAAGAAATTCATGAAGTGGAAACTGATTATGTTTTTACACTTGAAAAAATAAAAGATTTTTACAAAGTGGAGTCAGATCTTGAAACCATTACTAAAGCTTTTGAAAATGCAGTTGAAAAAGGAACTCCTTTTGATGTTGAAATACCTATAATTACAGGAAAAGGAAAAAACCGTTGGATACGTATGATTGGTGAAACGGAATTTGTAAATGGCAAGTGCGCAAGGGTTTATGGAAGTGTTCAGGATATTGATCAAAGAAGAAAAGCTGAAGAGGCTTTAAGAATAAGTAATAAGAGATACGCAATTGTTGCAAAAGCAAGCAACGATTCAATATGGGACTGGGACCTTGAGAATAATAGAGTGGAGAGGCCGGATAAAACCCTGGAAAATCTTTTGGGCTATGAGGACGTTGCTTCGTTTGAAGTGAATACCTTTTGGCAAAGTCACGTACATGCGGATGATTGGAAAAAAATAACCGAAAAAATGAATATGCTTTTTCAAGATCCTAATGAAAATTATTGGGAGGATGAGTATCGTTTCTTAAAACCAAACGGTTCGTATGCAACCGTGTATGACCGCGGTTATGTTATAAGAGACAAAAATGGTAAGGCGGTCAGAATGATTGGAGCTTCAAGAGATATATCAAAATTGAAAGAAAGCGAGATACAACTTAAGTTACTTAACGAACAATTGGAAGCCAGGGCAAAAGAGCTTGTTACCTCAAACCAGGAACTGGAACAATTTGCATATGTTGCTTCGCACGACTTACAGGAACCACTAAGAATGGTAACGAATTTCCTTACCCAGATAGAAAAAAAGTACAACGACATCCTGGATGAAAAAGGAAAAACATACATACACTTTGCGGTTGATGGGGCAAAAAGAATGCGACAAATGATTCTTGATTTGCTCGAATTTTCACGTGCGGGAAGAAATGTGGATAAACCTGAAGATGTGGATTTGAGCATGCTGATAAATGATATTTTAAACATGCATCAAAAACAACTTGAAGAAACGAAAGCTATTGTTAAGGTAAGTAAACTTCCTACACTTGCTGTACCCAGAACGGCAATAAGACAGGTTTTTCAAAATCTTATTAGCAATAGTTTGAAATACAATCAGCTAAAAAATGGTTTGCTTCCTCATGTTTCAATCTGTGCAAAAGACTTTAATACACATTGGCAGTTTGAAATAAAAGACAACGGAATCGGAATTGAGTCAGAATATTTTGAAAAGATCTTTGTTATTTTTCAGCGGTTACACGACAATGGCGCGTATTCAGGAACAGGAATTGGTTTGGCAATTACTAAAAAGATAATTGAAAACCTTGGAGGAAAAATCTGGATTGAATCTGAAGTTGGAAAAGGCACGAGTTTCTTTTTTACGATTCCAAAAAGTTGAATCAGGTAGCTAAGAACAAGAAAGTGATTTTTTTGTTCGTTTACTGCTGTTGAGATTTATGTTTGCTTTTTATTTAATGAATTAACTTTAGCTTTCACAGCGATTTTGAGTCATCCGCCGGATTTCCTTTTAAAGAATTAATTGATGAAAAAAATTGAAGAAGCCATACAACAACTAACATCGTTTAGAAATGCGTATCATAAAGCTACCGTCAACCTGATTTATTCAGGAAGATGGATTATCAACCTGCACAATGAATTGTTTAATAAATTCAAAATAACCATCCAGCAATATAACGTTCTCAGAATCCTGAAAGGACGATATCCTCACGCACTTACAGTAAAGCTGATTCAACTTCGGATGTTAGATAAGGCTTCGGATGCTTCAAGAGTGGTAGAAGGCCTCCGAAAAAAGGGGCTGGTTCAACGCGAATTAAATGCAAAAGATCGCCGGAGAGTTGATGTAATCATTACTCAAAAGGGACTTGATCTCCTGAGAAAAATCGAAAAGAGGAGCGAAGACATGGATTCGTTTCTATCCAATCTAAACACTGAAGAGATTGACCAGCTAAACAATCTGCTTGAGAAAATGCGCTCCTAAAAATCTTTCGCTTTTATCATTACAATATGATTTGAATCATTTTTACCCCTGACAGGAGTCATTTTCAACTAACGACTCCTACCCGAGTTTTGTGAAATAATTAGATGTTGTAACATTTATTGGAGTAACAATAAAAAGAGCCTTTAAAATTCATCCTTCAATTTAAATCACAAAAATTATGAACAACTCAAATGATCGCCGGTACCTCTTAAAGATCCTAATCCTAAGTGTTTGTTTTTCTTTTGGCCAGAAAGTCACCAATGCACAATCAAATTCATGGCCGGTTCCTAAAGCCGCCGCAGATCTTGCAAACCCTGTTCCCAGCAATTCTTCAACTGTAAAAAGCGGTAAGGTATTGTACCAGGCATATTGTGCTCCCTGCCACGGTAACAACGGAAAGGGAGATGGGCCCGCAGCTACCTCATTGCATCCGAAGCCCGCCGATCATACGTCTGCAGCCGTACAAGCTGAATCTGACGGCACTTTGTTTTATAAAATTTCAGAAGGCCACACTGGTACAGCAATGCCACCATTTAAAGCAGTTTTGCATCCTGATCAAAGATGGTCAATCATAAATTATATAAGAACACTTGCTAAAAAACACTAAAAATCCATTCACACTTATATTAAAATGTTATGCAACCTTTAAACAAATTAAAACGAAAATTACCGGCTATCGGCCTGTTATTGCTGCTTTCACCCCTCTGCAAAGCACAGGATTCAACAACTACAGTAGCCGAACCTTTACAAACTGTTCGAACACCCAATTCTCCAAATCCCGGATCGGAAAGTTTTTTACTGACAGGCGCTGCATCCTCCATGTTCATGGCCTCAAAAGACGGAAACACTTTTGTGCCTTTAACACTGATGCTTATGCCTTTGGCAAAAATCAATGACAGGCTCTTCCTTGAGAGCGGATTAAAAATGGAAATGCAGGATGACGGAAGTTTTGGTTTTGGTCTTGAAGCACTCAATCTACATTATCGTGTCAATTCCTGGTTAACGCTACATGCCGGCAAGTTTGCTGCTCCCTGGGGAAATGTTCTTGACATGTTTGGAGAAGGCTTTGTAAGTCGTTTTCCTGTCGGACCAATAGGCTTATCCGATGATGGAATGGCGCCGACAGATCTGGTAGGTTTCGGCGCGCAGGGAGGCTTTCAGGCGGGAAGTGCAAAAATGCTTTATGATTTGTACCTGGCTAATGGTCCGCAATTAATTATAAATGAGGATGGCCTTTCAGATAATATGACCGGCCATATGAGTTACGAATCCTTAACTGATAACAATAAGAATAAAGCCATCGGTGGAAAAATAGGAATTCTGCCCTTTTCCAATTCTTCTTTACAGATAGACGCGTTTGGACAATATACAGGACAAACCGGTGACATGGGATCGAAATATCAGAATGTAAGCAGTTCGTCCTACGGAGCCGATTTTAATTTTTACAAAACACTAAATGTAACAATGATCAGGCTTATGGGCCAGTATGAAGAAACCAAAACCGGCAACACAACTTATACCGTAACGGATGACACCGGAGCTACCAGTGACTATACGTTCGATAATAAAGGAAATTCCTGGTATCTCGCAGGTACGGTACGGCCTACGGGTTCTGCAAACAACTTTGTTCACGACCTGGAACTTGGCGCGCGATATGCGCAATATGATCCTCCAAAAAGTGCTTTGTGGGGTGGCGATCCTTCTAAACAATTTACATTAGACCTCACCTATTGGTTTACGTGGAGCAGCCAGGTAAATTTTGGATACAATATCCAAACCGATGCCGGAACCAAATTAAACAACGAATTTATTATCCGCACTCTGTATAAATTTTAAAACCACCAGTCATGAAAAATATATTGAAGCTTAAAACTCTTACTATCCTAATAAGCATTGTTTTTATCACGGTAGTTGCCATTCTCGGAAGCTGTAAGACGCCTGCGTTAATTGCAGCCAAACCCGGAGCTCAGCTTTGGGCTGAAAACTGTACACGCTGTCATAACACTCCACCGCCTAACATTTACAGCGATGCTCAATGGGAAGCCGTTGGAGAACACATGCGCTACAAAGCAAACCTTACTGACCAGGAAGTAACTAAAGTAGTAGCATTTTTAAAATCTGCGAACTAAAAAACGTATTTTTTAAACATCCGATATTCCGAAAAGACCCGCGAAGTTTTAAAAGAATAAGTTGCTTTTAAAATGTTCCTGTTCTATTTTTTTTGATTACAAAGGCAATCCGCGATAAATTTTACTTGCGTAAATATTTGGGTGGATTGCCTTTTATTGTATAAAAAATAAAACTGCGTTTATATGCTACCGTTACATAGAAAACAAAATTAAAAGCTGAAAAATTTGTTTATTTACTGAAGCAGTCTTTTTTTACTCCTTATGGCACTTTTTTTGAACCTTTGCGACAAAAGAAATAAAATGGAATTAAGAACTTTAGGAAAATCAGATGTAAAAGTAACACCGATTGCATTTGGTGCATGGGCAATTGGCGGGTGGATGTGGGGCGGCGCTGAGGAAGATGATGCAATAAAAGCCATCCAGGCGTCTTACGATTCAGGCATAACTACGATAGATACTGCCCCGGTTTATGGTTTTGGCAGAAGTGAAGAAATTGTAGGAAAAGCTCTGGAGGAAAAGCCGAGAGATTCTTACCAACTCTTAACCAAGTTTGGCATGAATTGGAAAACCGCACAAGGCGAGCCTCATTTTGATACAACTGATAACGAAGGGAAACCTTTAAAAATATATAAATGGGCATCGAAGGAAAGAATAATGCAGGAGTGTGAAGACAGTTTAAGGAGATTAAAAACCGATTACATAGACCTGTATCAAATTCACTGGCCCGATCCTACAACGCCCATGCATGAAACCTTTGAAGCGGTACAAAAATTAATTGAGCAGGGAAAAATACGAGCAGCGGGCGTTTGCAATTATAATACAGAGCAGGTTGACGAAGCGCTAAAAACAATTCAGCTCGCCTCAAACCAGGTGCCCTACTCTCTTATCAATAGAAATATTGAAAAGGACGTGATTCCGCAGGCAATCAAAAAAGGAATGAGTATTATTCCGTACAGTCCGTTGCAAAGGGGTTTGCTTACAGGCAAGATCAAACCGGGACATAAGTTTGGAGAAGGAGATTCAAGAAAAGGAAATCGTTTTTTCACTGATGAAAATATCGAAAGAACAAACAATTTACTTCAAAAGTTGCAGCCGATTGCTGATAAATATGAGGCTTCACTTGCACAATTGGTTATCAATTGGACAATGAATCAACCGGGAATTGGATGTGTATTGGTAGGAGCCAGAAATGAAAAACAGGTGAAAGATAATGTTGGCGCTTTGAACATTAAGTTGGATAAAAAAGATTTGAGTTCCATTTCTGAAGCTGCTAATAATTTTTCCCTGGCATACACTGAATAAGCGAAATAAAAATTCTGCTTATTTGTTCCTTTACTGCCTTTATTGCAGAATAGTAAAAGCAAATTCCATGATTTTTATTTTCTAAAATTTTTTTTGGATGCTTAAATATGTTTTACAAAAGATTCTACGGCAAGCAGGTAACTTTTTAAACCGAAGCCGGAAATAGTCCCTACACATTTTGCAGAAATGTGAGAAAGTTTTCGAAATTCCTCGCGTGCTTCCACATTTGAAATATGCACTTCTACCACCGGAATTTGGACAGCAGCAATCGCGTCGCCGATGGCAACTGATGTGTGAGTATAACCTCCGGCATTAAGAATAATTCCGTCCATATGTTTCGCAGATTCCTGGATCTCGTTGATAAGTTCACCTTCTACGTTACTTTGAAAATAATCAAAGTCGATAGTTTCATATTCTTTGCGAAGTTTTTGAAAAAAATGTTCAAAGCTTTCTGATCCATAAACTCCTGGTTCTCTTGTGCCAAGAAGATTTAAGTTTGGCCCGTTGATAATTGATAATTTCATAATACAAAACTAAAGAAAATTACGAGCCAATTTTAAAGGACAAAAAGTAATAGTTTGTCAGGATCTGATCATGTCAAAAAATTCATCGAATAAGTATCGGCTGTCATGAGGGCCCGGCGTTGATTCAGGATGATACTGCACAGAAAATGCGGGACGATCTTTCAGCCGGATTCCTTCTACAGAATCATCATTTAAATTAATGTGAGTAACGTCAATATTATTATTTTTTCTCACCGCTTCTGCGTTTACGCCAAAACCGTGATTCTGTGTGGTAATCTCACATTTGCCGGTAATAATATTTTTTACAGGATGATTTAATCCGCGATGGCCGTGATGCATTTTAAAAGTGGGAATATCATTAGCAAGAGCCAACAATTGCTGCCCCAGGCAAATTCCGAATAAAGGCTTTTCTTCTTTTAGGATTTTTTTTACAGTATCCACCGCATAATCCATTGGTTCCGGATCGCCGGGACCATTACTGATGAAATAACCATCCGGATTGAACTTTTGCAATTCTTCGAAACTTGTTTTGGCATTAAATACTTTTACATAAGCTCCTCTTTCAACAAGGCAATTCAAAATATTTTTCTTAATTCCAAAATCTAAAACTGCAATCCTTATTTTACTGTTTTCATCTCCCAAAGTATATTCAGATTTTGTGGAAACCGCTGAAGCTAATTCCAGTCCGGCCATTGAAGGAACGGAAGCGAGAATTTTCTTTAGTTCTTCCACATCTTTATTTTCAGAAGAAATAATACAATTCATTGCGCCTGCTTCACGAATATGAATAACCAAAGCACGGCTGTCGACGCCGTCGATGGCAACAATATTTTGCTTTTCAAAATATTCCTGTAAAGAATGATCGGCCGCAAACCGGGAATATTGTTCTTCAAGATTTCTCCCGATAATTCCTTTTACTTTGATGGAATCGCTTTCTACCTCATTTTTATTAATTCCATAATTCCCGATATGAACGCTGTTCATGATCACTACCTGGCCGTAATAACTTGGATCAGTAAAAACCTCCTGGTAGCCCGTCATCCCGGTGTTAAAACAAATTTCACCGGTGGTGGTTCCGATTTTGCCAAAAGATCTTCCATGAAAAATGTTTCCGTCTTCGAGAATTAAAATTGCTGGCTTGGGAGATTGTGTATCAGACATGAATAAAGTTTTGCAAAGAAAAGAAAATGATCTGAAATAATTATTGTAAAATTTGACTTATTTGTTTGTTTACTGCAAAAAGCAGGCAATCGAGTAGGAAGGTAGTCATTAACTGACTACCTGTCCTCTCACACCACCGTACGTACCGTTCGGTATACGGCGGTTTGTTAGAAAAGTTTCCTCTGATGTTCCGTTTTCCAATAGTAATAGTTAGTAAACCCGATGTACTTTAACCGTGTAAAGTATTCGTTGTTCAGAGCACGACTGAGTACCGGACTATGAGCTACTCTGCAAAGTCCTTTGCGGCTGTTGCTCCACTCGTAAGCCTTCTGTTTTGGAATGCCCAATTTTATTAACTGTATCCGTTTTGTCTTGGACTTTTTCCATTGTTTCCATATACCTATTCTTAGTCTTGTCCGTACTAATTTGTCCAGTTCTTCCATCTTACTTTTGGCTTTGGCTATCGCAAAATAATTTACCCAACCCCTGATTATTGCTTCCATTTTCTTTATCTTTTCTTCCGCTGATGATGGGTCGCTACGCTTGGTTTTCTCCTTCATCTTTTCCTTTATTCTTACTAATGACCTGGGAGAAATGCGTGTCTCCCATCTGTTCTCCTTTTTGTAAAATGAAAATCCTAACAGCGAACTTTCTGTCGGTTTGCTTACTTTGCTTTTTGTACGATTTACTTTCAGTTTTAATTTGCCTTCTATGAACTTTATGATTGTCTCCATAACCCGTCGCGCCGATTTCTCACTCTTTACATAGATACTGCAATCATCGGCATACCGTACAAATCGATGGCTTCTTGCCAGTAGCTCTTTGTCCAGTTCGTCTAAAACAATGTTTGATAACAACGGGCTCAGCGGGCTGCCCTGTGGTGTGCCTTCCGTGCGGGCGCTTGTCGCACCGCCTTCCATGATACCGCTGCTGAGATAACTGCGTATAAGCTTTAACGTTCGCTTATCTGTTATCTTCTTTGCCAGCGTACTCATCAGCCGGTCGTGATGTACCTTGTCGAAAAACTTTTCCAAATCCAGTTCTATCACCCATTCATATCCTTCGTTTAAATTTGATTGCGCCTGCAGCACCGCCTGATGTGCATTGCGACCTTCTCTAAACCCATAACTGTATTGGGAAAATTCTTCTTCATACTTCGGGCTTAACCATTGGGCAATGGCTTGTTGCAACAACCTGTCAACTACTGTGGGTATTCCTAACATTCTTGACCCGCCCTGTGCTTTTGGTATCTCTACCTTGCGCACAGCCTGCGGCTTGTAATTGCCTTCTAAGATATCCTTCCTTAGCGTTTGCCAGTTAGCGTTCAGGTAGTCTCGAAGTTCATCGGTCTGCATACCATCTATACCTCCGGCTCCCTTGTTGGCAGTTACCTGCTTCAAGGCTTTGGTAACGTTTCGGATGTCTAATATTTCTTCAAGCATATTACTAAAAAAAAACTTCCTACCGGGGGTAGTCCTTATCGGATGCATGACTTAGCTCAACTCCTCTCACGTTTTACTTTTAGCTTCCGGCTTATCCTCGCGTGAGTAGTTCTCTAAAGTGTTTCGGTTGCTCAAAGCTTTTGCCATAAACCTTCTAATTTCTCCCTCCTTTCTAACATTCAGCCCTTCGTCCTTGCGTGAGACCTCCGCAGTTGCCCATTCAGGGGTGCAGCTCGTTTCCGGATTACTATGACCTCTGCTGACTTCCCGATTTTATCGGGACCTCTCAGGGTAAGTATATCCGCTTTCCATTCATGTAGCCTCTGCATTTACATGGTACTGTTCTGTACAGTATTGGGCTTTTGTTTGTTTAGCAGCATCACCCACAGTACCCTGCCTTATATGCAATTTCTGTTCGTAGGCCCAAATGTTTGCCGCCAGCTTCCTTCAGATTCCACCTCGCAGTGGACACCCTTGCTCTTGGCTAATACTCCCTACTGTAAAGCGTATTCGGGACTTGCACCCTATAGCTGATATACATGCCTGACGCACTAAAAAAGCCTGCGACTAAGGCAGGCTTTATGATTTAAAAATTATTTTTTTTCTTCAGTATCCGGTTCCCCCGCGTTTTTTTCGTCTAAACCTTTTCCAGCGTCATCTATTGCGGCTTCAGATGTCGGTTGCTCTTCGGTTTTAGCTTTTACCTCTGCTTCAGGCTTAGCTTCAGCAATAGGTTTTGTTTCTTCTTTGGCTTCTGAGGATTTTTTACTACGCCCTGCCCTACGGGTTCTCTTAACTCCTGCAGTTTCTGTTGCGCCTATTCCTTTTCCATAGATTTCGTTGTAATCAACCAATTCTATCAAAGCCAGTTCAGCATTGTCTCCTACTCTTCTTCCCAGTTTAATCACTCTTGTATATCCTCCCGGACGTGAAGCGATTTTTGGGCTGATCACATCAAACAGTTCTTTCACTGCTGCTTTATCCTGCAAGCGGCTGAAAACCACGCGTCGTTGGTGAGTGGTATTTTCCTTTGATTTAGTAATAATCGGTTCTACAAAAGGACGAAGCGCTTTTGCTTTTGCCAATGTAGTAACAATCTTTTTGTGTTCAAAAAGCTGGCAAGTAAGGTTAATTAACAGCGCATTTCTGTGGCTCGCTGTTCTGCCTAAATTGTTGATTTTGTCTCCGTGACGCATGACTGTTGTTTTAAAACCCTATACCGTGTCAGGAATTACAGGGCTAATGTGAAAATTTGAAAATGGGGAAATTAATTATTCTTCGTCTAATTTTATTTTACTTAGATCCAATCCGAAACCGAGGCCTCTTTCATTCAACACCTGCTCAATCTCGCTAAGTGATTTCTGACCAAAGTTTCTGAATTTCATGAGGTCTTCCTGTTCGTACTGAACCAGTTCACTTAGTGAATTGATTTTAGCGGCTTTTAAGCAATTGAATGCTCTTACAGAAAGATCCAAATCTTCCAGAGGCGTTTTCAATACTTTTCTAAGCTGCAAAGTTTGCTCATCAACCAGATCTTCTTTCTTTTCTTCCTTATTATCAAAAGTGATATTTTCATCCGTGATGATCATCAGGTGCTGAATAAGGATTCTTGATGCCTGCTTCACTGCTTCTTCAGGATGAATAGTACCATCAGTAACTACATCCATTACTAATTTTTCAAAGTCAGTTCTCTGTTCAACCCTTGTGTTTTCAATACTGTATTTTACATTCTTTATGGGCGTATAAATTGCGTCAATAGGAATGTAGCCAAAATGAGAGCTTTTTTCTTTGCTTTCTTCCGCCGGGATATAACCACGCCCTTTGGCAATAGTAATTTCAATATCAAGTTTTGCGGAAGTATCCATAGTGCAAATCAGCAGTTCCGGATTCATTACCTCAAATGCCGGAGATGCTTCCCCGATCATTCCTGCGGTAAATTCAGTTTTATTTTTTAGTGATAAACTGATTTTTTCTGTATTGCTGTCCTGGTCAGTTTTCTTTTTAAAACGCACCTGCTTCAGATTAAGAATTATTTCAGTTACATCTTCTGTAATACCTTTTATTGTTGCAAATTCATGATCGGCACCAGCAATGCTGACACCAACGATTGCATAACCTTCCAAAGAATTAAGTAATACTCTGCGAAGAGCATTACCGATGGTAACACCATAGCCCGGTTCTAGAGGGCGAAACTCAAATTGCGCTTCGAAATCTGTACTTTTTTGAAGAACAATTTTGTCTGGTTGTACAAAATTTAAAATGGCCATTTTTTATTTTGTTTTAGATTTTATCTCCCTCTTCTATTGAGGAAGATTTTTTAAATGTTTGAAACTTTTTTTATTCCCTTTCTTAATCCGGGAGAATTACTTACTGTACAATTCGACGATAAGTGATTCCTTAATATTTTCAGGAACACTTTCCCTTTCAGGATAAGCGATAAATGTTCCTTTCATTTCTCCTTCATTAAATTCAATCCAATTGAACTTTGGGTTTTTCGGACGAATGTTTGAAGTGATGGAAGAATTGTGAGCGGCTTTATCTTTAAGTCCTACCACATCTCCCGGTTTTAATGTAAAAGAAGGGATATTTACTACTTCGCCATTAACAGTAACGTGTTTGTGAGAAACTAACTGGCGTGCAGCCTGCCGGCTTGGGGCAATACCCATCCTGAAAACTGTATTATCGAGGCGTGCTTCCAGCAATTTTATCAATTGCTCGCCGGTCACACCTTTACGGCGTGAAGCTTCATTAAATGTGTTACGGAATTGTTTTTCCAATAAGCCGTAAGTGTATTTGGCTTTTTGTTTTTCCCGTAGTTGAAGAGCGTATTCGCCAAGACTTTTTCGCTTGCGCGCTGCTCCATGCATCCCGGGAGGATTGCTGTTTTTTGTCAACCAT
Organism: uncultured Chitinophagaceae bacterium; assembly: GCA_963811285.1. GTDB lineage: Bacteria > Bacteroidota > Bacteroidia > Chitinophagales > Chitinophagaceae > Ginsengibacter. The sequence continues at coordinate 83,410 of CAWEQV010000029.1, read as the reverse complement.
TTACCATTACCTGTAATAGGCTCTCCGAAAATACGTGAGATTTTGGTTTTTGGTCCTGTGTAACGAGCCATAGTTTGTTCTTGATTTTTTAGTGTCGGTGCATCATCATTAAAAATCGAAAATTAATAATGCACCCGGTTATGAAAAATTGGCAATTTACAATTGACAATAGGCAGCTTTTGCATCCTTGTCTGTTGCTTATTGCCTTTTGATTTATACTCTTCTCTTTTTGGGAGGTCTGCAACCATTGTGAGGCAAAGGAGTGATGTCTTTGATCATTACTACTTCAATGCCTGATTGAGATAAAGAACGGATTGCACCTTCACGGCCTGAACCAGGACCTTTAACAAACACATCAACACGCTTTAAACCTGCATCAGAAGCTACTTTCGCAGCATCAGCAGCCGCCATTTGCGCAGCATAAGGGGTATTCTTTTTAGAACCTCTAAAGCCCATTTTACCGGCAGAAGACCATGAAATTACCTGGCCTTGCTTGTTGGTTAAACTGATAATAATGTTGTTGAAACTTGCTACAATGTGAGCTTCTCCGTAAGGTTCTACTTTTACAACCCTTTTCTTTGAAGATGTTTTAGCATTTGTGGATTTTGCCATAATAAATTCTAATAGGTAATCTTTAAATTGTTATCCCCGATAACTATCGGGGCTGAATCAATCCTCTTTCCGGCTTTTAGATATCTGGTATCGATTCAAAAAAATAAGCCTTTCTTAGCCTTCCGCATTCAGCGCTACGCCTTCTGCTTTCAGCAATTATTTCTTAGGTGCCTTTTTCTTACCGGCAACCGTTTTACGTTTTCCTTTACGAGTACGGCTGTTAGTGCGTGTACGCTGACCACGTAGTGGCAATCCTTTACGATGCCTTAAACCACGATAGCAGGCGATATCCAATAACCGTTTGATATTGGTTTGAACTTCACTGCGTAAAGCTCCTTCAGTTTTAAACTCGTTGCTGATGATATTCCTGATAGCAGTTTGCTCTTCATCATTCCACTCATTCACTTTCTTATCGTAATCAACATTCGCTTTGTCTAAAATATATTGGGCGGTTGATTTTCCGATACCATATATATAGGTAAGTCCAATTTCGCCTCTTTTGTTTTTGGGTAAATCTATACCGGCAATGCGCGCCATAAGAATTCTAAATTTTTAATTTTTAATTTTAATTTTTTATCCCTGCCTTTGTTTGTAACGTGGATTTTTCTTGTTGATCACATACAACCTGCCCTTTCGCCTTACGATCTTGCAATCAACACTTCTTTTCTTTATTGAAGCCCTTACTTTCATGATTTCACTTTTTATTTTTAACCTGTGAAAAGTTTGTTATTTATATCTGAAAATGATCCGTCCCCTCGATAAATCGTAAGGGCTCATCTCTACTCCTACTTTGTCTCCCGGCAAAATCCTGATATAATGCATCCGCATTTTTCCGGAAATTGTCGCCAAAATTTCATGCCCATTCTCCAGCTTCACCCTGAACATCGCATTGGATAAGGCTTCCAGAATCGTACCGTCTTGTTTTATTAATGCTTGTTTGGCCATAACGTTTTTGGAGGCGCAAAGATAGGTTTAATATTTTAATTTATAAAAAAATGTAGCACGTTTTAAGGGAGATTTTTTGCAGGTTTAGTGCCATCGGCTTTATTAGAAAAGAATTGATCTTTTCCTAAAATTAATAATCATTTCAACTTTTTCTATATTTGTGTAACCTCAAAAATAAAAAACATGAAAACGCTCGCATATCTTTTAGCCGCTACTCTTATTTTTTCAGCGTGCAAAAAAAATGATTCCGGTTCTATTACAACTACTACCGACGTATATCTAAATACTACTCAAGGAAGTTCATGGACATACCATCAAACAGATAATAGCGGAACCAATCCTCCATCAGATTATACGGTCACTTCTACCTCAAATGATACTACTATTAATTCACGCAAATATCATGTTTACAATTATTCGTATGGAGGAAGTGAATACCTGGGCATAGACGGGAACAATTATTACCAATATGATTCTATTCCCGTAAACGGAGGCATCAATATTGAAAGGCTATACTTAAAAGATAACGCTTCAGCAGGAGCAACATGGAACCAGGATTTCTCCTTAACCATACCCGGACTGCCGGTAGCCGTTCCATTAACTGTTAATAACAAAATAGCTGAAAAAGGAATCGACAGAACGGTAAACGGAACTGCCTATTCAAATGTAATTCATGTATCTACCACACTTTCTTCAGCCCTTATTCCCTCAAGCGCTTTTACTTCAAGTATTGACAGTTATTATGCACCCAAATATGGATTAATTGAAAACACAACAGTTATACATTTGGATTACATGGGCCTCACTGAAGATGTGAATATACAAACGCAATTATCCAGCGCCACTTTGAAGTGAGCTAAATAACCTCATCAGTAAGATGAACTTTCGTCATTGCATTATAGTGGTTCTGTAACTCATGTACGTAGATAGGATGAGTCATAATCCTCTTTTCATCCCTGTACCAGATTTCAAAGGTTGAAAAATCATCGGCTTTTGGAATTTGTATTCTAAAAGCTCCTTTCATATACTTAACAGAACCATCATCATTTACATGCTTTGTAAACTTCAATTTAAGAAGCTGTTCTTCATCCAGCGGCAGCGGATATAAATCTTCTGTTTCAAACCACAAATCCTGTACGCCATTGTTTACACAAACCTGCTTTTCATCGTGGTTAAAATCAACTACTTCTCCACGCCAGGCCTGGCCATCACTTTCAGCAAGTACATAATCGCCGTTTTTTAATTCACTGAATTTTATCATACGTTAGAATTTTTGCTCAATTTATGAAAAAGATTGAATTATTTTATTATTGAATTATTGAACGACTGCAATTAGTTATTTTATCATTTACAATTTTCACATTTTTACTTTCGAGCACATCATCACTGTCAATGTGATTTTATGTCGAAGAAATTGAAAGAGCTTGAAAATCCAACGAAAGAAGGATAAGAAAAAGTTTAGATGGTTTAAATTGCTCAGATTGGACAACAAGCACAGCAGACAAACAAAAAAATCAAAATTTTATTCTTATCTAACTAATAAGCCAATTAATCAATAAACTTTTCTCAAATCAGTAAATTCGCCAAAAAACTTGACTCGCATCGGCCTTATTTCTGACACTCATAATTACCTTGACCCAACTATTTTTGAGCATTTTAAAAACTGTGATGAAATATGGCATGCTGGCGATTTTGGTACTGCAGCAATCGCTGAAGAGTTAAAAACATTTAAACCTTTACGGGCAGTTTATGGCAACATTGATGGATATGATATAAAAAGCGTTTATCCCGAACAGTTAGTTTTTATGTGTGAAGAGGTAAGAGTCCTGATGCGGCATATTGGTGGTTATCCGCCAAAATATAATGCCGAAACAAAAAAGGAATTATTAATTCATAAACCGCAACTTTTTATCAGCGGACACTCACACATTTTAAAAATCATTTACGATGATAAATTAAATTGCCTGCATATAAATCCGGGAGCCGCCGGTAAACATGGCTGGCATAAGATGAGAACTTTGGTTCGTTTTGCGATCGATGGAAAAAACATTCTTGATTGTGAAATAGTTGAACTGGGATCGCGAGGATGAAATCAATTACTTTATTTTACAACATGGAATATTAAATTTGCAGGATGACCCGCTTAAAATTGATTTATGTTTATGTATTTGCAATTTTTATTTTTGTTGCCTGCCGTTCAGGCTATAAAAATGTAAATCCACCTGCTTCTGATCAAAACACAATTCAATCCATCAAAGCTCAAATCTCGCGGTATCCTGATTCCTTAATGCTGAAAGAAAATTTAATTGAAGCTTACAGAAACCAGGGTGACTATGACTCTGCTATTTCGATTGCGAACGAGGAGATAAAAAAAGACAGTGGCAGCGCATATTTATGGAATATCAAAGCTTCACTTTATTTTGAAAATGGCGACACAATGGATGCAATCAGTTCGTTGAAACGTGCAATTGATATATACCCTCTTCCTGATTATTTGGTAGCCCTTGGAACCGTATATGCTGAAATAAAAAACCCGAAATCACTTCGTATTGCAGATGAGCTTTTGAAAGCGAACAAAGCTAAATCAGGTAAAGATGCATTTTTTATAAAGGGGCTTTATTATAATTATGTGAATGAACCCGAAAAAGCGATTCCTTTGTTAGATAGTTGCCTTGCGCTTGATTTTACTTATATGTATGCCTATCGTGAAAAAGCGATAGCCTTATACACTGAAAAAAAATATGAAGATGCAATAAAGGTTTTGAAACGCGCTGTTACAATTCAGAATAACTTTGATGAAGGATATTACTGGCTGGGGAAATGTTATGAAAAATTAAATAAAAAGGATAAAGCCATCCAAAGTTATCAGAACGCGTTACTGTATGATAAAGATTATACCGAAGCCCGACAGGCGCTAAACCGGCTGCAAGCTTCTCACTAATGTTCATTATATTTATTAATTAAATAAACAAAATGCCAATCATTGCTCCTTCACTATTAGCATCTGATTTTTTACACCTGGAAAAGGAATGCAAAATGCTTAACGAAAGCCAGGCAGATTGGTTTCACCTGGATGTAATGGATGGGCAATTTGTTCCCAACATCAGTTATGGATTGCCAATCATCAAACAGTTAAGAAAAACTACTTCCAAATTTTTTGATGTGCATCTTATGATTGTACAACCTGAAAAATTTGCTGAAGCTTTTAAAGAGGCAGGCGCTAATAGCCTTACGGTTCACCAGGAAACCTGTCTACACCTTCACAGAAATATTCAACAAATAAAATCGCTCAAAATGAATGCAGGTGTTGCAGTTAATCCGGCTACTCCGGTTTCTCTTTTGCAGGATATTATAAACGATGTTGATATGGTGTTGGTTATGAGTGTAAATCCGGGATTTGGCGGCCAATCATTTATTGAACATTCTCTTCAAAAAATAAAAGAATTAAAAACCCTGATTAACAATACCGGTTCTTCAGCAAAAATTGAAGTTGATGGTGGCATTTCATTGGAAAATGCTTCTGCCATTATAGACGCCGGTGCTGATATTCTGGTAGCAGGAAGTTCTATTTTTAAATCAAAAAATCCGGCTGAGACCATTAGAAAGATGAAAGAATTGAAATAAATTTTAGCAGTTAACAAACAAATTGAGCAAAATTTTATTTTACATTTCATCGCATCTGATCATGTATTTGCTGAAGCACTGGCATGGTTTGTTTTATCCAGTTCGTTTCATTTGCATTCCAATTGTATTTTTTTTGCAAAAGCGCATCTTCCAGCATTTGCCTTCCTTCAAAAGCTTGTTCTGTTGAATAAAAACAATCGCTCCATTTTTTATCCAGTTTAGCTTCATTATCAATTGCTATGCCGCCTGAATACCAATGCAGGCAATTTGGCAATCCACTAAAATCAATTTCCTGAGCGTTACCATTTATAAACCCCGTAAAATAATAAACATAAAACTGCACACTTTGCTTTACCCTGTTCTTAATTTCATCAACAGTTTCAGGCCTTACAGGCTTCTGCGCCCATTTATAATTTCGTTTTGAAAAAGGATTTTTATTGATATCCGGCCACCTTGTGTTTGTTGCTTTGTAGGTGAGTTTCGAGGTGCTCTTTTTTTCGGTTCTTGAAAGAAGAAGTTGTTCTTTGTTTACACGATCAATGATATAAGTAGCTTTTCTTCCATCGTCAAATTTCACATCAATCTGATTTCCTTTCAAACTGAATTTTCCGTAAGTCATCTCCCCGGCAGGATTTTCAAGAACTGAAGAATCAGTCATAAAAACAATTCCCGGACGATATACAGCTACCTTATCCTCTTTAAAAGCAACATCTTTAAGAGTAGGATGATCAGCATCCGTCAATTCCCAATATTGTGTCAGCAAATGAAATGTATCTGTTACTTGTGAGGGTTTGTCAATAAGTTTCTCATTCCCCGTCTGAGTAGGAATGACACAGTTTGAAAAAAGAATGGATAAAAGCAAAGAGGTAAAAGTTAGTTTTAGCATATTTCAAAAATATAAAATAGAACGGAATGTTTAAAATAAATAACCCGATTATCAGTTTTATTACCAGCAGATATTTCTTAAAATATTATCTTCACTTTATGAGACTAACGGTTTTTATTTTCCTTCTCTTTTCCAGCCTGGCTTCTTTTTCACAAAAGGAAACCGCGTATGTTTCAGGCAAAGTAATAGATGAAAATGAAGATCCGATTCCGGGTGTAACAATAACAATCCTGGGAAAACAAAACGGAATTCTTTCCACAGATTCCGGAAAATTTAAAATAGAAGTTCCGGCAGAAAAAGCGTTTGCCCTGGTGTTTTCGCATACAGGATTTCACGATGAACAGAAAAATTTCTACCTGAGCCCCGGCGAAAAAGAAGAACTAACAGTAAAGCTTACACGCAGTAGCAAAACACTTCAAACTGTTGTAATCAACAATGAAAAAGAAAGAAAAGAAACCGGGCTGATAAAAATCAATCCTAAAAGTGCCGTTACTGCTCCCAGTGCTACAGGCGGAGTGGAAGGTTTGATAAAAACACTTGTAGGAAGCAACAACGAACTTACGTCGCAGTATTCTGTTCGTGGCGGAAATTATGATGAAAACCTTATTTACATAAATGATTTTGAAATTTACAGGCCTTACCTGATAAGAAATGGGCAGCAGGAAGGATTGAGTTTCATTAACCCGGAATTGGTAAAAAATATTGACTTCTATACCGGTGGATTCCAGGCAAAATATGGTGACAAAATCAGCAGCGTTTTAGATATTCAATATAAAAAACCGGTTTCTTTTGGCGGCTCTGTTTATGTAAGCCTTTTAGAACAAGGGTTACATTTGGAAGGCCTGTCTAAAAACAAAAAACTTTCCTATCTCTTTGGTGTAAGAAGTAAAACCAACAGGAATCTGTTAAGCAGCCAGGAAACCAAAGGCAATTACATTCCTTCTGCGGCGGACTTACAGGCATACCTGACTTATCAGTTTTCTGAAAAATTGCAGCTCGAAGTTTTAGGAATCATCTCAGGTTCGAAGTTTACGCTTATTCCTGAATCGGCACAAAAATCCACCGCAGTTTTTTCTCCTCTTTTTACTGCAAATCTCGGCCTTGATATTTATTTTGATGGACAGGAAAAAGATAGTTACAACAGCAATTTGATCGGTTTTAGTCTTGTTCAAAACCTGAACAAGAGAGTGAAATTAAAATGGATGTTCAGTCGGTATGGAGATATAGAAAATGAAAATGTTGATATTACCGGAGCGTATCTTTTTGGAGAAAGAAATTTTGATAAAACGCGACCTGATTTTGGCAAAATAATCAATCCGCTCGGCGCAGGAATTTATCAGAATTACGCACGAAATGATTTGAATATATCTGTTTATGCTTTAGCACACAAAGGAACTTATAATTTGGGAAAACATTTTTTGCAGTGGGGACTTTCATTTGATTATTCTGTTATCACAGATCATTTAAATGAATGGGAACTGCAGGACAGCGCCGGATATTCTTTGCCTTACAATCCTAACCAACTTAACCTGAGCAGTGTATTAAAATCAAAAGAAAATCTTTCTGTCGATAAGTACAGTGGATATGTACAGGATAATATTCATTTATCCCATGGTTTAAATGAAACGACATTAGAAGCTGGCGCAAGATTTAATTATGACGCGTTAAATAAAGAATTTTTAATAAGTCCACGCGCGCAAATGAGTTACAAACCCGATTGGAAACGAGATATTATTTTCAAAGCTTCTGCCGGAATTTATGATCAGCCTCCTTTTTACCGTGAAATGAGAAGGCCGGACGGAAGCATCAATACCAATTTAAAAAGCCAGAAGAGTATTCAATATGTTGCAGGCTTTGATTATAATTTATCAAACGTAACCAGGCCAATGCGGATTACGACAGAAGCCTATTTTAAGTCGCTTTGGGATGTCGATCCGTACGACATTGATAATTTGCAGATCAGTTATTTTGGTGAAAATAATGCGCGCGCTTATGCAACCGGAATTGAAACAAGAGTTTTTACTGAACTGGTGAAAGACGCAGAAAGTTGGTTCAGTATTGCTATTAGCAAAACCAAAGAAAATATAAACAATGATTATTATTACACTTATAAAAATAAAACGGGTGAAATAATTAATGCACAAACAAAAGACCAGGTAGTTGCAGACAGTGTTAGAAATGATATTGGCTGGATACGAAGACCGAGTGACAGGCTTATAACAATGGGTTTATTTCTTCAGGATTATTTAAGTACGAATAAAAATTTTAAAGTACATTTAAACCTGATTTACGGAAGTAATATGAGTTATAATATTCCTAATAACATGAAATACCGCAACGCCCTCATAATTGAACCATATATCAGGGCTGATATAGGTTTCAGCGCATTATTACTTAGCGATAAATCGCATCGCAGAAGCCATTCGCCTTTCCGGAGTTTTGAAAATATTTGGGCAAGCCTTGAAGTATTTAATCTTATTGACCGGGCTAATACCATTTCTTACCAACTAATAAAAGATTTTGCTAACGACACTTTTAGTATTCCTAACAGGCTTACACCCCGCCTTATAAATTTTAAATTGCTCGCCAGGTTCTAAATTAAAATCATACAAAATGCACAAAATCTTTATCACGATTGCTATTATTGCCACAGGTTTTACAACCGCAAACGCCCAGGAAAAAATGAAACCTGAAGACACTGAATATTATACTCCGGTGCCGCCGGTAGTTACTCCCGGAAAAACCTGCGGCGACGCACCTTCAGATGCAATTATATTATTTAATGGAAAAGATTTGTCAAAATGGGTGGAAACAGATGATACCACAAAAGAGGCTAACTGGAACGTACATGATGGAATACTAACTGTAAATAAACAGGCTGGAAACATTCAAACAAAACAATCTTTTATGGATTACCAGTTGCATCTTGAATGGAAAGAACCAAAAGATATTGCAGGGTCAGGACAGGAACGCGGCAACAGTGGTTTGTTCCTTGCTTCAACAGGAAAAGGTGATGATGGATATGAATTACAAATATTAGACAATTACAATAATACAACCTATGTAAATGGCCAGGCAGGCGCTATTTACAAACAATATCCTCCATTGGTAAATGCTAATTTTCCTCCGGGCGTTTGGCAAACTTATGATGTAATATGGACTGCGCCACGCTTCAATCAAGATGGTTCATTAAAATCCCCTGCAAAAGTTACCGCATTTTTTAATGGCTTACTGGTTCAAAATAATGTAAAATTGAAAGGACCGACTCTTTATATTGGAAATCCATCTTACAAACCTCATGGCCCATTACCGATAAAACTCCAGGCTCATGGTGATAAAAGTATTCCTATCAGTTTTAGAAATATTTGGATAAGGCCTTTACCTGATCCTAATCAATAGTTGTAAAATTATTTGGAGCGGGACTCAAAATTATACATCCCGTTCCATTAAATATTCTGCCAGTTGTTGTAATGGTTTTTTTCTTACCGATACAACTGCCACTTCTTCCAAATGCTCCATTGCAATGGAGTAATACTTTTGTTTTAGTTCTTTTGCCCAACCATCAACATTGCAGGCTTTATAAATTGATAAAACCTCTTCAATTTTATTTTCATTTTTACAAAATGATAATTCCTTTAATTTGTTCTTCTGCTGTACAGAAGCAGCTTCCATAGCCTTCAACCATAAAAAAGTTTTCTTGTTAGCCATTATATCTCCACCTACTTTTTTGCCGAATTTTTCAGGATTTCCGAATCCATCCAAATAATCATCCTGCACCTGGAAAGCGATACCAAGGTTTTTTCCGAATTCATACAAATGAGTTTGATTGCCTGCTCCGGCACCTCCTAAAATCGCGCCCATTTGTAAACTTCCTGCAAGCAAAACAGACGTTTTCAAACTTATCATTTTTACATACTCATCAAAATTAATCTCATCCAATTTTTCAAATTCCATATCAAGTTGCTGGCCTTCACAAACTTTTTTTGCCGTTGAATTAAATAAATTAAGAATACCATGAAGATGTTGATTACTAATACGGTTCAAATTTTCATAAGCAGCAATTAGCATGACATCACCCGCAAGTAAAGCAGTTGCCTGGCCAAACTCTGTATGCACTGTTGGCTTTCCACGGCGAATTGGGGCTTTGTCCATTATATCATCATGAATCAAAGTAAAGTTGTGAAACAACTCAATTGCCGCCGCTACCTCATAAGCGTCTTCTTTTATTTCTTCAAACATTTCATTCGCCATCAGGCACATAACCGGCCGAATGCGTTTACCACCTACCGTTAGTAAATATTGAGCGGCGTTATATAACTGTTGAGGATCCTCGGGAAAATGTCTTTTTCGAAATTTTTCTTCAAAACTTGCAGATAACCGGCTGAATGATTGAAGTTCATTTTTATTCTGTTTTCCATCCGGAGAAGGTGAAATACTCATCGAATTATTTTTTAGAAACGACTCTTTCATCGGTTCTTTTATAAACTATTTTTGTTTTTTCTTTTTAGTATATTTCTTTTTCTTTGCTTTCACAGCTTTTTGTTTCAGGCTTTCAATTCCGGGAATCCATTCAAAATCAAGCTGGCGCTTTTCAAGATTTGCCGCTACCAATTTTACCTCAACCTTATCCCCCATCCGGAATTTTTTCCCTGTACGCATTCCTATTAATGCATATTCTGAATCATCATGGCGAAAATCGTCGTAATCAGAAAGGTCTTTTATTGAAACCAGGCCTTCACATTTTTCATTAACCGTTTCAACCCAAAAACCAAATGAAGAAACGCCGTTGATAACTCCTTCCATATCCTCGCCTAATTTATCCATCATAAATTCTACCTGCTTGTATTTATTTCCGGCACGCTCTGCTTCCATCGCTGCCCTTTCCTTTTGGCTGCAGTGAATGCACTTTTGTTCCATTTTTTTATCCGGATGAATATTATTTTCAAGGATTTCCTGGAGCACACGATGCACCATTATATCAGGATAACGACGAATTGGCGAAGTAAAATGACAGTAATCATTAAATCCTAATCCATAGTGACCAATGTTTTCAGTCGTATAAATAGCTTTTGACATTGTCCGGATTCCCAACTGTTCAAGCACGTGCTGTTCGGGCTTTCCATGAACATCAACCATTAACTCATTAAAAGATTTTGCGGTTTCTTCTTCATTTTTCATATCGAACTTATAACCGAATTTTCGTGCAAAAGCTACAAATGGTTTTAGCTTTTCTTCGTCAGGTATGTCATGAACACGGTAAGGAAATGGAACCGGTTTTTTATTCACTTTTATATTCGCAACATGTGCTGCAACCGTACGATTTGCCAGCAGCATAAACTCTTCAATCAACTGGTGCGATTCTTTGCTTTCCTTTACAATAATGTCAACAGGCTTCCCGTTTTCATCCAGTTTGAATTTCACTTCAGTCGAAGAAAAATTAATAGCGCCGTTTTTAAATCTTTCTTTTCTGAAAATGCGGGCAAGAGAATTAAGTAACAAAATTTCTTCACTGTAAATACCCTGCCTGTCATCAATTATCTGTTGCACTTCATCATAATTAAAACGATGATCGCTATGAATAAAAGTTTTGCCCAGCCAATATTCTTTTACTTTTCCTTTACTGTTTATTTTGAAAATAACCGAGAAGGTGTATTTATCTTCATCGGGACGAAGCGAACAAAGTTCATTTGAAATTCTTTCAGGCAACATCGGGTTTACACGATCAGGCAAATAAACGCTGGTAGCGCGAGTATATCCTTCTTTGTCCATTTCTGTTTCCGGCGTTACAAAATGGCTAACATCAGCGATGTGCACTCCTATTTCGTACTCATGTGCGCTTAATTTTTTTATAGATAACGCATCGTCAAAATCCTTGGCATCTGTCGGGTCAATTGTAAACGTCAATACATCCCGATAATCTCTTCTCTTTGCCAGTTCGTGTTCTTCAATTGTATCTTTAAGAGCATGCGCCTCATCTAAAACTTTTTGAGAAAACTCAAGAGGAAACCCGTTTTGAATAATGATTTCTTTCATCGCAAGATCACCTGGATTCTCTGCCTTCAAAACTGCGACCACTTCACCTTCAGGTTTTTTCGCGCCTTTTTCCCAATTCAAAAATTTCACCACTATTCTGTCATTATCTTTTGCACCATTCAGATTTTTTAAACTAATATAAAAATCAGGAACAGGCTTTTGACTGTCCGGGGTAAAAAATGCAAAATTTTCACTTACGTGAATATTCCCGATGAATTCAGTTTGTTTTCTTTCCACAACCTCTTCTATAACACCTTCCACACGCTTTCCTCCATGACTATCTTTTACTTTTACCCGCACAATATCTCCATCCAATGCTTTATTAAAGTCGTGGGGACGAACAAGTAAATCTTTTTCTCTTCCTTCCACAATCACGTAGCCCATTCCCGACCTTGTTATTTCTAAAGTGCCTTTTACAACCGCTGCAGGCTTTTTCTTTCCTGTTTTTTTACTCATAATTTATTTTGAAGGTGTTTTTTGAAATTAGCAATAAATCTCAAAATATTATTGAGTGCTAAATTAAAGCAAGAGGATTGAATAATTAATTAAATAAATATCATTTTTACCAACCCGATAGTAAACTAATAAATTTCACAAAATTCTATTTTGTATTAACGGTAGTTGATTTTCGTTTATATAATGCCGTTATACGAATACTACCAATAAAAAAGCATGATCAAAAAACTGAATTGCATTTTGATCATGCCGCAAAAGGAAATAAATCTTTTATTGTTTATAATAAGTGATTTCTCTTTTGGTGATTTTTACCGGCTTGCCATTTTCATCTAATTCAGTTCTTTGCGTCCAGTTTCCCTGATCATCAAAACTATCGTACTTGTATTTTACTACTTTATTTACCGTAGAATCATTTGTTACATTTTTTGAATCTCTTTCTACTACATTATTTTTATTATCCAGTTTTACGATAGAGGAATTTATAACTTTGCCAAGGCTGTCTTTCGTTTCACTTCCGGTAAAGATGCTGTTATTAAAATTAGAAACCATAGAACCGCTTAAAGAGCTATCTGCGTTATATTTTTTCATACCAGTAAGTTGCCCATAATCATTTTGTGAAATGTCCGTGTAATAAAATTGAGGTTTACTGGCAGAATCATATTCCTGGGCAATCGTATAATTCCCTGCAGAATCAATGCCAACAGAGATAGATGAAATTGTCTTGCCATTTTTAAACACTTTCAAATCTTTCATCGCTCCATTATCATAACGAGTAAAAGTTTCCTGCTGTTTATTTTCCCCGGTTTTATCATCCTGATCATATTCTGTTATGTAACCTTTTTCATCATATTTGGAGGTAACGACGCAACAGGAATCCTGCTCAGCTGCATTTCCACTACTATCAACTTTATAATCGGTTGAAACAGTTTGCTGAACATTCCCATTTAAATTATCGGCACGGACATCTGCATTCTTTGCATATTCCTGTTTTTTTTGATTACAGGAAAAAGAGATTAAAATAATCCCGGACAGAAAAATAAATTTTTTCATTTTAAGATGTTTAAATGATTAAGAAAACAGGGAAACGGAAACCGGTTTTGAAGAATTGGATTTTAAAGATAGTATATTCAAAATAAATAAAATTCTATTATTTAAAAAAAACAGATATCGTAAATTGCATTCATGACAAAACTTTCAGTTAACATCAATAAAATTGCCACGCTTCGCAATTCACGGGGAGGGAATAATCCTGATGTAATCAAGGCTGCCATTGATATTCAGAATTTTGGTGCAGATGGAATTACTGTACATCCGCGCCCGGATGAACGACATATCAAATATGCTGATGTTTTTGAAATTAAAAAAAATATTACAACAGAGTTTAATATTGAAGGCAATTGCAGGGAAGATAAGTTTGTTGATTTGGTTTTGGAAAATAAGCCTGACCAGGTAACCTTAGTGCCCGATGATCTTGGGCAGCTAACTTCCGATCATGGCTGGGACACTATAAAGAACCAGGATTACCTGATCGAAATGATCGATGTTTTTAAAAAGGCAAAAATTCGTGTATCAATTTTCGTTGATCCTGTGATTGAAATGGTTGAAGGCGCCAAAAAAACAGGAACCGACAGGATTGAGTTGTACACCGAAAGCTATGCAAGCGAATTCAAAAAAGGGAATAAAAGTGAAGCTATTGCTCCGTACATGGAAGCTGCAAAAAAAGCAGTTGAACTTGGCCTTGGGATTAATGCCGGCCACGATCTTGACCTACATAATTTGAAATATTTTGCCCAAAATATTCCAGGACTTTTAGAAGTTTCTATTGGTCATGCATTAATTTCTGACGCCTTATACCTGGGCCTGGAAAATACTATCCAAATATACAAAAGACAATTAGCGAACTAATTAAAAAGTTCTTCCAGCTTTTTATTTAAATCTTCACCGCGAAGGTTTTTTGCAATAATCACTCCTTTCGGATCTATTAAAATATTTTGGGGAATGCTGGTAATTTTAAATTTTTCAGCTACCTCATTGTTCCAGCCTTTTAGATCGCTGATGTGTGTCCATGAAAGGCCGTCCATTTTAATTGCATTTAACCATGCAGCTTTTGCCTGGTCAAGTGAAACACCCAGAACTGTAAAATTTTTAGGATGATATTTATTGTAAGCCGCTACCACATTTGGATTTTCCATACGACAAGGTCGGCACCAACTTGCCCAAAAATCTATCAACACATACTTGCCACGAAAAGATGAAATTTTTACTTTGTTGCCGGAAGTATCTGTCTCAGAAAAATCAGCAATTTGTGAACCTATCGGATTTATTTTTGCTATTGCCAGTTGCTGGTCTACATATTTTCCTAGATTCGTTTCCTTTACCTCTTTCGACATTATTTTATACAAATTATCAGCGGCAGCCACATTATCTGAAGTTTGCATGATGCGGATAATTGCAATCGGGTCAACATAAGAAGAAGGATACTTCTTTACAAAATCTTCGCTAATCTTTTGAACTGCTGCAACAGACTTGGGATCTTTTTCAGAACCGGCGGCAAATAACTGTTCATATGGTTTTATTGCTTTTGAATATTCCTGGTACTCGGTTTCTGTTTTAGAACCTGTGATAGAAAGATTATCGAGATTATTTTTATCACCTTTTATTACGATTTTGCTATTACCCATAAAAAGAGGAACAGCCGGTGGCTGATCTGCAAAGACTAAAATAATAAAAGAAGGTTCCGGCAGTTGCCCCTTGATAGTAAACTTACCATCCTGGATTGTAGTTTGCTTTTCGGGAGTATTCGTTTGTTGATTTAAAAAAGAAACAGAAGTTCCATTCGGATATCCTGTTACGTTCCCTGATATTTCGAATCCTTGAGAAGCACTTTGTGAAAATGCTAAAAAAGGAACACATATTAAAAATAAGAGAAGTGATTTCATTTTTTGATACTATTAAATTACCAGCAAATTTAATTTTTTTAATTTGAAATTAAAACCCTGCTTTTCTCTATTCATGCAAAATTGAGTTAAGAAATTGTTTTGTTGCAGCACCAATATCTTGTGCATATTCGATTGCTTTAATATAAGCGGTACCAATAATAGCACCCGCTGCGTATTTAGAGGCTTCAGTAAAAGTTTCATGATCACGGATTCCAAATCCAATAAGCACTTTATTTTTCAAATTTAGGCTTGATATTCGCTTAAAATAATTTTCCTGTGCATTGATGTCAGTATTCTTGCCGGTAATGGAAGAAGATGAAACCGCATAAATAAACCCGCTGGAAAGTGAATCGATTTTCCTGATTCGTTCTTCCGAAGTTTCAGGAGTTATGAGAAAAATAAAGTGAAGGCCATTTGCTTCGAATATCTTTTTGTACACAGATTCATATTCTGCTATAGGAAGATCCGGAAGAATAATGCCACTTATACCGGATTTTTTTGCATGAAGACAAAATTTTTCTAATCCAAATTGCAATACCGGGTTAAGATATCCCATTAAAACTAAAGGAACAGTTTTATCCGATGCAGAAGAATTTTGAAATGAATTTAATTGATCAAAAAGAACTTTTATGGTCATTCCGTTTTGAATTGCTTGCATACTACTATTTTGGATTACCGGGCCATCAGCAAGAGGATCGCTGTAAGGCATTCCCACTTCAATCAAGTCAGCTCCATATTTCTGTAATGATTCAAGAATAATTTCAGTATCATTTAAATGTGGAAATCCTGCGGTAAAATAAATACTTAAAATATTTTTATCCTTCTGAGCAAACAATTTTTGAATGGCGTTCATTCGCTATAATTTTTAAACACAGTAAAGCAAGAAATAACAATCATTTTTATTCGGATTATTCATTCAAACGTTTCATATAAGTATCCATATCCTTATCACCTCTTCCGCTTAGATTGATTACAACAACATCTGTTTTTTTAAATTTTATTTTATTCAAAGCGGCCAATGCATGAGCAGATTCCAAAGCGGGAATGATGCCTTCCATTTTTGCCAGTTCAAAAGCGGCTTCCAGGGATTCATCATCAGTCGCACTCATGAATTTTGCTCTTTTCCCTGAAAATAAATTCGCATGCATGGGCCCGATACCTGGATAATCCAACCCGGCTGAAATACTATGTGGTTCTACAACCTGTCCGTCTGCCGTTTGCATAACATAACTTTTACTTCCGTGTAAAATACCAACAGAACCCAATTGAGTAGTTGCCGCGCTCATGCCACTGTCAATGCCTAAACCAGCTGCTTCAACCGCAATTAACTTTACCGTTTCATCATTCAAAAAATGATAAAATGCGCCTGCGGCATTACTACCGCCACCCACACACGCAATTACAAAATCAGGCAGTTCATTGCCAGTTTTTTCTTTCAACTGCCTTCTAATTTCTTTACTGATCACACTTTGAAAACGTGCCACCATATCCGGATAAGGATGTGGGCCAACCACACTTCCGATAAGGTAATAAGTATCATTTGGATTATTTATCCAATCCCTAATCGCCTCATTGGTAGCGTCTTTCAGCGTTTTACTTCCGCTCGTTGCCGGAATTACTTTTGCGCCTAGCATTTTCATCCTGGCCACATTGGGAGCCTGCCGTTCAATATCCTTTTCTCCCATATAAACAATACATTCCAAACCTTTTAAAGCGCAAACTGTAGCCGTAGCCACACCATGTTGGCCAGCGCCGGTTTCGGCAATGATTCTTTTTTTACCCAATTTTTCTGCTAACAAAATTTGTCCAATTGTGTTGTTCACCTTATGAGCGCCGGTGTGGCAAAGATCTTCACGTTTTAGAAAAATGGAAGCTCCATATTTTTCGCTTAATCTTTTGGCAGAATATAAAGGTGTTGGTCTTCCTACATAATCTTTCAACAAAGAATTAAATTCATCCTGGAAACTCTTTTCCCTGATAATCTTCAGATAATTCTCTTTTAAATTTTCTACATTCTGATGGAGCATCTCAGGGATATATGCACCACCAAATTCGCCATAGTAGCCATTTTCATTTACATACCACTCACCTCTTGCTGATATCGCTTTTTTATTTTCTACTGATTTCATTTAAATAATTTTTAAAAAATTAATGAAACTCGCCGATAAATTCCTTTACCAGTTGCATATCTTTTATTCCCGGATCGGTTTCAAAACGACTGTTCACATCAACTCCATAAAAAAAAGGATGGCTGAAATTTTTAAGTGCTTCTGCATCATTTCTTTCAATTCCGCCACTAAGAAAAAATGGCTTTCCAATGGTTGCTTTTTCAAGAAGATTCCAATCAAATTTTTTGCCTGTACCTCCATACAAACCAGCCGATGCTTTATCGAATAGATAATAATCGCACACTTCATCATATTCACTTACAAGCCAATCAACACTTGTATCAAAATCAGATATGCGAAAGGCTTTTATAACTTTTATGTAGTCACTGATGCGATTGCAGAATGAAGCCGTTTCATCACCGTGTAGCTGAATCATATCAAGACCAAATTCATCAATCCGTTGCATTATTTCTTCTTCGGCCGCATTTACAAAAACCCCCACTTTTGTTAATGACAATTTCAGGTCTTTAACCTCATTGCCTTTTAGTCTTTTTAATGCATATCGGGGCGACTGCTCGTAAAATATAAGTCCTGCAAAATCAATTTCTAAATAATCCAGTTCCTTTAATTGCTCCAGGTCAGTATTACCACAAACTTTTATTTTCATTTCAACTCCTGTTTTAATTGATTCACAAATTCTCCAAAAGCTTTTCCGGGATCTTCTTCTTTCATAAATTTCTCACCAATTAAAAATCCACTGAATCCATTTTGTTTTAAATGCTGAATCGTTTTTACATCATCAATTCCGCTTTCAGAAATCTTAATTTTTTGCGAAGGTATTTTTTTTGCCAATTCTATAGAATGATTAATATCAACTTTAAAAGTTTTTAGATCACGATTATTAATTCCAACCACATCTATATTCTCACAAATGTGATCAAGTTCTTGTTCATTATGAATTTCCAATAACACATTCAACCCGAGTTTTTTTGCGGTAGCAGATAATTTTTGCACTTGTTCTTTTGAAAGACAAGCAGCAATAAGCAAAATAATGTCAGCACCGTAAGCTTTTGATTCAACAAGCTGGTATTCATCGATGATAAAATCTTTTCGTAAAAGAGGAATTTGCAACACTTTCGCAGCTTCTTCCAAATCTTTTAAAGAACCTCCAAAAAATTCTTTATCAGTAAGAATCGACACTGCGCTTGCTCCATATTTCTCGTAATCCTTTACTAGATCTGCAGTAAACGAACAATTATTGATAATTCCTTTTGAGGGTGATTGTTTTTTAAATTCAGCAATGATTCCTGTCTTACCATGATGCAATAAAAAGTCAGCAAATGAAAGCGGCAGTTTTGTAAACAGAGGAAGTTTTTCAAGCTCAGAAATAGTTTGTGTAACTTTTCTTACAGCTACTTCAATTTTCTTTTTCGCGACAATAGTTTCAAGGATATTCATTATTGCAAGCTCATTAATTTTTTGAAAATTTGATACGCTTTTCCACTTTCAAGGCTATCAACACTCATTGAATAGCATTCATCATAAGTCGAAAAATTTCCGGTAGCATATAAGGCCATTGCTGCATTGGCCATTACTACTGCATTCTGCGCCCAGCTTCCTTCTCCTTTTATAATCTTTAAAAATATTTTTGCTGCTTCTTCTGTTGAATTGCCGCCGTAAATATCTTGCGGATTTACTAACCTTTTCCCGAGATATTGTGCTCCCAAAATTTTTTCTCCATGGTTGGTAATAACTTTTGTGTCGCCTGTTAGTGAAATTTCATCGTAACCTTCAAGGCTGTGAATGATCATGAATTTCGCATCGGATTGTTGCAACAGGTAAGCATAAATTCTTGCCATTTCAAGATTATAAACACCAATCATTTGTACACCGGGGGAAGCAGGATTTACCATCGGGCCTAGCATATTAAAAAACGTCCGTACGCCCAGATTTTTCCTTATCGGCCCTACCACTTTTAAAGCCGGATGAAACAACGGCGCGTGCATGAAGCAAATATTTACTTCTTCGATTTCCTTAAGCAATTTCTTATTATCATTTGAAAAATGATAACCCAGATTTTCCATCACGTTACTGGAACCACTGATAGATGTAGCCCCGTAGTTTCCATGCTTGGCCACTTTTTGGCCGGCGCCTGCCACAATAAAACAGCTCAGCGTTGAGATATTAAATGTATTTTTTCCATCACCGCCTGTGCCGACAATATCCACAACATTATAGCCATTCAAATCAACTGATACACAAAGTTCCATCAATGCATCGCGGAAACCCATCAACTCAGGAATGGTAATGCTGCGCATCAAAAAAACGGTAGTGAAAGAAGCGATTTCAGCATCGGAATAAATGCCTTTTGAAATGTTCAGCAAGACTTCTTTCGCCTGTTCGCGCGAAAGCGTTTTGTGTTCAAATAAATATTGTAATATCTTTTTCATTTGTCTGAACTGGGATTTTTGAGATAATTGGGATTTTGAGGATGATGAATTATAAGGCTGTTGAATTTTTTATTTGTAAACCTGTGAAATTCCAATCTTTTACTTCCAAAATTTAGTAAAAGTCCAATTTCAAGATTATAAGCTTCCAAATAATTTATCGCCTGAGCGATATGAACATCTTCCAATTTGGTAACAGCTTTCAATTCCACGCTAATTTTATTTTCACCTAAAAAATCGACTCTTCTTGTTCCTATATTTTGATCCAAATAAAAAATTGGCATTTCGAACTCTCTTACATAATTTAAACCGATTAGATTAAATTCAAGAGCAAGCGCTCTCTGATCGATTACTTCCTGAAAACCCGTTCCTAACGTCGCATGAACTCGAAATGCAGAACCTATTACCTTTTCCGTAATGTCTCCATATTTATAATCAGCCATAACAAACCATTATATTTCTTAGAATTCTCATTTATCTCAAAAATCTCAGTTCAGACAACATTTAGCCAGTTTCTCATCATTTTTTCACCCATTGGAGTCAGTACACTTTCAGGATGAAACTGCACTCCTTGCACATCAAAAGTTTTATGCCGCAAAGCCATTATATAGCCGTTTTCATCTTCTGCCGTTATTTCCAATTCAGAAGGGAAATTTTCAATATCGACAATCCATGAATGATATCGGCCAACTTCAAGTTCACCAGGCAGATCTTTGAAAACATCATTTTCAGATTTAGTCCGCTTTTCATTCACTTTTATTTTTGTGGCCACACCGTGATAAACATCTTTCAGATTCACTAATTTTCCTCCAAACACTTCACCAATTGCCTGCTGCCCCAAACATACGCCCAATATAGATTTGGATGAAGCATACTCTTTAATTAACGGTAACAACAATCCCGATTCAGAAGGAAGCCCGGGACCCGGCGATAAAATAATTTTATCGTAATCATTTATTTTATCAAGAGCAATTTTATCGTTGCGATACACATCTACTTTTGCATGAATTATCTTTTCAACCACATGTACCAGGTTGTAAGTAAATGAATCGTAATTATCAAAAATTAAAATTTTCATCTTCTAAATATTTTCGGCGGATTTTATAGCAGCGGTTAAAGCATTTAATTTATTATTTACCTCCTGCAACTCACTCTCAGGATTAGACGCAGCTACAATTCCAGCGCCCGCCTGGTAATTAAGGTGATTGTCTTTACTTAAAAATGTGCGAATCATGATAGCATGATTGATGTCGCCGTTGAAGCCCACAAAACCAAGGCAGCCGCCATAATATCCGCGCGGATTATTTTCATATTTATCAATGAGTTGCATGGCTTTGTATTTGGGAGCGCCGCTCAATGTTCCCGCAGGAAAAGTTATAGCTAAGAGGTCGAATGGATTGGTTCCATTTTCAACGCTTCCTTTTACTTCACTCACTAAATGAATTACATGAGAAAAATATTGAACTTCACAAAACTGAGTAACTTTTACATTAGTGCACAACCGGCTCAGGTCATTCCTGGCGAGATCCACCAACATCACGTGCTCGGCATTTTCTTTTTTGTCTTTTAATAATTTTTCAGCCAACTGTTCGTCGTCAGTGTCATTTCCTGTTCGCCTGAAAGTACCTGCTATCGGATGCATAATCGCCACATTGTTTTTCACTTTTAGCTGTGCCTCCGGGCTGCTGCCAAACAAACGGTAATCGCCATAATCAAAATAAAAAAGATAGGGACTCGGGTTGATGTTTCTTAATGCGCGGTAAACGTTAAACTCATCACCGGAAAATCGTTGTTTAAATTTCCTGCTCAAAACTACCTGGAATACATCTCCTCTTTTGCAACTTGCAATTCCCTTTTTAACTATGTCGACATATTCGGTATCAGTAAGCGGGGACGTTTCGTGATCCAAAGCCTTAAAAGGAAAAGCCGGAACGTCTTTGCTTTTGATAATACTTTCAATTAAATCACGTTCGCTTTCAACTCCTTTAATGTGATTTTCACAAATAAACAATTCATTTTTAAAATGATTAATGGTGATAACATATTGATATAAACGATAGCGAATCAGCGGAATCTGCGGAGCGGAAGATGCATTGAATTTAATTGTTTCAAAAAATTGAACCCCGTCAAAAGTGGTATACCCAAATAATCCCTGTGCCATACTTACCGGCATTTTTGCAGTATCGGCGATTTTGAAGTGGTTCATAAAATTCCAAATCTCGTCTGTCACTTTGGTTGAAGCATCAATTGGAATATGCTTGGGATCCTCGCCTGGAAATTTATATTCAATTTCACCCAGGTTTCTTATTTCAATTCCTGCAATTGCATTGATGCCGATAAATGAATAACTGTTTTCGCCCGAATGAAAATCGGCGCTTTCCAGAAGAATAGTATCACGAAAGCGGTCCCTAAGGCGCAAATAAATTGCGACAGGTGTAAATACATCTGCCAATAATTTTTTGGAAGTAGTTGAAAGTTCAATTTTTTTCATAACGTAAAAAACCCCGGCATAAATGCCGGGGTGTAGTATTTATTCATTTCACAAATAATAGCAATTCGGCACAATCAGTTAGATCATGTGCCACCAGCTATTGTATGTGTTGTTAAATTTCATTTGACTCTGACAAAGATGGAATGATTTTTTTTAACCAACAAATTTTTTTTTAAATTAAAAAGAAATCATAAAACAGGTGTTTATGCAACTATCTAATCATAATTTTGTTCTAAATAGAAATTGAATAACTTGAAAAGAGTTTTATTTTTCATACTGGTTACATTTTCTGCCTTTGCTAAAGCACAAAAGTTTGATAGTATTTATGTTCATCTTTACACCGATAGCCTAAAAAAAGGGACTTATAATTACATAAATATTGACGGGAAACTTAACGGGGGGTATCTTCCGCTAGATACAACTGATATTGCTTTTACTTCGAGTGATGGAAAGTTTTATGGAAATTCACTTTACCTTCCGGCAGATTTTAGTAAAGAGAAAGTAAGTATTAAAGCGGTTCTTAAATCTAATCCTGCCATTTACAAGCAGTTTGACATTTATATTAAGAAGATCCCCGATCCTAAAAAGCTAAAAACCATGGATGAAATTTTAAATGAACAGGGATCTTCTGGTAAAAGAAAAAGAAGAAATTAACCCCCTTGATTACACACCTAATAATGCGCTGAAGTTTGCAAAAACAACAGCGCATTTATTTTTAAGATAAACTTTATTCAAATTTTTTCGCATCTTCCATGAACTTAGCGAGACCAATATCAGTTAAAGGATGTTTTGTTAATCCAACAATCGAATCCAAAGGACATGTACAAACATTTGCGCCAGCTTCTGCACACTTAATGATATGTAACGAATTACGGATTGACGCAGCAAGAATTTCTGTCTTAATACCCTGGATAGCATAAATATTTGCAATCTGGCTGATGAGTTCAATGCCATCCCAGCCACTGTCATCTATACGGCCAATGAAAGGTGAAACATAGGAAGCACCAGCTTTTGCAGCAATCAAAGCCTGCCCGGCACTAAAGATCAATGTACAATTCGTGCGAATTCCATTGTCAGTAAACCATTTAATTGCTTTTACGCCTTCCGCAATCATCGGAACTTTTACAACAATATTTTTGTGAATGCCTGCGAGTTTTTTACCCTGCTCTACGATATTTTTAAAATCAACAGCAGTTACTTCTGCACTCACATCCCCATTTTCAACAATCTCACAAATGGTTTTATAATGATTGTAAACAGCTTCTTCTCCCTTGATTCCTTCTTTGGCCATCAAAGTAGGATTTGTAGTTACGCCATCAAGAATTCCCAGATCATTGGCTTCTTTTATCTGGTTAAGGTTTGCCGTGTCAATGAAATACTTCATAAAAAAATTGTGTTTTATAAATTTAAAATATCGGCAAATATATTATTTATGGTTTAGAAGAGTTTAGGAAGTTTGGATGGGAAAGGTTTAGAGTAGTTCGAGGGAAAAGTATAGAGCAGTTTAGGAGGTTAAATTGTAAAATAAAAACGGCAAGTTACTTACATCGCACCGCTCAACCACATACCCTTGCTATCTTCCGATCCTGGGGGAGTTCTGCAGGAGCTGGTCGTATAAGACTTGCCGGGTGCAAATATAAGGCGAGAATAATAAACTTTCCAATAGTAAATCAAATAAAACACATTTCTGATTTTGTTTTAAATACACTACTATGTTTAATCCACAATAGACTGAAATATTTTGATTGATTCCCAAATAAACCTGGTGACGATCGCCAATAAAAATTTATCAAGCTGGTAAAATGAAAAGTATTTAATTAAATTATTAGCTTCGCAGCCAAAATAAAAAATAATGACAACTAACAGAACTTTTACGATGATCAAACCGGACGCTACTTCCAAAGGGCATACTGGCGCGATTTTAAAAATGATAAACGAAGCAGGATTTCGTATTGTGGCTATGAAAATGACCCATCTTTCCAAGACAAAAGCCGGAGAATTTTATGCAGTACATAAGGAGCGGCCCTTTTATGGCGAACTGGTAGAATTTATGAGCAGCGGCCCAATTACTGCAGCTATTCTGGAAAAAGAAAATGCAGTAGAAGATTTTCGAAAATTAATTGGGGCAACAAATCCTGCTGAAGCGGCAGAAGGAACAATCAGAAAATTATATGCTTCGTCAATTGGCGAAAATGCGGTGCATGGCAGCGACAGTGACGAGAATGCACAAGTAGAAGGTGACTTTTTCTTTAGTAAACTGGAACAGTTTTAAAGAAATATTTTATAAAAAAAATTTAAGGCCTGTATTTTTTACGGGCTTTTTTATTTAATCCACGTTTTTAAAGTAAAATCTCCATTCCAACGATCACCTGCCATCATATCTTCTCCAATGATAATTTTGTAATTGCCTGTGTCTTTAATTTTATAATCTAAAGTTCTTCCAAAAGGCCCGTCAAAAGTGCTGTCAGGAAAACCAATTTGACTGATGCGAATATTCGCATTTTTATCTTTTGAAGTTAATGAAGCAAACATTTCCTTTCCGGAAGTAATGTTTATCGTTACAGTAACATGTTGATTGGCGCTATCCATTTTTAAATTAAAAAGCAAAGTGTCATTTTGAGGAGATAAAAAATTTACACCGGAATCTTTATTTGTTTGATTAACGATTTCTGCAGAATCTTTATTTGCCGGCACAACCGAATCTGGCATCGTTTTGTTTTTTCCCCCTTGATTACAACTCAGTAAAAATGAAATGGCGAAAAGAAAAAGAAGTTTATTTTTCAAAATAGATATTTTTAAAAACCAATCAACACTATTTGTTTTCAAGCGGTTCAACAGTATAACCTTGTTTTCTTAAAAGGCTTATTAGTCCGCTATCTCCAACCAAATGTCCCGCACCTACCGCTACGAAGACACTTTCTTTTTTCATGATCGAATCTAATTTTTTTACCCATTTCCTGTTTCGGTCATTGAGTAAAAGATTATCATATTTATCAGAACCGAATTCACTTTTGCCCAACATAGTTTTGATAGAATCCATATTCTGGTTTTTATAATAATCAAGCATCGTTTCGAATTCTTCTTTATTAACTGAAAAACTATCAATGTTTTTTAATAATTCTTTTGCCTGCCATTGGTAAGGAATACTATCAAAAACCGAAGCCTGGAACTGCATCGTTTCCAAACCCAGGATCTCTTTTTTATCTTCTTTAGCCAGCTTAACCAGCTCCTCTTCGACCCCTGCCGGGGAAGAACAGTTCATCATTCGCGGATACAGTAAAGCAACTAAAAAGTAAGGTTTTACTTTTTGCAAGAAAGTGAGTGGCATATTTAAAGTGTCGGAAAAATAATTTTTCAAACGTGTATATTCTTTGTCAGTGTAAAGATCAGCAAGTGTAGTGTCCCCTCTCATAGTCATATAAAGCATTCCACCCAGCATTGTAGAAGGATCATCCATATCCAATTCCATATAAATAGTATCACAATAATTGACTGCTTTTTTTAACTGATCACTAAAGTGAATATCCTGTTCGCATAAAAGATGAAACGTACCAAAAAGAAAACTGGGTTTTTCGAGGCCATTACCACTCACTTCCCACAAAAGGCTGTTGTTGTTTTTTTGCTGAACAAAAGTGGGAGTATTTTGCGCTTTGCAACCCAAAAAAAATACCATGAGCAAACTGTAAAAAATTACTGTCTTCATTATTATTATTTTTTGTAAAAATAAGGCGAATGGTTTTGTTGTATAAAGCAAAACAAAAAAATACATTTTTTGTTTATTTACTATGGATATCATGAAATGCTTTATTATAAAAAGTTTTTTTTTATTTTTTTTTATTACCGGAAAATTTATTGCCCATGAATTCGTTTAAAAATATTACAGAATAATAATTTTTTATTTATATTTTTATTTTAGTATTCGAATTAAAACTAACATCGCCATGAGAAAACAACTGCTAACAACTTTCCTGTTATTATATTTTTCTGTAAGTTTTGCTGAAAAAGAAATTCCAAAATTTGGAGATATTGATCAAGCAGATCTCCAATTAAAAGAATGTGAATTTGATAAAGATGCAGAGGCTTATAAGTTGATATCGTACCGGAATGTACATTTTGATATCCTTGCCGATAATTTTGAGATCATTTCAGAAACCCGGGTACGTATCAAAATTTTAAAACAAAAAGGGCTGGATGAAGCCAACATCAAGATCCGGTTTTACAGCCAAAGTAATTATGAAACGATCAATGGGGTTTCAGGTCTCACGTACAATCTTAATAATGCAGGTAATATTGTTAAAACAAAGCTTGAAAAATCTTCAATTTTTGTAAAAAAACTTACCGACCGGCTTTCTGAAGTTTCTTTTACCATGCCTGATGTGAAAGTGGGAAGCGTATTTGAGTATAAATTTACTGATCGACAAAGGTCGATTCAAAATCTTGATGACTGGTATTTCCAGGCTGATATACCTACACGTATTAGCAAGTATAGCATCTTGTATCCGTCAATTTTTAGATTTACAACCCAGCTATTGGCTTACCAGGATGTAGATCAAAATAGTGAAATTGTAAATGATAATATAATTTATCATGGCAGTACGGTTTCAAATCATTCCGAGGAGAAAACTTATATATTAAGAAACGTTCCTGCATTAACTGACGAGCCTTTTATGGGGGCGAAAAAGGATTATTTGCAAAGAGTAGTTTCCCAATTATCAAGGATTCAATATCCGGATGGTGAAGTGGATAATATAATGTCCTCTTGGCCAAAACTAACTACAGAATTATTGGATGAGGAGGATTTTGGCCTTCAACTCAAAAAAAACCTGCCTCACACCCAATCTCTTGATGAGCAGTTAAAAAGTGCAACAGACGATTATCATAAAATGACATTGATTCATGATTTTGTACGGAAGAATATGAACTGGAACGGAGGTGAAGCTATTTACTCCTCTCAAGGAATTAAATCAGCATGGGATAAAAAATCCGGAAGCAATGCAGAACTTAATTTTATTCTTATAGACCTTCTAAGAGATGCCGGTCTAAAGGCATTCCCCCTTTTGGTAAGCACAAAGGATAATGGAACTGTAAACACAATCTATCCTTTTCTTGGGCAGTTTAATAATGTAATGACGCTTGTATTAATTGGGGAACAAAAATATATTTTGAATGCGGCTGATAAATATAACCCTGCTAATCTTATTCCTTATGATGTATTGGGAAATTGGGGGTTTGTAGTGGATGAGAAAAATGGTGGTTGGATCACGCTGGAAAATGCCAAAGACAAATGGGAAACTACGGTTTTGTTGTTTGCACGCGTTGACTCCAACAACGTATTGAAAGGTAATGCATCGGTTAATAGTTATGGATATGCGAAAAATCCGCGGGCAAAAGATTGGATTGAAAATAAAAGTTCTTTTTCTGATCATTTCACCGGAACTGGCTCTGGTATTAAAGTAAAAAACATACAGGTGAAAAATGAAAAAATAGATTCGCTCCCCTTAGAGCAAAAATTTGAATTTGAAGATCCTTTAAGTTCCTCCGGTGATTATAAATATTTTAGCCTCAATCTTTTCCAGGGGCTTGAAAAAAATCCATTCATTGCAGATGAAAGAAAAACTGATATCAATTTTAATTATCCAAAATCTTATATGATTGTTGGCAAAATAAATATTCCTGAAGGTTATGAATTTGAAGGATTGCCCAAAAATATGAAAATGATAACGCCTGATACAACTATTATAATGGAACGGCTTATTCAACAAGGAACTAATTCAATCGACTTCAGAATAAATATCGATTTTACAAAGTCATTATATGCGGCTGGAGATTATGGCTATTTTCATGAGTTTTACAAGCAATTATTCAATAAGCTTAACGAACAGATTGTAATAAAAAAGAAAACCAATAGCTGATGAAAAAAATTATAATAACCGCATCATTGTTGCTGCTTGTTTCTAATTGCTTTTCCCAGGCAAACATTTATGATGCTTCTACCCTTCCTGATTCTTTATTAAAAAACGCCCACAGTGTAAAGCGGGAAGAGACGATTAATTTTGAAGTAAAAGATATTGACTTCGCCCGTCTTTCTGTTCACCAGGTTTTTACAGTTCTTGATGCAGAAGCCGAAGATATTCTTTTTTTTATGAAAGAATCTGATGAATTCACGCAGCTTGAAGATGCAGAAATTAAAGTGTTCGATGCTCATGGAAAGCCGGTGAATAAATATAAAATGAAAGAAATGAAATCAGTCGGAACCGGTGATGGACTTGTTGTTGATGGAAAAACTTATTATTTCCAGGTAGCGGCGCCATCTTATCCGATTACTGTTGAATATGATTATGATGTAAAATATAAGGGTACTTTAAATTACCCTGATTACCATATTCAAATGCCGGAGCAGTCTGTTGAAAATTCAAAATATACTGCCACAGTGCCTGTAAATCTTGACTTAAAGTTTAAACAACAACATATTAATTTACCCCCTTTGATAACTTCTTCAGATAAAAACAAAACATACGTTTGGCAGGTTAAAGATCTAAAGTCAACAGCTTATGAGGAAGGATCTGCAAGCTATGAAAGTTCATATCCTGCAATACTTTTATCGCCAAACAAATTTTCAATGGATGGACATGAAGGAGATCTTTCAAGCTGGAAAAATTTTGGCAAATGGTATGCCGCGCTTTCCAAAGGTTCTATCAATCTTTCAGATGAAACAAAAATTTTCTTACAGAATTTGACAAAAGATTCGAAAACGGAGAAAGAAAAAATAAAAATATTATATCGGTATTTGCAATCAAATTTCAGATACGTAAGCATTCAATTGGGAATTGGCGGTTTTAAACCTTTTGATGCCAATTTTGTTGATCAAAAAAAGTATGGTGATTGTAAAGCGCTTTCAAATTATATGGAAGCGATTCTTGATGCAGTTGGTATTAAAAGTTATCCGGCACTGATAAACGCGGAATATGATAAGCAACCGGTAGATCCGTCGTTTCCTCATAATTCTTTTAATCATGTAATTCTTTGTGTTCCTGATAAAAAAGATACAACATGGCTTGAATGCACAAGCACAGCGACTGATCCCGGTGTATTGGGAAGTTTTACTGAAAACCGAAATGCATTGCTTATCACTCCACAGGGTGGCGTTTTGGTAGCCACTCCAAAAAGTTATGCCGGAGAAAATACTTTTCATCTCAAGACGAAAGTAATTCTTAAGGATGATGCTTCAGGTGAAAGTGAAAGTGTAATGCAATCAAAAGGAGAATATAAAGAAGAAGTGATCCATTATTTATTGAATGAGAAAAAAGATGACCAGAAGGAATATCTGGTAAAAAGATTAGGTTTTATGCAACCGGATAATTTTGATCTTACTACTGATAAGAGAGCTGATTCAGCAAAGACATCTTTTAAATTAGAAATTGAAAAAGTTCCTGAATTTACAGCGGGAAGCAAAATGTTTTTAAACCCAAGGATATATAAGATTTGGAAAAGCCCTTTACCCACTACCGAAAACCGGGCAAGCGCTTTTTATTTTCCTTATCCTTTTATAAAAACAGATACAACGGTTTATCAGTTACCTGCAGATTATACCCTTGAAAATCTTCCATCTTCCAGAAATGATAAATTCGAATACGGATCGTTTAAAACAAAATACATTTATGATGATAAGGCAAATACCATCACTTCAATTGCCTTTCTTGAGCTTACCAGAAATATAATTCCTCCCAACAAATTTGAATCAACACAGAAGTTTTTTAGCAATGTGATTAAAGAATATTCAGAAAAGATTGTAGTGAAACAAAAATAAAAATCTTTATTTTTTATTGGTTTACTGATTGATTATTAAGAGTTGCGAAATTGAAATAGATTAAGCAACTCTTTTTCTTTTACCAAACACCAATGATCTTTTCTGTTCTTTTAAATCTTTCATAATTAAAAGGCGCTGCCAATAAACCACCAAATCCAATCCTGTAAGTGTATATAGGCCGGTAACCGTTTTGATAATCTACCACTAAATCAATTCGAAATATTTTAAGAATATTTTCCAGCCCGATAAAAGTTTCGGCATATTTAGTTGCGGGATTTATATACAATGCATTGGCGCCTTCAACGAAATTCCAGTTCCACTTTTTTAATAAAGGAATTTTGTTGGAAACCAAACCGTTCGCGTGATGTTCAAAATGTAATTCAGCATAAAAAGCAGAAGCATTACTGAATTGATAATAAGTTGCGTTTTGAAATGATTTCAAATATTGATTCGCAAAAACAGTTTCGTTTCCGTGAAAATGTTTGTAATCCTGTGCAAAAACAACATTGTTATTTAAAAATCCACCTGTGGTTAAATTGTATTTAAAAACACCGGCAAGTTTTAGATTCACATCATCATTCACATTCAATGACCATTTATCATAATCAACATCGCTTCCAAAAATATTTTTAAATCCCTTGCTGTAGTCAACTGTGAAAGTTGGATAATTTGAACCTAAAGCAAGTTTTCGTTTTGGAAACTGAATATACTGCTGTCCGGGCTGAAAACTGAATGAAGCATGAATAATAACCGCCTGGTGCCTTACAAATTGAGAAGACAATATTTCAACAGGGTAATTAGGCGTTAAGCGGTAACTCCAGCTTTTGCCAATTATAAAATCGGTTGTGTTGTTTAGCGGCAACCGGTCTTCATATTCACCTTCAATTAAAAATTTTGCACCACTCTCCCACTCTTTGCTGAAGCCGGTTTTGCCAAAATAATTTTCATAAATTTTCATGGCATTCGTTCCATAGAATAAAGTAGCGATACTGTTTCCCAAACCATCAATATCACTTTCTTTAAAAAACTGGCTAACCCGTTTTCCGCCAGCAAGAAAAAATGAATGGCGATTAAATTTTTTATCAGGGTCAAAAGCTTCTTTGTTTTCAAAAACAAAACCAGCCCACGGATTTATGTGACGGTTATTAAAACCATATCTCACATCAGCAATAAAACTTACCTGGCTGTTTAATGCTTTTGAATATTTGGAAACAACCAGCGAGGGATTGATAGCTACGCCTTCTACGGTATTATATTGAAGCGTTTTTAATAGCGGTTCAAAGGTAATTTTGTACGGATTTGTTTTGCTATAATGAGTGCGGTTTACTCCGGACCAAAAAATTTGTGTAATCTTCAGCGGCCCTTGTTTTTTTCGCAACGAATCAATATTTTCAATAGAATCTTTACTTGCTTCAAAAGCACTGTCTTTCGTTTTATAATCTTTAATCTCCTCTGGCTCAAGTGGTACGGGCCTTACAGAGTCCCAATAAGAATGAGGTTTTTTATTTACCGCCGTATCATACTTAATGACTACGCGGTCAAAAAAGCCTTTTGGAAAATCTGGTTCGAGATTATATTTTGAATAGACATTTACAAAATCACCTTCCGAGCGTATTCCGAATTTATTAAAACTGAAATGTATTACCTGGTTTTTTATTCGCCAGATATCATTTTCAACCGGCGTATGAATTTGAGAAATTTCAAGAGTATCCAGAATTTCCAGCGCTGATTTTTTGGTAAGCGTTAAATGACAACTAAAAATCCGCCAGTCATTTTCTGTGATATTAATAATTCCCGAAAAAAGTGGTTCGTATTCATGTTTCGGAATTACTTTAATTACATTCACTTCATTTCCATCTTCAAAAAAACTACCGAGGAATTTGTAGTTATAAAAATTTAAAGCATTGTCCGCTATCGGCGAAACAAATCCTCGCGGATTTACCTGGGGAGCAATGTTTACATTATTTTTATAAAAACTTATAAATGCCGGAAAGCTGAAACCGAGGCCGTTATTGCCACTCACCCTCGTTGATACCACTTCCAGTTTTAATTTGTCGGGCTCTTCGGCAAAAACGTTTGTGACTGACTCAGTAAGATAAATAATCCCTTTTCCGGAAGAATCAATTCCCATTTGGCTCCGGTCTTCTTCAGGGATTTTTTGCCCCATAATCCGTTCCGGCAAGCTAATCAGTTTTATCATTCCTTTGATATAAACCTGCGCTTCAAAAGCTTTTACCTGTGATTCATAAAAGGAACGCTTTTTTATTGCCTGCCTGATAATTTCATAAGCCGGGTCTTCAGCACCTTCTTTTATAATTACTTCTTTGAGTGTTAATTTTTGAAGCGGCAGAATAAAGTTTACGGTTTGATTCGTTGCAGTAACAGTTATATTTTTTTGGGACGAATGGTAACCCACATACCGGCAGTCCAATGTATAATTTCCAGCAGAAAGGTTGAGGGAATATTTTCCCTGGTTATTTGCTGTAACGCCCATTGGCGTTCCTTTTACAAGAACTGACGCAAACGGCAGAACATTTCCTTCGGTATCTTTTACTGTTCCTTCGATGGTTTGCGAAGAGGCGGTAAGAATTGGAAAAAGGAAAAGTAACAGGAGCAGTTTTTGCATAAATGAAAATAGTTGAAAAAAGTTACAAGGGAACAGGTAAGAAATTAAAATGCTTTTTCCGCTTTTTCTTTTCTAACATAGCTACCTGTTAATGCTGCGAAACCAGCAACCAGTGCGCCGATAAGGGCGGTAGCGAAAATCAATAATAAAGGACTATCAGTTTTAAAAATCAAAAGGGAAACTCTATGCGCCAAAATATGTTCGTTTTGTACACTTATCCAAAAACTTAAAAATCCCCATAACAAAAACAAAGAAATGAAGCCACAAAAAAACGAGGTCAAATGGCCCTGCTGAATGATGATTGAAATAATGAAAGCAACAACAGCGACTGTCCACCATGGAAGATACAAACAGGAAAGAAAACTAAAAAGAATAATAAGAATCGCAGAGACGACAAATTTCATTTTTGATTCGTTAAGTGGTTAATTGGTTTATTTGTTAGTTGTTGATTCGTTAATAATATTTCAATAATTTAATAATTCAATATTCAAATCAATTAAAAGTCATCGTCCATTTTACCCGCTCGTCATTTGCCTCCGATGACTTCATCATCCATAAACTAAAATATTTTCCTGCCGCCCAAACATCCACAAAATCATCATAGTACCGGCTGCCCGGATTACCGCTTTCTCCGCCCGGATAAACGCCATACGCCTGCGTTTCAGGAGTTAAAGAAACTACCATTCTCCAACTAGGCCCGTGCTGTTCTTTGGTGGCATTTATCGTGTTGGTGCCGCCTCCAATGGGCAAATGCAAACGACTGAAAGCATCCAACCGCGCCAAATGTTCAACATGAGTATCTTTATATTTTGCCCATTCCATATTACCGTTCTCATCCGCTTTCCTAATTACAGCCGTTGCCATTTTAAACGCCGCTGTTACATCATCTGCCAGCGTCTCTTCGTTCGGTGTGTTGATGTTGTCAAAATATTTAAAATCCGGGTACTTATTAATGTCATCCAATAAGGTGCTTTCGCTTGGCCAGGGCAGTTCCAAATCGGATTTAAGAAATTCATCTTTCCAAACAACGGTTTCAAGACTGTCCCACGTTACCACAAAAAGAGTAGCGCCTTTTGAATTTTTATCGTTTCGGTAATTCCATTTTTTAAGAATATCGAAATATTTTTTTTCCTGCGGACTTAACTTATCAACTTCCATATTTTTAATCAAAACCGGCGCGGCCATTTCTCCAAATACGTTGTAATTATCAGTTTGTAATTCCATCATATCCTGTGGAGTAATATGGTTCATCTTCTCTAACCTTCGGTTGATTTCCAAGGCACGATAAGGAGGAAAACTTCCTCCAAGATAATATGGATAAGAAGTGTCTGCCGGCATTTGATTGGCGCTGCTTACAAATCCTCTTTCCGGGTTTACTAGGTGTGGATTTTCATCCTGGGCTATCATTCCCTGCCAAAGATAACTGCTGTCTGTTCCGGGCATCACAAAGTCTCCCTGGCGATACCATTTTGCAGGAAATTCACCCTGGTCCCAAATAGCAATATCGCCGTTCTTGCTGGCGAAAATACAGTTCTGGCCCGGCGTATGTAAATATTTAATCGCTTGCAAATAATCATTGTAATTATTCGCTTTATCCAACAGGATAAACATCTTTAATTCATTGCTGGAATCATGCGCTTTCCACCGGACTGCATAATCCTTGTGATTGGTGTTTCTTCCGCCATCATATTTATTATCATACATCACAGGGCCGATATTCGTATAAATCACCGTATCCAGGTAATCCGGCTCCCCCTTTATCTTTATATCTTCAACACGAAAAGTAGCAGGCACCCAGGAACTGTCAAACCAATATTCACTGCGGCTGCTGTCTTTAAATTTTATTTCATAATAATCTCTCACATCCCGTTGCGCGTTCGTAAATCCAAAAGCACAACTGTCATTAAAACCAATTATTACTGATGGAGCGCCGGGAAATGTAGCGCCGTAAACATTATAAGTAGGCGTACTGATCTGCATTTCGTACCAGATAGACGGAAGGTTTAACCCCAAATGCGGATCGTTACATAAAATAGGATAACCGCTTTGTGTTTTTTGCCCGCTCACTGCCCAGTTGTTGCTTCCATTGTCTTTATCAGGTTTTTCTTCTTCAACCGTTGTTGAATCTCTCGTGCCATAATAAAGTGAATCTGCAGATGAAGGAACTTTAACGTTGATAGCGGGCGCAGGAAATTCAGTTCCTTTCGGAACAATCGGGTCTAAAGAATCCATTACAATGGGATAAATCTTATCAAAATCCGCAGATGAAAAAACAGATTTTGCATTCGTTGCTTCAAAATCGTTTTCAAATCCTGCCAGTTCAAGCGCCATGTATTTTAGAAAAAGTGCCGATTTTAGGTTCGTCCATTTTTCAGGCTTATAGCCAAGCAATTTATATTCAACAGGAAGAGAACTTTCCGTAAGGCTTTCGATATAAGCATTTACACCTGCTGTATAACTATCACATTCAGCCAGCGTTTCAGGGTCATTCTCAATTGCTTTTAATGAATTTTCCGCGGCGTAAACCATTCCCAGCCTTCGCTTATCTCTATCGTAATCAAGTGCTTTTGGGCCAATGATTTCACTTAATCTTCCTGCTGCAGCACGTGTTTGAAATTCCATTTGCCAAAGACGAAACTTAGCATGCAAATATCCCTGTACGAAATAAGCGTCGTTATTATTATCTGCAAAAACATGTGGAACAAGCCTTGCATCAAAATAAACTTTTACTTTTCCCTGCAATTGCGGAAACGAAAGTTGCGCTGAATAATCTTTATCAACCGGTTCAGCATTTTGCCACAATCCTTTTTGAGGATTTAACAATTGACCCAAAGGAACCGGCAAAACCATTTTTGTATTGAAAAGTAAAATCAACATGATTGTAACAATTCCGGAAACAATAAGTGAAACGATTTTCATTACAAAACGATTATTAAAGGTGTAAAATAAAGAATTTACAAATAACAGGAAATTGAAATTTTATATCTGTGAAAGCATCATTTGAAAATAAGGCAACAGTGAACAAATAAATTATCATGATTTTTAGTCTATCAAAAACGATCTGTCATAATTTTTAATTGTTTCTTTTAACCGCTTATTTTATAATACTATAGGTTTTTAAGCGTTACTATATTTTGATACCAAGTATGAATAAATTAATCCTTGCCATCTTCATTTTTTTAGCAACCACTTGCAGGGCGCAAAATCATCTTTCTTCTGACGAATTATTTAAAGATGCCCGAAATGCTGCCTTTGAACAAAAAGATTATGATAAGGCCAAAGAAATAGCCTACCAGGCGTTAGCCCAATCTCCCGGTTATTCTGATATTGATGTTTTTTTAGGAAGAATTTACGCATGGAACCATCAATATGACAGCGCGCGAATTCATTTTGCCAAAGTGCTTGATGCTAATCCTTCAAACGAAGACGCCAGTATTGCTTTTGCTGATCTTGAGTATTGGAATGATCACTATCAAAATGCGCTGGATATTTGTAATAAGGCACTTGACAAAAATCCCCAATCAGAAGAACTTTTATTAAGAAAAGCTAAAAATCTAAAAGAACTTAAACAGTACAAAGAAGCCGGTCTGATTACTCAGGAACTTCTAAAGAAAAATCAAAACAACACGGCAGCACATGCTTTGGCAACTTCACTGAAAGATGCTACTTCTATAAATAAAATAACCATTAGTTACGAGAACTCTTCATTCGATAAGCAATATGACAAAGCCTGGAATCTGGGAAGTATTTCTTATGGGAGATATACGAAATTCGGAACTGTAATTGGAAGGCTTAATTACGCCAATCGCTTTGGTACTAACGGTTTGCAGGGAGAGGTAGACGCTTATCCTCACATCAGTAAAACATTTTATGCTTATGTGAATGTTGGATATGCCGGCGATGTAAGTGTATTTCCTAAATACCGTGCAGGTTTTTCTTTATATGCTAATTTGCCCAACAGTTTTGAAGCCGAATTAGGTTTGAGGTATTTGTATTTTAGTTCCGCAACTAACATTTACACTGCGGCTATTGGAAAATATTGGAAGAATTTTTTATTTACAGCCCGCACCTACATTACGCCTTCGGTTTCTGATGTTTCGCAATCTTACAGCATCAACACGCGCTATTATTTAAAAGGCGCAGATGATTATATCGGGCTGACATTAGGCACCGGAATTTCACCGGATGATAATAACCAGAACATCCAGTATAGCAACAAACAAAACAAACTTTCTTCAAAGAAAATGTCTGCAAGTTTCGACCACACATTTTTAAAATGGAATATTATTTCCATTTCTGCCGGCCTGATAAACCAGGAATACCAGCCATCTGTAAAAGGCAACCAGTTTAATGTTTCTGTAGGATTAGCTCACCGGTTTTAGTTTCTCACTTTCAAAATCAGCCATTACTAATTTACAAAACCCCACTTTACTCCAAACCTGATAATCAAGCCCGGCATGGGATATAAAGGCGCTGAAAAATTATTATTCGTAAATCCGAAATTTGGTTGAATCTCCAGCGTGTTCAAATTCTCCGCTTTTATGAAAGCAAAAAAAGATTTTATCCTAAAATTAAAAAACCCGCTAATCTGTGGAAGATTGCTGATGGTTACGCTGTCCTGAGGAAAGAATTTGCCCATTACCGGAGAATAATTATAAGGCCGGTAAGGTGTGTTGTAATTGACATCGATGCCCGTACTAAGATTTAAGTTTTTGAAGAAGTTTCCTTCAAAAGCCAGCCGTTGACGAGTATAAAAAAGAGGAACTCTGATTGGATTGTTACCGGCGGTTTGCTGTACAATAAAATCGCTGTACAAATTCAAATGCCCCACAATTTTTGCATGAGTGGAAGCTGTAACCTGGGTAATATTTACCAGCCCGTTAAACTGATCTGTCTGGTAAAAATTTTTAAAATAAGTGTAGTTGGCAATGGAAATATTCCGCGCCATCAAAGTAAAACGGGGATTGTTCGCCATTGCAGTTAGCACAGTAATATTTTCTTTTTTCGTATCAAGTGCATTACCAAAATTAAAAGAAGAATTGCCTTCATAAATGTAAGAAGGCGAACGGTTCACATTTTGAAAACTTACCTGTACATCTCCAAACTTTTGATTGAGCGTACGCGCGAGAGAGGCATATACATTGAAGTCGCCGGCATTGAAGCCCGCAGTGTACAATTCCCCGTTGAGACTGGCATCCCATTTACGGTTCCTTGTTTTATTTCGGTATTCTCCATGCAGAACAATGTTGAAAAAATTTTTCTTTCCTGATTCAAAATAACCGGAAAAGTTTTCTAAACGTAAACCTGCTTCAATAAACTGCCCCAGATTTTTGCTGTCAGGAAATGAAACTATTGCGAAATCATTGGAAACAAATTTCCATCGGTCCTGAACGTTTAAATTTAAACCGTTTGTTGGATTTAAACTTGTATCATAATGTTCTTTAAAAAAGGCTGAATCAGCGAGTGCAAATATTGCATCAGATAATGTATCCTTAAACTGGTATCGTGATGATTGGTAAGTGACTGAATGCTGGAAACGAAGCCTGGGGTAAAATAAATAATTGGTAGTACTATCATTTACAATGATCGAATCTTTTTTGCCAACATCATAACTTTGCCTGAAAAAGGCCGTGAAATTTGAATAAAGATTACCCGTATTTATTTTCGTGGAAAAAATATTAGGGTTTGGATTATCTCCTCCAAGGTTAACAGGCACTGACAACCGTTTGCGGTTAGGATCGAGGAGAAATGAATCTGCTACAATTCCACCATTTTCAGAAGAGTTGAGTTTGTTGCCCAATAATACAAGATAAGCCCCATATCTTTTTCTTTTTCCCCGGTAATTTGAAAAAAAGCGGTAACTGTTGTGGTTGGTATTTTGAGTCTGAAAAAATCCCGGCGCAGAGATGAGTTGATATTCCAAACCAGCATTCCAGTTAGGTTTTATATTTTGTGTTTGTAACACTTTCACCACCTGCTCTTTTCCTGAAGCAAGATAATAGCCTAATTCAGTATAAGGCTTTGTCGTTTGAAAAAAGCGAGTGTTTTCTAACGAGAATTTATAGAGATCATAAGCGTGGAAACCGGCGTCCCAACCAGCCTTAAGCAAAGGAGTGAAAAGTATAGGGTAAGCGGCATTCCCGTTATTGCCTAATGTTTTATACCCCGCGGGAACCGTATAAACTTTTCCGTAATCGTTCAAAGAAGAATCGAGAAGTTCCTTTAAAAGAGAATTAAGATGAAAATAATAAATCGTTATTGAATCTTTCAGATCATCACGGTGTTCAAAAGCGATGGTGTCAGCATTCTGCCTTCCGCCCATATTCCTGAAACCACCCAAAGGATTTCCTTGAAGTGGTGACTGAGCCACTGTAAACTTCATGCATAAGAGCAACACAACCAAAACACTAATTTTTGGAAGCAGGTTTTTTGTAAAAAATATTTTTTGTAAAATCGCCATGTTAAGAATTCACCCGTTAACTATCGGACTGCGCTATCAATTGTTTAAAGATCAGTGTGAGCTTGGGTTCTGCCTCTTTTGCCGCTTGAAGTACCTCTTCATGAGTGATCGTATTTTCTTCTTCACGAATGCCAATATCCGTAATTACACTCATTGCAAAAACGGGTAGCCCGAGATGTGCTGCAGCTATCACTTCCTGCACGGTGCTCATACCTACTGCATCAGCGCCCAGGAGGTTAAGCATTTTATATTCTGCTCTTGTTTCAAAAGTAGGGCCGGTAACGCCAGCGTAAACACCTTCTTTTACTTGAATGTTATTTTCCTGTGCTATTTGTTTTGCAGCTTCAATGAGATAATTTTTATAAGGTTCACTCATATCAGGGAAACGTTCACCCAGAACGTCTTCATTTTTACCAAGCAAAGGATTGACCGTAAACATGCTGATATGATCGCGAATGATCATCAGGTCGCCTACTTTGTAAGATAGATTGATGCCGCCTGCAGCATTGCTAAGCAGCAAAGTCCGGATACCTAAAAATTTTAAAACGCGTACTGGGAAAACTACTTCACGGGTGGAATAACCTTCATAATAGTGAAAACGGCCAGCCATCGCTACCACTTTTTTTCCGCCCATGTTACCAAAGATTAGTTTACCCTTATGTCCTTTTACAGTACTGACGGGAAAATGTGGAATATCGCTGTAAGAAATTTCACATTCCACTTCTATTTCATTCACAAAACTTCCAAGGCCGCTTCCCAACACGATTCCGAAAGAAGGTTTTATCGCATACTTTGATTGAATAAATTGCACCGCCTCATTGATTTCATTCAGCATAAGCATTCATTAAAAAATTGTGGTCAAAGATAAGTGAAGATAACTTTAGAAAACCGGCGGCAGTTCGTTATTCATTCCTTAATGTTTTAAAGATTGAAGGAAAAAATCATATTCAAAAATTTGGGCTTCTCAACGGATTAAAAAACCATTTCCAGGGCAGATAAATGATTTTAAACTGAACTATAATAAAAAAGCTGCCGACTTTCAACCAGCAGGTAAAGCTATACATGAGAAGCTTTCAGTAAACGAACAATATTATCAGAATTTTGTTTTACCAGAGCGGCTTTCCGCTATAATAATCCAATATTTTTTTTCTGAATACAAAATCATATTTTGACGTGATAAGATTGTTTTGCGCCATGTTCAAATGATTTTGAGCAATCAGGTAATCAATAGAAGTTATCGCACCGGCATTGAAACGGATTTCTGCAGTGCGGAAAGATTCTGCAAAAGCGCTTTCCTGTTCCTGTAACAATTTGTATTTATCGGCAGCGGAAGTAAGATTTACATAAGCACGCTCAATCGATTGTTGCAACTGTGTTTTGGTATTTTGCTCTACATATTGATTGTTCTTCAATTCAAGCTTTGCCAGTTTCACCTGATTCCTGACATGGCCGGAATTAAACAAAGGAATAGTCAGGCCAATATTAACCGCTTCGGAAAGATTATTACTTAACTGGTTCCCGAAGGTGATCCTTTTGGATGTATAATTATCCTGTTTTACTATCACAGGATATTGAGTACCGTTTAGATCTACATAACTGGAAGATGGATTTTCGGTACTGTTTACAAAATAATCACGGGAAGCCACACTCGAATAATTAGTGGAAATACCGCCATTGAGCGAAAGAGTGGGAAAGAATTTTCCTTTGATAGCCTGAATATTTTTTTCGGCACTCTTTGTTCTAAGTTTTACTGCCTGCACCTGTGCAAATTGTTGTAAAGCGGTTTTGTAAATTTCTTCAGGCGTTTGTGAATAATTATCGTTCAAATTTTCAGCAGGAATTTTTTCCAACTCTATATTTTTCTGATAAGGTATATTTAGAAGTTGTAAGAGGTTGAGTTTGGCAACTTCAACATTGGCTTTGCTATCTGCAATTGCTACCTGGTTTGTAGCCAATTGGCCTTTCATATCAAAAAAATCAGCAGGTAAAATGGCGCCGGCTGTATTCAAAATGTCCAAACGGTCCACTTGTTTTTCGGTTACCAAAACCTGGTCCTGCGATTGCTTCAACACCTCTTCTGCACTCAGCACCTGCAGGTAAGCCAAAATAATATTAATGGTAAGATTATCTTTGGCCTGTTGCAATTCTTCCTTTGATGCTTCGTAGCCCAGCTTATTGGCTTTTACCTGGTTTTGTAAAGCAAATCCGTTGAATAATAAAAGATTGCTGTTTGCGCCGTAACTGGCAACACCTACTTTTTGATCTATATAACCATTGGTAAAAGGATTGATACTTCGCCCGAAATTTTTACCATAATTACCGTTGGCATTGAGATCTGGCAACATATCTTCTTTTGATTGTTTCAGATTCACCCCGGATTTTTGCATTTGAAGATCTGCCTGCAAAACATCAATATTATTTTTGATACCAATTTCTACGGCTTGTTTTAATGTAAGCGTATTTTGTGCTGAAGCATTCAAAGCAAAAGTGGCGAAGAGGATATTTAAAAAAAATAATTTCATACTTTTTAGTTCGTAGTTCGTAGTTTTTAATTAACTCTTATTTTGAATTGATTCTATTCTGCCATCTAATAAATTAATAATCCTTGACCCGTAATCGGCATTTTTTTCTGAATGAGTTACCTGGATAATGGTTACTCCTTCCTTATTCAATTCTTTAAAAAGATCCATGATTTCTTCACCTTGTTTGGAATTTAAGTTACCTGTAGGTTCATCTGCAAGAATAAGCTTTGGCTTTACTATCAATGCCCTTGCAATTCCCACTAACTGTTGCTGTCCCCCGGAAAGTTGGGTAGGAAAAAGATCTTTTTTTCCAACAATCTGGAAACGATCTAGAATGTCAGCTACCATTGCTTTTCTTTCAGAACTTTTGATGTTCTGGTAAAGCAACGGCGTTTCAATATTTTCATAAACGGTCAATTCATCAATTAAATGATAAGCCTGGAACACAAAGCCGATGTGAGTTTTAAACAGTTGTGACCTTTGTTTTTCTTTCATAGAAAATACATTTTCACCCATAAAATTATATTCACCTTCATTAGGTTCATCCAGCATTCCTATTACGTTTAAAAGTGTTGATTTTCCCGAACCGGAAGGTCCCATGATGGAAAGAAATTCTCCTTCTTTTACATCAAGATGAATGTCTTTTAAAACAAAAGTGCGGTTGGAACCGGTGTTATACCATTTAAATATTTTTTGTAAAGAGAGCATTGTTGTTGAATTAAAAATTAAGAATCCTGAATTATCAGTTAAGGTTTTTTCGTTTATACATGAACGTTATGTTTATTTTAGTATAGTAGAGTAACAAATAGTTGCATTTTTTATTTTCATCTCTTCAAATTTTCAGATTAAGCCTTTAAATTGATGCCATTAGTTTACTTGTTGGTTTTAAAGTGTTTATGAAAATAAAAAAATTAATAGCTGTTCGTTTTTGATACAGTTTGTGTTCAGAATTGATACAGGCAATAAGTCAGACGCATTGTGCAAGTAATCAAACAAATAGTACTGTTTTTTAATTTTTGAGGATCTTATTGCCATAAAGTTTCTTGAAAAAAAGGATTGGTTTTTGTAAGAAAATGGCAACATAGGAAATTTATAATTAAAGCACAAACCATGATCACAATCAATTCACTGCGGAATATTTTTTATACTGTCGTCAGAGAAAAAGTAACGGAAGAAAATTTTAATGAACTGAAACCGGCTCTTGAAAAACTGATAGATGAAAATGAAAAAGTTAGATGGTATTATGAGATGGAAGATTTTGATGGCTGGGAAGTAAAAACATTTTTTGAGGATACTCAATTCAGCCTTAGCCATAGAAACGATTTTGAAAGAATTGCAATGGTAGGTGAAAAAAATTGGCAGGAATTGATGACTGATATAATGAAACCTTTTACTTCTGCTGATATAAAATATTTTTCAAGAGAAGAAAGAGATGACGCAAGAAAATGGATAGAAGAATAATTATTTTTTGCAATCAACTTATTTGATTGGAATTTATTGAATAAGAATAGTTTCCGAAAAGATCAACAGAAAATTGTAAGAACAGAGTAACCTCGTTAACCGATTTAACTATTCAAAATAGTTTTTAAAAATATATTATCTTTCAATATATTATTGTTCACCTTAAAAGCTGCGAAATAAATCAAAAAACAATATGAATACAATCGGATATTTTGAAATTCAATCTTCAAACACTCAAAGGGAAATCGGGTTTTATGAAGCAGTTTTTGGATGGAAATTTATTCGTGAAGAATCGGTGCCGATAGAATATTACCGGATTGAAACCAACACAATTAATGGTGGCCTTCTTAAACGGCCGGCAGACGTTCCACCTCCTGAAAGCGGCGCCAATGCGTATGTTTGCTCAGTGCAGGTCGCTGATTTTGATAAAACGAGTGATGAAATACTGCGGCGAGGAGGACAAACAGCAATGCCTAAATTTGCAATTCCTAACCGATGCTGGCAAGGTTACTTCATTGATCCTGATAATAATACTTTTGGCATATTTGAAGTAGATGAAAATGCAGGTTAATTTATTTGGAAGAATAAAAATTTGAATTAATTGTTTGTTTACTATTAAAAGAAAACATTTTCACTTCCTTGTCAAAAATCAAAACATCATAAGTTAGAACGGCCACCTTTAATTAAAAGGCAGCCGTTCCAAAACCAGCTTTAATGTCAATCTTCAAAATGATAGAATAAAGAGAACATTCCCTGGAATTTAAATTCAGTATTATCTCCCAATGGTTGTCTTAGTCCT
Organism: uncultured Chitinophagaceae bacterium; assembly: GCA_963811285.1. GTDB lineage: Bacteria > Bacteroidota > Bacteroidia > Chitinophagales > Chitinophagaceae > Ginsengibacter. The sequence continues at coordinate 39,194 of CAWEQV010000029.1, read as the reverse complement.
AATGCAAGAATCCATGGTTTTTCAGGATTAGGACGGAATTTAATTCCTTCGGCAATATCATAATTTTTTTCTGTGGCCGTTCTATGTCCTATCTCTTTTGAGTTTCCCGCTTCTACTAATAACTGCCAATGCGGGTCAAGATGATATAACGCAGTTACGCGGCTTTCAAGTCCTGTTTGAAGATTTTCCTGTTGCAGTTGATGAGTAGGTATATCGAAAGTGAAATAGGTTGTCCATTCCCATCTTCTCCACATTATGCCTGCGTTGAAAAAAGGATCAATTGAAAAAATATGGCCACTGCCTATTCCTTTCAGATCGCTTCCGGTCGGAAAGCCAAAACTAACTCCATAACCCACCAAAACTTTATGTTTTGCAAAGGCAAAGTTGGCAAACTTAAGCGCCAGTTCAACGTCCTCAAGGTGTGAAAAAGTTGAAGTCTTTTTTGGTCTCAGCACTGTATAGGGAATATCGAGATGAAGGCTAAAAGCCGGAACAGGAGCGTATTCCATTTCAAGATCAAAGCCATGGGAAGATAAAGAATCGTCAACTTTTGTGTTGACATAGTTAAAACGAATCTTAGTGTCAGGGCTTATCGATTCGGTGAAAATCGGGTGTGAAAATTCAAGATGATCTTCATGTGCCTTTTCGTTTTTTTGAGCAAATGTATTTGATATACTAAATGGTATAATAACAGAAAACAGTAATATAAATTTATTAAGAGAATATCTCATCAGGTTGTAAATTTTTTATTTAAATGTTCAATTGCACGCTGCATCCGGCTATTTCCCAATAGCAGGAGCGCCGGATGAAAACCTTCAGCCGTTATATTTTTAAAAAGTGGAAAGAAAAATCAGCAGCAGGATTGCGGGGGACGAAAGATGTTGTTGAAAAGATTGAACGTATAATGATCCAGGTAAAAAGCTTTTGGTTTATTGTAAATAATTTCAGGGCAAGTCAAAGAAAAAGCAGTTTGCAGTTCTGTAAATTCAGAAAATTTAAAATCCTTTAGAGAAAGATTTAGAGGATGTTTTTGATTGCCTTCAAATACATTATCAAGTTGTTTATGCAAATAGCATTTGCCATTACAATGCATCCACGGTTTATCGCGGTTCACGCACTCATTTTTTACGATAAAATTGTAATTAAAGTGATAGATGATTATGGGAACCAAAGGCTGGAAGATAATTACCAGGTATAAAAGAATCAATAATATTTTACCAACCTTCCAAAACATCGCCAAGGGCCGTTTTTTGCAAAGAAAAAACATTATAGTGTAAAAACCATATTTTAATCCGATTTGTGTTTTTCGTATAACCATTATTGTTATACAATTTGTTGGAAGGAAATAATTACATTAGCATAGATTTTTAAAATAAAATTGCCATGTTCAAAAAAGTTTTTTTCACACCTCTTCTATTTTTGTTGATTTCAGCAAATTGTTATTCACAACATTTAATCAAGCCCCGTGATAAACACATCTCTTATGAGGGAAGAATTGCTTATACGCCTGAAGCTGCAGAATTGATGTGGCCTGGAACTTCGGTAACGATCCGTTTCAAAGGAACCGGCATTAGTGGCGAATTTAAGGATCAGGATACTTCCAATTATTACAATGTTATACTTGATAACGACAGCATCTATAATCTGCAGTTTGATACGTTGAAAAAAGTAGTTTCGCTTGCATCAGGCCTTCCTTACGGCAGCCATACTTTGCAGTTGTTTAAGCGAACAGAATGGGATAAGGGGAAAACATGGTTTTATGGATTTGAAACAAACGGGAAAACGAAGCTGCTTAAACCCGAAAAACGCCCTGAAAGAAAGATTGAGTTTTTTGGAAATTCAATAAGCTGTGGATATGCTATAAATGATTTGACAGATGATTCACGTTTAGGATATTATGAAAATAATTATGACGCCTATCCTGCAATTACAGCAAGACATTTCAATGCTCAATATCATTGCACTGCAAAAAGCGGAATAGGCATTATGGTGAGTTGGTTTCCTTTGATAATGCCCGAAATGTACGACAGGCTTGATCCTACAGATTCAACCAGCAAATGGGATTTTTCAAAATTCACTCCGGATGTAGTAGTGATTAATTTATTTCAAAATGATTCCTGGATAGTGAAGATACCCGATAACGAACAGTTTAAAAAAAGATTTGGAACCAAACCTCCGGACGAGAACCAGATTGTAAACGCTTATAAAAGTTTTGTTCAAACAATAAGATCAACCTACCCAAAGGCGCAGATTATTTGCATGCTAGGCAGTATGGACATCACAAAAAAAGGCTCCCCTTGGCCAGGTTACGTTGAAAAGGCGGTTGCTGAGTTAAACGATCCAAAAATATTTGCTTATATCGCTCCTTATAAAAATACTCCCGGCCATCCAAAGGTTAAAGAGCAAAAAGAACTGGCTGAAGGACTGATTAATTTTATAAATAAACACATAAAGTGGTAAGCAAATAATAGTAGCCTTTTGACAGTAAACCAACTATCTGCAAAGAAAGTTAAAAAATTGCAGCCGTGGAGCAGAATGGAAAATCACTAACTTTCCTTGAAAATATTTTAAAAAAATAATATTAGTAGCAGCAATAGTAGCATTATATTTGAGGCTCAAAAACTCACAAATCAAAAAAAGAATGAAAAAAATTCAATTCCTTTTTGCTGCGGCGATTTCTTTCTCGACGGTAACTGTCGGGCAATCGAAAACAAGCTTAAAATTACCTACCGGCAAAACCTACCATGTAGAAAATAAATTAGAAACTTCAAGTTCCACGGAGGTGCAGGGGCAAACAATGGAATCAAAAGCCAATATTAGTTCTACTTATAAAATTGAAGTAAAAAATAAAAGGGGGGATAATTATAATCTTACGAATACAATTTCTCACATAAATATGAGTATGAGTGTGATGGGCCAGGATATCAACTTCGATTCTGATAGCAGCAGTGATATGAATGGAGAGTTTGGAAGTACATTAAAAGATTACATTAATCAGCCAAAGGATATAGAAGTTGATAATTCCGGAAAAATTATTTCAGCAGATTCTGCTGACACTTCTGCAACCGGAATCGCTCAAAGATTAAACCTGGCTCAGACAGGATATGGAACTCAATTGGCATTTTTACCTTTGCCGTCAAATCCTAAAATAGGAACACGCTGGACAGAAACTATCAACAGCGATGGTACGTCAAAAACCACTAACTATATTATAAAAGATATCAGCGGAAACATAGCTACCATTTCATTCACCGGAACAGATTCTGTTGAAACAACAATGAATTACCCGGGAGCGGACATTTCATCAAAAACTCATGGAAAAGTGGTAGGAGACGAAAAGGTAGATTTGAGAACAGGAGTTGTCCAATCAAGTTCTTTTACAAGTGATGCTTCAGGGACGGTTACGACATCAGGCCAGATTTTTCCAATGTCAACGAAGATTACTTCAACTACAACAGTAAAAGAGTTATAAACGACTTTCAAGATGGTTGATCATCCTGTTCCAAACCTTAATTTAAATTTTAGCTATTCTCAAAAAGTTATTTGTATATAATTTGGGATTTACCAACCCTTCTACCCTTTTATAGCGCTCTATAGAAAATAGTAAACCTACAAATTCAACCTATTTTTATTCTGTTTCTGACTTGATTCTTTTTTCAATTCTTTGATCAGGAATGAACCAAATGCAGGCTACCAAGCAGTATAAAGCAAAACCGATAAAAGAATTCACAAAAGCAAGCAGGATACCGGCAGCATAAATAACAATAGAAATTTTCCCTTTAAAATCGCCGCCGATAGAAGTGGCAAGCAAAGAATCTTTTCCGTGAACGTGAATAAGAGAACGTACCAAAATATAATATGCGATAGCCGCCATTATCAAAACAATACCATATAATGCAACGGGCGATGCACTAAAATGATTTTCGCCCATCCATGCGGTAACGAAAGGCACAAGCGAAAGACAGAATAATAAAAGGGTATTGGTCCACAAAACTTTTCCACTCACACGTTTCACCACCTGGAACATATGATGATGATTGTTCCAGTAAATAGCCACGTAAACAAAGCTCAGAATGTAACTGATAAATTTTGGAAGCACAGGCAATAAATCATGAAAGGAATTACCTTCAGGTGGTCTCAGTTCCAAAACCATGATGGTGATAATGATGGCAAAAACGCCATCGCTAAAAGCTTCCAATCTTCCTTTATTCATACAGATGTTTGTATGAAAATAAATCTTTTTTAATGAAGAATAGTTGCAGCGTTATAAGTCCAAATAAAGCTTACTCTGTTTTATGCCTCTTTTCCAAAACTTTAATAACATCTTCAAGCGTTTTATTTTTTGCCTGCAACAACACGAGGTAATGAAACATCAGGTCAGCAGCTTCATTCAGAAAAAGCTTGTTGTTGTTATCTTTTGATTCAATCACCATTTCAATGGCTTCCTCCCCTACTTTCTGCGCCATCCTGTTGATGCCTTCTTTAAATAAAGTTGAAGTGTAAGAGCCCGAAACAGGATGCTTTTTTCTCCCTTCAATTATTTTTTCAAGTGCTCTTAAAAAATCACTTCCTGAATTTTCTTCATTGAAGCAGGTTTCTGCGCCGGTATGGCAAACTACCCCATCAGGTTTAGCTTTGATAAGCAAGGTATCAAAATCACAATCGTTTTTTATATCTACCACATGCAGGTAATTCTTACTTGTTTCTCCTTTCACCCAGAGACGACCTTTGCTACGGCTATAGAAAGTTACCAGCCCGGAATCTATTGTTTCAAGCAACGCGTCTTTATTCATGTAACCCAGCATCAGCACTACATTTGTCGATGCATCCTGAATGATGGCAGGAACCGTTCCGCTTGATGATTTGGTAAAATCAACCCTTCTAACGAAGTCAGTATAATCTCTTTTCATTTTCTAAGTTTTATTCTTCAAATATTTTCTAATGCAGTAAACGGACTACAATCAATTCTTGTTTTTTAATTATAATTAAATCCTCACATTTATTTTTTGTTCCGCTAAATATTTTTTTAGTTCCGGAATTTGTATTTCCGAAAAATGAAAAACACTTGCCGCCAAAGCAGCATCCGCATTATCGTTCAGAAAAACATCTGCAAAATGTTTCATGGTTCCAGCTCCGCCGGAAGCAATGACAGGGACAGATAATTTATCACAAAATAAAGCAGTAATATCATGTGCGAAACCATCTTTGGTTCCATCATTATTCATCGAGGTTAATAGGATTTCGCCTGCGCCCAATTCTATTCCTTTCTCTGCCCAATCAAAAGCCAGCATATCTGTTTTTGTCCGTCCGCCATTCAGGTAAACATACCATTTATCATCACTCTCCTTTTTAGTATCAATCGCTAAGACCACACACTGGCTTCCAAATTCTTTTGCCATATCATTAATCAACTGCCGATTTTTAAAAGCAGCCGTATTTACAGAAACTTTATCCGCACCGTTTTGTAACAATTCATGAGCATTTTCAACGGAAGAAATTCCACCACCAACTGTGAAAGGAATATTGATATTCGACGCAATCTTTTTTACAAGTTCTGCAAAAGTTTTTCTTTTTTCTATTGTCGCCGTGATGTCTAAAAAAACCAATTCGTCTGCGCCGGCCCGTGAGTAATACATTGCAAGTTCAACTGCATCGCCTGCATCACGAATATTTTCAAAATTCACTCCTTTAACGGTTCTCCCCTCTTTAATATCAAGACACGGTATGATTCTTTTTGCAAGCATTATTTATTTTTTATAAAATATTCAAGCTGTTTCAAAGATATTTTTTCTTCATAAACCGCTTTTCCAACAATGGCACCCGAGCATCCGATTTCCTTTAATTCGAGTAGATCATTATAATCTGAAATGCCTCCGGAAGCAACTAATTGCAAAGATGGGAAACGATTCAAAATTTCTTTGTAAAGACCCGCCGCCGGCCCTTGCAGCATTCCGTCTTTTGAAATATCTGTGCAGAAAACCTGAACGATTCCTTGATCTGTTATTGAAGAAATGAAATCAAAAATATCGATCCCTGTTTCTTCCTTCCATCCATTAATTTTTATTTTTTTATCCAGTACGTCCGCACCTGGTAAAAATTTATCAGCGCCAAAATCATTGACCCATTGGCTAAACAATTCAGGATCTTTTACGGTAATACTTCCGACGCTAACCATTGCTGCACCCGCGTTAAAAACCTGTTGCAAATGTTCGGTCTTCTTTATCCCTCCGCCAAAATCGATTACAAGTGAAGTGTTTTTTGCAACTTTTTCAAGAACACTGATATTGTTCAATGATTTTCCTTTTGCGCCGTCAAGATCTACAATATGCAAGCGCGTAATTCCAATAGCTTCAAATTCTTTCGCTACTTCCGATGGATCATAATCGTAAATAACTTTTTTGTCAAAATCCCCCTTCGCCAGCCTTACGCACTTGCCATTAATAATATCTATCGCAGGAATAATTTCCATTATTTGATCATTAAAAAATTTGAAAGAATTGTCTCGCCAACTTCTGCAGATTTTTCAGTGTGAAACTGAACACCATAAAAATTATCTTTATGCATGGCTGAGCTAAAAGGCTTAATATAATCAGTTATAGCAACCGCTTCATCAGAAACTTCTGCATAATAACTATGAACAAAATAAACGTAGGAATTTTTTGAAATCCCCTTCATTAAAGCAGAGGAAAGATTCGTAATCGTGTTCCAGCCCATATGAGGAATCTTTACAGGAACAAGGTTTTTATTTTGAAAAACTGAATCATCAAACTTCTTTACGTCTGCATTGAAAATCCCAAGGCATTTTGTATTTCCTTCTTCAGAAAAATTACAAAGCAATTGCAGGCCAAGACAAATGCCCAGAACCGGTTGTTGTAAAGAAACAATTAATTCATCCAATTTTTTTTCTTTTAAATACTCCATTGCAGAAGCTGCATGGCCAACACCCGGAAAAATAACTTTGTCCGCTGCTTTTATTTCCTCATGATCATCTGTTACAGATGCGTTTATGCCTAACCGTTGCAACGCATAAAGCACACTCTGAACATTTCCTGCATTGTATTTTATAATAGCAACTTTCATAATTTTATTCATTAGCTTCTCCCGTTCAAGGAGAGGAAAAGTTAAAAGTTATAATACTCCCTTCGTGGAAGGCAAAGAATTATTTAAAGGATCTCTCCTAATCGCCATTTTAATTGCTTTCGCAAAGGCTTTAAAGATCGCTTCTATTTTATGATGTTCATTGGTTCCTTCTGCTTTAATATTAAGATTCGATTTGGAAGCATCTGAGAAAGATTTGAAAAAATGATAAAACATTTCGGTTGGCATCTCTCCTATTTTTTCTCTTTTGAATTCAGCATCCCACACAAGCCAGTTCCGTCCGCCAAAGTCGATAGCTATCTGTGCCAGCGATTCATCCATGGGCAACAAAAAACCATATCTTTCTATTCCTCTTTTATCGCCCAAAGCTTTCAACATCGCTTCACCTAAAGCCAAAGCCACATCTTCAATTGTATGATGTTCATCAATATGAAGATCACCTTTGCAAATAATTTTTAGATCCATTCCTGAATGGCGTGCAACCTGGTCGAGCATGTGATCAAAAAAACCAAGGCCAGTTTTAATTTCTGATTTTCCGGTTCCATCAAGATTAATCTCTACTTCTATTTTTGTTTCGTTCGTATTTCGTGTATGAGAAACCTTACGTGGAGGCCGCTTTAAATAGTTGTAAATGTCTTCCCACTCTTGCGTTTCCAATGCAATAACGTCTTTCAATTCTTCATGAGAAACAGTAATCTCTGATGTTCCCAGCTCCTGGAAATTATTGATAAAAAAAGCTTTTGCTCCCAGATTTTTTGCAAGCTCTACATCCGTAAGCCTATCTCCTATCACAAAAGAGTTTTCAAGATCATATTTTTCTTTTTCAAAATAATGGGTAAGCATACCAGTGCCGGGTTTTCTTGTAGGCTTATTTTCGTGAGCAAATGTTTTATCAATAAATATTTCAGAGAAAACAATTCCTTGTTCTTCAAAAGTTTTCACTACAAAATTTTGAATTGGCCAAAACGCTTCTTCAGGAAAAACATCCGTACCAAGTCCATCCTGGTTGGTAACCATTACTAGATCATAATCCAGTTCTTTGACAATCTTCCTCAGGTATTCAAACACGAACGGATAAAATTCAAGCTTAGTAAATGCATCCAACTGGTTTGTCACAGGCGGTTCCCGAATGATGGTTCCGTCCCGGTCAATAAATAAAAGCTTCTTACTCATAATTTTTTAAAACCTTTAATAATTTTTCATTTTCTATTTGTGTTCCAACTGTGATCCTGATACAATTTTCACACAAAGGTTCTTTATTCCTGTTACGAACAATAATGCGGTGCATCAAAAGATATTGATACAATTTGTCAGCATCGTCAACTTTTAACAAAATAAAATTAGCATCGGATGGATAAATTATTTTCACAAAATCAAATTCTTTTAATTTCTGTTCCAACAAAATTCTTTGCTCCACCGTGTTTTTAATATTCGCATTCACTTCTTTAATATTCTCCAATGCTTCTATCCCCAAAAGCTGTGATGACTGATTAACGTTGTAAGGCGGCTTCACTTTGTTGAACAGATCTATGATTACTTCAGAAGCAAAACCGAGTCCCAGCCTTAGTCCTGCCAGGCCCCATGCTTTTGAAAGTGTATGCATCACAATTAGATTTTCGTATTCTGTAAGCTCCTGCAAAAAAGGTTTCTGTCTTGAAAAATTGATGTAAGCTTCGTCGATCAAAACAATTCCCTTGAAATTATTTAACAAAAATTCGATATCAAGCCGGTTGAAACTATTGCCTGTCGGATTGTTTGGTGAACAAATAAAAAGCAATTTTGTACTTTCATCTATAGCTTCCAAAATCCCTTCAACATTCAATTGGAAATCCTGTGTTAATAGAACTTCCTTTACGTCAACTGCATTTATGTTGGCACACACCTTATACATTCCATAAGTTGGCGGACAAATAATTACACTGTCTTTTCCGGGCTCACAAAAAATTCGAAAAGCAATATCGATCACTTCGTCGCTTCCGTTGCCAACAAAAATGTTTTGCGGTGGCACTCCTTTTATCTTCGCTATTTCCTGTTTGAGTTTCCATTGCAATGGATCAGGATAACGATTGTAATTTTCATCTAACGGGGACCCATAACTGTTTTCGTTCGCATCCAGGAAAACGTCTGCATTTCCCCTGTATTCACTTCTGGCAGAAGAATAGGGTTTTAATTTTTTTATGTTTTCTCTTACAAGAGCATCAATATTGAAACTTTGCATTTTCACTTTTTTAAACGAATACTTACGGCATTTTTGTGAGCGATTAAACCTTCTGCAGTAGCCATATTTTCTATAGAACGGCCAATACTTTTTAATCCTTTATGACTCAATTTTTGGAAAGTAATTTTCTTGACAAAACTATCTACGGAAACGCCGCTTTGAGTAACCGCTGTGCCATTTGTCGGTAAAGAGTGATTCGTGCCGGAGGCATAATCGCCGGCGCTTTCAGGAGAATAATTGCCAAGAAAAACACTGCCTGCGTTTATAACTTTTTCTGCAAGCTCTTCAGCATTTTCAGACGCAATTAGCAAGTGCTCAGGTGCATAACAATTCAAAAAATTAAAGGCTTCTTTCACTTTGTCAATTACGATAAACCTGCGGTGCAAAAAACTTTGTTCAATAATTTCTTTCCGGGGAAGATCAGGCAACTGGAGGTGAATTTGCTCAATAATTTTTTCGATTATTTGTTTGTTTACTGCCACCAATACTACCTGGCTGTCTGCCCCATGCTCCGCCTGGCTCAACAAATCAGCAGCAACATAAGCAGGTTCGCTACTTTCATCAGCAAAGACCGCCAGTTCGCTTGGCCCGGCGAGCATGTCAATCGCCACGCCATCCATATTCACCAGTCGCTTTGCAGCAGTAACATATTGATTACCGGGGCCGAAAATCTTATCTACTTTTTCAACAGTTTGCGTTCCGTACGCCATCGCTGCAATCGCCTGTGCACCGCCACCTTTATAGATATTTTCAATTCCCAAAATATTGGCAACATATAAAATGGCAGGATCCACATCTCCGCTTTTATTTGCCGGCGTTGTTACTAAAATGCTTTTACATCCGGCCAATTTTGCAGGAATGGCAAGCATTAATAAAGTAGAAAACAAAGGTGCGCTGCCACCCGGAATATACAATCCAACTTTTTCTATTGGAACACTTTTGCGCCAGCATGAAACGCCTGATGTGGTTTCCACTTTTTTTATTTTTGCAATCTGTTGTTTATGAAATTTTTCAATATTCTTTTTTGACTGAAGAATAGATTTTCTCAGGTTTTTGTGAACAAGTTTCGAAGATCTCTCAATCTCATCTTCTGTCACCCAAAGATCTGCCGGCGCAAAATCATGAAATTTTAAGGAGTAACTTTTCACCGCAAAGTCACCCTGGACTTTTACTGTATTAATAATTTCAGAAACCGTTTCTGTAAGATTTACAGAATTAATCTGTGGCCTTTTTATCAAATCAGGCCATTCGATTCTTGAAGGATTTTCAATTATTGCATTCATATTTTTTTCTTTAAGAAATCATCTTTTCAATCGGTACCACCAAAATTCCCTGGGCTTCAAATTGCTTTAGTTTTTCAATTACTTCCCAAAAATCATTTTCATTTACTACACTCTGCACACTGCTCCATCCGCTTTCTGCAAGAGGAACAACTGTCGGGCTTTTCATTCCGGGCAACAAAGCGCAAATGTTTTTTAACTGATGATCAGGTGCATTCATCATGATGTATTTATTATTTTTCGCTGCCTTTACCGCATTTATTCTGAGCAATAAATTATCCAGAATTTCCCGGTTTTCTGAATTTAAATTTTTATTGGCAACCAACACAGCCTGTGAATCTAATATCACTTCAACCTCTTTCAAATTATTCGTAAACAAAGTACTTCCGCTGCTTACCAAATCACAAATAGCATCAGCTAAACCTATGCCCGGAGCTATTTCTACCGATCCGCTTATTTCATGGATTTCTGCCTTTAAATTATTTTCATCCAAAAACTTTTGCAAAAGAACGGTATAAGAAGTGGCAATTTTTAAACCATCCAGATCGCGCACCTCCTTATAATCCATACTTTTTGGAACAGCAATACTCAAGCGGCAGCGTCCAAATCCCAACTTACTTACCACATTTAAATCTTTCTCTTTTTCGAAGACGACATTTTCTCCAACAATGCCCACATCTGCCACATTATCAGAAACGTATTGTGGAATATCATCGTCACGTAAAAAATATGCCTCAGCCGGAAAATTCGATGCTTTTACTTTCAACTGGCGGTTGCCATTATTCAATTCGATACCACATTCTTTTAAAAGTTGAACCGATTGTTCATACAATCTCCCTGATTTTTGAATCGCAATTTTTAGCATTTGTTTCTTTTAAAAATGAAAAAAGGCTCACTTTTCAGTAAGCCTTTTTAAAATATGTTTATTACATACAAATCAATAGCTTACCCGTGAGGTAAAATATGATGGTGATGTATGTGAATATTCTGATTCATTGAGGATGCAAAGTAAAGAATGAAAATTTATAGTAACAAAACTTTTTTTTGGAAATTATTAAAAACCAGGAATTCCTATAATTTTGATTTTCTACTCCCATGTCTAATTGAGTTAATAATAATCGTATTCTTTTGGATTTCATAAACTATTAAATACGGGAACCGTTTTATCTTTATTCGTCTAAAAACCTTATTTATGGAAGTGTAGTATTTCGGATGCTCACAAATATTTGCAAAACCATTTTCTAATTCCTCTATAAATTCAAACCCCAAACCGGTTTGTTGCATTTCATACCATTCAAATGCTTCCTGAATATCAATAACAGCTTCATGCTGGATTTTCAGGGCATAATTCATCCATTTTTCTTTTTACCGGTAATATATTCTTTAGCTTCTTCCCAGCTATAGGTTTTACTTTCTCCACTCTCTCTCATCGCTTTCCTTTGCTGAAAAGCAGCCAATTCTTCATCACTGAATTCGTACTCATAGTCATCATCGTCATTATATTCTTTTGCAATGGCATACATAAGTTTCAATAATTTTTCATCGCCTTTATCCACGTAGTGGTGTAGTTTTTGGCGGATTTTCAGGGCTTGCATAACAATATTTTTCCTACAAATTAAGATTAAAAAATTAGCTATCCAAACTGGTTTTTTTAAGGCATGTTTGTGTTAATTCGTCCCTATGTAAATGCAATAATTTATTAAATCTCCTAAGTCTGATATTTGTTTTGAAGAAGCCTCCTCAGGCGCTATATGAGCTTTTCTGCAAACCCGAGTTTGCAAAAGAGACATTTTTTTAAACACTTTATGACATTCCCAAGTGTAATCCTTACTTTAGTGGGCACTAAAAGATGAATACATTTTCAAACATAAAAGAACTGGTTTCTGCTCTTAGCAAAGAGCAAAAACTGCTTACGGAAATGTTTAAGAAACGGAAATCCGCTGCTTATAAATATGAGTATGCTCTTGATTTGGTTGACAATGACGACAATAGAATTCAATATCTTCTAAACCGTTCAGTCATCGGTTTAGAGCAGGAAATTCTAATCAATTAATAAAAGCATCAGTATTTTTTTGGAGAAATTGAACCGCAGATTTACCTTATATGAAAAATCAGAAATTTTGTTTGTTTAATAAAGAAATAAAAACAGAATCTAAAATCGAAGAATTTGTTCGTTTACTGAAAAGGGAATTAAATTATTCAAAAATATCAAAACGCATCAACCTTAACTCCCAATCCATACCCATCTGAATAAATTATTTTCCCATAATCAAACCCGACTCCTTTTGCCACATCATCTTCCAAAAGCAAAGGCCCATCCATATCTACATAATCAAGCAATGGCAATAACTGAGCGATAGCACCAGTTCCGACAGAACTTTCGTTCATACATCCCACCATTACTTTCATCCCTAATGCACGGGCATTTTTAATCATTCGCAGCGCAGGTGTGATACCACTGCATTTGGTAAGTTTGATATTGACGCCATGAAAATATCCTTTACATTTTTCAACATCATGTTCTGACACACAACTTTCATCCGCAATAAGAGGTAAGGGTGAATTTTCAAACAAAAACTTCATTCCTTCCCAATCCTCTTTTGCCAAAGGCTGTTCAATAAATTCAACGCCCAATTGTGCAAGTATTTTTATTTTTTCCAACGCATCTCTGGCTTCCCAGGCTGCATTTGCATCAATACGAAAAATTGAATCTGTATTTTTTCTCAACGCCTCAATTATCTCAATATCATTATCTGTTCCCAATTTTATTTTATAAATCGGCCAGGGAGTTTCATTGATTTTAGCTACCATTTTATCAATGTTGTCAATACCAATGGTGATATCCGTAAGAGGATTGTTTGAAATATCAAGATCCCATAATTGATACAATTGTTTGCGCTTCATTTTCCCATACATGTCCCATGCTGCAAGGTCTAAAGCACAAACCAGGAAAGGATCATTGGGAATGAGATGATGCAAATAATGCCAGTATCTTTCAGGCTCTGTAAAAGAAAATTTTTCAATCATTTTCTTTTTCTCCTCGATATCAGCGATCATTTGATCAACTGTAATATTGTAATAAGGAATCGCCGCCGCTTCGCCATAACCTTTGATGCCGAAGAAATCCAATTGCACCAATAAAGCAGCTTGATGGGTTTTGGTTCCTTTAGAAATAGTAAACGGATGTTTGAATTTTAAATTGGATTTTTTGTAGTCAACTGTCATACTCCTTCATTCGATGTTCTGCCGCTTTCTTTAATATATTTTTTTAATTCCTCGTTAAACTCATTTTCTTTTAATAAAGTTTCCAGGTTTAAGTGCATCCTGTAATGCCAGTAGTGATTAGGATCAGAAGGAATATTTATCCGTTCTTCATCAGGATTTTCCGCCCGTAATTTTTGGTTCATTCCCAACAGATCAGCCAATTGGAAAATACTCCACATTGCCGGAGAATATAGATGCTGCAAAATGATTTTCTTACTGATCCAGTCTTCACATTTTTCCGGCGCTTCACCATATTGACCAAGCATATAATTATAAAAACGCTGTGTTTGTTCACGATTCTCTTCCCACCAGCCGCGTATCGTACTCATGTCGTGAGTGGAAGGCGTAACCACAGATAGATAAGGCGCATCATCCGGATGGAAAAATTCTTTCCCTTCTGATTTCGGCATTCTTTCAATTTCAAGTCCTAAAATTCCAATTTGTCTCATTACGTCAGGAACGCATGGAGGAACCATTCCAAGATCTTCACCACAAACGAGCATTCTTGTGTTTCTTTTTAAAGAAGGTAATTTTTTCATTCCTTCTTTTTTCCAAAAATCATTTTGCCTGTGGTAGAAATAATCTATGTAAAGCTGCCAGAGGCGATTTTTTGTGTAATCATCCAGGCAATGATACGAAGAAGTTTTATCCAGTGAAATCCGAAAATGGAATTTCTGTTCACTTGAATTTTCAGCCTCAAAAAGAATCACGTTGCTGATAAGGCCAAACAGGCCTTGCTTCAATTCCTTATCGTTTTCATTTTTTAATATTCTTACAACTTTTGATTGTGTATTTACAAACTCTTTTAAAGCATAACGGTCACCTTGTAAGTGATCAAGGTAATTTGCTTTTACTTCATCAGCCCTTTCTTTAAATATCTGTTCGATGATCCAATCTGTTATAAAAGGCTTACAGTAGCGGTCATAGTTAAACGGAATATTTCTGTAGTGAAATTCAGAAATATCAACCGGAATTGCCGGTACAAATCTTCCCATTACGCCTTCTACAGATTCAAGCGGAATACTCCAGATTCTGAAGAAACCAAGTATATGATCAATTCTAAAAGCGTCAAAATAATTGCTCATCTGGTCAAAGCGCCTGCGCCACCAGTTGTAATTATCTTTGCTCATCTCCTCCCAATTGTAAGTAGGGAAACCCCAATTTTGTCCTTTTACTGCAAAATCATCAGGCGGAGCGCCTGCCTGTTCATGCATATTATAAAGATCAGGATTTACCCATGTATCACAGCCGTAGCGGTAAACACCAATTGGGATATCACCTTTTAAAACTATTTTTTGTTGATGCGCATAATCTGCTACTTCTTTCAATTGCAAATGCAAATGATATTGAACAAAATAGGAAAATAAGATCTGGTCGTAATGCTTTTGCGAAGGTGCTACCAACTTTTGAATAGCTTGTTCATTATACTTTTTGTGGCTTCTCCATTTTGAAGAATCAGGCGTCTTATATTTATCGCGTAGGTAACAAAAAGCCGCGTAAGGAACGAGCCAATGGCGATTCAATTCAAAGAATTCAAAATAGTCAAGATCGTTTTTAAAATCTTTTTTCCCTACATCGAACAACTCTTTTAAAGCCGTGAGTTTGAATTTCATCACCTGCTCATAATCAAATTCCTTAAGGTCATTTAATTGCTTTTGCTTTCTTTTTAAAGGTTTGATTATTGAAACAAATTCCTTTCCTGCCACCTTTTCAAGATTGATATAAATGGGATGTAAAGCAAAGGCAGAAATGGTTGCATAAGGATAAGATTCATGCCACGAATGATTAGCGGTTGTATCATTGACCGGCAACAACTGGATAAGCTTTATCGCGGTTTTATTCGCCCAATCGATCAATAATTTAATATCAGAAAATTCCCCAACACCAAAACTTTTTTTACTTCTTAAACTAAAAACAGGAATGGAAACACCGGCGCCTTTCCACAAACCAGGCTGGTAATTTACAAAGCCATCATTAAAGATAGTAAGTCCCTTGTCTTCTTCTTCAAACTTTCTTATCAGTCGATTTTCTCCGAGTTCAAAACTCACAAATTTCTTTTCCTGAACATTATATATACCGTATTTATAACTTGCCGGCCATTCATTTTCTTGCAGAAAAACTTTTGCTGAATACCAGTTGTGATGGGGAGATAAAAGTATCGGATCTTCTGTGTTCCAGTTTTTTAAATGGGTAGTTGATCCACATAGGCAAATGGTTTCACCAGGCTGTAACAGCGGCGCTTTTACCCTAAAAATATGAGAAAATTTCCTGGGCGAAGGAGCCTTGATCTTTGTTATCGGGGGCAATAAAATTTTACTGAAGGCTGCTGTAAAAAAAACATTCCAGACATTTCCGGCGCTGTTCCATGTGTCAAATACTGAATAAGATTTTTGTTTTCTGGCAGATAGATCTATATAACGGTTTTCTTCCCCATCAAAAATTTCAATTCCTTTCGTATCTTTTAAAATATATTTATAATGGATCTCATCATCAAAATCATCGGGAAAATCAATATTTGCCACCCAAAAATCGTGGTTGTACCAACGAAGCGGAACAGCATTGGCAGAATTGTTATCTCCTAAGAATTTATTATTTCCGTTGATAAACAACTGCTCACCAAAAACTGTATAATACCTTAAGTAAAAATTGATCTTCATTTTATTTGCATTAAAAAAACACAATTTAAACCGTTACGGTTAAAAATGTAAAATATACACAATTAATATTCGGACGGTTTAAATTCACACCAGTAAAACAACAAATATCCGAAGTTTTTATTTTAAAAAGGAAACACAATTCCCTTTATAAAGGAAAGACGCGTTGCAACTTTTTCACCCTTAAAAAAAATTCAAAAAATATTGCAACCTTTTTTTTTCATAGCTCGTACTGATTTGTGAAGTTTAACCAACTAAAAAAAACGAACTTTAAGGATCTACTTTATTTGATAACCTGATGTCGAATTGATTAAAAAGTTTATTTGGAAAAAACTGAAGACATATTAGATGGATGCAGGCAAGGCAACCGCAAATGTCAAAAAATACTTTATGAAAAGTATTATGATTTTGCACTTAAAATTGTCTTCAGGTATATCTATAAATATGAAGAAGCAGCAGAAATTACCAACGATGGATTTGTAAAATTCTTTTCAAGAATAGAGAATTTTATTTCTGAAAAAGAAGGAAACATTGAAAAAATGCTGGGCGGCTGGATCAAGAGAATAATGGTGAACAGCGCTATAGATCTTTTGCGAAAAAAAATGTTGCTACCAGAAATTGGAGGAATACCAGATGATGTTTGGCATATTGAAGAAACCAGTCCTTCCGCTGAACAACAAATGATCTATAAAGAGCTGATAATGCTTATAAAAAAACTTCCCCCGGAATACAGGATCGTTTTTAATATGCATGTGATAGATGGCTATAAGCACATAGAAATAGCAGAAATTTTGGGCATACCCGTGGGCACTTCCAAATCCAGTTTATTACGAGCCAGGGCTTTAATGCAAACTTTTATCAATCAAAAAGAATCACTTTCAGAATGCAGGATATAGAAAACGATATGGATGATTTGTTCAGAAGGGCGGCAGAAAATTATCCGCTGAACACCGGCAAGAGTGATTGGGATAAGATTGATAAAAAACTTCCCTTGCCTGCTATTGATGAGGAAATAAACAAATCAGGAAAAAGTTCCGGATACAAAAAACTTCTTTTTCTTCTTCTGCTGTTGCTTTGTTCCATCGCTATTATTTTTATTTTCAAATCCACCCCCGATAAGAATCTGGCAGGTTCAATTGTGTCAAGAGTGAAAACGAATAAAGAACAACCGGTTTTTCAGGAAAAAACAATCCCTCCAAATATTTCAGTTAATCAATCTAATTTAAAAGCTAAAAAATCTGTTGAATTGAAAAATGCAGAATTGAAAAAAGTAGCCACGCTTGATAAATCAAATAATGATGGTACAAATAACACCGGCAATTTCAACGAAAACACGATTTCAAAAGATGAAAAACCTTTCAATTCAGAGGTGGATCTGCCACAAGCAGAAAAGCACGAGCGAATATTTAATGTTGAGTTAAAAACCGAAAAATCTGATGTCCTCAAAAAGAACAATTATTTAAGCGAAATATCTGGTAAAGAAACAATTACAGAATCTATTAAAAATTTACCTGCAAAAGAAAAAAAGAATCCAACTTCTAAAAAAGAATATAAAAAAGGAAAAAAGTGGTTTGTAGAATTGAACACGGACATAGAGTTTAATAAAGTAAAAACATCCCGGTTTGAAGGTCCGGCCTTTGGAATAGGATTGATGGGAGGTTACCATTTTAACGATCATTTTTTCCTTGAAACAGGCTTGGTAAGTTTCCACAAAAACTACTATAGTCTTGGTGATGCATTTTCAGAAAAAGGAGCAGCAATGCCCACTGGAATGGTGATCACCGATCTTGAAAGCCGGACTAAAATACTAGAAATACCCCTTAAAGCCGGATTCTATTTTTATAACTCGAAAAAAATAAAATATTTTACGGCTGCAGGTGCCTCTGCTTATATTATGATGAATGAAAGAAACAGTTACAACGTCACTATGAATGGAGCACCGGAAAAAATGGAAGGTGTTTATCAAAAAACAAATACGAAAATTCCGGCTGTATTAAATATTAGCGCCGGTTTGCAGCAGAATATTTCAGCATCATTGAATATAATAATAGAGCCGTATTTAAAATTACCCTTGCGGGGAATTGGAGTAGGAAAGTTACCGGTAACGAGCGCAGGAATTCAAATAGGAATTTCTGGAAGCCTTAAATAATCACTTGCTTATTTCACTTTAAAAAAATCCTTTAAAAGGATAATGGCAGAAGTATGTGGTTAAAGCAATGAATTTTATACAAAAATTATTTTTAAAACCTAAAATTCAAAAAAATGAAAAAGTACAGATTAAGAACAGCCGCGATTGCAATTGTCGTTGTTTTCGCGTTTGCATCATGTCACAAAACGATGGAAAATTCATCCACCACCAATGCTTATCCTGATAAAGTAACAAAAGCGATGATATCAGAGAATGGCGCCAATCCGGATGAGCTTTCAGTTACCGAAAACATGAGCAACGGAACAATTGCTTTGAAAAAAGGCAGTAACAGCACAAGCCATTATCTTTATACGGAAAGTAATGCAGCCGCAGAAAACCAAATATTGGCATACGAAATTATGGGTGATGGATCACTTATGACAAAAGGCGCGACTGCTTCAGGAGGAATGGGTACAGGTGCGCCATTAGGCTCACAAGGCGCACTGGCCATAAGTGCAGATCATAACTGGCTTTTTGCAGTAAATGCCGGAAGCAATTCAGTTTCATCATTCAAAATCAATCCGGATGGAAGTCTTGATCTTACAAGTACAGTAAATTCAGAAGGCAATGTTCCCGTAAGTTTAACCATTCACGACAACATGTTATATGTACTGAACCGTGGAAGCGATAACATTCATGGATTTTGGGTAAGTAAAGATGGTATGCTAACGCAAATCGCAGGTTCAACAAGGCCATTGAGTGGTACTGGTGTAGATGCACCCCAAATTTCTTTCTCACCCAAAGGGGATATATTGCTGGTAACTGAAAAAGCTACCAATATCATTGGCAGTTTTAAAGTTATGAAAAACAAACCTGCCAGTTGGGGGCAGTTCCATCAATCTACTGGAAATACGCCGTTTGGATTTGATTTCGCCAGGGATCATTATATGATTGTTTCCAATGCAGAAATGGGAGGTGCCTATGCAGGATCAGCTACTTCCTATTTTGTGCTTCCAAATCAAAACCTTAGGGAAATCAACGGAGCCATTGCCAATCAAGAAAGTGCACCCTGTTGGGTGGCAACCACTAAATATGGAAGGTTCGCTTACATAACCAATACTGCAACTAATAACATTTCAAGCTATTACATAGCGCCGTGGGGTGGCTTGTATTTGGTAGAAGGCAGCGCTGCAACAACCGGCGCAGGACCGCTGGATATTGTAGTTGCATCAAATAATTTCTACGTATATAGCCTGAATGCCGGAGCGCATAACATCACTGGTTTTTATCGGGAATTATTTGGAGGCCTGGCGAGCAATGGCAGCGTTGAAAATTTACCCGCCGGGGCTACGGGCTTAGCTACCTTCTAATGCTCATTTAGCTGCGATAACGATAATGCTTATACGAAAAAAGGCCGTCTTATCTGACGGCCTTTATTTTATCTGTAACCAAACTCTTATTTTACTTCTTCAAATTCTGCGTCGGTAACATTATCACCACCTGCGTTTGATTCAGTGCCTTCCTGGGGTCCCTGATCTTGTGAAGCATTTGCCTGTCCATCACCACCCGGTTGTCCTTGCGTTGCTTTGTACATTTCTTCGCTGGCTGTTGTCCACGCTGCATTTAATTCTGCAGTTGCTGAATCCACATCCGCAATGTTCTGAGTTTTGTGAGCTTCTTTCAGTTTTTGTAAGGCGGACTCAATCGGCGCTTTTTTATCAGCAGAAATTTTACCACCAAACTCCTTCAATTGCTTTTCAGTCTGGAAAATAAGGCTGTCGGCCTGGTTCATTTTATCTACCTTTTCTCTTTCAGCTTTATCAGCTTCTTCATTGGCTTTCGCTTCATTCTTCATTTTCTCAATCTCTTCTTTGCTCAAGCCGCTACCAGCTTCAATACGGATATTGTGTGATTTTCCGGTTCCTTTATCTTTTGCAGACACGTTCAAGATACCATTCGCGTCAATATCAAAAGTTACTTCTACCTGGGGTACACCACGTGGAGCTGGTGGAATTCCATCAAGATTGAAAGTACCAAGGCTTTTGTTTTGAGAAGCCATTGGGCGTTCACCCTGGAGAACATGTATCTGAACGCCCGGTTGATTATCACTTGCTGTAGAGAAGACTTCTGTTTTTTTAGTTGGAATGGTTGTATTGGAATCGATCAATCTTGTCATCACACCACCCATAGTTTCAATACCCAGAGAAAGCGGGGTAACATCCAATAACAATACATCTTTCACTTCACCTGTCAACACACCGCCCTGGATGGCTGCACCAATCGCAACTACTTCATCAGGGTTTACACCTTTGTGAGGTTTCTTTCCGAAGAAATTTTCAACCAGTTCCTGCACTTTAGGGATACGGGTAGAACCACCAACAAGAATAACTTCATTAATATCATTTTTGCTCAAACCTGCATCTTTCAAGGCGGCTTCGCATGGTTTCAAACAACGTGTGAAAAGTTCATCAGCTAATTTTTCGAATTGAGAACGGGTTAATTTTTTCACCAAATGCTTTGGAACACCGTCAACTGCAGTGATGTAAGGAAGATTGATTTCTGTTTCTGTTGAAGATGATAATTCAATCTTCGCTTTTTCTGCTGCT
The DNA here is from genome assembly GCA_963811285.1 of uncultured Chitinophagaceae bacterium. Lineage (GTDB taxonomy): Bacteria > Bacteroidota > Bacteroidia > Chitinophagales > Chitinophagaceae > Ginsengibacter. The sequence continues at coordinate 17,946 of CAWEQV010000029.1, read as the reverse complement.
TCTTTCAAACGCTGCCAGCTCATCGGATCTTTATGAAGGTCGATTCCTTCATCTTTCTGGAATTGCATAGCCAGCCAGTCCATAATCACTTTATCAAAATCATCACCGCCAAGGTGAGTATCACCATTTGTAGATTTTACTTCAAAAACACCTTCGCCCAGTTCAAGAATTGAAATATCGAAAGTACCACCACCCAAGTCAAACACAGCCACTTTCTGGTCAACGCTCTTCTTATCCAATCCATAAGCCAAAGCCGCTGCTGTAGGCTCGTTGATAATTCTGCGAACTTTCAATCCGGCAATTTCTCCGGCTTCTTTGGTAGCTTGTCTTTGAGAGTCGTTAAAGTATGCTGGAACAGTAATTACTGCTTCTGAAACTTCTTGCCCAAGATAATCTTCTGCAGTTTTTTTCATCTTCTGAAGAATCATTGCGGAAATTTCCTGTGGCGTATATTGTCTCCCTTCTATGTCAATTCTAACGGTATCATTGTCACCTTTTACTAATTTATAGCTCTGGTGATTTGCTTCGGTAGTAACTTCATCCCATTTATGCCCCATAAAACGCTTCACACTCATTATCGTATTTTTCGGGTTAGTAATCGCCTGCCTTTTTGCAGGATCACCAACCTTACGCTCACCATTTTTCAAAAATGCAACCACGGAAGGCGTTGTGCGGCGGCCTTCGTCATTGGGTATCACTACCGGTTCGTTACCTTCCATAACTGCCACGCAACTGTTTGTAGTTCCGAGGTCAATACCTATAATCTTTGCCATAACTTATAATTTTATTTTATTAGTTTATCATTTTATGACAAGGTTTGTGCCAACAGGGGAAAAGTGCAAAAATGTCAGTACCCTCTCCTTCTCTAACTGCTATCATATAACTAAATGATGAATATCATAATCAAAGCCACAGTAAACAAAGAAATTTGAGAAAAAAGTATTCTCATGCATATCAAAAAATTCAGTGAGATTCACATCATGGATGTGCCCTCTGTAGGTGGGAAAAATGCTTCATTGGGCGAAATGTTCAACGAGCTCTCTTCAAAAGGAATTGTGATACCCAACGGATTTGCAACTACTGCTTCAGCGTTTCGTTATTTTTTAGATTATAATTCGATAACGACTCCCTTAAAAAAATTACTTAATAAACTTGATACCGATACATTCAAAAACCTAAAAGAGATTGGTGCAAAGGCAAGAAGTATTATTGAACAAGCAAAGATGCCGAATGACCTTTCAAACGAAATAATAAAAGCCTATAAAGAATTATGCGACAACAATTATTATGAAGTGGCAGTAAGAAGCAGCGCTACCGCCGAAGATCTACCGCAAGCCAGTTTTGCGGGGCAACATGAAAGCTACCTCAACATAAAAGGCGAAAAAGAATTACTGAAAGCGATACAACGTTGTTATGCTTCATTATATACTGACCGCGCAATAAAATATCGGGAAGACAATGGTTTTGCACATGAAAAAGTAGCTCTTTCTGTGGGCGTTCAAAAAATGGTCAGAAGCGACGAAGCTTGTTCTGGTGTTGCTTTCACCCTTGAGCCGGAATCAGGATTTAGAAATGTAATTCATATTGCAGGCGTATGGGGACTGGGAGAAAACATGGTGCAGGGAACGGTAAATCCCGATGAGTTTCTTGTTTTCAAACCAACCTTACAAAAAGGGAAAAATGCGATCATTCAAAAAAACATGGGCGACAAGAATAAAACAATGATCTACACCGATGATGAAGAAAATCCCGTAACAAATATCGATACGCCGGAAGAAAAAAGGAATCAATATGTTTTGAATAGTGACGAAATAGAATTGTTGGCAAAATGGGCATTAATCATTGAAAAACATTATGATAAACCAATGGATATAGAATGGGCAAAAGATGGTGAAAGCAAATGATTTTTTATTATCCAGGCAAGGCCCGAAACCGTTCATTCACAAGTCAATCCTTTGCAAATTGAAGAATATGAATTACAGGAAAAAGGCAAACTACTTGTAGCAGGAGAAGCGATCGGGAACAAGATAGCCTGCGGCATTGCACGAGTACTTGAATCCCCGGAAGATTCTGACAAATTGAAACCCGGAGAAATTGTGGTCACTAATCTTACCAGTCCTGATTGGGATCCGATCCTTAAAAACGCCGCCGCAATTGTTACCAATAAAGGCGGCCGTACCAGTCATGCTTCTATCGTTGCCAGGGAAATCGGCGCGCCTGCAGTTGTGGGATGCGGTGACGCAACCACAAAAATAAAAGATGGTGAAATGATCACCGTTTCCTGTTGTGAAGGAAAAGAAGGTTTTGTATATGAAGGCCAATTAAAATTTGAAATAAAACAACTTGATTTCACTAAAATCAAAATGCCTAAAAAAACGAAAGTGATGATGATCGTTGGCGATCCTGAAAAAGCATTTAAACTTTCCTTTTATCCAAATGATGGAGTTGGATTAATGCGCCTTGAATTTATTATTACCAATGCTATTCAAATTCATCCAATGGCACTTGTGAAGTTCAACGAGCTTAAAGATGAAAAAGTAAAACAGCAAATTGAGGAACTTACTCATCACTACCCTGATAAAGAAAAATATTTTACAGAAAAACTGTCTGAAGCTGTAGCAACCGTTGCTGCTGCATTTTACCCGAAAGATGTCATCGTAAGAATGAGTGATTTTAAAACCAATGAATATGCAAGTTTGCTCGGAGGAAAAGATTTTGAACCCCTGGAAGAAAATCCGATGCTCGGTTTCCGTGGCGCTTCGCGATATTATAATGAGCGTTATAAAGAAGGTTTCAGATTGGAGTGTGAAGCGCTCAGAATTGTAAGAGATGAAATGGGCCTTACCAATATCAAAGTGATGATACCCTTTTGCCGAACCGTTGAGGAAGGAATAAAAGTAGTTGAAGTGATGAAAAAATTTGGGCTCGAACAGGGCGTAAACGGGCTGCAAATTTATGTAATGGCCGAAATCCCAAACAATGTTTTGCTGGCAGAAAAGTTTGCAGAAGTATTTGATGGTTTCTCCATTGGCTCTAATGACCTGACTCAGTTAACCCTTGGTATCGATCGGGATTCTGCTATCATCGCCGATCTCTTCAGCGAACAAAATGAAGGTGTAAAAAAGGAAATCGCATCAATGATTCAGAAAGCAAAAAAAGCGGGCAGAAAAATTGGTTTATGCGGACAAGCACCGAGCGATTTCCCTGAGTTTGCTCAATTTCTGGTAGGCGAACATATTGATAGTATTTCTTTCAACCCTGATGCCATTTTAAAAGGAATTGAAAATATAAATCATTCAGAAGAAGCGTTGCATGTAGAAAAAATTACAGAAAGAATGATCATAATGTAAAATCAAATTGCGTGATATGCCTGCCATTGTAACAATTACTTTTAATCCTGCAATTGATAAAAGTACTACCATAAGCACACTTATTCCGGAGAAAAAACTAAAGTGTACTCCTCCTGTTTTTGAACCCGGTGGAGGAGGAATAAATGTGGCAAGAGCCATCAAAAAACTCGGCGGAAATGCAACAGCCATTTATCTTGCCGGTGGCTATTCGGGTAAATTTTTAAGCCAATTACTTGAAGAAGACCACATCCATTCCATTGTAATTGAAACGGCCCAAAATTCAAGGGAAAACCTTATCGTACTTGATATTTCTTCCAATCTTCAATATCGCTTCGGTATGCCGGGACCGGTAACTACTGAAAATGAATGGAAACAGGTTCTTGATAAATTAGAAAAAATGAATGATGTGGAATTTATCGTTGCCAGTGGCAGTTTGCCTACAGGAGTACCAAAAGATATTTTTGCAAGAATAGCCGATATCAGCAAAAGGAAAAATGCGAGATTTATTGTTGACACATCAGGTGAAGCTTTAAAAGATGCAGTAAACGAAGGAGTGTATTTATTAAAGCCGAATTTAAGTGAATTAAGTTTTCTCGCCGGCAAAGACGAATTGAATGGAAACGAAGTGGAAGATGTAGCAAAAAGCCTTATCAGAAAAGGAAAATGTGAAGTAATTGTTGTTTCACTGGGAGCTACCGGCGCAATGCTGGTAACAAAAGACGAAACACATCATATCATTCCTCCTCCCGTAAAAAAGAACAGCACAGTTGGTGCAGGAGACAGCATGCTTGCAGGTATCGTTTTAAGTTTATCAGAAAAAAAATCACTATTGGAAGCTGCTCAATATGGTGTGGCATGCGGTACCGCCGCGTCAATGACTTATGGCACACAACTTTGCCGGTTAAGCGATGCCGAAAAATTCTATGCAGAAATAAGGAACAGTAAAACATTAATGGTTTGAAGTTTCACAGCAAACCAATAATAAATCCACATTTTTATTTTGGTTAAAAAAAGAAAGCCGGATAGAAATCCAGCTTTGATTTAATACTATATATTATGAAAAGACCGCTGTAAAATTATTGTCGTGACAATACAAAAAACATGATCACAATCATTAAAAAACCTGAGATTAAATAAAAAAAACAATTTAGAAAAATCATGTTGAAAAATTATTTTCTATGACGTTTGTCAATCTTTGTTTTGACAGCAGTCATTGCTAACAAAAAAGCACATTAATAATTTTGCAAAAAATTGTTTATGTTCAGGAAAGTTGCAATGAAAAAAAATGAGACAATAATTGAAATTCTTTACTGGCTGATGTTGATAGTAATATTATCTGTCCTGGTTTTCATTTTTTTTATTTTGTATATTTAAGAAAAATTTTATCGAATTTTATTTGCTTCCTTATTTAGTTCGGGCAAAGGAAAATACCTTTATATAAAATTTATGATTAAGTCAAAGAATTGGTGGCTGATTACAATCAAAGGATTGATCTTTATTTTCCTGGGATTTTACATTTTAAAATTTCCCATCAGCGGGATGCTTGGGCTAATCATTTACGGAAGCCTTTCATTATTCATTTCCGGTTTAATACTCGCAACTTTTGCCATCATTACCCGAAAAGTGCACAGGGGCTGGGGTTGGCAATTGGCAGAAGGCCTTCTTGATATTTTTTTAGCTGTGATTCTTCTTTTAAATATAGGGTTAACAGCAATAACACTCCCATATGTATTTGCTTTTTATGGCATTCTTACCGGCATTTTCTGGATCTTTGAATCTGTCTTTTTCAGGAACAATCAGTATAAATTTTGGGGAGTAGTTTTAATCGCCGGCTTGCTTAGTTTGCTTGTAGGTATAATTATATTATTAAAACCATTTTTTGCCGTCTTAACTATTGTAGCCATTATTGGCATTATGTTCATTGTTCAGGGATTTTTTCTTACACTCTTCTCTTTTGAAATAAGCCGGGCACACAAAGCATCGATAGAGGAATCTGTAAAAGATTAAAACAGACCGCGCACTCTTAAGATACTGTTGCTATTGAATCAATGTGGCAATTTTCTCAATGGGAATAGTGTTGGAAAAAGATAAAACTTTATTTTCATCCATTCCTTTTGCTGTTACGGTTATCAGCGCGCTTTTGAGAGGAATTTGTAAAGTATAGTTTGAAGTTCCATCGGTATTCTCTCCATCTTTTTCTAACCTTGATTTATAGCCATTCACCTTAACTACTTTCGTAGTGGAATTTCGCATCATCCCTCCCAGTAACGGCATATTCAAAAAGGAATTCAATGTGGCTATCATTGGCGAATTGCTGATAATTTCTACCTCTGAACCTTTATCTCCATATTGACGGTGAACGGTGGCACCAATAAAACCAACGTTTGCAGCAACCTGGTCTTCTTTTTCATTAGCTGGAAGCCCGTTAAAATCCTTTGGAAGGATACCTAATACTTCCTTGCCAACTATCATATCCAATTCCTGTATCGCTTGTTCCAGTGAAAAGTGAGCATCTGCTAAATTGCCGGATGTATAAGACGTTTTCGCTGCCGCAATATCTTTTGAAAATTCCTGGGAAAAGCCAACATTCCCAACAAATAGAATAAATATCAATACTAAATAATACTTTTTCATACTGGGTTGATTTATTTTTCTCCTAATGATTTTTTTATGTCTTCAATACTGAATTTATTGGCGGCAGACATTACTTCGTCTTCATTGGCAAAATTCACATCTTCCCATACTACCATGGAACTTTGTCCGACGGGAACAATTAATGAGTATCCCTGGTCCGCATCAAAAGTAATCAGTGCTTTGTTGCCCTGTACTTTTACCTGTTTGGCTTTTTGATCATTATCATTTGCCTGCATTGCATAGGCATTATTAAAATAAGCATTTACCAGGCCGCTGTACAATAAATTATTTCCGATGGTGAGCGTCATCTGTTTGTCTTTGCCATCACTGTATATGCGCTGAATCGTAAGATTATTCCAGCCCCATTGTGTACTTACTACTTTGTCCTGGGCTGTATCGGCCGTTAATCCATCAACGGTTAAGGGAAGTGATTTTAGCATTTGGCGGCCTAATTGAAGTTCTATTCCTATTAGGGCCTGTTGCACGGCATAGCGGGCATCACTGTAGCTTTTTCCGTCAAATGATTTGCCTGCATCGTCAATAGCAGCCACCACGTCAGGCGGTTCTGTATTTTTTAAACCGGCTCCTTTTGTATTGGTTGGCCTCGAGGAATTGTTGGATGATGAGTTGGAATTATTATTGTTATCTCCGGTATTTACACCTGTTTTATCTTCCACTTTTTTATCAATTGTTTTCTCCAACGCATTATTAGCTTTCTCCTTCAACTTTTTTAATAATTGAGCATTGGATGAAACAGGATACCAAAGAATGCATCCAAAAATCAGCATAAATATAAAATGTTTCATTTGAATCTTTTTTGGAATTAAAATGATGTAAGATTTTACAAACAGGATAAGCGGAACTGATCTTTATAGAATTGGATAAAGGCACATAAATGTAATAAGATTTTTTAAAAAACTCCGATATTTTACTAACTTTTTCTCCTAATATTTTCCCACAAGAAACAAAAACTGCAACCACTAAAAGAGTTGCAGTAAATAAACAAATAAACCCTTTTTATCTCGCAGTATATCCTCCGTCAATCACCAGTTCGGTGCCTGTTACAAATTTTGATTCATCTGAAATAAGGTAGAGAATTCCGTATGCTATATCAATCGGCTCTCCAATATGACCCAAAGGATGTAAAGCATTTAATTGTTCATAAAATCCCGGTATATCTTTTCCGTAATTTTCAACCATTGGTGTGCGAATAAAGCCCGGATGAACTGAATTAACGCGAATCTTATTTTTTGCATAACCCACAGCGTCATTTTTTGCCATCAACCTTACTGCACCTTTTGAAGCATGATAGGGAGGTGCATCGCCGGCGCCGATCAACCCATAAATGGATGATAAATCCACAATACTTCCACTGCCGTTATCAAGCATGTGTTGCACCGCATATTTGCTGCAAAAGAAAACACCTTTTACGTTTACAGCCATTAAATTATCCCATTCTTTTTCGGTTACTTCATGCATCGGCTTAGCAGAACCGGAAATTCCTGCGTTGTTCACAGATCCATCAAGTTTACCAAAATGTTTTACCACATCGGCATACACTTTCTCTACTTCTTTTTCATCGGAAACATTTAGATGCCAGTATTTAGCCGTTCCTCCGGATTTATTTATTTCATCAGCCAGCTTTTCGCCTTCAGCATCAAGTACGTCGGTTATTGCAACTTTGGCACCTTCTTTAGCCAATAAAATGCAGGTTTCTCTTCCTATTCCCAAAGAACCGCCTGTTACTATCACTACTTTATTTTCTACTCTTTTCATGATGTTGTTGTTTTTAAAGTTTTATACTAATTGTATTTAAAGGTCATAAAATGTAAGTGGTTTTTAAATGATGCGCGTCAGTAAACCCAATGCATTACATCATCTTATTTTTTCCTGCAGATTATATAACTGTAATGGGTAAACGAAATACAATAGAGAAAAACTCATCAGAATTCCGCACGGAAAAACATCCAAAGCAATGATCTTTTTCGAAAAATATCAATGACAAAAGTTTCAATTTGTACTGACAATGGTCATCCTCCGGCGAAAATGAAGAGTATAAATTTGGCTAAAAATCAGCATCATGACAGACAATAACATCACCACTTTACACGACCTGCTGGATTTTGACGGAAAAAAATTTATCAGCGCCGAAATTCAGCTTAAAAATATTTTGAAGCAATGGATCAACATAGCCGGTTCAGTTAAACTAAAAACGGTGCTGCAGAAATATGCAATCTTTATTGACCAGCACATTGAAAACATGAACACGTTTTATGAAGAAGAGCATATCGATTCACTTTCACTTCATAATAAAATAATGGAAGGTTTTATAGACGAAACAGAAGAGAAACTGGGTCGTTGCACGGATTCTGCGGTCAAAGACGCATGCCTGCTGGCGGGCATACAATCGATCAATCATTTTAAAATAAGCATTTACGGCACAGCAGCTGCATTTGCAGATTTGCTGGAGCTTGAAAGAACGTCTGTAGTGTTCCACGAGGCATCGGTAAATGAGAAACAGATCGATGACAGGCTGACACAATTGGCGCAATTTGAAATCAATAACAAAGCAAAAGCTCCGATTGAATTAACCGCATGATTAAGTGAATGCAGGCCAATGAGTGCTTTGCCGGTTCATCCAAATGACATGAATACATATCCCGGCGCAATAGTTGATGGACCGGCTTTTTTATGCGATCGCAATCATAAAAAATACTGACTGTCGTCATTTCCCGGGCACATGATCAAGGATATATTGCAATAAACTTAATAATAATGAAAAGGTTTTTGGCAGTTTTTGATGGCTACAAGATGTCTGCAAGCACATTGCAATATGCGATAGAATTAGCGAAAGTTGAGGAGGCGCACCTGGTGGGCGTTTTTTTAGATGAATTCATTTATCACAGTTACAGCGTGTATAAAGTAATGGCGAGTGAGAAAAATGCTGAAAAGGCATTGGAAAAATTGGATGAAAAAGATAAAAAATTAAGAGATGACTCGGTTTTACAATTTGAAAAAGCATGTGATAAAGCGGGAATACATTTTTCGATCCACCGGGATAAAAATATCGCGCTGCAGGAACTTAAAGAGGAAAGCATGTTTGCAGATCTTGTAATCATTAATGAATATGAAACTTTCACACGATACAAAGAAAAACCTCCGGGCCGCTTTATCAAAGATCTGCTGGGTGATGTGCAATGCCCGGTATTGATAGTCCCCGGCTCCTATAAGGAAATTGATAAAATTTTACTCCTATATGATGGCGGGCCATCCTCGTTATATGCAATCAAAATGTTCAGCTACCTTCTCGGCACACTGAAATCGTTGCCCATAGAGGTTTACACAGTGAAAGAAAATTATATGGCAACACTGCGGCTGCCGGGAAATAAAAGAATGAGAGAATTCATTAAATGGCACTTTCCAAAGGCCAAAGTAACTGTTGAAAAAGGAATTGCCGAAGAACAGATACCGGGCTACCTGAGAAATCACAAAGAGAATGAGTTGGTAATATTGGGTGCTTACCGGCGTGGAGAATTATCGCGTTGGTTCAAAACAAGCATGGCAGATATTTTAATAAGAGAAACAGAAATGCCACTATTCATCGCACATAACAAATAAAATTTTTGTTCATCTGCTAAAATTACAATTATGATCACACTACCTGACATCCAAATCAAACAACCGGAATTACCGGAACTCGACGCCGGAATCAATTCTCTTGGCTTGGTAATTCCATTTCAGCCATCAATGGTTGATTCAAAAACGATCAATGGAATTTTAAGTTACACGCTTGAAGTAGTGGCGGCGAAGCTTGAAAGTAAATACCAGCAAGAGAATACAAACGCGATTATCAAAAGGCTTGAAAAGATATTCACGAGATTAAATTTTAATTCTCATCGCAAAAGCGTAGCAATAATTATTGATGGCGATGATGAAAAAATTATATACCTGAACTACAGCGGCAAACCCGTTTTTATTACCGACACTCCGTTTTCCCTGCTGGATCTTGTGGGAGAGTCAGTAAGAAACCCTGAATTTGAATTATTGTATTTAGGAAAAAAACACGCAGAACTGTATGAATATTTCAACGATTCACTTCATAAGGTATTTGCACAAACAAACAATTTTTGCAACGATAGAAATACCGGTTCTGAATGCCTTATCCGGAGAATTGGAAACATTGTAAAACAGATAAACAAAAAAAATGATAAACCTGTTTTTATTGTTTCAGAGGAAGAACAGCAAACCCACAAATTTTTAAAATTTTTCCCCTACAGTGAAATCGTGTTTGCAATTACTCCGTCTTCAAAAGAATTTGACGTTGAAACAACGCGATTACTTGTTGAAAGAATTAACCGGCAATGGAATTTCTGGCAATGTAAACTTGTAGAGGGACAAATCGCCATTGCTAAAAAATATCAAAGTCTTTACAGCCATCTCAATTCAGTAATAAAAGTATTAAAAGACAGTAATGACGGCCTTTTGCTGATTGATAGTTTTATGAAAGAAGAGATCCATAGGAGCCTGAAAGATGAAACGCTGTTTCTGGCGACCCAAAAATTGACCGATGAAATTGAAAAGTTTTTGGCGAGAGGAAACAGGATTGAAATAACTAAAGGAGGTTTACTCGAAACTTTTGGTGGCATCGCCTTAATAAAAGAGACAAATTCGCAACCATATCAATCTTACCGTTTAACCAGGCGATATAAAGAAGAGGACTTCCTGATTTAAATATGTAACTATGCTACGTATACTTGTACCAACCGATTTTTCATCGACTGCAGAAAGAGCATTTCGATTTGCGGCAGAACTGGCTTCCAGGACCAAGGGTACTATCATTTTGTTTCACGTAAATCTGAAGGAAGAAATTCCGTATTTTGATTCAGATGAAAAAAGACAGGAATATCAACAGCAACTGCAAGCTAAACAACTAAAAAGGCTACAGCGGTTAAAAAAGAAAGTAATAAGTCCGCATATGAGTGTGATAGTTTCCACAATTGTTTCGCAGCCGCCGGTAGTTAAAAACATGCTCGCTTTTGCAAAGCAAAATCAAATTGAATTGATTGTGATGGGCACACAGGGAGCATCGGGGCTCAAAAAAGCTGTGGTAGGAAGTACTACTTCCCAGATAATTGAAAAATCAAACATACCAGTGTTGGTGGTTCCCGAAAAATATGAGTGGGAAGATCCAAAAGAAATTGTTTTTGCCACAAACTATCATTGTACCGACAGGGCAGCATTGTCATTCACACTTTCTGTTGCTAAAGTGTTTTCCGCGGATGTTACGGTTCTGCACGTTCAACATATTGATTCAAATGAAAAGGATAACAGTCATTGTTTTTCAAACTATGCCTATTTTCTGCAAAGAACATTTAATGATTCGCACATTAAATTTAAAGAATTAAAAAGTGCTCATATTAAAGATTCATTGGAGCATCTTCATGACACTTTCCCTTTTGATTTAATGGTAATGGTACGCCGGAATAAAAGATTTTTAGAGAAATTATTTTTAAAGAGCTTTACCAAAAATATGGCATGTACCACCAGGCTTCCTTTGTTGGTAGTGCCTGAAGAAGAATAAAAATTAAAACTGTTTACTGTGCATAATGCCTGCATTAATATTCACCATAACCGGATTTGTTGCCTGCGGTGCTATAATTATTTTTAGCGGAGCAAGGCTCTCAAAGTATGGAGATATTATTACATCGCTCACAGGCTTGGGTAAGGCGTGGTTTGGTTTAATTTTAATGGCGGCCGTTACTTCACTTCCGGAACTTTTTACCGGCGTCAGCTCCATCTTAATTTTTCGTGTTCCCAATATTGCCGTCGGCGATATAATGGGAAGTTGTGCCTTCAACCTGCTCATTTTAGCATTCCTCGATTATTTTATTCCAAAAAAACCATTAAGCTCCGTAGTCACAAAAAGCCATGTTGTAGCCGGTTTCTTTAGTATCTTCTTAATGACGCTAACTATTATCTCAATCAGTTTCGGCATATGGTTTCCATCCTTAGGATGGTTTAGCAGCTCATCTTTATTAATTATTCTTGTTTACCTGATCGCGATAAGAGTGATCTTTAAAAATGAACAACATTTATCTGCTGCAAGGGCCGCTGCTGCAGCAACTGTACAAAACGAAAAAGAAGAAAATATATCGTTGCGACTTGCTGTAAAGCGATATTTGTTTTTTGCATTGCTTGTTATTATTGGTGCGCTGTTGCTTCCATTTTTTGCCTCGCGCCTGGCTACAGAAACGGGACTAAGCAAATCCTTTATCGGAACTTTATTGGTAGCCGCCTCCACTTCCCTTCCGGAATTAGTGGTATCTATTTCTGCTGTAAAACTGGGAAATACGGATATGGCAGTGGGCAACCTTCTCGGCAGCAATATTTTCAATATGCTGATTCTGGCATTCGACGATTTAATTTATACCAAAGGACCTCTTTTATTGGACACCAATCCTGACCATGCTTTGAGCGGATTAGTTACCCTGCTGATGACATCGGTAGTAGGAATTGGAATATTATACAGTTCACCGGTCAAACGGTTTGTATTGGCGATTGATGCAATTATCCTGGTTATACTTTACACCGTTTTGATGCTGGCAATTTACAGAATGACTTAATTTCAATTATGAACTGGTACAGGTTAAACATCACAAAAGTTTTTGAACTGTTAGGATCAGGTGCCAACGGGCTTTCTGCTTCAGTTGCAGATGAAAGATTACTTGAGAACGGACCAAACCAGTTACAGGAGGGAAAGAAAAAAACAATTGCAGGCATTTTAATCTCGCAGTTTAAGGATGTAATGATCTTAATACTCTTTGCTGCCGCCATCATCTCGGGATTTATTGGTGACGTAACGGATACCGTTGTTATTCTTATCATAGTTGTATTGAATGGAGTTATTGGTTTCATCCAGGAATACCGTGCAGAAAAGGCCATGCTCGCTTTAAAAAAAATGGCCATTGCAGATGCGAAAGTGCTCCGCGATGGAAATATTCACTGGTTGCCTTCTACCCAATTAGTGCCCGGCGATGTAGTACTATTAGAAGCCGGGAACGCGATACCGGCAGATATCCGCATCATTGAATCCAGTCAATTTAAAAATTGAAGAAGCCGCTCTTACCGGTGAATCAAATGCCGTAGATAAAATCTCTTCAGAATTAAACATTGATGACCTGCCTGTTGCCGACAGAAAAAATATTGCTTTTAAGGGAACCTTCGTAACCTACGGTCGCGGAAGAGGCGTTGTGATTGAAACGGGAATGCAAACAGAACTGGGGCGTATCGCTAAAATGCTCCAGGGAGAGGATGTGCTCACTCCTCTTCAACAGCGAATGGCAGAATTTGGCAAAAAACTTTCTTTACTGGTTTTGCTGCTTTGTGTTTTATTTTTTGTATCCGGCTGGCTGCGTGGTGAAGATCTTATCAGGATGGCATTGACCAGCATTTCACTGGCTGTCGCCGCCATTCCCGAAGCCTTACCCGCAGTTATCACCATTTCATTGGCGTTGGCAGCTAAAAGAATGATCCGGTTTAATTGCCTGATAAGAAAATTGCCGGCAGTTGAAACACTAGGATCGGTTACTTACATCTGCACTGATAAAACCGGAACGCTTACCAAAAACAAAATGTTCGTAGAACAGGTTTTTGTAAACGGGCATTCCTATAAAATCAAAGATTTGAAAACTGTTTCAGGAGATGAAAATGTATCCTTGCTTTTACACGCTTTTGCATTAAATAATGATGTGATTGCTGACAGCAACAGTTTTAAAGGCGACCCTACAGAAATTGCTTTGCAGGAAACTGCAGCGGCCGAAAACATTCTTCCGGGTTCGTGGCCGAGGCTTTCTGAAATTGCTTTTGATGCGAATCGAAAACTTATGACCACCTTTCATCCTTATAAGGGAAAAGTAATTTCTTTTACCAAAGGCGCTCCTGATATTTTATTGGAAAAATGTAATAATGTTAAACTAAAACCTTTGACGCAACAAGTAGATGAAATGGCTTCAAACGGCTTACGCGTACTTGGTTTTGCCTACCGGTTATGGGATGACTTACCTACTGATGCAGAAAATGAATTAAATGAAAATGAATTACACTTCTTGGGTTTAACAGGAATGATTGATCCCCCGCGTGAAGAAGTTTTTGCTTCAATTGCAGAATGCAAATCTGCCGGCATTGTACCGGTAATGATAACAGGAGATCATCCGCTTACTGCAAAAACAATTGCCGAACGAATCGGAATTTTAAGTAAGCCTGGCGACTTAATTGTTACAGGGCAACAACTTGGTTCCATGAGCGCAGACGATCTGATTGAAAAAGTTGAAAAAATAAAAGTGTATGCAAGAGTGTCGCCCGAACAAAAATTACAGATTGTAAAAATGCTCCAGCAGAAAGGTCACTTTGTAGCAATGACGGGTGATGGTGTTAACGATGCTCCGTCATTGAAACGTGCCAATATTGGTATTGCAATGGGCATTACCGGTACTGATGTTTCCAAAGAAGCTGCAGACATGATTCTTCTCGATGATAATTTTTCAACTATCGTAAAAGCAGTAAGAGAAGGAAGAAGAATCTACGATAATATTTTAAAATTTATCCGTTACCTCATGACCACCAACTCAGGAGAATTGTGGACACTGTTGCTTGGCCCTGTCATTGGTTTACCAATCGCGCTTTTGCCCATTCATATTTTATGGATGAACCTCGTTACCGACGGTTTGCCCGCCATCACTTTATCATTTGAAAAAGCTGAAAAAAATATTATGAGCAGGCCTCCGAGATCGCCACATGAAAGTGTTTTTGCAAACGGAAGAGGATTACACATGATCTGGGTGGGAATGCTAATGGCTGGCATAGCACTGGCGGCGCAGAGTTTTGCCATAAGAAATAATTTGCATTGGCAAACGATCGTTTTTAATTTATTATGTATCGGGCAGATGGCTCACCTGCTCGCTATTCGCTCGCAAAATCAATCACTCTTTACTCTTGGCTTGCTTACAAACAAACCATTGCTGGGTGCGGTTTTGCTTACTTTACTGTTGCAATTTGCCGTAACTTACATACCTGTCCTCCATCCCATTTTTAAAACACAATCATTAAGCTTTGCTGAATTCTTAGGTGTAGGGGCGGCCTCATCATTGGTATTTTTTGGAGTAGAAATAGAGAAAGCTGTTTCAAGAAGAAGAATGTCGAAAAAATCAAAAACTGTTCTTTAATCAAACCAAAAATGAACAACTCTCTTTCGCAATTTTTAATAAAAAAAATCCTGGGCATTGAGAAAAACAACTCCCGTTCAAAATATGAAGTGGGAAAGTATTTTCGGAACATTAAAATAGGCATCAGGAGATTTTTTATCAATCTCTTTTTTATCTCCTTCGGAATTTTATCAGCGGGCTTTGGCTTAAAAGGCTTTTTACTTCCGAATAAGTTTATTGATGGCGGAGCTACAGGTATTGCTTTATTGATTGCAGGTTTAACTACGTTTCAACTTTCGTTTTTGCTGATCCTCATAAACATTCCTTTTATGTTTTTGGGATTTAAGGTAATAGGCAAAGCCTTTGCCATCAAGACTTCCCTGGCCATTGCCGGGCTCGCTCTTTGTACTGCCGTTATACCTTATCCTGAGGTGACACATGATAAATTGCTGGTAGCTGTTTTCGGCGGTTTCTTTTTGGGAGCAGGAATTGGTTTTGCTGTAAGAGGTGGCGCCGTCATTGACGGAACAGAAGTGCTTGCCATTTTCCTGAGTAAAAAATTCAGGATTACCATTGGCGATATCATACTCGTTTTTAATATTCTTATTTTTTCTGTGGTAGCGTATCTTTTATCTTTTGAAACTGCTTTGTATTCGATTCTCACTTATCTCGCCGCTTCTAAAACAGTAGATTTTGTAATAGAAGGAATTGAAGAATATACAGGTGTAACTATCGTTTCTCATAAAGCCGAAACCATCCGGTTAATGATCATAGAAAAAATTGGTCGCGGCGTAACGGTTTACCAGGGAAAAAGAGGTTTCGGTACCAAGGGCGAAAACAAAAGTAACATGGAAATAATTTACACCGTTATCACACGCCTCGAGATAAATAAACTTAACAGCGAAATTGAGAAAATTGATCCCGAAGCTTTTGTTGTAATGAGCAGCGTTAAAGACACACGCGGAGGAATGATCAAAAAAAGGCCACTTAAATAATCATTTTTTTCGATTTACAGTAAACCCATAAATAACCCACGTTTTTATTTTTAATAGTGCTGACCACAGTCATCAAAATCACTGACTACAGGCATTTGCAGGAACGGCACGATTACTTTCCTTTGCTATAAATCTCCAAATAAAATTCAAAACATACAATCATGAAAACAGATATCGAAATTCAGAAAGACGTTCTTGAGCAACTAAAATGGGAACCCTTTCTAAACGCATCAGAAATTGGCGTTGCCGTTAAAAACGGAATTGTTACCCTTTCCGGCATCGTCGATTCGTATTCTAAGAAAGTGCTCGCAGAAAAAGTAGCTAAAAAAATTGCTGGTGTAAAGGCGATTGCTTTAGATATCCAGGTAGGACTTTCACCGGTTTACAGAAAGACCGATGCTGAAGTGGCTGAAGCTGTAGTGAATGGCTTAAAATGGCATACAATGATCCCTGATCAGAAAATTTCTGTGAGTGTTGAAAACGGAAGTGTGAAACTGGAAGGTGAGGTAGATTGGGATTATCAAAGGAGGCAAGCTTTGAAAGCTGTCCAGGATTTGATAGGTGTGCGCTCTGTAACCAACCTTCTAAAAGTAAAAGACAGGATTACTTCATTTGACGTCCAAAAAGCGATAACTAATGCCTTTCAAAGAAGTGCTACGATTGACGCAGATAAAATAAAAGCTGAAGTAATGGGAAGCAGGGTCATACTGTCAGGAACTGTTCGCTCCCTATCTGAAAAAGAAGATGCAGAAAATGCAGTATGGTTTGCCAAAGGAGTTACAAGTGTTGATAACAAACTGATTATTGAAGAACCGGAATATTCTTTTGAAGAATAAGATCAAGAGTGGTTCAAAAAATGAAATGATTAATGGGAATGGAGAATTACTCAAAGGAAATTACTTACCCAAACACGCTATAAAATCGAAGTGATTAGCGAAAATATTTCTACAAATTTTTTCTGCAATTTTATAAAGAGTTGAAAAATAAGCTGTCGTTTCATTTCAAAACAGGGCACAATATTTGCCACATATAAGAACCATTATAAAAGACTTTTGCTGATAACAATCAGTTGAATTTCACAAATGGATATTGTACTTTTAACTTAAAATAAACCGGCCATGAAACAGTCAATCAATCGTAAAGCTGACTGTTCCATTTACCCCGGAGAATATGTACCTTTTCTAAATGAAAAAGAGGTCAAAGAAGCAATCAACCGTACAGATAAAAGAGACATCATTCATCCTGCGGTGAATATTACGGAACAACCAGGAGCTTACAAAATCGAAGTCGTAATTCCGGGCGTAGAAAGAGATGAATTATTGATATATGCCAACGGAAATGTCTTATCTATTTGTGCGGTTAACAATGAAAAGATCAATTCCACTCTCAGAAATTTACAGGTTCAGGAATTCAGTTATAAATGGTTTGATCGCCATATTTTATTACCTGAAGATGCCGATTCCACCTTCATCAGCGCTGAATACAGATCCGGGATTGTGGTCATTCATATCCCGAAAGCTTCGAGGCCTGTAAAAAACCTGCACACGCGAATCATCGTTTATTGAGCCTTTTGTCTGTCCAAGATTACCGCCGCGATTCACCCTGAAGTTATGCCGGCAAAGGCAGGTTTATCTATGGCAATAGCCAATTATTCAGTTGATTGTTGTTACTCACGGGAAGTTTCAGGAATACTATAACGATTGTCAGGATTTAAGCTGATGTACGTCATTGGAGACAGGTAGGTAATAATACTATTTTTAGACGTGG
>CAWEQV010000028.1:0-8110 GCA_963811285.1 uncultured Chitinophagaceae bacterium | reverse complement strand
TAACCAGACAAATAACACAGAATTTGTATTTTTCCGCTTCTTGTCAATCAGAAAATCTCTAAACTTCTTTGCCTGCTAACAAAAAATTACCGGCTTAAATTCGGCCGGCAACTCATTTATATTTTGTTTAGTTATTTAGGATTACGAGGACGGCTCTTGTTCTGCTCTCACTTTTTTAACATCAGTGGCCGAAATCTTTGTAGCCTTATTTCCAAAACTATTTCTGACATAGCTTAGAACATCAGCAATCTCTTTATCTTTTAAAACATTGCCAAGCGGAGGCATCGGATTATTATATGTTTGACCGTTTATTTCAACGCCTTTCAATCCGTTCAGGACAATTTTTGCAAGTTCTACTTTATCACCCAAAACATATTTTGTTTGAATCAATGGCGGCGCCATGTGCGGCACTCCTCCTCCATCTGCCTGGTGGCAGGATATACAATATTTTTTATAAACCGCTTCCCCATCTTTTAATGATTGATAAGCAATTTCATGGCGAGTAGCTGCTGAAGATGAATTTTTGACTTCATTTTTTAAAATAAGAGAAAAAGGAAGCAGCAAAAATCCGAGAACAACCAATTTATTCATTCAATTATTTTTTATACGTGATTTTGAAAATAGTTCCTTTTGAATCGTCCGAAACATACAAAGATCCGTCCGGTCCCTGCGCAAGGCCGCATGGGCGATGTTTAGCGCTGCCAGGCGAAAGAGTTTTTTCTCCGGCAAAACCATTTGCAAAAATTTCCCATTTTCCAGAAGGCTTACCATCTTTAAAAGGAACGAAAGCTACAAAATATCCGGCTTGCGGCTCGGGACTCCGGTTCCATGAACCGTGGAAAGCGATGAACGCGCCGTTCTTATATTTTTCGGGAAATTGATTACCGGTATAAAACAATAAACCATCAGGTGCCAGGTGACCAGGAAATGCCACCAGAGGATCCAAATATTTTTTATCAGAAGTTTTCGTTCCATTTCCTCCATATTCAGGCATCAGGATTTGTTTATGCTGAATTTGGTCATAATAAATATAAGGCCATCCTGCATTATCACCTTTATGAAGTTCATACATACATTCGGCGGGAAGAACAGCTGATTGTTTAGTGGTATAATATTTTGGGAAAAGATCATGCAACTGATCACGGCCATGTTGCATGACGAAAAGCGCATTATCCTGGTTGTTCCAATCCAGCCCGACAACATTTCGCAAACCTGTTGCATAATGAACACCGTCTCCATAATGTTGATCAGGTTTATCCGCTTTAAATTGCCAAATTCCGCCGGCAGAATCTAAAATCGGGCAACCAGGAATTCCCATTGAACCCGGCACGCGATCCTGCTCCTGGCATGAGTTGGAATAAGCGCCGACATTTACATAAATATTCCCATCATTGTCCAATGTGATCGATTTTGAATTGTGTTCTCCATGATCCAACAACCCCGTAATAATATTTTCCGGGTGTGAAGGCTGTTCCACTTCATCGTTATCATTCAATTTATAGCGGTATACATCGGTATTGGAAGACGCATATAAATAGCCGTTTTTCAACGCCATTCCGGTTCCGCCATAATTGCCGAAGCCGGTGATTTTTTCCATCTTGCCATCATGGTTTTCATCCTGTAAATACAAAATTCCATTTCCATTTTTTACACCACCAAGTTTCACATAAATATTCCCTTCTTTAGTAACAACAAGATGCCGCGCTTCGCCCGTATTATCAGCAACAATCATCGCGCTAAAGCCTGAAGGCAATGTAAGACCTGCATTATCTGCGTCGGGTTGCGGCAATTTTTGCTGTGGAGAAATGTTTCTAAACGACACAATGGATAAACCAATTGCAATCAATATAATAATGGGGACAATGATTCTTTTTTTCATGAGACAAATGTTTAGTCAATACAATATATAAAAAGCGCACAAAATTAAAATATTAAATAATCTCTTTTTTATTTATCAGGGATCAAAATAAAAAATGCTCTCAAAAGTTGGTTTACTGCACATGCATTTTTAATTTATCAGCGTTCTTCAGCCGAATCCAATCTTCTTCATCTAATTGAACTTCTGTCGCTTTCATCAGTTCATCCAATTGCTTTTCACTTGTCGCACTCGCAATCGGCGCACTCACCAAAGGATTTTGTATCAACCAGGCAAGCGCAATGGAAACAAAAGGAGCATTATATTTTTCGGACAGATCTTTTAGCACATCGAGGATGGCGAAACCTTTTTTATTCATGTATTTTTCCATTCCGTTCCCCCGCGGACTTTTTGAAAAATCTTTTTCTGATTGATATTTTCCGGACAAAAATCCACTTGCTATAGAATAATAAGTTATTACGCCGAGATCATATTTTTTCACCAAATCAGCATATTCATTTTCAAATTCCCGGTCATACAAATTGTAATTGGGTTGCAAAGTTGTATAAGCAGGAAGATTTTTTTCTTTGCTGATTTGTAAACTTTTCTCCAATCTTTCCGCGGATAAATTCGAAGCGCCGATAAATCTCACTTTGCCTTCTTTTATCAACTGGTCATAAGCCTCAAGCGTTTCCTCAATCGGCGTTGACGGATCATCTTTATGTGTTTGATACAAATCGATATAATCAGTTTGCAATCGTTTTAAAGACGCTTCCACTTCTGACAAAATATATTTTTTAGACAAGCCTTTTTTGTCGGACGACATTTGTGATCCAACTTTTGTGGCTATAATTATTTTATCACGATTGCCGCGCGCTTTCATCCAGTTCCCGATTATCGATTCTGATTCTCCACCTTCGTTCCCTTCAGCCCAATGCGAATAAACATCAGCAGTATCAATACAGTTAAAACCTTTTTCTACAAACCGGTCAAGCAATTGAAAGGATTTTTTTTCATCTACTGTCCAACCAAAAACATTTCCGCCAAATACGAGTGGCGCAATTTCCAAATCACTTTTTCCTAACTTTCTTTTTTCCATTCAGTTCTTTTCTTTTTATTTCTCAAAAACCTTGCTCAATTTTTTCTGGTTTCTTCACTTTTCCGTTTATCGCAAAATAAATCAGTGATTAGGTGAATGAAAATTCACCATACACGATTTTTTAGGGAATCGCCGCTAATCATAAAAGAGGAATAGAAAATTTTTCTACATCCTCAATACTGATTTGCCACTTGCTAACTATTTAATGCCGGTGGCTCATTGACAAGATATTTACCTATAAAGAATTTTTATATTTAAACCTGCATTTATTGTTTGAATATTTTGCGGTTTTCCATCCATCTAACTTTTAAGATTCCGATTTAGCTGATTTGTTCTGTGATTTATAAATAGAATCTTAAAAATCACCACATTTTTTCACCAAATAACCCCCTCATCCATGACAAGAACTCTCTTCTAGCACCGCTTTCTCTATTTTTCTACGAATTTTTTGCAGTCAAACAGTCTCCTCCTGGGGGTCTTAAAAAATTCAACATTTGAATCCGCTTGTTTCAAAATCACAAGTAAATTCTGCAGGACATTTTCTTTTTGAAACAGGCCTTGTTAAACCAATTCGCGGCAAAGTTCTAAAGAGTTGCAAAAAAAATCTTTTAATTTTTTTACACTAAAATCAAATCAAGATGTCTAAATCAATTTTAACTAACAAAAAATTTGTGCTCAAAGAAAAAGTACCACCTTATTTAAAAGAACTAAATCCTGATATATTTAAGCTTTTATCTCCTATTAGGATTAAATATGGTTCATTGGGTGGTTCCACCGGGTGGTTGGGAGCAGCTCTTACGGGCATTACCTATTGCCCTGACAACGTCGGCATGTACCAGCATTATGCCAATGGCTCGATTTACTGGCATCCTAACACTGGCGCTCATGAAGTGCATGGGCTTATCAGGGCCAGATGGTCCTCGCTTGGCTGGGAAAAAAGTTTTTTAGGTTACCCCTTAACTGATGAAAGTCCGTGCCCTGACGGAGTGGGTAGATATAACCATTTCCAGGGAGGAAGTATTTACTGGAGTCCGGCGACAGGGGCGTGGGAAATACATGGCTCTATCAGGAATAAATATGCAGCACTCGGCTGGGAAAAAAGCTTTTTGAAATATCCCTTAACTAATGAATCAACGTGTCCTGATAATATAGGAAGATATAATCACTTCCAGGGAGGAAGCATTTATTGGAGCCCTGGCACAGGTGCATGGGAAGTGCATGGAGCCATAAGAAATCATTGGGCATCCATTGGCTGGGAAAAGAGTTTTTTAGGATATCCTTTATCTGATGAACTTTCAGTATTTGGTGGTGCCGGCCGTATATCACATTTTCAACATGGCAGTATTTATTGGTCGTCCACCGCCGGGATACGCGTACTAAAAGAAAGGGTTAACGTACATGTAAAATGCCTGGTAGTTCCGGTCTCATTTACATTGAACGAACAATTTGCAGCTATGCAGGAAGTGTATGCGGTGGCAGGAATAAGGGTTGACTGGGCTACTACGGAAAATTTAAACCTGCCCTCGTTAAATGATGTTGAAGTGGGTAGTTGTACTATGGGAAGCGTTACCAGTGAACAGACATCACTTTTTAGTTATCGTAATTTTGTTGGTACTAATGATCTCGTAGTTTACTTTGTTAGAAGCACCATACCGGGTTACAACGGTTGCGCTGCATATCCCGGCGGAAGACCCGGGGCAGTGGTAGTGCGAAGCGCCAGCAGGTGGACTCTCGGCCACGAATTGGGTCATGTATTATCCTTAAGCCATGTAAACGACAATAACCGCTTAATGACGGGTAATGGCACTTTCAATATTACCAACCCTCCGCCAGACTTAATTAATTCGGAAATAAATTCTATGATTGGAAGCGGGTTGAGCGTTTCAATTTAATAACCTTTTAAAAAAATAATTATGACTTCAGATACTGAAAAATTAAACGAAGAAATCATCCGGTTTTTAAGACAGGATGAAATGAACTATCCTGACGCTGCCAAGCGTTTCGGTGCGCCGGCTTTGCCATTGCTTAAAGAACTTATCAACAGCAATGATGAAAACCTGGCTACCAAAGCCGCTTACCTGGCAGGCTATATTTCTCATGGTTCAGTAAATACTGTGTTGGAGGAAGCCGCTACCAATAAATTTTCAACTGTGCGTATAGCGGCCGCCTTTGGCGCTAAACAACTCGGCGCTAAAAATGCGAAAAGTATCATTTCAAAAGTGTTACAGGACAATGATCCGGGTGTTTTAAAAACGGCTCTAAATTCAATAGAACATTTAAACATTGCAAAAGATTTTCAAGCCCAATTAAAAAATATTTCCAAGGCAGGCCATGTGCAATCTGTTAAAAATTCGGCTGCTGCATTGGTTAAAAAGATCAAATAGAAAAGTTGTATAAAAAGGATCATTCAACAATAAACTCAGAGTTGTTTTTATTTCTTTGATAGTTTGTAAACATCAACAGTTGAAATAATAAATTGCTGTTTGTTTCTTTTATTTTTCTTCAGAATAAAAATTTTGATGAAAAGTTTGTTTACTGTAAAAGCCTGGCTTTAATTCGAAGCCAGGCTTTTGCATTTTTCAAATTAGCGTTTCCAAAACTTTCATTTCTAAAGGCTTAACTTTAATCATTTTTATTTTAAAAGAATAATTCTTAAAAATTCTTGCATGATTTCTCTCAGAAATGTTGTAAAAAAATTTGGAAATAAAACTGCGGTTGACGGGGTATCGTTCGAAGTAAAAAAGGGTGAAAATGTTGTTTTACTGGGCACGAGCGGCTGCGGCAAAACCACCACATTAAGAATGATTAACAGGCTCACGGAAATTTCTTCAGGAGAAATAAAAGTGGACGGAAAGAACATTAGGGAAATTCCTCCGGAAGAATTGAGAAGAAATATCGGTTATGTTTTACAACACAATGGACTTTTTCCTCATTATACCATTGCAGAAAATATTGCTATCGTTCCACGCCTTTTAAAATGGCCTGCAAGAAAAAATTTCAAAACGTATTTCCGAATTGCTGGAGCAATTGCATCTTCCCAAAAACATTTTATCCCTGTATCCGCAACAATTAAGTGGCGGCCAACAACAAAGAGTTGGTCTTGCACGGGCGCTGGCAGCCGATCCGCCTTTATTATTGATGGATGAACCTTTTGGCGCTCTTGATGCAATTACGAGAAATAATATTACGAAAGAATTTTCCAGGCTCGATGTATTGAAAAATAAAACCATCGTTTTGGTTACGCATGATATAAGGGAAGCCTTTGAATTAGGTGATAGAATTTTGCTAATGGATAAAGGCAAAATTGTTCAACAAGGAAAATCCATCGACCTTTTATTTCATCCGGAGACCGATTTTGTGAGTGATTTTTTTTCGTCGCAAAAAATGCAACTTGAATTGCATTCGATTTATTTAAAAGACATTTTCAATCATCTTGAAAATACAAACGTCGAAAACGATGAGCCTTTCATTGATGAAAATAAAACGCTTTGGGAAGCCATCGAATTTCTACAATTTGAAAATAAAAATTTGTTGCGGGTGAAAGATCCGGCGTCAGGCGAAATTAAAAATGTTGGCTACAACTCTTTATTCACAGGCCTTGAGGCGCTAAAGCACCAAAGCCATGAATGATGCTCCTACTCTTTTTGAATTTATGCGAAATCAATCCGGTAAAATACTGGACCAGTTATTACAACACATTGGCCTCACTTTTATTTCGTTATTAATTGCTGTTGCTGATCGGTGTTCCGTTAGGAATTTTTATTACAAGAAAAAGAAAGCTAGCTGCAATTGTTTTAGGTTTTACAGGCATTTTGCAAACGATACCAAGCATTGCGTTACTTGGTTTTATGATTCCTCTTTTAGGCATTGGGCCGGTTCCGGCAATTGTAGCTTTGTTCCTTTATGCGTTACTCCCAATAGTCAGAAATACTTTTACAGGCATTACCAATGTTGACCAGGCAGTAATTGAATCGGCACGCGGAATGGGGATGACCCAAAATCAAATTCTTACAAAGTGGAACTGCCCCTATCCATGCCCGTTATATTGGCAGGAATCAGAACTGCAACTGTGATAAACGTCGGCGTGGCAACACTTGCATCTTACATCGGCGCGGGTGGTTTGGGTGAATTTATTTTTGGTGGCATTGCTTTGAACAACACAAACATGATTTTAGCCGGCGCCATTCCTGCCGCTTTACTCGCTATATTTTTTGATTTTATTTTATCGCGCGTTCAAAAATTAAGTCTAAAAAAAGTTCGGACTGCTTTTTGGTTGTTGCCGGTTTGCCTGGTATTGCTTTCTTCATTTTACATCTTGCCGGAATTTTACAGAAGCAAAATGCTGGCGGGCTTTACGCCCGAATTCATGGGAAGAAAAGATGGTTATCCCGGTCTGAAAAAAGTTTACAATCTGAATATCCGGACGGTAGTAATAAGTGATGCCGTAATGTATAAAGCTGCATTTGAAAAAAAACTGGATGTGATCGACGGATATAGCACTGACGGGCGTTTGAAAGCCTTCAACCTGCAGGTTTTAGAAGATGACAAACATCTTTTTCCTCCTTATTACGCGGCACCTTTAATTCGTGAAGGAGTATTAAAAAAATATCCGGAATTAGAAAATGTATTAAATCAATTGGCAGGAAGAATAAACGATTCTGTTATGACGGAATTAAATTATCGTGTTGATTATTTAAAACTGTCCCCGGAAAAAGTAGCAAAGGATTTTTTAATGGAACAAGGTTTGTACAAAGCGCCTTTACAGGAAAACGGAGATGAGATCACTATTGGCTCAAAAATTTTCGGAGAACAATATATTCTTGCAGAAATGTATTCGATGTTGATAAAAGGCAATACGCATTTGCAGGTGCAAACAAAAACGGGATTGGGAGGAACTAAAATCTGCTTTGACGCACTGACGAATAATCAAATTGATCTATATCCTGAATATACTGGTACAGGCCTTTTGGTAATTTTACAAACACCTGATTCAATTGTTGCAGACTTCACTGGAAATAAAGAAAAAATTTACAACTACGTTCAAAAGCAATTTTATAACAGGTATAATTTACGATGGCTAAAACCCATCGGCTTCAATAATACGTATGCTTTAATGATGCGCAGAAAAGAAGCTGAAGATTTACACATCAAAACCA
>CAWEQV010000027.1:0-8577 GCA_963811285.1 uncultured Chitinophagaceae bacterium | reverse complement strand
GATTTTACTTTTACAGCGTCGACTTAGTATCATTTATAAGTGGAGAAGAAATGCGAAAGCAAGGTTTTAAGAAATTTTTGTTCGTTTGAAACTAATTAATTCCCTGAGAAGGAAGTTTTGTTACCTGAGTTCCCATTTTTTACATGTTTCCATGAGTATAGTCCATTGCTATCCCTACTATTTTAAATATGCATTTAATAACGCAAATAAAATTCCAGCTACTGCAGCTAATTGCCCAATCCAAAAAATAAACATCCACTTAATAGTATCAGTTCTAGACGATTCTATTCTGGAAATGATCTCCACTTTATCATCTTTTGTCATAAAAACATCCTTTTTCTGGCTTATTTTTTCTTCTGCTTTTGCTTCAAAATATTCAATAACTTTTGCTGCTTCTTTTTCAGTAAAGCGATTTTTGAAAATTTCATAAACTTCCAGTTCTAAGCTAGACATATGCTTTTTTATAAAACAAATATATTAAAAATTAAACGTTTTTAACGCGACAGAAAAACCTTTCGAAACAAGATTTGAAAAGTTTCAATGAAAGGTAGTAAAGAAATTTATAACAACTTGCACTCGAACAGATTAATATCTATTTATTTGATTCAGTTTTTGTATCAGCACGCGCTTCTTTCACTTCCGCCGGTAAAACTTTTGAAGCCTTATTCTCAAAACTATTTCTTACATAAGATAACACATCGGCAATTTCCTTGTCTTTTAAAACAGAACCGAGAGGCGGCATAGGATTGTTATAAGTTTCACCATTTATTTCAACGCCTTTCAATCCGTTCAGTACAATTTTTATAAGATCACTTTTATCGCCCAAAACGTACTTTGACTGAATCAACGAAGGCGCCATGTGTGGCACTCCTCCTCCATCTGCCTGGTGACATGAAATACAATACTTTTTAAAAACCGCTTCCCCATCTTTTAATGATTGATAAGCAATTTCATGGCGAGTAGCTGCTGAAGATGAATTTTTGACTTCATTTTTTAAAATAAGAGAAAAAGGAAGCAACAAAAATCCCAGAATAACCAATTTATTCATTCAATTACTTTTTATACGTGATTTTAAAAATAGTTCCTTTTGAATCGTCCGAAACATACAAAGATCCGTCCGGTCCCTGGGCAAGGCCGCATGGGCGATGTTTAGCGCTGCCAGGCGAAAGAGTTTTTTCTCCGGCAAAACCATTTGCAAAAATTTCCCATTTGCCTGAAGGTTTCCCGTCTTTAAAAGGAACGAAAGCTACAAAATATCCGGCTTGCGGCTCGGGGCTCCGGTTCCATGAACCGTGGAAAGCGATGAACGCGCCGTTCTTATATTTTTCGGGAAATTGATTACCGGTATAAAACAACAAACCGTCAGGCGCCAAGTGACCAGGAAATGCCACCAGAGGATCCAAATATTTTTTATCAGAAGTTTTCGTTCCATTTCCTCCGTATTCAGGCATCAGGATTTGTTTATGCTGAATTTGGTCATAATAAATATAAGGCCAGCCTGCATTGTCGCCTTTGTGAAGTTCATACATGCACTCCGCTGGAAGCACGGCTGATTGTTTAGTGGTGTAATATTTAGGAAACAGATCGTGCAATTGATCACGCCCGTGTTGCATTACAAAAAGCGCATTATCCTGGTTGTTCCAATCAAGTCCAACAACATTTCGCAAACCGGTTGCATAGTGAACGCCGTCGCCATAATGTTGATCAGGTTTATCCGCTTTAAATTGCCAAATTCCGCCGGCAGAATCTAAAATCGGGCAACCTGGAATTCCCATTGAGCCCGGAACGCGATCCTGTTCCTGGCAGGAATTGGAATATGCACCCACATTTACATAAATATTTCCATCGTTGTCCAGCGTTATTGATTTTGAATTATGTTCCCCATGATCCAACAACCCTGTTATGATAGTCTCCGGCTGTGAAGGCTGCTCCACTTCATCTTTATCGTTTAGCTTGTAACGATACACATCCGTATTAGATGATGCATATAAATAGCCGTTTTTCAACGCCATCCCGGTTCCGCCATAATTGCCGAAGCCGGTGATTTTTTCCATCTTGCCATCATGGTTTTCATCCTGTAAATACAAAATTCCATTTCCATTTTTTACACCACCAAGTTTCACATAAATATTCCCTTCTTTAGTAACAACAAGATGCCGCGCTTCGCCCGTGTTATCAGCAACAATCATCGCGCTAAAGCCTGAAGGCAATGTAAGACCTGCATTATCTGCGTGGGGTTGCGGCAATTTTTGTTGTGGAGAAATGTTTCTAAACGACACAATGGATAAACCGATTGCCATCAATATGATAATTGGGATAAAAATTCTTTTTTTCATGAGACAAATATTTAGTCAATAAAAAATAATATATAAAAAGCCTACAAAATTAAACTTTAAATAAACCTTTTTTTTATTTATCACTGGTAAGAATAAAAAATTCCCTTAAAAGTTGCTTTACTGCACGTGCATCTTCAAATTATCAGCATTCTTCAGCCGCATCCAATCTTCTTTATTTAATTGAATTTCCGTCGCCTTCATCAGTTCATCCAATTGCTTTTCACTCGTTGCACTCGCAATCGGCGCAGTCACCAAAGGATTTTGTATCAACCAGGCAAGTGCAATGGAAACGAAAGGCGCTTCATATTTTTCGGATAACTGTTTTAGCACATCGAGGACGGCGAAACCTTTTTTGTTCATGTATTTTTCCATTCCTTTTCCCCGTGGACTTTTTGAAAAATCTTTTTCTGATTGATATTTTCCGGACAAAAATCCGCTTGCTAAAGAATAATAAGTTATTACGCCCAGGTCATATTTTTTCACTAATTCAGCATATTCATTTTCAAATTCACGATCATACAAATTGTAATTGGGTTGTAAAGTTGTATAGGCAGGAAGGCTTTTTTCTTTGCTGATCTGTAAACTTTTCTCCAATCTTTCCGGTAATAAATTGGAAGCGCCAATAAATTTCACTTTGCCTTCTTTTATCAACTGGTCATAGGCCTCAAGCGTTTCTTCAACCGGCGTTGACTGATCATCTTTATGCGTTTGATACAAGTCGATATGATCAGTTTGCAATCGTTTTAAAGACGCTTCTACTTCTGACAAAATATATTTTTTCGACAAGCCTTTCTTATCGGGTGACATTTGTGATCCTACTTTTGTAGCTATAATTATTTTATCACGATTGCCACGCGCTTTCATCCAGTTCCCGATTATCGATTCTGATTCGCCACCTTCATTACCTTCAGCCCAATGCGAATAAACATCAGCAGTATCAATACAATTGAAACCTTTTTCTACAAACCGGTCAAGCAATTGAAACGATTTTTTTTCATCTGCTGTCCAACCAAAAACGTTGCCGCCAAATACAAGTGGCGCAATTTCAAGGTCACTTTTTCCTAACTTTCTTTTTTCCATTCAGTTCTTTTCTTTTCTTTTTATTTCTCAAAAACCTTGCTCAATTTTTTCTGGTTTCTTGACTTTTCCGTTTATCGCAAAATAAATCAGTGATTAGGTGAATGAAAATTCACCATACACGATTTTTTAGGGAATCGCCGCTAATCATAAAAGAGGAATAGAAAATTTTTCTACATCCTCAATACTGATTTGCCACTTGCTAACTATTTAATGCCGGTGGCTCATTGACAAGATATTTACCTATAAAGAATTTTTATATTTAAACCTGCATTTACTGTTTGAATATTTTGCGGTTTTCCATCCATCTAACTTTTAAGATTCCGATTTAGCTGATTTGTTCTGTGATTTATAAATAGAATCTTAAAAATCACCACATTTTCTCACCAAATAACCCCTCATTCATGGCACAGAATCCTCTTGTAGCAAGCTTTCCCTATTTTTCTGCGAATTTATTTCAGTCAACCGATCTGTCACTGCCTGCCTTAAAAACTTTCAAAATTTGATTGCATCCGGTTGTTTCAAAATCAACTACGGAAATTTTGCAGGACATTTCTTTTTGAAACAGGCCTTCTTATACCAATTCGCGGCAAAGTTCTAAAGAGTTGGAAAAAATATCTTTTAATTTTTTTACACTAAAACAAATCAATATGTCTAAATCAATTTTAACTAACAAAAAACTTTTGCTTAAAGAAAAAGTACCACCCTATTTAAAAGAAATAAATCCTGATATATTTAAGCTTTTATCTCCTATAAGGATTAAATATGGTTCATTGGGCGGTTCCACCGGGTGGTTGGGAGCAGCTCTTACGGGCATTACCTATTGCCCTGACAACGTCGGCATGTACCAGCATTATGCCAATGGCTCGATTTACTGGCATCCTAACACTGGCGCTCATGAAGTGCATGGGCTTATCAGGGCCAGATGGTCCTCGCTTGGCTGGGAAAAAAGTTTTTTAGGTTACCCCTTAACTGATGAAAGTCCGTGCCCTGACGGAGTGGGTAGATATAACCATTTCCAGGGAGGAAGTATTTACTGGAGTCCGGCGACAGGGGCGTGGGAAATACATGGCTCTATCAGGAATAAATATGCCGCACTTGGCTGGGAAAAAAGCTTTTTGAAATACCCCTTAACTAATGAATCAACGTGTCCTGATAATATAGGAAGATATAATCACTTCCAGGGAGGAAGCATTTACTGGAGCCCTGGCACAGGAGCATGGGAAGTACATGGAGCCATAAGAAATCATTGGGCATCCATTGGCTGGGAAAAGAGTTTTTTAGGATATCCCATATCTGATGAAATGTCAGTGTTTGGCGGTGCCGGCCGAATATCACATTTTCAACATGGTAGTATTTATTGGTCGTCCACCGCTGGGGTGCGCGTACTGAAAGAAAGGGTTAACGTACATGTAAAATGCCTGGTAGTTCCTGTCTCATTTACATTGAACGAACAATTTGCAGCTATGCAGGAAGTGTATGCGGTAGCAGGAATAAGGGTCGACTGGGCTACTACTGAAAATTTAAACCTGCCCTCGTTAAATGATGTTGAAGTGGGTAGTTGTAATATGGGAAGCGTTACCAGTGAACAGACATCACTTTTTAGTCATCGTAATTTTGTTGGTACTAATGATATGGTAGTTTACTTTGTAAGAAGTACTATACCCGGTTACAACGGTTGTGCTGCATATCCCGGCGGAAGGCCCGGGGCAGTGGTAGTGCGAAGCGCCAGCAGGTGGACTCTGGGCCACGAATTGGGTCATGTATTATCGTTAAGCCATGTAAACGACAATAACCGGTTAATGACGGGTAATGGCACCTTCAATATTACCAACCCTCCGCCAGACTTAATTAATTCTGAAATAAATTCTATGATTGGAAGCGGGTTGAGCGTTTCAATTTAATAACCTTTTAAATAAATAATTATGACTTCAGATACTGAAAAATTAAACGAAGAAATCATCCGGTTTTTAAGACAGGATGAAATGAACTATCCTGACGCTGCCAAGCGTTTCGGTGCGCCGGCTTTGCCCTTGCTTAAAGAACTAATCAACAGCAATGATGAAAACCTGGCTACCAAAGCCGCTTACCTGGCAGGCTATATTTCTCATGGTTCAGTAAATACTGTGTTGGAGGAAGCTGCTACCAATAAATTTTCAACTGTACGTATAGCGGCCGCCTTTGGCGCTAAACAACTTGGCGCTAAAAATGCGAAAAGTATCATTTCAAAAGTATTACAGGACAATGATCCGGGTGTTTTAAAAACGGCTCTAAATTCAATAGAACATTTAAACATTGCAAAAGATTTTCAAGCTCAATTAAAAAATATTTCTAAGGCAGGCCATGTGCAATCTGTTAAAAATTCGGCTGCTGCATTGGTTAAAAAGATCAAATAGAAAAGTTGTATAAAAAGAAGATTCAACAATAAACTCAGAGTTGTTTTTATTTCTTTGACAGTTTGTAAACATCAACAGTTGAAATAATAAGTTGCTGTTTATTTCTTTTATTTTTCTTCAAAATAAAAATTTTGATAAAAAGTTTGTTTACTGTAAAAGCCTGGCTTTAATTGAAGACAGGCTTTTGCATTTTTCAAATTAGCGTTTCCAAAACTTTCATTTCTAAACGCTTAACTTTAATCATTTTTATTTTGACAGAATAATTCTTAAAAATTCTTGCATGATTTCTCTCAGAAATGTTGTAAAAAAATTTGGAAATATAACAGCGGTTGACGGGGTATCGTTCGAAGTAAAAAAGGGTGAAAATGTTGTTTTACTGGGCACGAGCGGCTGCGGCAAAACCACAACATTGCGAATGATTAACCGTCTCACGGAAATTTCTTCAGGAGAAATAAAAGTGGACGGAAAGAACATTAGCGAAATTCCTCCGGAGGAATTGAGAAGAAATATCGGTTATGTTTTACAACACAATGGACTTTTTCCTCATTATACCATTGAAGAAAATATTGCTATCGTTCCGCGCCTTTTAAAATGGCCTGAAGAAAAAATTTCAAAACGTATTTCCGAATTGCTGGAGCAATTGCACCTTCCCGAAAACATTTTATCCCTGTATCCGCAACAATTAAGTGGCGGTCAGCAACAACGGGTTGGACTCGCGAGAGCGTTGGCAGCCGATCCGCCTTTACTGTTGATGGATGAACCTTTTGGCGCTCTTGATGCCATTACAAGAAATAATATTACCAAAGAATTTTCCAGGCTCGAAGTGTTGAAAAATAAAACGATTGTTTTGGTTACGCACGATATACGCGAAGCGTTTGAATTGGGCGATAGGATTTTGTTAATGGACAAAGGAAAGATTGTGCAACAGGGAAAATCGATCGACCTCTTATTTCATCCAAAGACAAATTTTGTGAGTGATTTTTTCTCTTCACAAAAAATGCAACTGGAATTGCATTCGGTTTATTTAAAAGACATTTTCAATCATCTTGAAAATTCAAACGCTGAAAACAATGCGCCTTTTATTAATGAGAATAAAACGCTTTGGGAAGCCATTGAATTTTTACAACTTGAAAATAAAAATTTGTTGCGGGTGAAAGATCCCGCGTCAGGCAAAATTAAAAATGTTGGCTACAACTCTTTATTCACCGGCCTTGAGGCGCTAAAGCAACAAAGCCATGAATGACGCACCTACTCTTTTTGAATTTATGCGAAACCAGTCTGGTAAGATACTGGATCAGTTATTACAACACATCGGCCTTACCTTTATTTCGTTATTGATTGCTGTTATAATCGGAGTTCCTTTAGGAATTTTTATTACAAGAAAAAGAAAGCTGGCTGCATTTGTGTTGAGCTTTACCGGCATCTTGCAGACGATTCCAAGTATTGCGTTACTTGGCTTTATGATCCCTCTTTTAGGCATCGGGCCGGTTCCCGCAATTGTTGCTTTGTTCCTTTATGCACTGCTACCAATAGTAAGAAATACATTCACAGGAATTACAAATGTTGACCAGACAGTAATCGAATCGGCACGCGGAATGGGAATGACAACAAATCAAATTCTTACTAAAGTGGAACTGCCCCTATCCATGCCCGTTATATTGGCAGGAATCAGGACTGCAACGGTGATAAACGTAGGCGTAGCAACACTTGCATCTTATATTGGCGCGGGCGGTTTAGGTGAATTTATTTTTGGCGGTATTGCGTTGAACAATACGAACATGATTTTGGCAGGAGCTATTCCTGCCGCTTTGCTCGCCATCTTTTTCGATTTCATTTTATCCCGTGTTCAAAAATTAAATTTGAAAAAAGTGCGCACTGCTTTTTGGTTGTTGCCGGTTTGCCTGGTGTTGCTTTCTTCATTTTACATCCTTCCTGAATTTTACAGAAGCAAAATGCTGGCAGGTTTTACGCCCGAATTCATGGGAAGAAAAGATGGTTATCCCGGTCTGAAAAAAGTGTATCACTTAAACATCAGAACCGTGGTGATAAGCGACGCCGTAATGTATAAAGCTGCTTTTGAAAAAAAACTCGATGTGATCGACGGATATAGCACTGACGGCCGTTTGAAAGCCTTCAAGCTGCAAGTTTTAGAAGATGACAAACATCTTTTTCCTCCTTATTACGCCGCACCTTTAGTGCGCGAAGAAGTATTAAAAAAGTATCCTGAATTAGAAAAGGTGTTTAACCTGTTGGCCGGCAGAATAAATGATTCTGTTATGACTGAATTAAACTACAAGGTTGATTACCTGAAACAATCACCGAAAAAAGTGGCAAAGGATTTTTTAATGGAACAAAGTTTGTATAAAGCGCCTTTACAGGAAAACGGAGATGAGATTACTATCGGCTCAAAAATTTTCGGAGAACAATATATTCTTGCAGAAATGTATTCGATGTTGATAAAAGGCAATACGCATTTGCAGGTGCAAACAAAAACAGGATTGGGAGGAACTAAAATCTGCTTTGACGCACTGACGAATAATCAAATTGATCTATATCCTGAATATAGTGGTACAGGCCTTTTGGTAATTTTACAAACACCTGATTCAATTGTTGCAGGCTTTGATGGAAATAAAGAAAAAATTTACAACTACGTTCAAAAGCAATTTTATAAAAGGTATAATTTACGATGGCTAAAACCCATCGGCTTTAATAATACGTATGCTTTGATGATGCGGAAAGAGGAAGCAGACCGTTTGAAGATCACAAGT
>CAWEQV010000026.1:0-10100 GCA_963811285.1 uncultured Chitinophagaceae bacterium | reverse complement strand
GCGAAATTTGCAACACATCTTTATCGGACCACCAGGCCTGGTAATAATAATAAACGTTTTTAGGAAATCCGCAAACGTCCATCACACCAAAATGAGAACTGATATTAGGCCATTTATAAGGAGTTGGTTCGCCTCTGTAATCAAATCCTGTCCAAACAAATCCTCCCATAAACCAGTTTTCATCAGCAGCAGGTTTCCACCATTCTTCCGCAAGATTTCCCCATGGCGGCGCGGTAATATCATGATCGGGCAAATAATCGTGAACCGTATCAACTTTATAAATTCCTCTCGTAGTTAAAGTGCTTGCCATCTCAGTTCCCATCACGGGTTGATCAGGATGATCATTGTGATAAGGAACAATTCCTTTGATCCTGTAATTAAAGCCACGAACGGGAATTACTTCATTCACTCCTTTGTAAACATTTCCCAAATCAGAAGCATAAGTGGCGGTTCGATAAGGATCCAATTCTTTCTGCTTTTCCAACAATGAAGCGGCAATCCTTCTTCCGGTGGGAGATGTTTGAATTCCTTCTTCATTTCCGATGCACCACATAAAAACAGAAGGATGATTGCGGTCGCGATAAATCAATCTTTCAAACTGGTTGGTGTATTCATCGCTGCTGTTGAGCAAACGGTTTTCATCTAAAACTATCATTCCCAAACTATCACAAGCATCTAGCAACTCCGGTGTGGGCGGATTATGACTGCTCCGATATGCATTTGCGCCCATTTGTTTTAGCAAACCAATTCTATAATATTGTAAATAATCAGGCAGCGCAATTCCAACTCCTGCATGATCCTGGTGATTGCAAAAACCTTTTATTTTTACATATTTTCCATTGATAAAAAGTCCTTTTGTTGTTACAGAAACACTTCTGATTCCGAAACGCGTATTCACGCTGTCAATAGTTTTGTTTCCTGATTTTAAAATTGTAATTACGCGATATAGATACGGATCTTCTATCGACCATACATGTGGATTTGAAACTTCTATATTTTGTTTCACTACCGTTTTGCCAAAAGAAGAAATCGTAAAATTTGTTGGTTTACTGTCAGCAACTTTCTTTCCATCTCTTGTGGTAATATACGTGTAAGCATAACCGTTAGTCGACTTCTCGCCGTCATTTACAAAAGGAATTTCTGCTGTTATAACTGCATTTTTTTCAGTTTGTTTTGAATGAATAAAAAGTTCATTGGAATTGATATGAAGATCATTGGTTTTATTGAGCCAAACGTGACGATAGATTCCTGCTCCTTCATAAAACCAGCCTTCATATTGGGTTGCGTCTACTCTCACCACCAAAGTATTTTCTTCGCCGTATTTTATGAAATCAGAAATATCATATTCTACTCCAATGTACCCGCTTTTATTATGGCCGATAAAAAAACCATTTAACCAAATGTTGGCGCTTCTATAAATACCATCAAACTGAATAAATAATTTCTTAGATGTATCACTTCTATCTACAAAAAACTTTTTCCTGTACCAACCAATACTTGTCTCCGGAAATAATCCACCAACCGGTTTATAACCATGCGCCATTACATCATAGTTCGGTGAATAAACAAAAGGAAGTTCCACCACCCAATCATGCGGAAGATCAAGTGTTCGCCATGCACTGTCATTGAATTTGGGATTAATTGGTGTTGATCCGGCTTCGCCGCTTTTCTTATAAATATTAGCGATACCATAATCAAAATCTTTAGCCGGATCGGAAGCATTTCCTAAATGAAATTTCCAATTTTCATCGATATTTTCATGGGTTCTTGTTTGAGATTTAGCAGCAAAAAGCAAAGAAAGAGTATAGAAAAAAGAACGGATTTTTTAACCATATTTCAAGCAATTTAATTCTACAATGCAATTTATTGAAATGCATCCAAAGCTACAGTTGGTTGTCCGGAATTATTAAAAGCGCCGAGCGTATAACCCTTCCAGTTATTATAACTTTCAGGCTCCCAGTAAAAAATTCCAAGACATTTTTTATCAAAAACCGATTTACATTTTGCGATTAAATCTAAAATAAAAGATTTGCATGACAATGAATCGTTTTCACTCATCCCGATTTCACAAATCATCACTTGTTTGTGATACCTGCTCATCATATCCTGCATATTAGCAAGGCATTGTGCATTGAGCTGTGGCCAATTGGAAGCAGTTGGATATAATGACATCCCGATCACATCCCATTTTGCGCCATTATTTTTTAAGCCATCAAAAATCCACCTGTAGCAATGAATTATTATAACCGTTTGAAAGGTGAACAATTACTTTCGCCGTAGGAAAAACTGATTTTACGGCATCATAACCTGCATT
Source organism: uncultured Chitinophagaceae bacterium (assembly GCA_963811285.1). Lineage (GTDB taxonomy): Bacteria > Bacteroidota > Bacteroidia > Chitinophagales > Chitinophagaceae > Ginsengibacter. The sequence continues at coordinate 7,786 of CAWEQV010000026.1, read as the reverse complement.
AATTAATGAAGCAAAATTGGCCATATTTGTAGAAGCTTTTCCTTCAGGCCACAGCATTCCATCATTCGTTTCGTTGCCTACCTGCACCCATTCGGGAGAAATGCCGTTTGCTTTTAAAGTATCTAAAACATAGGTTGTATAAGCTTTTACAGAAGAATCTAATTGAGCTATATTTTGATTTTGCCATGCGGCAGGTTTGGTTTGTTTTCCCGGATCAGCCCACGAATCACTGTAATGAAAATCAATTAATATTTTCATTCCTGCAGCTTTGGCGCGTAAGGCTTTTGCTACCAAATCTTTTGTATCGCACCAGCCCTCAGTCGGATTTACCCAAACACGAAGGCGAATGGAATTCATTCCTTCATCTTTCAAAATTTGAAACAAATCTTGCTGCGACCCGGATTTATTGTAAAATTTAATACCGTTTGATTCCATTTCAGTAAGCCAGCTTACATCAGCCCCTTTTGCAAAAAAAGAAGTGTCGGTTTCAATTGGTACAACAGGTATTCCGGTCTTTTTCTTGCATGAAAAAGTGAATAGAATTAATAAAAGAAATGAAAGAAAAAGTAGTTTCATATTCGGCATTCAATATAGGTGATATTACAGTAAAGCAACAAAAAAACTGAATTATTATTTTAGACTGGGACAAAAAAATTGAATAAAAAAAACCACCTCTTTTAAAAAGGCAGCTTTTAAAAACGACTTTTTATTTTGTCTAGAGTTTAGTTAAAGTAGCAGTGTATTTAAGTGGATGGCTTAAATCCAAAACAATTTTATAATTTCCGGCTTCACTTATTGAAATATTATCTCCACCATAGCTTAAGGAATTTGTATTTCCTCCTAAATTTATATCCCAATTACCATTAGCTCTAAATTTTAAACTATTAGCTGATAAGGCAACTGAATTTATTACCCATACGTTATTGACGGGATCATAAGTCATTGGAGTATCTCCGCCCCAACCACCGGGAGTAGCATCACCAATTATTGCCCAGCTTGTTTTCTGTGCAGACCAGGTTAACGCAGTTGGATTGGCTTTAACGTAGTAATAACCGGCACCAGATGGCCATGCCAGATTTGAACCTGAAGTACTTAAGGTTGTTGCATCGCCGCCGTAGGCAACATGATTCCAATCTGGTGCATTTGTAATTTTGAATTCGTAGGTACCACCAGCAGGGACATTTACATAGCCTTCGTAATCATTAAGATTTGGAACGGTTGCACCTAATTGAGGAGCAGATCCGGGACTCCATCCCTGGTAATCTCCAGGCACCCATAAATATAAGAAAGGAAGATACGTAGTGACATCCAAGCTTGTCACATTAGAAATAACGGAAGGAACGGTGTTATTTCCTTGAAAGGCAACCACCCTGAATTGTAAATTATTTGTTGCACCCGGAGCAACTCCGGCCAATAAAGCAGCAGTATTTAAATCACTCACACTTAAATCTTTTGTTAAGGCATTATCCACTTTAAAAACTTGTGGATTTTGAAAGTTACCACCTGCTGTATCAAGTTGTAATTCGTAAGTGAAAGATTTGTTACCATATTCTGTGGCATTCCAATTAAAGACTACCGCACTGTTCGAAGCATTGGCAATAGACAAAGACAAAGGACTGGTTGAAGAAGGCGTAACCTGGATCGGAACAATATAAGGAGTTGTTTTAATGGTAACTACATTTGATTGGTACAATTCATTATTATTTCCATAAGATGAAGTGACCCTGACATCAATACTGGAAGGAACTCCTGCGGAAAGACCAAGCCCCGCCATGATATCATTCATTTGTTTTCCTGTAAAAGAAGTATCACGCTTGCCATCTACTGTCAGTGTATATTCCTTTGCAAAATTTCTTCCTGTAGAATCAATCTCTACAACAAATTTATACATAGAACTATCCTGTGCATAATTTGGATTTGTCCATGATAGAGTGAGGACATTTTTGTTCGAATCGGCCGGAGCAGTGGAAATTGCATTTGTTGAAGTAGTTAATACTACGGCTGTTCCATTCTTATAAAATGGAAGGTCCGGGACTTTTTTAACGCATGCAAAAAATCCGAGAACGATCGCCAATCCCAAACACAATTTTGATAAATATTTCATGAGTTTTATTTTAAACAGAAAAATTTTAATTTTTTTTCAAAAGAATTTATTGTGGCGTTACGGTAAATTTTCCCCGCTGGAAATCCACTGTAATTTTATAAGTGCCACTTGTTGGCGGCGCCATAATATCATTTCCTCCAACCTGAAAATCGCCACCATAAATTTCATTTGGATCATTTTTAGTTGCAATACTGTATTTAGTACCCCAGTCGCCATAAACCGGAATAAATGTGTAAGACTTTCCTCCAATCAAGTCAATGGTTATCTCATATAATGTCGGACTTACCTGGGTGAATTTTTGAGACAAAAGCGGCGCTTCTCCACACGCACATTGCCAATTACCAGGAGTAGCGTCACCGGTTATGAACAACTCTCCGGATGCAGGCGGAGTAACTTTTGGCGGAATCGCGTACGGCGTAGCGTTTACAGTAAATACATTCGAAGAAAGTTTAGCTGCGCCGGTTCCCAGGAAAGCATCTACTCTCATATTTATCTTGTGACTTATGCCAGGCTTTAATTGAAGTTGATTCAACAGAATGTCATTGAATTCTGTTTGAGTAAAAGATTTAGAAAGATCAGAACCAACTGAAACGGTTTTAAGATTCGGATTACTAAAATCTTCTGTGGTGTCGATCAAAATATTGTAGCTCACGTCCAGTGAACTGATACCGGTGTTGAACTGGTATTCAGGATTGGTCCATGTTAATTTGAAAGCCTGATCGTTCTGTGTGTTAAACGACATGGGCACCGAATCGGTAACCGAAGAGGTAAGCACGGGAGGAGTTCCTCCCTTCAATATTACCTTGTTTTCATCTTTTTTGCATGACCATAAACCGAAGATTAAAAAGCCAGCAAGAAGGGTTTTAAAAATATGTTTCATAATTATTTATTTTTTAAAAATTAATAGCCGGGATTTTGAACCAAATTAGGATTAGCCTGAACATCTGTGAGTGGCAAAGGATAAATATTGCGATAAGATTGTACGCCGGTTCCAGATTTTACGCCACCTTTCCATGGCCATAAATAACTTGAAGAAGTAAATTCTCCATATCTCACTAAATCAGTTCTGCGATATCCTTCCCAATACAATTCGCGGCCTCTTTCATTCAAAATAAAATCAAGTGTAAGATCACCCGCATTGATATCGCCCGAAGCATTTCCATAAGCTCTTTCACGAAGATTATTGATGTATTGAAGAGCTAAAGCTTTATCGCCATTTCCACCGCGCAAAGTAGCTTCAGCATAATTCAAATACATCTCAGGCAACCTGAAGATTGGCATGTCCACATCGGAATAATCAAGACTGCTTCCGTTTGCACTATCCCTTGTTATATTTTTAAATTTCGTAACTGCAAAGCCATCAGTAAACGAAGTAATATCGTTAATTTCTAAACTCTGTCCATTGGTATAAAAATCAGCTCTTGTATCCATATCACCTGTGTAATCAGGGAATAAATTGGGAAGATTTTTAGTGGTTCTTGCACCGGCCCATCCTCCGTTAATCCCATATTTTGAGGGTGTCATGCTTCCGCCAACAGGCGCATGAGTAAGGAAAGTTGTTCCACCATATCCTTGTGTATGGGTTCCATCATAATTAATGGTGAGGATAAATTCATTGGTGTTTTTATAGTTATCTGCCAAAAATAACCAGTCATAATTGGAAGTAAGAGAATATCCTGCATCGATAACTTTCTTTGCGTAGGTTACCGCATCATTATAATCTGTAGTATCCGCATACACCGGCGCATTTAAGTAAATGCGTGAAAGCAAAGCCCAGTCAGCAGCCTGGTCAGCACGCCCGTATTCGTTGGTCATTGGCGCTTTCAAATCCGGCTCAATCGCTTTCAATTCAGAAACGACATAGTCAAAAAGATCTTTGCGCTTGATTTGTTTTGGAATATCACCAATTTGATCTTTCTCGGTTACGAAAGGAGGATTTCCAAAAAGATCCATCAAAACCCAATATTGATAAGCTCTTATAAACCTTGCTTCTGCACGATAGGTTTTGATATTATCAGCATCGCTTCCGGTTATGCCGCGTGATGCAAGATTGGCATCTGATGCTTGCCGGATGAAATCATTGGCAAGAGTGATTTGATACATCGAACGATAATACAAACCTTGTGTAAACTGATTGCTTGATGACCAGTTCATAAAATGAAAATCCTGGATGCCGGCATCGCCCCAACTGATTACCGCTTCGTCTGTTGACAATTCCTGCGCGCACCAAAACAACCTGAAAAAATCAGAAGTTCCGGCATCGATTCCCTGGATGTCTCCACTGCCTGAACCATTGTTACCGGTTTGTGCATAGCTGCCATAAACTTTTGCAAGCGCCAGTGTATATCCTTGAGGAGTAGAATAAACGGAATCTGCGGTTAAACCATTTGTCGGAAGATGGTTTAGGTCTTTGTTACACGAAACAAAGAAACCAGAACTTAGAGAAACGATGAGTAATAAAAATGCGATTTTATTTTTCATTATAATTGATTTAATATTTTTTAAAACCTGAGATTTAATCCTAAACTATAAATACGTGGACGTGGGTAAAAATTATTGTCCACGCCGCTTGAGATTTCAGGATCAAGACCGGTATATTTTGTGATTACAAATACATTTTGAACGTGGGCGTCTAAAGTTAAAGTGGCAGTGTTGTTCAACACTTTCCCAACATTATAATTAACGTAAGCGTTGTCCATTCTCAGGAAAGACGCGTTCTGAATGTAATAATCTGACAAGAAAAATTTATCGCCGCTTCCGGTAAAACCTGATTCCAACACATTAGTAGAACCATTATTGAGGTATCCGATTGGGTTCAAAATATTTCTGACAGTACCTGAACTTGAGTAAGTATTATTGTATACGTAGTTTCCAAGGCTGGCTCGCATTACAAAACCAACATTGAAATTATTGATTTTTACATTGGTGCTCGCGCCAAAAAGATAATCAGGATTTATATTTTTATATTGATACAAATCTTTTTGGTTGATCACACCATCTCTGTTCAAATCTGCAAATAAACCTTCAATTGGTTTTCCGTTTTGATCATAAACTTGTTTGTAAACATAGAATGAACCGAGCGGCAAACCAACGGTGTTAATTAGAATAGTGTTACCGGTTCCGCCGCTAATTCCATAATAGGGATTTCCCGGATAATTAGGATTAGGAACGGCAGTAAGATTAGTGATTTTATTTTCATTATAGGTCGCATTCAGATTCAAATCCCAAACCACTTTATTGTTTTTTACCGGTTGAAGATTCAGACTGAATTCAACTCCTTTGTTTTCCATATTTCCCACATTCGCCACAATCTGGTTCGAGAAATTACTTCCCGCAGGTTGAGCGATATTATTCAAAAGATCACTTGTCTTTTTATAATAAACATCTATACTTCCATTGATCCTGTTATCAAGAAAACCATAATCTACACCCGCGTTATAAGTCGCTGTTTTTTCCCAGGTCCTTTGCGGGTAATAACCGGAAGGCGCATACATGTGGTAGAACTTGTTGCCCAATTGATACTCGGAAGTATTATCACTATAATAATAGAAAGGATAATAATCGTAGTATCCGATTCCACTTTGCTGGCCTGTCAGACCGTATCCTAATCTCAACTTAAGTGTAGAAACGGTTTTTGAATTCTGCATGAAATTTTCATTCCTAATATTCCAGGCAAAAGCACCGGCAGGGAAAACACCCCAGCGTTTATCTTTTGCAAATCTTGATGAACCGTCCGTGCGGATAGAACCGGTTAAGAGATAACGATCTTTAAAAGATAAATTGGCTCTTCCGTAATAAGACATTAAAGTGTACTCAGGCTTGTCAAAATTAAAACTTGGCGAAGTCACAACTGTTCCGTCTGTAGTGAAATCAGGATAATAATAATTAGTAGTGAGGTAATCATAATATCCGTATCCACCCACCACATCTATTCTTGAACCACCAACAAAATCTTTCGTATAATCTAAGTAAGCTTCCAGCGTTTTATCACTTCTTTTCTGCATGTATTTATCGTAACGTCCGCCATGCAAAGTGTTATCACTACTTAAATATCTTTTATAGTCCTGTGCCGCAGAAGAATCTACTGTAATATGGCCATCGGTGGTAGAAACATCATAAGCAAGATTTACGAACGCGTGAAGATCAGGAAGGAAATGAACTTTATAATCTAACAAAGCACTTCCGATGCTGCGGCGAACTTCAGCGACATCATGCCTGTCCATTAAAAGACCAACCGGATTTCTCGGAGATAAAGAAACCAAACCCGTAGCAGTAGCAGGATCCGTCCATTCCCAATATCCGTTGTAAGCACTTTTTCCCGAATAAACAGGAACGGTTGGGTTGAAAGAAACTGCAGAACCAATGGCGCCCTGGTTGGCAAAACGCACTTCCTCAATAGAGCTGTTAACATTGATACTTACTCTCAGGTGATCATCAAAAAATTTAGGACTGACATTCAAACCTAATGTATAACGGTCCAGTTTATCCGTCTTCAAAATTCCCTGCTGATTTAAATATCCAACGGAAACTCTGTAGGGCACATTTTTAAAACCTCCGCTCACACTTAAATTATTATCACTGGTTATTGCAGTATGATAAATTTGATTTTGCCAATCTGTGTTCGCCGTTCCCAACAAACTTTTAAAAGCATCGTTTCCGTGTTGATTTACAAATGTCCTGTATTGATCCGGGCTTAATACGGAAACTTCTTTTATAATTTTTGAAAGAGAAAAAGTAGTATTGAAATTGATAACCGGTTTTCCAATATGTCCTTTTTTAGTAGTGATAATGATGACGCCGTTGGAAGCGCGCGAACCATAAATAGCCGTTGCTGACGCATCTTTTAAAATACTGAAAGATTCAATATCGTTTGGATTGATCATACTAAGCTGATTGGCCGCACCGGAAATTCCATTGTTATCCAAAGGCACTCCATCAATCACAATTAAAGGATCGTTGCTGGCGCTTAATGAAGCGCCGCCGCGGATCCGGATGGTAGTTCCGGCACCAGGTGCACCTCCACCGGAAATAACAGAAACACCCGCTACTTTCCCGGCAATTAATTGTTCAGGAGTGGTAATTTGTCCTGATTGAAAATCTTTCTCATTTACCTGTGCGACAGATCCTGTCAAATCTTTTTTCTGGGAAGTACCATAACCAATAACTACTACTTCACCAAGTTGTTGCGCGTTCGGAACCAATGATACATCAATAGTTGTTTGATTATTAACTGCGGCTTCCTGTGGTGCGTAACTCGTGGAAGTAAACATTAAAGTGGCTGTTGATGCTGCCGAAATTGAATAAGTACCTCCTGCACCTGTGGCTGTACCTTTATTTGTTCCAAGAACAGTGACTGAAACTCCCGGAATTCCTTTTCCGGTTTTTGAATCCGTAACTGTTCCTGTAATTACACTTTGTGCATTCGCACCAAAAGCAACGATAATGAAAAACACCAAAACACTTAGCTGTCCTGATATTTTAGCTATGCTTTTCTTCATGAGCTAAATTTAATTTTTAATGTGTGTTACTATATTATTAATACGTTTTCAAGCGGGGATTGAAATAATGTGTATTTCGTACACAATTTAGATCAAAAATTGAATTTCCAAAGTTTTTTTTAAAAATTTTTTCTTGTTGTTTGTTGGGATTTATTTGTTAAGAACGGGATGACACTGTTTGACA
>CAWEQV010000025.1:0-12172 GCA_963811285.1 uncultured Chitinophagaceae bacterium | reverse complement strand
GTGTGATTGACTGTCCTTGAAAAATCAACCAGAAACTGAATTGACACAAAAAGTAATACAAAAAAAAGACCTAATAAAAATAAAGCGTTTTCAAGCTTTGACAACTTTATAAATCACACTTTCCATATTTTCTTTGTCGGCAAGATGTCCCATCACAAAAAGTTACAGAGCAATTTAGGTTGTTAAGGAAGCTGCTTCATAGATCCCGCCCATCTTTCGCGATACAGGAACCAGAGTGATAATAATACCATCGGTTTGAAATTGTCAACTTAACGGATCTAGCGGACGTTTCCCCTGTGTGAACCGCACAGATGATTCTGCAAACGCTCGTATACTAAAGCGCCTTTTCCTTCGTTACCTTTTATATTTTCTGCCCTGTTACATCCAAGGTTTCTACGGCATATGCCGCACTTACCCCGCACTTACTGTGAAGATGACAGGATGAAAACACGGCTTTGCCTTACTTAAACCATTCATCAGCCTGCTTTCAAATGAACCTAAAACATAATCCTATGCCATCAAAAATGACAGTACAACTGACCGGAAGAATTAATAACCTCGTTTTTTATAAACTGGGCGATAAGTATTGCGTACGTACGGTACCTCAACGTGTAAAACAGACAAAGGCGACGAAAGCAAGAGGAAAACAATTTGGTCTCGCCTCACGGGCAGGAAAAGCGCTCAGGCACCGATTGGAGCCGAGTATTCCTTTTCCTTCCGACAACAACATGCAGACGCGATTGGTAACGGCGATTTACCGGTATATTCAACTTATTGAAAAGACAAGTGATGAACCAAGTGATGGACTTCCGTACATTGACGGGTTTCAGTTTACCACCGGTTATACGATATCGGAAAGATGGAACGTAGCACTTACAGTTAGTCTTAATACGGCGGGTGAATTGCAACTCGAAATTTCTGCCTTTGTTCCTTCAAAAAATATCTCTGCTCCTGCTGAAACTGTTTCTGTAAAATGCCACATTTCAGCAGGAGGTTTTGACAGGAAAACCGGTAATCCTACAGGTGGCTATTCCATCTCTTTGAATTTTGCATATAACGATATTGAAGTTCCCCCGCAGACGATATCGTTACCAATACCGGTAGAACAGGGAAGTGTGGTAGTAACCGCAATATCGCTTCAATATAACATGATTAAAAACGGCCATGAAGCAGTGATCAACAAAAAAGCGTTTATGCCTGCAGGTATTGTCAGTGGTATGTATCTCCATGCGTAATTTTTAACCCGACACCTTCGAACTGTTTTACTCAACTATTCAACGCTGAAATCCGGCGAAGTATTAATTTAAACTGCACTAGACTGAGGAATGGCAGAATCAATTTCCCTCTGTTTTTCCAGCCAATTTTCTTTCAATACTGTTATATTCATAAAACGATCGCTGTTGCTGGTTAGCTGTTGGAATAGCAACATTTTTTTTTGCGGTTTTCTACTATTGCTAATTTTTCCAGGTATCATGTGATTCTGGCTGATTATCCGGTAAAACAGTCGAATCATCGAAAAAGAATGCAAGTTTGTTTACTAAATCATAATTTAGAATAGAAAAAGACGAAACTAACTGTAAGATCGAAGATTTAATTGTTTGAGTAGAGGTAAAAAGAATGAAGAAGTGTTTTATCCTCAATTCTTGATGTTAGATATAAAGTAATAAAACTGCAACGAAAAGAAAGCTTTTGAGGTGACCATTTGGAAGATAGAATCTATTTTTATTAAGATGGATTATAGCTACTGATAAACACAAGAAAGTGTCTGGTACCTTAGTTGCCGTATTCCAATTCCTGACTGCGATACGCTTGAGGTAACCGATGGCAGATTTGATATCGTTTATCATTAATCATTTAAACTCTTAGGCAGAATAAAAATTACAGTTATTTGTGGGTTTACCGCAAATGTTTTTAAATTCAAACTTTCTTATGCAATTTGTTTCTGTGATTTTACCATCGCAAAAATTAGGTATTTCTGCTTATGCCAGAAAATAAAAAGTGTATTATCTTGCAATTGCTTAAGAGGTATTAAATTTAATTGCTTGATTTGTTATTAACCGAAACCTCACACTTAAATTCTTTTTGGGCTTTCGCTTACACAATCGATTTGTAATATTTCTTATTCTAAAAAAAGAATGGTAGAACTGTTGCAACGCTTTAAGCACTTCCGTTGTCAGTTAGTAAAATTTACTACAGATAGAAGAAAATAAAACTAGGCTTTTATGAAAAAAACTTTTTATATCTCCCACCTTTTCTTTTGCTTTATGATATTTCCAAGCTGTCATAAAACTCCAAAATGTGAGTCGCCCCGAAATGTGAATCAATCTTCAATTAATGTTACATTTAAAGACCAGATAACAGGCAAATATCTTTATACTGAAAATAATTCGTTGTATAACAAGGACAGTATTAAAATATTTGATCCTGGTGGCAATTCATTATTTCTTCTTTTCAGTCAAAATCAATTGAATGGCTCGCCTACCGCCTTCTGGGTCGTAAATTTTGGAAATATTTATGACCAACAAACCGATGCTAATTCTTTTGATACAGAAATATGCAAAAATTATATTATCAAATACTATTACAATGAATCAGACACGCTTCAAGTTTGTTTTAAATCAAAAAAGACTGAATGTGGTTCCGTGTTTGAAACATTAAAAATCTACCAAAGAGGAAAACTGCTATATTCTGCTAAAAATACAACAGATACAGAAATTACAATACTTAAAAGTTAACTGCCATGAAAAAAATCATTCTTATTTTACCTTTTTTCTTCATTTCTATTTTATTAACAAACTCATGTGGAAAGACATGTATTGAATCACGCTTTACTTTAGAAAATACCGGATTATTAATTGATGTTTTTAACAAGTACAATAATCAATATTTCTATCCTGAAGATACAAGCCTTTCACCCTACAATATCGATAGTTTAACAATAAAAGATTCTAAAGAAAATTTATTACAAGTTCATTACACAATGAACGTAGACCCTAGAAATCCTTTAAAAAAATTTAAAGAAGTTAACATTTACCCAATCTTTATAGATGCAGACGACGAGGGCTCGTACAATAATGAGCAAACGAAACTCATTTACTTAAAGTATAACAGTAGCATTTTTGATACCTTGAAGCTTACATTTAAGGCAAAAAAAGAAAAATGCGGAAATCTTTTTCAATATATAAAAATTTACTACAAAGGCGATCTTTTATTAGAAAGGAATAACACTTTAGGTCCCTTTGTCTTCACTTTAAATCATAAGTAATGAATAAATTATTTTTTCTTTTTTTTCTTTTATCCAATTTGCAGGTAAAATCTCAAGACACTTTAAATAATAAATGCTAGACTCCGGAAATGGACACTACAGAGTTTCAGCAACAACCTTGGTATAGTAATAACGATTACCTGGAAAATTTTTTAGATAGCATTGGATATCCCGGACAAATGCAGCAAAATATTATTGTTGGTGCTCCTGAAGTGAGGTTCTGGATTCCTATTAAATTTTGGATTTATAGAGATGATAATGGAAATGGGGGGCCTACTCTTCTCCAAATTCAAGATTTGATGGATAATTTGAATCGCAGATATAATCAAACCAATAATGCAATGATAGGCTTTTATATGAAGTGTGATCCAACGTATGTAAATAACTCAAGTAATGTAACAAAAACGTTTACAGGGGCATCAATATTGATGGCAGCTAATAATGATCCCGGAAGTTTTAATGTGCATATAATAGGAAGTTTTGCTGATCCTTTTACGGCTGGCTTCTCAATCCCTTTTTTAAATGCAAGCATGATTCCAAGTGGCAGTTATTTAAATTCAACAGCAAATGGTGATCTTGCTCATGAAATTGGACATCTTTTGGGTCTCTCGCATACACATCAATATAGTGCATGGAACTGGAAATGTCTTACTGAATGCGTAAGTAGAACCAGAACATGGCCATTATTTAATGCCTGTCCTACAAGAATAATATCGAACAAGGTTTGTGAGGCAACAGGGGATGCCTTAAGGGACACACAGGCTGATGATAATTTGATTGATAATAGTGCTTGTACTTACGTGACAAATTTTGGAGAAAATGACCCGTGGGGCGATTCTTATGATAATCCTCCTGCTGGATTACAAGACAGAGCAAATGTTCACAATATTATGAGTTATAATTCTGCAACCGACTGTGTTGACCAATTTTCGAGGTTGCAGATTGGAGTTATGTTATGGACATTGTATTTCAAAAAAACAAATAATCTAGGCGGATGGGCTAACTCAATTTGCACTTTTGATAGTTACGAACCTGATAATGATGCAACAATTGCAAGAGAGATTCAGCCAAATGAAATACAGGAAAGAAATTTCCATCAACAATGGAATAGAGTCTCAGGTGTACCTTATTTTACTCAATGTGATGTAGATTGGGTTCGTTTTACACCTATCTGCAGTCAAACCTTTGATATACAAACTTCAGCAATTATCGGAAAAACAGATGCAAATACAAGGCTAACTATTTATGATAATTCGCTAAATCAATTGGCTCAAAATGATGACATATCAACTTCAAACCATTATTCAAGAATCACGTTAAGCTTAACTGCCAACCAAACTTATCTTGTTAGGGTTGAAAATATGAGTACTAATGTCACAGGTTATTATAATCTAAGCTTTGCCCCGGCTTTTTCAATTAATGGTGATAATAATTTCTGTACTACTTCTAATAACTACTCAATTTCCAACCTCCCTGCCGGAGCAACCGTTTCATGGAGTGTAACACCTTCATGGATAGCGACACCTAACTCACCTGGTTCAACAGAAACAACGTTAAGTAAGGCTTTGGATGGAACAGCAACGCTACAAGCAACCATTTCAAATCTTTGTGGTGGTACCGTTACCATTACCAAACCAAACATAATAGTGGGAGTACCTGTTATAACAAGCATTTCTTCATCTATGACCGGAGGTTGCAATGGTAGTTACCAGGATTGGATTTTAACCGCTAATGCAAATTCATCTGTATCATCATGGCATTGGACAGTGGATAACCCGTCCAATAGTGGTTGGATCGTGTACAGTCCTTACTCTGCTACTACTCTTGTAGGAGTAACAGGAGGAGGCGGAATCACAATACATGCAACAAATGCTTGCGGTACGGGTACAAATGGGGTAACAATCTACAGTAGTTGCCACAGTTACGGTGCGATAACCGCATCACCAAATCCCGCTAACAGCAATGTAACGATTGCAGTAGCAGAAACGAACGAACCGAAGACCAATGCTTTAAATACGAAGAAAATGCTGATCTATGATATTAAAGTAATTGATCAAACAGGCAATCTGAAAAAGCAATATAATTACCCTGCCGGCATTAGCAAGACTGTTATTAACCTTAACGGGCTTATAAGTGGTATGTATACTATTCAGGCATTTGACGGCACTACCTGGAATAGTGTTAAAGTAATTAAAGAATGATTTTTTCTTTCGTCGAAAAGAAACCGTTTCAATTCGTTGGGACGGTTTCTAATTTTTGGTTCAGGAAGTCAAAGTAGAAAGCGTATAATAAAAATAAATCGTAGATCTTCTCCTCTTTTCTAAAAGAAGTATTTTCTGAAAAAATATTTGTAGGAAACAGTTGAATCGAAAAACAAAAATGCTTAAAATTTCTTCGTTTACTGTCAACTATTTTATTTCCCGGAGATCAACTTCTCCAACCTCTCCATCATTTCATCCTTCTCCTTCAGCATTCTTTCATACAAAGCAATCTTTTCTTCATGAAGTTGAATCAATTTTTCAATCGGATTAACATTATATGTAGCGAGTGTGTCCGGCATTTAAATATGCATTCTTATTGAAAGTGTTTGCATATAATATTGTTGACAGCCTGTTCCTCATCAAAATTCTGTATCGCTTCGGCTGGTATTTTTAGCGCAGCGGATACCTGTTGCAGTAGGGCTGAGTCTATTGTTTCTTTTTGTTCGAGCAGGGAAACTGCTTTTTTACGTTTTAATTTTTTAAATGAATTAGAGTCGCCACAAACAGCAAGTCTTATTTTGATGGGAAAATTAAAAACCGAATTATTTGTTGGTTCACTGATTCTAAAATGCAAAATGAAATAGGTTTTAAATATTTATAGGATAGTTTCTTTTTTGTAATGGCTTGCATCTTTAGCAACTTTTATTTACTTTTAAGAATCATTTCAAAATTGCTTGAATGAACAACTGCCCCAAGAAAGATTTTTTGCCAAAGATGAAGATGTTTCTCCACCTGAATAATTTTTTAATTGCGGCTTTTCCCTAAGCTTGTATTAGCACTGCGAAAATGCAACGTTTAATCACCTTTTGGTGTCAACAGGATAAACAAACAGTTATGAAAAACAAATTTTTCTTGTCAATATTATTGATTGCCTTCTTAATGGTTTTACAATTTTCCTGCAAGAAAGGGAATAATAATATGGCTGGAGAAGCACAAGATAAATGGGTGGATTTGCATGCGCCAAATTGCGGCATACCGGAATATATCAATTTTGTGAACGCTAATAGCGGATGTGTATTAGGACGTAGCAGTAATAATGGAGAATCAGGCGATATTATTTTAAAAACAAATGATGGCGGTAAAACATGGGATTCCATCTTCCTTTCCCAACAATTTCTTATTGGCACCTTTGGCAGTATGCTGGGCGGCGCTTATTCCGACCCGGATGATTCAAATGCGGTATATGCCGCTGGTATTAATGGTTTAATGCGCTCCACAGACAATGGGACTCATTGGGAGAAAACGAATATTTATAGCAAAATTAAAACTGCTGACACATACTTTTTCGATGCTACCAATGGAATATTAGCAGACGAGGGAATCTATAAAACGAATGATTCAGGAAAAACCTGGCAATCTGTTTATAAATCCGATGCCTTTGCCTTTAGCTTTAATATGTTACTTTTTACCAGCAGGCAAACAGGGTATGCAGCAGGTGGAACTGCTTTTGATGCTACTAATTTTGGTATGATGGTAAAAACAATGGATGGAGGAAATACCTGGAAGCAAATTGACTATCCCTTTCATGACATCATAAGTATGTCTTTTATCAATGATGAATTTGGATACATCTCTGTAAATTTAAGCTCTTCTGGTACTGCGGGTGCGCCACCTTATATTAGTGGCTGTGAGCTTTATAAAACAACTGACGGAGGAGTTAGCTGGAAATTGATTAATAAAGATTTTCAGGATAAATATGGTGGAAATGCAACGGAATTAAATTTTAAAAGTGAAAAAGAAGGTTTTTTCTCAAATTCATCTGGTATTTATCATAGTATAGATGGGGGCAAAACATGGGAAATAGAACACCACACTGGTGGATGGTTGTGCTTTCCCAACAGCCAGATTGGGTACGCAGTGGAAATGAAAACAGATGGCGCTATTTTAAAAAGAGCATTTTAATATTTCTAAACTATAAATTTAAAATTATGAAAAACTTTTACTTTACTTGCTTTGCAATCCTTTTCTTTGCAACAAGCGCATAGCCCAGCAACAAATGCTACAGACTGACACTTCTGCAAAAGGTACCATTACCTACAGAAGGTTTAATACGGCTGTAACCCCAAAGCCTGTAGCTGAAGCCAAAGATCTTTTAAAAGCTACTTTGCAAATGCGACCTGACGATAGCCTTCATCTTGACACTATCGTCCGGCAAGAAAAATTAAAATTAACCCATTGGGCATATCAACAATATTATAAAGGCATACAGGTATTATATGGAACCTATGTCGTTCATGCAAAGAATGGAATTATTGAAACTATTAATGGAAATTTTATAAAAGTTGGCAGCCCTTCTGTAAAAGCTAAAATAGATGAAAAAACGGCTTTACTAACAGCATTAAGTTCCATAAATGCTCTGGTGTATGGCTGGGAAGATCCCGGAACAGAAGCTTTGTTTAAAAAGGAATCAGGAAGCTCAACTGCAACAATGTACCCTAAGGCTAAATTAGTTATTTTTTATGATGATAGCACCACACATTCTTATCGCTTAGCCTATATGTTTCATGGTTATGCCGTAAAGCCTTTAAGAGACAATAATATATTTGTAGATGCCATTTCAGGGAAAATTATTGGAACAGAAAATTTGATAAAAGATGGAATTGCTACGGGTACAGCAGCTACCAAATACAGTGGTTCCCAAACGATAACAACTGATTCCTATACAGGCGGCTATAGATTATCGGAAGTAAGGAATGGTGTAAATATTCACACATACAACATGCAGGGAAATGGCACTGATTTCGATGTGGTACCGGAATTTTCAGACAATGATAATAATTGGACTTATGGAGAATATCACAATGCTAACCAGGATGATGCTGCTCTGGATGTACATTGGGGTACCGAGAAGGTGTACGATTATTGGAATACTATCCGGCAACGGAATAGCTGGAATGGAACTGGCGGTGACTTAAAAGGTTATGTCCATACGGACTTAATTGCACTTGGATACCCGAACGATGATAATGCATTTTGGGATTCTGATTTCCATAGGATGGTTTATGGTGATGGACAAACTCAATTTAATGCAGTAACCTCATTGGATGTTATTGCACATGAAACAGGCCATGGTTTTACAGAAGGAGTGAAAATTAGCGGTACTTCAATTTTAAGTAGTCAAAGTAACTTTGAAACGCCTGCTTTGAATGAAGGCATTAGCGATATTTGGGGGGCTGTGGTGGAAGATTGGGCAACTTCTAACAAGCAAACATGGGAAATTGGTGAGGATATTATGAAAGATGGTTATCCCTGTTTACGTTCTCTTTCTAATCCTCAAACAGGGGGCGATCCTACTAATGTTCCATCCGGCGGCTATCCTGGTACTTACCACGGTACTCACTGGTACACCGGTAGTAATGAGAGCATTTTCGCACATGTCAATAGTACTGTTTTAAGCCATTGGTTTTATTTGCTTAGCGCAGGAAGCAATGGCATTGGCATTGATAAGGCTGCAAGCATTGTATGGCAGGCAGAAATAGGATTGCATTTACAGCCTGCTTCTAATTATGCAAGTGCAAGACAAGCAATGATTGACGCAGCTACTGATTTATATTGCGCAAATTCCCCTGAAGTAAAGGCAGTAACCAATGCATGGTATGCCGTAGGGGTTGGCACTGCTTATTCAGGTAGCGTAATGTCTATTTCTGGTCCATCTTATTTTTGCACTAACGGCACTTATTCAGTTATTAATAAGCCAACTGGTATTACTTCAACTCTATGGTCAAGCAGCAATACTTCAGCAGCAACAATTAATACCTCGGGGATTGCATCAAAAGTAAATAATGGTTATACGGATTTTTCTGCAACTTTAACCGGAGCGTCAGGATGTACTACTACGCTGACAACAGCTACACTACCTGTCGGTTACACTCCTGTCAGCCTTTCCAGTAGCTCAGTAGGATGCAGTGGCAATACCCAAACATGGAGTGTCATTACAACTCCGGTGAGCTATGGTTCCAATTGGCACTGGACGGTAGATTATTTAGGTCAAAACGCTCAGATTTATATTTATAATCCATACTCTGCTTCTACCGACGTAGATGTAACAGGTGGTGGCACTATTAAATTAACCTATACTGATTTATGTGGAAATGCAATGATGAATGGACTTACTGTTTATAGTACTTGTCACAGCGGCTACGGAGCGACCAACTTTACTGTTGCTCCTGATCCTGCACAGAATGATGTTACTGTGAGTGCTGTCACCACCAGCACCCTCACAAATGCAAAAACAAAGAGTGTTTCTTCGCCAAACTTCATCTATGGAATAAAGATAACCGATGCCTTAGGCATTTTAAGAAAATCTTTTGAATATAAAGAAGGAATTCGTTCTATTAAAATTTCTGTTGCAGATTTGAATTCTGGAGTTTATTCACTTTCCGTTTTTGACGGACAGCAATGGCAAAGTCAAAATATAATTGTTCAGAAATAATTTTAAGAAAAAGGCAGCGAAATATTCGCTGCCTTTTTCTTTCTCCGGTGCCCCACCTGAATAGGTTAACCAAAAACATGTCAACGGTTACGATAAAGGAAAATTGAAACATCACTACAAGATGTAGCCTAAAAAATTAAAGAGAGAGAGAGTTATTACTTCCCAATTAACT
Source organism: uncultured Chitinophagaceae bacterium (assembly GCA_963811285.1). GTDB lineage: Bacteria > Bacteroidota > Bacteroidia > Chitinophagales > Chitinophagaceae > Ginsengibacter. The sequence goes on along the minus strand of CAWEQV010000025.1, from coordinate 2,042 downwards.
TCTCCAATCTCTCCATCATCCCATCTTTTTCCTTCAGCATTCTTTCATACAAAGCAATTTTTTCTTCATGAAGTTGAATTAATTTTTCAATTGGATTAACATTAAACGTAGGAGTGTGTCCGGTATTTAAAAAAGAGCCTTGATTGAAAGTGTTTGATATAATATTTACAGCCTGTTCCTCATCAAAGTTTTGTATCGCTTCGGCTGGTATTTTTAGCGCAGCGGATACCTGTTGAAGCAGGATAGGGTCTATTGTTTCTTTTTGTTCGAGCAGGGAAATCTTTTGCTGGTTCCAGTCGTCTCCAAGCTCATAAGCAAGCGTTTCCTGCTTAATACCAAGCATTTCGCGGAAGCGTTTTACGTTGCGGCCCTGGTGGATTTGCTTTTGCATAGCATCTGTATTGGTCATCGTTCAAATTTAAGGGTTAATGGCATTCGATAGTTTGGTTTTTAAAAGTACGTAAAAAACATGGTAGGGACGGTGTTTTACGAATGAAAAGTCCGGGGCATATAAATGTTATTTTGAAAATTTGAAAATTCGTCAAGGTGCTGATAAGCGAATTAACTAATAATGCCAATGCAATGCAGGAAAAGTTTTACGAAATGAAGAGATTACAAACTGGTTTTTCTCAGGTGCATTGTCTAATGACTGTTGCAAAATATAAAACAGCAAAGTTAGACGAGAAAAATGTAGATAGTTGGTTGGAAGATCCAGGAACTATTGACTGCCTCTTCTAAGCAACATGTCACTATAGTGCGCATTGCGTAACAGACAACACAAATTTGAGAATTATATTAAAAGAACATCACGCTTTAACAACTTTATAAATCACTCCTTTTGTTTTCTCTTTATCAAGAAGCATTCCCATTACAAAAAGTTCATGGGCAGCATCTTCAAAATATCCGCAAATATAAAAAGTCTTTGAAGGTTTGTTTACTATCCTGACGGGAACGCACGTCCATTTTTCTTTTTCGTTTTTATCAAGAGCAAATAAACTTCCATTTATATCTGCAAAAATGTATTTATTAGTAAGCTGTGGTAAATCTTTGCCGTAATAAAAGCCCCCGCCAATCACACAAATTCCTTTCATGTGGGTATAAGTATAAACAGGCTCAGTAAATGGCGTGGAAGAATGGGGATCGTTTTTTTGAAAAGTACTATCACCTTCTTTTTCGGGCCAACCATAGTTGCCACCTTTTTTTACGATATCAATTTCCTCTTCCCTCTCTTGTCCCACATCGCCTCCAATGAGCTCATGCGAAACGGGGTCAAATGAATAATGCCATAATTTGCGAAAACCATAAGCCCAGATTTCAGGCCTTGCGTCTTTAATGTTTACGAAAGGGTTATCTTTTGGAATGCTGTAGGGAAGCTGATTTACATCAATCCTCAAAATTTTGCCACCTAAATAATGCAGGTTTTGCGCTTCATATTTATACGTAGAATCTTCGGCTTTGTCATCGCCGATTGAAATATACAAATCGCCGTCAGGCCCGAAACGAATTTGTGCGCCATTGTAAGATGCAGTTAAACCGGGAACTTCAATTATTTTTTTTTCAGAGCTGATATCCGCCTTTTCTGTATCAACAACATCCGTGGTAAATTGAGATACGGTAAGTGTTGGTGTTTTATTATCCTCATTGGGAGGAGCAACATAACAAACGTAAAATTTGTGATTAATAGCAAATTGCGGATGAAGAGCGACGCTGTATAGCCGGCCAATTGACGAAGAGAGAGAAGGTTTATAACGATTGCCGTATTTATCGAAAAAAGGCCTTGGAATCATCGAGTCGTTTTTCATTACCCAAATTTTTCCGGTAACATCTGTCACAAATAACTTCCCGTGCGCCGCGGACTCATTCATTTCAACAGGCATTTGAGCTACGTTGGAAACTTCTTCAAGTTTTACCGAAATGGTATCGGCAGCTACTAAGTCTTTTTTCTTGTCTTCAGCTTTTTTAACAGCAACATTACACGCAGACATAAAAATAAAAATCGCAAAGCAGTAAAACTTCAGTCTTTTCATCTATTGAGTTTTTTT
>CAWEQV010000024.1:0-32066 GCA_963811285.1 uncultured Chitinophagaceae bacterium | reverse complement strand
TAATATGAGTAAAAATTAATTAAGGTTTTAGAATTGAATCGTCTGACGAGTTTGTAACTAAAAAATATATTGATAACAGTGTAAAGCAACTGTCACAGGAAATCTTTTTTACGAAAATCTTTAATAGATTGAAAAATGCCTCAACAACAAAATAAATGCGCCATTTAATACACTTCAAAAGTACTTTTGTATAAAGCCAAATATTTATGAAAAGAATTGAAAAAATTATTGCTGTTCAAAAGGAAATTGAAAGCTTCAAATGGAAACGTAATGGAATCCCTTTTTATCCGCTTCCAGATAAATTAAACGAATTAAAAAATTTGTTTGATGCAGACCCTAATGGTAACGCTGACCTTAACAAACAATTGAATGATGGCCCAATTAAAACTATCAACTGGTGTATCGAGGAGTGTAAAAATGGAATTGGAAAAGAAGATTGGTGGATGGACCGAACAGAAATTCAAATTAAAGACAGTTGCAAATCAGCAGTAACAAGTTTTGTGTTTATATGTGATTCCTTTAAACCAAATCTTCTTCATGATAAAATATCAACTTAAAATTGAGGAGAAAGTTTTTAAAATAGATTCAAAAAATTTTAGTCTTAAAAATTCCTATCAGCTTCACCTCTGCTTACAAAATATCAACAGCAATTGAAAGATTTCTTTCACCTTATCAGAAGCGTTCTGCGCTGAATCTTTAACTGAATTGATTAAAGTTGCAATTTCATCGACAGATAAATCTTTCACTTCATCAAGAATCGCCTGCTTGTTTTCAGTACATTGGGAATCCGCATCAAACCAGGGTTCACTATGTTTATTAAATATTGAAGAGAATGAAAAAGGATAGATATGTTAAGATATTAGTATTTTAGCAGTAAACTAATTGTATGAATTTGCCAAGTTTACCGACTGGATTAAATCAAATTATACTTGTTCTTGTTGTTGCAGCAGCTTTTTTCGTATATAAAAATACCTATGAAGAAGCTGACAGAATCAGGACGGAGGAGAGAAATTTCATGGATACTGCTAATACCGTTAAGATGGTGATAGATTCATTAAACTTAGCAGATAAAAAGAATAGCATAGATAGACGGATTGGTGGTATTGTCGATCAATTTAATCACCATACGCCGAATAAAACATCAAGAATACGAAAAGAAAAGCAAGATTTGGTGGACTCATTAAGTGAAGTTTTAAATACTGTTGATATTGATTTGTTGTATGTAACTGAAAGATTAAAACATTATCGGGAAAAAATAGAATCCTTCGACTTCCAGATAGAAAACGAGGAAAGTTTAGACGGACCAGTATCAATTGTATTGATTGAACTTGGTATCATCTTTCTTGTGGTTTTAATTTTTATCGCACGTGAAGAAAAAGTGGTAATCGAAACAAAAGCTTTTCAAAGGATAGAGTTAGCCCAAAGCATTGGATATATTCGATGTCAAAGTTGTGCAAAGGTTTTTTCTAGCCACCTAACACATGGTAAAGAAGAAGATGGAACTTATAATAGACACTTTTGTATAGAGTGTTACGACGAGGGGAAATTTACAAAGCCTGACCTTACAGAAGATCAAATTTTAAAAAACCTCTTGAATAGCTCAATAGGAACGTGGGATAGTAAATTTTGGCGATGGGTGAGTTCCAAACTTTTTAATAGGCGAAAAAAATTATCAAAATTTGTACATGATATGGAAAGATGGAATAATGACCCTTATAAGATTCCCACCTTAAGTAATAGACATTTTTAAGATAAAACAATGTGTGAATGATTCAAATTTCAAACCGATGGCATTTTCTCAATTTCAGAAGGGTTTTCAATCTTCTCAGTTTTGATGTGTATTTATCAGAATCAATCTTCATCAATCTTATCCCTTCTTTACCTCAGAAAAATAAGGAATTAGAAAAAGAAAATTCCCCCCTTAAAATGCAATTAGCTTACCTAATCAAAGAAAACTAATCAATCAATCATTTTATCAAACAAACCAAGTACTTCAAAGACTTCTCATGGTTGCATTCCAGAAACGGAAATCAAGGTTTTCCAATCATAATTGCAATCACATTGCCCAAATAAAAAAGGGCTTCAATCTATTGAAACCCTTTGTCCTTTCTATGTGGGCCCACCAGGATTTGAACCTGGGACCACCTGATTATGAGATGCAAAATCGACTTTTACCAACTTAAGTCAGCTTTACTTAGATTGCCTGAAACCCTTACCCACAAAAGATTTATCAAAAATTTATTTTGTAAAATTGCCTTCAGTTTTTCCTCTTTAACCTATATTTGTTTGCAAATCGTTTGCAAATTTTGAACTTAATTCTTACTTCATAAAAATTCCATCCGATATTTTTTTAAATGATTTCTTACAAGGTTTTATTTCTCTAATTTTTATTTTATGGTAAATAAAGAGGTGGAATTTTAAATTGCAAAAATTGAAAGAAAAAAATAAAACGATATGGACCATTGGACATTCCACACGCTCTTTGAAGGAATTTGTAGCTATGCTGCATTCGTTCAATATTGAATTGATTGCAGACATCAGAAGTTTCCCCGGCTCACGTAAGTTCCCTCAATTTAATAAAGAAGCACTGGAAATTTCTTTGCCTCAAAACAATATTCAATATCTGCATATAAAAGAACTTGGAGGCAGGAGAAAAGTAAATCCCGGTTCCAAAAATACAGCGTGGCGGCATGTAGCCTTTCGCAGCTATGCAGATTATATGGGAACAGCCGCTTTTAAAGATGGAATAAACGAACTTCAGCAAATTGCATTGAAACATAGAACGGCTTATATGTGTTCGGAAGCAGTATGGTGGCATTGTCACCGTTCTATGGTTTCTGATTATTTAAAGTTAAACGACTGGAAAGTAATGCACATAATGGGCATATCAAAAGAACAGGAACATCCTTATACTGCGCCGGCAAGAATTGTGAATAACGAATTGAATTATGAAAAACAAGCGGAATGAAATAAATGTGTTTTGATTTTTTAACATGATTAAACTTTTAAATAAAATACAGCGATGTGATGTTTGTAAAGAATATTTACCGTTCGGTCCAAGACCTGTTATCCAATTAAATGCATACTCGAAAATTGTTATTATAAGTCAGGCTCCCGGCAGGCGTGTACACGAAACAGGAATTCCATGGAATGATGCAAGTGGTAAAAAATTAAAGTCATGGATGAATGTAAGCGATGAAATATTTTATAACCCTGCATACTTTTCTATTTTGCCAATGGGCTTTTGTTATCCCGGCAAAGCAATCTCCGGCGATCTGCCACCACGGCCTGAATGCGCTCCTTTATGGCATATGCAGATTTTAAAAAATTTTAAAAGCAAACCGCTTATTTTATTAATAGGACAATATGCGCAACAATATTATTTAAAAAAAACTTACAAAGGAAACCTTACAGAAACGGTGAAAAGTTATCGTGAATATTTACCAACCTATTTTCCATTGCCGCATCCTTCCCCCCGAAATCAAAACTGGGTGAAGATAAATCCATGGTTTATGGAAGATGCTGTTCCGGAATTACAAAAGAGAATTCAGTTAGCAGTAAGTGGGTAAATTGATTATTGCATTTCATAATTAAAAAACTACAACTTTGAAACAGAAATTTAAAATCGGTGACCATGTAACCTGGGATTCAGAAGCTGGTCATGTGTCGGGTACTATAGTGAAAATACACAAAAGAGATTTTGATTATAAAGGTTATACACATCATGCCAGCAAGGAAGATCCGCAATACGAAATCAAGAGTGATAAAACCGAACATGTTGCTGTTCATAAAGCCAGTGCACTTTCAAAAACAGAATAAAAAAAAGCATTTATGAAAATTAATCCGTAAATGCTTGATTTTCTTGTGGGCCCACCAGGATTTGAACCTGGGACCACCTGATTATGAGTCAGGTGCTCTAACCAACTGAGCTATAGGCCCAATTACCTGTTTAGGTAATTTTAAGGGTTGCAAAAATAGAAAAATTCGGTAAGTCAGCAGAATTATTTTTCTTTGGAGATGCAAAAAATTGAAAATATAATTTTTGATCTCGGCGGCGTGCTTTTAGATATTGATTACAATCTTACGCGAACGGCCTTTGAAAAATTGGGTGTCGCCAATTTTGATGAAATGTATTCGCAGGCAAATGCTGACAAGCTTTTTCAAAAACTGGAAACAGGGATAATCACTGATGAAGAATTTTATAAAGAACTGAATCGAAATACCGGGCTTCACCTTTCAGCAAAAGAAATCAAAGAAGCATGGAACGCAATGCTGCTCTCTTTTCGGGAAGAAAGCCTTGATTTTTTAGACAAAGTAAGAGAGCGTTATGCAATCTATCTTTTAAGTAATACCAACAATATCCACCTGGTTTCTTTTTACGAAATTTATCATCAGAAAGAAAGGAAAAAATCTTTTGAACAATACTTTAATAAAGCATTTTATTCTTTTCAAATCGGTTTGCGAAAGCCTGACATTGAATGTTATGAATGGGTTTTAAATGATTTACAAATTGATGCTCAAAAAACGCTGTTCATAGATGATTCAGTAAAAAATATTGAAGGTGCACAAAAAGTGGGTTTACAAACGATACTTTTAACGCCGGAGAAAAGAATTGAAAATCTTGACTTGTAGTTAGTAGCTATTTTTTTATTTCTTCAAAGTCAATATAATCTCCTTCCTTTATTTGGTGCAGGTTCTGGTTGCTTCGTGGGTTTTGGAGCTTGATGTTCTGATAGCTTCTCATATCATTCTGCATCTTCTCCTGCATTTCTCCAAACTGCTTTTTAATTCTTTTGGAAGATTCGTAAATGGGAATGATAAAATCGAAAATGAACTTGTATAATAAATAGAGTAAGAAGATCTCGGCGGCTGTTTCAAAAAATTTCATTCAACAAAAATAAATGTTTTAAATCAATTGACCGGCGGGACGCTTCCGTTTGTAACTGAAAGATTTGTTAAGGAATGGTTTTTTCAAAAACATAATTTGGAGTGTAATTTCTAATTAACGTATCTTTGCAATCGTAAAAGATTAGTGAAAGGGAACGGAAGCGTTCCCTTCTTCTTTTTTCAAAAGAGCACATTAAAATGACTACTTCTACTGAGCTTGAGAAGATCGCAAAATTTGTAAATGGTTTTATTGGGGAGTCCGGGGATTTGTTCCTTGTAGATGTAAAAATCGCTCCCGGAAATAAGGTTACAGTCTTGCTTGATGGCGATAAAGGAGTTACCATTGATAATTGCACTGCGGTTAATAAAGCTCTTTATAAATTCATTGAAGAAAACGCAGTTTTTGGTGATAGCAATTTTTCACTTGAAGTTTCTTCCTTCGGCGTTGACAGACCGTTGCAACTTTTAAGGCAATACAAAAAGAATATCGGCCGCAATGTGGAGGTGATTTTGAATGATGGAACAAAAAATGAAGGCACCCTCACAGAAGTAAACGAAGACGAAATTAAAATAGAACAAAAAACAGGTAAAGGAAATAAAATGATAAAACAAACAACAACAATATCTTTTAATCAGATAAAGCACACAACTGTGCTGATAACTTTTTAAAATAACAGTATGGCAAGTATCAATTTAATTGAATCCTTCCAGGAATTCAAAGACGCTGAAAACATAGACAGACCTACTTTAATGAAAGTAATGGAAGATGTCTTTAAAACTTTGATCCGCAAAAAATATGGATCTGATGAAAATTTTGATGTAATCGTTAACGACCAAAAAGGTGACCTTGAAATCTTCAGGCGCCGCACCATCGTTGATGATGATGACTTGTATAATACCCTCACGGAAGTGGAATATAAAGACGCGATAAAGATTGAACCTGATTACCAGGTGGGTGAAGAATTATATGAAGAAGTAGACATTCAAAAAGAATTTGGCAGAAGAGCGATACTTGCAGGAAAACAAACGCTTGCCAGCCGTATCAATGATCTGAAGAAAAATATTCTTATTAAGAAATACGAAGACAGGGTCGGCGAAATCATTACAGGCGAAGTGTATCAGGTTTGGAAAAAAGAAATTTTATTACTGGATGAAGAAGGAAACGAAATGTTGCTTCCCAAATCAGAGCAAATTCCTTCCGACTATTTCAAAAAGGGCGAAACAATAAGAGCGGTTGTAAAAAATGTGGAATTAAAAAATAACCAGGCGGTTATCATTGTTTCAAGAACTGATAATTCTTTCCTTGCCAAGTTGCTTGAAATTGAAGTTCCTGAAATATTTGATGGCCTTATTGTAATAAAGAAAATCGTTCGCGATCCGGGAGAAAGAGCAAAAGTGGCGGTTGAAAGTTTTGATGATCGTATTGATCCTGTCGGTGCATGTGTGGGAATGAAAGGAAGCCGTATTCATGGTATTGTACGCGAATTGAAAAATGAAAATATTGATGTGATCAACTGGACGAATAATATTCAATTGCTCATCCAGCGTTCACTTACTCCTGCAAAGATTACCAGCATGGATGTGGATATGGAAGCAAAACACGCGAGTGTTTATTTAAAACCCGACCAGGTTTCATTAGCCATCGGACGCAGAGGCGTGAACATTAAACTCGCTTGTGAACTTACAGGGCTTGAAATTGACGTGTTCCGCGATAATGAAGGAGAGGTGGAAGAATACGATGTGGATTTGGATGAATTTACAGATGAACTCGAGACCTGGGTGATCGATGAATTAAAAAAGATTGGATGTGATACAGCGAAAAGTGTGTTAGACTTGTCTGATGAAGAACTTGAGCGTCGGACGGATTTGGAAAAGGAAACTATCGCTGAAGTGAAAAAGATTCTGAACGAAGAGTTTTCAGATGAAGAATAGCAAACTGATTTTTTAAACAATTTGTTTGTTTACTATAAATTAAAAAAATAAAAAATTACTTCTGTAGAAGTAGGAACGATTAATGGCAGAAATAAATACACCACGTTTGATGGCTGCGGCCAAAGAGTTTAACATAGGTACGGGTACCTTGACTGACTTTCTTGTGTCTAAAGGTTTTGAAACAAACGATCTCAAGCCCTCATCAAAAATTTCGGAAGAAATGTACCGTGTGCTCCAGGTAGAGTTTCAGCCTGATAAGGTAGCTAAACAAAAAGCTGAACAAATAGATCTTCCAAAAAATACTCCTTCAGATAATAAAAAGAGAAGAGATGAACAGGACCTTTCATTCAATAAGAAAGAACCTGCTAAACCTGCACCAAAAGAAGAAAAGCCAGTAGAAGAACAAAAAGCCGAAGAAATTATCGAGCCTGCTGTTGCTGAAAAAGAAGCTGAAATTGCGCCGGAAGAAGTTCCCGCGGCTGCAGAAGTAAAGAAAGAAAAAAAGAAAGATACAGCGGATGAAGTTCCTGTAGAACCAGCCCCCACAACAGAGATAGAAAATGTAGAAGTTCCTGAGGTAGAAGGATTAAAAATAGTTGATAAAATAGATTTAAGTACAATTGATTCTTCTGTAAGGCCTAAAAAAGAATCTAAAAAGAAGGCCAAGGGAAAGGTGAAGGGTGTTATTGCAAAAGACCAGCCTGCTGAAAAAACAGATGAAGCTCCAAAAGGCCCGCGGGCGGAACCCGAGAAAGAAGCTCCGGTTATAACTAATATCAAAGCGGTTAAACTGGAAGGCCCTAAAATTATGGGAAAGATCGAACTTCCTTCTAATAATGAAACGCGCCCCAAACCTGATGAAAGGAGGAAACGCAAACGCATTATTGTTGAAAAGAAGGGAGGAAATCATCCACCTCATCCGGGAGGAGGACAAAGACAACATGGCGGTGGCAACAGGCCTTCAGGTGGAAGGTTTAACAGAAATGCGCCTGCTACAAGACGTGAAGAGAAAGAGATTGATGAAAAAGAAATTCAGGATAAGATAAAAGAAACACAGGCAAAACTTGCCGGTTCAGGAGGTAGAGGTAAAAGCCTTAAAGCAAAATACCGCAAACAAAAAAGAGAAGAGGCTGCTGAAACTGTAGGAGAAGAAGTGACAGATAATAAATTGCAGGTGACAGAATTTATTTCTGTAAGTGAATTTGCTAATTTGATGGACGTGAGCTTTGCTGATGTCATCAGTAAATGTATGAGCCTGGGTATCATGGTTTCCATTAATCAAAGGTTGGAAGCCGACGTTATAGAACTGGTGGCAAGCGAATTTAATTACGAGGTTGAATTTATTGATGTAGATAATCAACAGGATGTGGAGGAAGAAGAGGAGGAAGAAAATGAAGAAGACATGGTATCCCGTGCGCCGATTGTAACTATTATGGGACACGTTGATCATGGTAAAACCTCCCTGTTGGATTATATTCGCCATGCAAATGTTATAGCGGGCGAAGCTGGCGGAATTACTCAACACATTGGTGCCTATGAAGTGAAAGTTAAAGATGGACGCGCTATTACTTTCCTTGATACGCCAGGGCACGAAGCATTTACTGCTATGCGTGCGAGAGGCGCTAAAGTCACAGATATAGCAGTAATTGTTGTAGCTGCTGATGACGCTGTGATGCCACAAACGAAAGAAGCGATTTCTCATGCCCAGGCAGCAGAAGTACCAATGGTTTTTGCTTTGAATAAAATAGATAAAGAAGGAGCTAATCCTGAAAAGATTAAGGAACAGTTGGCCGGAATGAATATCCTGGTGGAAGATTGGGGTGGAAAATTCCAAAGCCAGGAAATTAGCGCTAAAAAGGGACTAAATGTAGATGAACTCCTTGATAAAGTATTACTTGAATCTGACCTTTTAGAACTAAAAGCCAACCCGAAAAAAGCTGCCACTGGAAGCGTGATTGAAGCTTCACTTGATAAAGGCCGAGGTTATGTTGCTACTATTTTGGTTCAGAACGGAACATTAAAACAAGGCGATTTGCTCGTTTCCGGGCAATACTATGGACGCATCAAAGCAATGTTCAACGAACGGAACCAGCGTGTAACTTCAGCACCACCCTCAACACCTGTCCTTATTCTTGGATTGAATGGTGCGCCGCAGGCCGGTGAAACTTTTAAAGTTTTCGAAGACGAATCTGAAGCAAAAGATACTGCCAACAGGAGAGCTCAAATTCTCAGGGAACAGGGAATACGAGCCAAAAAACACATTACACTCGATGAAATTGGACGTCGTCTTGCCTTGGGTAATTTCAAACAATTGAATCTTCTTATACGTGCTGATGTGGATGGATCTGTTGAAGCATTAAGTGATTCTTTGCAAAAATTAAGTACCGAAGAAATTGCTGTTAGTATCGTTCACAAGGGAGTAGGTCAAATTACAGAAACCGACGTAATGCTCGCTACTGCTTCTGACGCGGTTATCATAGGCTTTAATGTTCGCCCGTCTTTGCAGGCTTCAAAAATTGCTGAACATGAAGGAGTGGAAATTAAAACTTACTCTATCATTTACGACGCGATTGACGAAGTGAAGAGTGCGATGGAAGGAATGTTGGAACCGAAGATCCAGGAAAAAGTATTGGGCGTTGCTGAAATAAAAGAAACTTACAAATTTGATAAAGCAACGGTTGCCGGTTGTATGGTGGTGGAAGGAAAAATAGCAAGAAACAACCGCGTGCGCCTTGTAAGAGATGGAATTATTATCCATACTGGTGAATTGGGAAGCCTGAAACGCTTTAAAGATGATGTAAAAGAGGTGGCTAACAATATGGAATGCGGCCTCACTTTTAAAAATTACAATGACCTGAAAGCCGGTGATATGGTTGAAGCTTTCGAAGAGATTGAAGTAAAGAGAACGCTTTAAGCTTTCGAATTATGAATTTCTTTAACAAAAGCGCTTCAACTTTTAACTTTCCAAAAAAATAACTCACAGTATAGCGGTGTATTTTTGATGAATTAATTTCTAAAAAGTTAAGGCACTTCGCTGCTATTCCAAATACAATAATTTCTGATGAAAAAAACTTTGTTCATTCTTTCTTTTATGGTTGCTGCTGTTGCTTCTTTTGCTCAAACAAAAAAAGTTTTAGCCGATAAAATTATAGCCACTGTAGGAGATAAGATTATTCTTCGAAGCGACATTCAAAACAGCATTGCTGATATGCAGCGGCAAAATGTTGATGTTCCGGCTAATGCCTCGTGTCTATTGTTGCAACAGGCTGTTGCACTTAAAGCATTAGTGTTGCAGGCTGAGCGAGATTCACTTCCTGTTTCTGATGATGATGTAAATGCGGAAATTGACAAAAGAATCCGCTATTATATTAGTCAATATGGAACAAAAGAAATGCTTGAACAAGTAGCCGGAAAAACGATTTTTCAACTAAAAGAGGAAATGGCTTCGGTTATTAGAGATCAAAAACTTGCAGCAGCAGAACGTGATAAGATAGTAGGTGATGTGAGAATTACACCAAAAGAAGTAGAAGCTTATTACAATCAAATTCCCAAAGACAGCCTTCATTTTTATGAATCACAACTGGAAGTAGGCCAAATTGTTTTATACCCAAAACCAAGCCGCGACCTTGAAAATTACGCTATAGATCAATTGAAGGAGTATAAAAAAGAAGTCGAAGATGGAAGTAAAAAATTCGAAGTATTGGCTTCTCTTTTTTCAGACGATCCGGGTACAAAAGAGAAAGGTGGGCTTATGGAAATCAACCGGAATGAGACACAAATTGACCCGGTTTTTCTTGGAAAGGCCTTTAGCTTAAAAGATGGACAAATATCAAACGTTTTCAAATCGCAATTCGGTTACCATATCATTCAAATGGTAAGCAGGCGTGGGGATGATGCGACCATCCGGCACATTTTAAAAGTTCCACAAGTAAGTTCCATCGAAGTAAACCAGGCAAAAGAAAAACTTGATTCGGTAAGAACGCTTTTGCAAGAAGGAAAAATGCAATTTGGTGAAGCAGTTTCAAAATTCAGCGAAGACGATGCAAGCAAGTTTACGGGTGGACTGATAACTGGTGCTGATGGACAAACCACATTTTTGCCAATCGACCAATTAGACAAGGATCTTGTGTTGATGCTTAAGGATCTAAAAGTAGGTGAATATTCACAGCCCACAGAATATATAGATCCTGCAACTGGCAAAAAAGCGGTACGAATAGTTGAAATCATTTCTAAAACACAACCGCACCGGGAAAATCTCAAAGACGATTATGATATAGTGTCCCAACGAGCTCTTGAGGAAAAAAAGAACAAGGCGCTTGAAGATTGGTTTGCCAACAAAATGCCTAATTTTTATATAAATATTTCAAAAGATTATGCTTCATGCCCTGAATTGGGAAAGTGGATAGAAAGCAGCGTGACAGCCACAAAATAACTTATAAGTGATTGCACTACTTCCGGGAAATAGTTGAAATATTTTACTTTTTTTGAAATAAAAAAATTAGATTATTTCTTTGTGCACTGTTAGCTGCTTTCAGCTTACAGAATCCACCACATTAATTTTGTTTTACATTTGCTTTCTATGTCGATAGTCGTTTCTAATCTCACAAAAATTTATGGCGAACAAAAAGCAGTAGATGATATTTCATTCACCGCAGCCGATAATGAAATTGTAGGTTTCCTCGGCCCGAATGGCGCGGGCAAATCAACAACAATGAAGATTATTACCGGCTACCTTGCTGCAGATGCAGGAAACGCAGTAGTAAACGGGGTAAATGTAAATGAAGAGGCGGTAGAAGCTAAAAAACAAATTGGTTATTTGCCCGAAGGGAATCCGCTTTATTATGAAATGTACGTGAGGGAATATCTGCAATTTATGGGTGGAATACATGAAGTAAAAAGCGGTTTAAAAAAAAGAATTGAAGAAGTTATTGACACTACCGGCCTTCGGCCTGAAAGCAATAAAAAAACAGGGCAGTTAAGCAAAGGCTATAAACAAAGAGTGGGCCTTGCTGCCGCGCTTCTTCACGATCCTAAAATATTGATACTTGATGAACCCACAACAGGTCTGGATCCCAACCAAATCGTGGAGATACGCCAATTGATAAAAGAGCTTGGAAAAAATAAAACCGTTCTTTTTTCATCCCACATCTTGCAGGAAGTAGAAAGTGTTTGTGACAGGGTGATTATTATCAGCAAAGGTAAAATTGTGGCTGATGACACGTTGGGAAATTTACAATCTTCCAACAAAAATTTGCATATCATTTTGGTTGCGTTTGGAAAGAAAACGGAGGTGCAATTATTAAAAGATCTTCCCGGCGTTGAGGAAGTACAGGAAAACCAGAACGAATATCAACTACAAACTTCCGATCCTGAAAAAGTAAAAAAACTGCTGCTTGAATTTAGCCTTCATAACAACCTGGATATTCTTTCCCTCAAAACAAAAAGCAATAGCCTGGAAGAGGTCTTCAGAAATTTGACAGTCTGACTTTTTGAACACCGGAGCATTTCTAATTTCAATACTTTTGTTTAAAAAATGAAAAAAGGTATACTGCTGGTTGTTACCGTATTATTTATTGGATCTTCCTTGTTTGCACAAACACTAACCGGCACGTGGAAAGGCAATATTGATCTAAATGGCACTCAGCTTCCAATTGTTTTCCACTTTACCAAAGGCAACAACGGACAAATGGATGGAAAGTGGGATAGCCCAAAACAAAATGTTGTTGGACTGCCTTTCAGCGCTATCAATGCAAATGCAGATAGTGTGCGTCTTGGCATAAAAATGATCAACGGATCTTATGAAGGAAAATTTATAGGAGAGGATTCTATCGCAGGAACCTGGAGTCAAAATGGTGCGCAATTACCTCTGAATTTTTCAAGAACTAACGGTAATGTAGAAACGCAAAATGAAATTCCTGCTCATCCCGGTGAAAAAGAAATTGAAATTACGTCTGCAGTTGGAAGCAAACTTTACGGAACGTTATTGTCAAAAAATAAGCAGCAACCTTTAGCCATCATTATAGCCGGTTCAGGACCGACTGACCGGAACGGAAATAACACGCATCAGCGCAGCAACCAATGAATATCGAATGCTGGCTTATGAGTTTGGATTCTCAAAATATTGCCACTTTCAGGTACGATAAACGCGGCATCGGAAAAAGCGCTTATGCAGGAATGAAAGAAAGCGATTTGGTGTTGGAAGATTATGTAAAAGATGCGGAAAAAATCTTTGATTATTTACATGACACACTTGGTTTTAAAAACATCTATTTTATCGGCCATAGTGAAGGTTCATTAATAGCGATGCTGGCAAGTGAAAAAGAAAAAGTGAAAGGTTATATATCAGTAGCAGGCGCGGGCAGACCGATTGATGAAGTATTGGAAGAACAGATGCAAAAACAGCCATTACCCGATTCAGTAAAGCAACAAATACCTGTAATTTTTAATCAGCTTAAAAAAGGTAAAGAAGTCAGCGATGTTCCGCAAATGCTGGCACCTTTATTTAGAAAATCGATCCAGCCTTATATGATTTCATGGCTTAAATATTCTCCTCAAGAAGAAATAAAAAAATTGAATTGCCCGATCCTGATTTTACAAGGCGGATGTGATATACAGGTAAAAGAAACCGACGCAGAAAATCTTCACGAAGGCAATAAAAAAAGCACTTTGAATATGATTCCAAATATGTCGCATACTTTAAAAAATGCGGGTGAAAACTGTGTGAATGAAGATAAGACTTATACCGATGGTTCAATGCCTTTGGATGCGGCTTTGGTTGATGATATCGTTAAGTTTATCAGTAAATAAAAAGCGGATTGAAACAGATAGAAAAATAGCTCAAAAATTGGCGATTACTCAGAGATATGTTAAGAGATCCATTTGCTGCTTCTGAAATAATAATTTTTTCCTGCTTCTAGCACTATCAAAACAAGTAAAATAAAATTTGTGAAAATTACTTCGTTTACTACGAATCTTTCCCTTTTAATAGTTTGGAAACATCTTTTTCCATTTGCGCAATTTCATCAGGTTTAAGTGCATCATAAATTCCCCGAACTCTTTTTTTCCTATCCACCAAAGCAACAAACTGTGTATGGATAAAAGCTTCCTGAATATTTTCACTGTTATTTTTATCATTATCAAGCAGGTAACTCTGGCGTGCCATCTTATATAAAGAATCTTTGCTTCCTGTTACGAAATACCATTTAGCAGCATTATTATGATCGTTTGGCAACATTTTTTCTTCATAATCTTTTAACTGAGCAACAGAATCGGTTTCAGGCATTGAACTGTGGGAAATGATGGCAAAATCTTTGTTGTTTTTAAATTCATCATAAACGCCCTTCAGATTAAAATTCATCTTGGGGCAAATGCCCTTGCAGGTGGTAAAAAAATAATTAGTCAGGTAGACTTTTCCGTCCACATTTTTTTCCGTCACAGGCTGGCCGTTTTGATCGGTAAATGAAAAATTCTGAACGTAACTCATCACTGGAAGTTTTACATCAAAATAACCTTTGGTAAAGGAAAGAGAAATGTAAAAAGCGGTGAGCAACACGATTGAAAAAACCGTGTAAATAATTATTTTCTTTTTCATGTTCTTTTTCATGCCGCAAAGGTACAGATTCTCAATACTTACAAATTGCTAAGATTTAGGCTAATTAAATCTCTTGCGTTATATTTTATGGCTCAAATGCATTTTCGTTAATTTTACAAACTCAATAATTTATTTATGGAAGAAAGTTTATATGATTTTGGAATGATCGGTTTAGGTACGATGGGAAGCAATCTTTTGCTGAATATGGCTGATCATGGATTTTCAGTTATTGGATATGATAAAAACCCCGAGAAAACATTAGCCTTTGAAGCTTCAGCTACCAAAGGAACAAACGTTAAAGGTGTGAATACGCTGGAAGAAATGATTTCGAGGTTGAAAGTTCCACGGAAATTAATGATGTTGGTTCCCGCAGGAAAGGCGGTGGATAGTGTGATAAGCGATTTAAAACCTCTTTTACAAAAAGGCGATATTGTTATTGACGGAGGAAATTCTCATTATACCGACACTTTAAGCCGGATTATAGAATTAAAAGAGTCAGGATTTCATTTTATGGGCATTGGTATTTCTGGTGGAGAAGAAGGAGCGCGCCGGGGCCCGAGTATAATGCCTGGCGGTGATCTGGAAGCTTATAAAGAAGTAGCGCCGATTCTGGAAGCAGTTGCTGCAAAAGTAAACGGAGAACCTTGCGTAGGATATTTGGGAAAAAATGCAGCCGGCCATTATGTAAAAATGGTACATAACGGTATTGAGTACGCGATAATGCAACTGATAAGTGAGTGTTATGATATTATGCATCACGGGCTGGAAATGAGTAACGATGAATTGCATGATGTGTTTGCAGAATGGGACCAGGGCGAGCTGAAATCTTTTTTACTGGAGATTACTGCGGTTATTTTTCAGAAGAAAGAAGAGAAACTTCACTTTTATTTATTGGACAAAATCCTGGACAAAGCCGGCGCCAAAGGAACCGGAAAATGGACGTCGCAGGAAGGCCTTAATCTCCCAATGCCAATTCCAACAATAGATTCAGCAGTCATGATGCGAAACCTTTCGTCATTGATTGAAGAAAGAATAAAAGCGGCCACCATTTACAAAACCGTTCCGGAAGTAATTGAAACCGATAAAAAAGAATTTATCAACCAGCTGCGCGAAGCATTTTATTTTGCTACTATTATAAGCTACGCTCAGGGACTGGCGATGCTTACCGTTGCTTCTACAGAACTCAATATGGATATTCCTTTGCCGGAAGTGGTAAGCGTGTGGCGCGGGGGATGCATTATTCGTTCTGCTATGCTTGATGTGTTTAAAAAATGCTATGAGGATAAAGATTTGAAAAATTTATTGCTGGATGAAACTATTGCAAAAATGCTCCAGGAAAAAGAAGGTGCGATTCAAAAAGTAGTTTCTACGGCGGCGTTACATAATTATCCCGCTGCAGGTATGATGGCTTCTCTAAACTATTTTAATGCCTATCGGCGCAATTTCTTACCGACCAATCTTATCCAGGCTCAGAGGGATTTCTTTGGAGCCCACACTTATCAGAGAGTTGATCAGGAAGGAATTTTTCACACGGTTTGGGAATCGCTTACTAAATAATTAAAATTTAAAACAACAGGATGTTAGACTATAAAAAATTACCACCAACAGTTCTTTTTATATTCGGTGGCAGCGGCGATTTGAATTACAGGAAATTAAATCCTGCGTTATACAATCTTTTTTTAGATAATGCGATGCCGGATCATTTCAGCATTGTTGGTATTGGGCGCTCAGAATATTCAGACGCGGATTATAAAAAACATTTAAAAGAAGGGATCGACCAGTTTTCAAGAATAAAAGATGCGAATGGAAAATGGAAAGATTTTTCGAAACACCTTTGGTATTTGCAAATGGATGCTACCGATCCTAAAGATTATGAAAAACTGACGAAGATTGGAAAAGAAAAAGAGGCAGAAGCAGGGCATCATCCAAACGTAATATTTTATATGGCAGTGGCGCCACAACTCGTTCCGAGCATTGTAAAGAATATCGCTACTATGCCGGTTTGCCACGATAAAAAATGTACCCGCATTGTAGTGGAAAAACCTTTTGGCCACGATTTGAAAAGCGCCGTTGAAATGAATCAAATGCTTCTTGAGCATTTTGATGAAGACCAGATATATCGCATCGATCATTATTTGGGTAAGGAAACGGTACAAAATATCCTCGCGCTTCGTTTTGCCAACGCTTTGTTTGAACCTCTGTGGAACAGGAATTATATTGATCATGTTCAAATCACTGCTTCGGAAACTGTAGGAGTGGAAGGCCGCGGTGGATATTATGAACATTCTGGTGCATTGCGTGATATGATCCAGAATCATATTTTACAACTTGTTTGTATGATCGGGATGGAACCTCCTGTTTCTTTTAACGCCCATGAGATTCGGAATAAGAAGGTAGATGTGTTGAACGCCATCAGACGAATACCAAAAGATGAAGTACAGGATTATGCAGCGCGTGGCCAATACGGCTCAGGATGGATGCAGGGACAAAAAGTGCCCGGTTATAAAGAAGAAGATGGAACTGATCCTGATTCAAATACAGAAACTTTTGCAGCAGTTAAGTTTTATATTGATAACTGGCGCTGGGAAGGCGTGCCGTTTTATGTAAGGACCGGTAAACGACTACATGAAAAATCTACCGAATTGACAATACAGTTTAAGCCGGCTCCTGATTTTGCTTTTCCCAAAGAAGCTACAGAAACCTGGCGCCCAAACCGCATGTCAATAGGTATCTCGCCTGAAATGGATATTTGCCTTACTTTCCAGGCAAAGCGGCCCGGCCAGGCGATGATCCTTAATCCTGTAAATATGGTTTTTAATTATGAAGATGCTTATAAAGGTGAAGAGCCGGAAGCTTATGAAACGCTTTTGTATGATGTAATGGATGGCGATGCTACTTTGTTCATGCGTGCCGACCAGGTTGAAGCGGCCTGGGAAATTGTAATGCCAATCCTCGAAGTTTGGTCTGCACGAAAACCAATGAATTTTCCTAATTATTCACCGGATTCGTGGGGACCGGAAGATGCTGAAGCGCTGATTGCCAGGGATGGGCATAACTGGATCTCACAGCCAGGAAAACAGAAATAAAATGAAGCTGCATATTTTTGACAATAAGGAAATCATGAGCGATAAACTCGCTGAATGGATATGTGATTTGGTCGCAAATACTTTAAAGCACCAGCAGTTTTTTAGCCTGGTACTTTCCGGGGGCAGTACACCCAAAATTTTGTATAAAAAATTAGCTTCAGAAAAATATAAAAGTAAAATAGACTGGAAGCGCGTTCACGTTTTTTGGGGCGACGAAAGAGTAGTTCCTTTTAATGATGAACGTAACAATGCAAAAATGGCGTGTGAATATTTGCTCAAGCATGTTGACATCCCGGCTTCGCAAATTCATATGATGAGAACTGATATTGAATCGAATTTTGCCGTAGCTGAGTACCGCAAAAAGCTTCACACTTTTTTTGACAGTACCGATCACAGCTTTGATCTTGTTTTACTGGGTATGGGCGAGGATGGCCATACTCTTTCCTTGTTTCCTCATTTGCTCATGATTAATGAAAATCGTTGGGTAAACTCCGTGTACAATGAAAAACAAAAGATGTATCGTATCACACTCATGCCCCTGTTGGTAAATAAATCAACCAACGTAATATTTATGGTAGATGGTGAAAAGAAGGCCCCTGTTTTGGAAAAAGTATTGGAAGGAGAGTACAAACCTTCTGAATTTCCTGCACAGCTTATTTCGCCGGAAAAAGGTGAATTACACTGGTTCCTGGATAAAGCTGCAGCGCAGAATTTGCATACAATATAAAAAGGAGAAATGCTTTTTTTCTGCAGATTTTCTTTATAAAATCTTTCAAGAACTTAACAAGTCTGAAAAGAGATTTTCACGTTTAATCTTTACCTTTGTATGTCTAAATAAAAAGCATTATGATCAAAACCGGCAATACTGTTGTTAGTATCTATACCGAAATGACACCGAATCCTGAAACGATGAAGTTTGTGGCCAATAAACTTTTGTATCCTGGTAAAAGTGTTGATTTTAAAAACGAAGAAAGCGCTTCTGCTTCTCCTTTGGCGATGCAATTGTTTTCTTTCCCGTTTGTAAAATCAGTTTTTATAGCAAGCAATTTTGTAACCCTCACCAAAACCGATGATACCGAAGATTGGCAGGATGTAATTCCGTCTGTGAAGCAGTTTTTGAAAGAATATTTGGAAGAAGGAAATGTAATAATCAATGAGGAAGAATTGGCGGTAAGAAAAGCTGAAAGCACTAATGAAATTCATGTGAACGACGATGATGTGGTAAAAAGAATAAAAGAATTATTGGAAAATTATGTAAAACCTGCCGTAGAAATGGACGGTGGCGCTATCCAGTTTTTGAGTTATGAAAACGGCACTGTAAACCTGATGATGCAGGGAAGCTGCAGCGGGTGTCCATCTTCAATGATCACTTTAAAAGCAGGAATAGAAGGCATGATGAAGCGAATGATACCGGAAGTGAAAGAAGTTGTAGCTACTTCCAAATAAAATTAATTTTAAATAATATATCACGTAAGCGCCTTTTTCAAGGCGCTTTTTTTAGGTATCAAACTGAAGATAAAATAAAAATCTGCGTTATTTATTTGTTTACTGTTACTCACTTTCTTAACTCATTCTAAATTACTTTTGGCGCTAAATTTTTAAGTTGAGTTTCCCCGAAATTTACCATGCTTTTACGGAAGGAATGAAAGAAACGACATGGCTTGAATACATTGCCGTTTTTTCAGGAATTGTAAGCGTTTGGTTTTCGCGCAAGGAAAATATCTGGGTATATCCAACAGGCCTTATCAATACTATTTTTTACGTTTACCTTAGTTTCAAAGGAAGTTTGCTCGGCGAGGCGAGTGTAAATTTGTATTACACTATTATGAGCATTTATGGCTGGATTTTATGGGCCAAAAGAAACCAGCAGCAGGAACATGTGGTAAACATTATGTGGAGTACGAAAAGGGAATGGGTGCAGGAACTTATCTTTTTTGCCTCGTTTTATATTGCCATTTTTGTAGCGCTTAGTTATTTGAAAAAAGATTTTGCACCGGGAGCTATTCCCTGGGCCGATGCTTTCGCGAGTTCAACGGCTTTTACAGGCATGTGGCTGATGGCAAGGAAAAAAGTTGAAAGCTGGTATTGGTGGATCGCAACCAATTGTGCTTCTATACCATTATACTTTGTAAAACATTATGTTTTCACAAGCGTCTATTATGTAATACTTTTAATCATGGCATTTTCAGGTTTGATAGAATGGAAAAGAAAAGCAAATGAACACAATCAGGAACAATTGCCTCAATGGAAACAATAAAAAAAATAGTGATTATTGGTCCGGAATCAACCGGCAAAAGCACGCTTTGTGAAAAACTTGCGGCGCATTATCATACTTCCTGGGTTCCCGAATATGCCCGGGAATATTTGCAAAAACATGGCCCTCACTATACTTATTCAGATCTAATCGATATTGCAGCAGGACAAATTGAACTGGAAAAAGAAGCACTTGAAAGACTTGATGAGGCAAAACATTCAACATTGAGTATAGAGCAGTCACCACTTCCCACTCACCCTTCAGCAAAATTATTTATTGACACAGATATGTATGTAATGAAAGTTTGGTCTGAATTTGTTTTTAATAAATGCAATAACTGGATTTTAAATCGCATTGCCGAAAGAAAATACGATCTTTATTTGCTTTGCGATGTTGATCTTCCATGGATAAAAGACGATTTGAGAGAATATCCCGATCTTAAAGTGCGCAAAAAATTATATCATTTTTATAAAGATCTTTTAGTGAATCAGCCAGTTCCCTGGTGCGAAATTTCGGGAGATTACGATGAACGATTCAGTAAAGCAACAAATTGTATTGAAAGTTATTTTACATAAAAAACTGCTCTGAAATAATTTTACCGTCTTTTACTTTGTAAACACAGATTTCCGCCATGTTAGAGCGGCCCTGCCCTTTCATCGTTGTATCCATATCTAGAGAAATTGAAATGGCGTTTCCGGCAACGAGCGGGTCAGAAACTTTAATTCCATGAACCTTTTCTACCATCGATGAAAAGCGTTTTCCTTTTTCCCTGATCGCTTCCAATCCTTTAGTCTCTTTTTCAAAACCTGCTGAAGCTTCAGGTTCAATGCTTACAGCATCTTCCGAAAACAATTCTGTTTGTGCTGTTGCAAAATCGCCTTGCCTGCAAAGCTCTACCAGCCGATCGGCAATTTGTTGTGTTGTCATAATTAAGGTTTTTATTAAAAGCGCAAATTCCTTACCAAAATATATTATGATTCCTTATATTTTTTGTTGGTTTTCAATTATTATTAGTATTTTAAATTTTAAAATTAAAACGCTCGATATGGAACCAACAACAGTTATCATTAAAGACACTTCTGCTAATCCTGCTCCTCTCGGACTTCTGGCTTTCGGATTAACAACCGTTTTACTTAACCTGCACAATGCCGGAATTTTTGAAATGAACTCCATGATTCTTGCTATGGGAATATTTTATGGAGGCATTGCTCAAATAATTGCCGGAATTATGGAATCGAAGAAGAACAATACTTTCGGTTTTGTGGCTTTTGTTTCTTACGGTTCTTTTTGGCTCACACTTGTTGCCTTGATTGTTATTCCTAAATTTGGATGGGTGCCTGCAGCTTCAGCTTCAGCAATGATCGCTTATCTCATCATGTGGGGTATTTTTACAAGTTTGCTTTTTATCGGAACACTTCGAACAAGCCGTGCCTTACAATTTGTGTTTGCCACGTTAGCCATCCTGTTTTTCTTATTAGCTTTTGGAGAATCAGAAGCTGGTGCTTCCATAAAAACTTTTACCGGTTATGAAGGAATTGTTTGTGGTGCTTCGGCAATTTACGCGGGAATTGGCGCCTTATTAAACGAAGTTTACGGAAAGACAATTTTACCTTTAGGGTTGGTGAGCAAAAAATAATTTTTTATTTATTAACTGCTCCCGATTTTCTATCTTCATGGCTTCATACATTTTAACGTTAAAATGATATGGATATGATTAAATAATTAAACAAAAGAAGTTAAGGTTAAAAGCCTGGTACTTGAAAGTAAGAATAGGAAATTGCTGGTAAATATCTTTTATCGAAATTAAATTACCGATATTTTCACGCAAGATTTCATATCCCTGCTTCACAAAAGTATTCTTACGAATATAGGAATTGATATGAAAGGAACAGACAAAATTTGGAGAAAGAACAAGCAAGAAAATTTAAATCAGAACAATTAAATAAATCGAACAAGAGCAATGAAAACAATTAAAGGCCCCGGAATTTTTATCGCGCAATTTATTGGTAATGAAGCGCCCTTCAACAATTTAAAAAGTATTTGCCAATGGGCAAAAGATAAAGGTTTTGTAGGCGTACAGCTTCCTACTCAGGATGCAAGGTTTATTGATCTGCAAAAAGCTGCTGAAAGCAAAACTTATGCAGACGAACTGAAAGGAACGATAAATAGTTTTGGCCTTGATATAACCGAACTTTCAACACACCTGCAAGGCCAACTGGTAGCAGTAAACCCGGCATACGATGCATCTGTTTGATGGTTTTGCTCCCGAACAATATCGTAAAAACCCAAAGGCAAGACAGGAATGGGCGGTGCAACAATTAAAATACGCTGCCAAAGCCTCGCAAAATTTAGGATTGAATGCCCATGCGACTTTTAGCGGAGCATTATTATGGCCCAATGTTTATCCATGGCCGCAACGCCCTGAAGGTTTGGTGGAAGAGGGTTTAAAGAACTGGCAAAAAGATGGCTTCCGATTCTAAATGTATTTGATGAATGTGGTGTTGATGTTTGTTATGAAATTCATCCCGGAGAAGACTTGCACGATGGCGCTTCTTATGAAACTTTTTTAGAGCATGTGAACTTTCACAAAAGAGCTTGTCTCTTGTACGATCCGTCTCACTTTGTATTGCAGGCGCTTGATTATCTTCAATATATAGATTTTTATCATGAACGTATCCGTGCTTTTCATGTAAAAGATGCTGAATTTAATCCCACCGGAAAACAGGGAGTTTACGGCGGATATCAAAGCTGGCTCAATCGCGCAGGACGCTTCCGTTCGACAGGAGATGGCCAGGTAGATTTTAAAGCGATCTTCAGTAAACTGGCCGCTTACAATTATCCAGGCTGGGCAGTTTTGGAATGGGAATGCTGCTTAAAAAATTCAGAAGACGGAGCAAGAGAAGGCGCTGAATTCATCAAGAACCATATCATTCATGTTACAGAAAAAGCATTTGATGATTTTGCAGGAACTGCTGCCGATGAGAAGCTGAACCGCCAGGTTTTGGGATTAGAATAACGGGCAATGCTTACAATCCATTATCAGGTTTAAAGATTGGCCGGTTTTCTGCTTATAAAGAAGGAAAGATGGGCCAGCAGGATTTATCCGATCCAAGTGGTTTAGAATTATAAAAATTAAAAAACTGTAAATAAAAAACGCTGTTTTTTGTTGCTTTACTGCAACTGCAAATTATCCGACTTAATGAAAAGGAAAAGATTATTTCTCGTTTTTGTACCGGTATTTCTGTCGATAATGCTCCTTATTTCGACTACTTCTTTTTCACAAAAGGTACCGGATTTTAAAATGAAACTAACAGATGGTAGCACTTTTTCTACTTCGCAGATTTCTCACAAAAAACCTTTGCTTATTATTTATTTTGCGCCAGATTGTGAACATTGCAGAACTTTAATGAAAGAACTTTTGTCACAAATGCCTGCATTTAAACATACACAAATTTTAATGGCAACATTTGAATCTTTGGATGATATTGCGTGGTTCGAAAATCATTTCCAAACCAAAAAATATCCCAACATTAAAGTAGGAATGGAAGTGCCGGTTTTCTTTCTCAAAAATTATTATCATGTAGAAAAGACACCTTTTACTGCATTATTCGACAAGAACGGAAAACTAATGGTTTCTTACAAAGATTATACACCTGTCAGCGAATTGATGAAATGGGTGAAATTGCTTGAAAAAGAATAGCTCGTTAAGCCATTCCAGTCAGGAAATTAGCATGAAAACTTTTGCGGATAAAATTATTTCGTTCAATAAAAATCTTTCTTTCAAAGGTACGTTGCCACCCAATATTGGCATTATGAATCCTTTTAAAGATAACCCGGAAGCGCTAAAAATTTCTTCTGAATTTTATAAAAAGTATTATAACGATACTGGTAAGCGCCACATCATTTTTGGAATCAATCCTGGCAGATTTGGAGCCGGAGTTACCGGCGTTCCGTTTACTGATACGAAAAGATTATTGAGCGAATGTGAAATCGAATTTCCCGGGAAATCAACTCACGAACCCTCATCCGCTTTTGTATATGATGTCATCAATAATTATGGCGGAGCCAAAAAATTTTACGGCAATTTTTATATTCAATCTGTTTGCCCGCTTGGATTTACGATTCTTAACAGCAAAGGGAAAGAAGTGAACTATAATTATTACGACAGTAAAGAATTAACCGATTCTGTTTATGATTTTATCATTGACAATATTAAAAAGCAAATAAGTTTTGGAATCAGCACTGATATTTGTTTCTTATTCGGAACAGGTAAAAATGAAAAGTTTTTCAGGCAGATAAATGATCAATTTCGCTTTTTTAAAAAAGTAATTCCACTTGAACATCCGAGGTTTATCATTCAATACAAAGCAAAAAAGCATGAGTTTTATATCGATAAATATTTGGAAGTATTCAAGGAAATAAAATAATACCTCTTGATTGTCAATCAATTTTTCGGTTCAAAAATCTGGTTAGTAGAAATTGCCATTCTGTTCCAGGAATTAATAACGATAATCTGCATAATGAGTTGCGCCAATTCGTTTTCAGAAAAAAACTTAAGTACATTATTATAGGTTTCATCGGAAACGCCGTTTTGCCCGATAAGTGTTACTTCTTCCGTTAACTGCAATACGACTCTTTCCTGTTCAGTAAATAATGGGGATTCTTTCCATGCTGACAAAGCAAAAATCCTTCGTGGTGTTTCGCCCATTTTTATCGCGTCAATTGTGTGCATGTCAATACAATAAGCACAACTGTTTATTTGTGAAGCTCTTATTTTTACCATTTCCCCGAGCAATGGCGGCAAAGAGGAGTTTTTTGTGTATTGTTCCAACTTGCTCATTGCCTCATATGCTGCCGGTTCAATCTTTGGGATATTAATTCTTTTAGTCATAACATTTGCTTTTTTGTTCCAAAAGCAAAGAAACAAAAAATAGATTTTTCTCGTATAAAATAGAATAGTGAACCTACAAAAAGTTACAATTTTTATTTTCTGTTATTGCCCGCTGGTGGTTTCCTTTCCTCCTTTTGATTTAAAAATCTGAAGTTTGTTGGCAAAATCATGAAGATTAATTGCACGTGTGGCATCGGTAATAATTGTTGAGTCAAAGCCAAGTTGAAGACCATCGAGCGCGGTAAAATAAATGCAATAATCTGCAGCCAAACCGGCTACGAAAATGTTGGTAACATTTCTTCCTTTTAAGTAAGCGCCGAGACCGGTGGCTTTCTTTTTTCCATTGTCGAAAAAACCGCTGTAACTGTCAATGTGTGTTTCCATTCCTTTTCTGAAAATCGCTTCTATATTGTTTTGGTCTAATGCTGAAGAAAAAGCGGCGCCTTTTGTTTCCTGTACGCAGTGATCAGGCCATAAAACCTGCGGCAGGCCATTTAATTCAATTTTTTCAAATGCTTTTTTTCCTTCGTGAACTGAAGCAAAGCTTTTGTGATGTGCCGGATGCCAATCCTGCGTAGCTACAACAAGATCAAATTCATTTTGTAATTTATTAATCACAGGAATTACTTCATTTCCGTTATTCACCGCCAACGCTCCACCCGGAAGAAAATCGTTTTGAACATCAACAATAATTAATGCATTCATTTTTAGTTTTTGCCAATTAAACAGTGTGAGAAGAGCTGATTATTTTTTTGGATGCGGCCTACCGTAATAATCGTAAAGATTTTTTTCATCAACATCATTTACAGCTTCAGAAGAATCGTATGCCGGACTGTTTTTTACTTCATCTGTTGAAACATTTACAATAACAAGTTCATTATCCCATTTCACATTAGTAATCCATCCGGTGGATAAAAGTACTTTTTTACTGTTGAGCCAGTTGCCGGTATCTACAACGAGATAATTAATTTTCCAGTTTGAATCATCAAGGATATAATCTACTACTTTTCCTATTTCACCGTCGCTAGCATGAATGGTGTAACCCTTTACTGCGTCGGTACTTTGTAAATGAGGATCGTTGTTTCCTTCACTTTCCTGCGAAGGATAGTTGACGTTTTCAGGTTCGCCAATTTCACTTTCATATAATTCACTCGGCATAGCACCAAAAATTCCCGCGCCGTGCGCTTCATTTTCCCAATAGGTATCCCAGGTATAGTAAGAAGATAATTCTTCTTCATGCTGGCGAGAAACCGGTTTATCAGTATCAATATCCGGACTATTTTCTATCTGGGCTTTTGTGAGGTTTACGGGAAAAACTTCATTCTCCCAGTCGGGTTGTAATAAAGCGTTGGGTGAAATAAGCACTTTTCGGCCGGAAAGCCAGTTACCGGTTTTTACAACAAAGTAGCGAACGGTCCAGCTAATATCATCAAAATAAAATTCATCAACTTCACCGATTTCGCCATCAGTTTCTTTTAAGGAATAGCCTTCAAGGCTTTTGATACTGCGTTTCATAAAATGGATTTTTTTAAAATTGTGATAGTGAATTTACATTAGAAGAATGATTATTCCAACAAGTGGAATGTCTTTCAAGCATATATTCTTTAGTAAAATTCATAAAAATATTTGTTCTATAACGCTAAATACATAATAATTTTTATGTTGCTTAATCTTTTTTCTTTTTAGAGAGGTTGCCAGCCTCGATAAATATTTGGGTTATATTTGGAAATTTTGCTCTTATCGCTTTTTCCAACCGTTTAATACTATCCACAATTTGTGAACCTGTAAGCTCATTTCTAAATTTTAAATTCAAAGCCAGTAAGACTTCATCTGGTGAGAGTTGCATGGTTAAAGGTGTTTGAACCTCATCAACGTCCTCATCTTCCTTCAGTAGCTTTTCTGTCTGGTTTACCATACGCATACCGGCGCTTTCGCCAATCAACAAATCGTGACTTTCAATTATCATCAGTATTGCAATTACCGTGAGTACAAGCCCAATCAAAACAGATGAGATGCCATCAATGAGTGGACTGTTTAAATAATTAGACAAAATGACTCCTGCAAAAGCAATAATTAATCCCAAAATATCTCCCGCACCCTCATATATTACAATAAAAAAGCCGGGATCTTTACTATTGCGAAGCTTTTGCCAGAAAGAAGCTTTGTAATCATTATGCTTCAAAAAATCACGTGCTGCGATGTAAAAAGAAATCACTTCAAAAACCAGCGCACTGCCTAAAACCGCGTAATTCCATAAAGCCGCTTCCATTGGATGAGGATGGCGAATATGATTAATTCCTTCATAAATTGACATACCTCCTCCTAATCCAAAAATAAGAACAGAGACGATAAGAGACCAGAAATATAATTCCTGGCCATGGCCAAAAGGATGTTCTTTATCAGGTGGCTTTTTGCTTCTTTTAATACCAAAGAGCAGCAGCAATTCATTACAGCTATCCACGGCGCTATGTATTCCTTCTGAAACCATGGCTGAACTGCCACTAAAAAAAGCTGCTACAAATTTGATGAGTGCAATTGCTGCGTTTGAAATCAACGCCGCGTAAATGGAAGTATTTGATTTTGCCATGAATGAGTTCTAAAATTTTTTAAAGTTGATACAATAGTTATTCCAGCCTTTCGATTTAGTGTTTAATCTTGAAACTGATTCTTCGAAATTTGTTCATTTACTGCATTAAGAAAAATGGTGAGCAACGCTGAGTGTTTATGTTGTGTATCCAATACTTGTAATGGTTCTATCATCTTTAGCATCGCATTTTGGATGTAGCGATCCTTTTTCCCATACTGCCAGACTGAGTAAAAACATTCCTCAAATAAGTTTTCAAAACTCCAATCACTTATTTGCAACCGCACAACACCGTTATCATCTTCAAATAATGTTTTCATATAATGATGAAGCCTGAAAGAAAAAAGATCGGTAAGTGCGTGGATGCTGATAACACCTGTTTCAGGATCATTAATAGATGGGCTACATGATTTTATTGCCACTTCTGCCAGTTGGTGAAAACCATAGTAATAATTTTGGCTTACCTCCTGCCCTGTATAAAAGTCGGCTGCCAAAAGGATCTTTTTTTTATTTTCTTCGGTTATTTTATTCCTGCTATAAATATGAAGAAAAGAAATTCCTTTTAAAAGATAACTTCCTTTAGGATGCAACAAATGAATCACTGCTTCCTGCTCTTTAGTAAGTTTGATAAGTTCTTTTATGTTAAGCCGCTGATAATAGCCCGATTCTTCCATGTAAATAGTTTCGCGAGGCCAATCGGGAAGAATAAACGCCGATGGTTCTTCTTTTGTAGCGCTGCCCTTTAAAGCATTTAAAGTTTCATGATGAACGCGGGTAATCAGCGTTTGATATTTTATCGATTGGGTAACGTAATGTAGAAAATAAATGAAAATAAAAATATCGGCAACAGTGAAGAGCAACAACAAATAAATGCTAAGCGCCGGCACATAAATACCGGAATTGATGTCGCGGATGGTGCTCAATAAACTTAGAGAATAAACGATACTTCCGATATAAAATCCAAGCACAAATTGTTGAAAACGGTCGCTGATCATGTTTTCAAGCATTCGGTTACTGATCTGAGACGCTGCCTGGTTAAGCAGAATCATTACCATCGAAAAACTAAAAACGGTAAGAGAAATAAGTCCTGCAACGATGCTGGAAAGAATTGACCTGGCAGTTTTTGCATCCTGAAGGCTTATCCAGCTAACACTTGATTTAATATTTTTCCCGAAAGCCGAAAAATCAAGTTCAAGCATTAGTATAGAAAGAACGAGAAAGCAGATGACAATAATTGCCGGATAAAATGCAATACTGTTTACAATTTTATTATAGTTTTTACGAATCCATTTTAAAAATTTATTTTCCATTTGTAAAAAAATTGAAACCGCTGATGGTTTTCAGAAGAATTATTTCACTTCATATTTATGATAATCCTGAGGCTCTACATATAACCGGTTTACAATTTTTATCAGCAGAGCTACAATCGGAGTTGCCATTAAAACGCCCCAAAAACCTGCGAGCATACCAAATGCTACCTGGGCAAAAATGGTAAGTGCCGGAGGAATATCCACCATTTTTTGTTGGATTAATGGTTGCGTAACAGCGCTCTGAAAAATTTGGACAACAGTATAAATGCCGGCGACGATTAACGCCGTGGTAGGACCTTGCATCGACGCAAGAAGAACGCCTGGAATTAAAGCGACAATAGGCCCGAAGTTGGGAACGAAATTCAGCACACCGGCGATAAGCGCCAGGGTAAGTACCAAAGGCATTCCCACGATCCATAAGCCAACACCGGTTAAAACAGCTATCACAAAGAATCCAATGATTTGTCCTTTCAGCCATTTTTTTAATACAACTACCATTTCATCGAGAAGTTTGGCTCCTCTGTCTTTTGCTTTTTCGGGCAATAAATGAACAATACCTCTTTTATAAAGCATCGGATCTGCAGTAAAAAAAATGGATAACAAAAGAAGAATGTACAAATCGCTGAGCACACCAAAGCTGCTTGAAAAGAATTTTTTTCCTATCGTTTCCATCTTTAATGAACTACCGGAATTGTTTAAAAAATTTAAAACTTTACTTCCCAGGTCAGTGTTGTTGAGATGATCTTTGACATTTTGAATAGTTTTGGGCAAAGTATCAGAAAGTTGCGAAACCTGTTGTTGAAGTTGAGCGCCTACAAACCAAAAAAATCCAGCCAATAAAAGAAGATTTAGAAACACTGAAAGAAAGGTGCAGAGTTTTAAAGGCCACTTTAAATTTCGATGTAAAATATCAGCGCAACCACGGAAATAAACTGCCACAAGGATTGCCGCCAGAGACAATAACAAAATACTAAATAGTGCTTTGAAGAGCAGAAGTAGAATTACAATGAATGAAAAAATCCCTCCGACGAGCCAAACTTTTTTTGAAAAATGCGTACTAAATTTTTTTGAATCACTATCGGAATCCGGCATAAGAATGAATTTAGTTGATTTATGAAAAACAGGATTGCATGAGATGAGTGGAGAAATGGTGACCCATTGCATAGTATCTCTCTATTGCAAAATCATAAGCTCACAAAAGTTATGCCTTTTATAAAACGTAAAATAAAAATTGCTCAATAAGTTGGTTTACTACAGGCTTATTTTTGAGTTGATAAGAAATGCAACTATTTTATTCAATTCATCTTTTGAAAGAATGCCTCCATATGACGGCATATTTACACCGCCATTCACAATTCTTATCTTTAAAGCCTCGGGTGATAATCGGTTACCTATAGTTGTAAGATTGGGTCCGGCTTTTCCTCCATAATGGTTTATGGTATGGCAATAAAGACAACCTTTATTATAAAATAAATTCACGCCCTGGATGACAGTCGAATCCGGCGATGGAGATTTTATAGCGGTAAGAGGCAATTGTTTTGTATCAAAATGCGGCGACCATGGCGCATTAAAACCAATGTGAAGCAAACTGAGCACAAATACAACAACGCAGATAACGCCGAACATTGCCCACGGTCTTT
This sequence comes from uncultured Chitinophagaceae bacterium, assembly GCA_963811285.1. Classification (GTDB taxonomy): domain Bacteria; phylum Bacteroidota; class Bacteroidia; order Chitinophagales; family Chitinophagaceae; genus Ginsengibacter. The sequence goes on along the minus strand of CAWEQV010000024.1, from coordinate 1,891 downwards.
TTAAAGGACTTCTTTCTCCCTCGGTTTGAAATAAAAGGAATAGAAAACAACAAAGCGATGGTTAAGATCGGTCCGATTACCATTGCAATGGATTCCATTTTATGCGGCATTAAAGCAAACAACGCAAAGAACGGAATCATATACCAGTCGGGAGTTGGAGAAGTATGAACTATCGAAGGATCAGGTTGGTTGGTCAATGCCGGTGGACCGAAAATAACAGCCAATGCGATAATGGAAATAATTACAAGAGAACCAAAAATAGTATCTCGCCAGGCAGCATGCGGCCAAAAAGGAACTCCTTTTTCTTTCAGCATATTGTTGTACCATTTGCGATAAGTTTTTGGGTCAATTAATCTTCCCTGCTTTGGTGGTTCGGAAATGCCGTTTTGAATTACCAGGTATAAATGGAATCCAACAACGATAAAGATCACCGCCGGGATAATGAAAACGTGATAATCAAAAAAACGACTTAAACTTTGGCCTCCAACAGTATCGCCTCCAATGAGTAAACGAGCCAGGTATTTTCCAACAAGTGGTGTTCGGCTTAATTGTTCAGCAGCCACAACCGACGACCAGACACCACTTGAATCCCAACGCAATAATTGCCCGGTGAAACCCATAAAAATCGTGCATAATAAAAGAACCACTCCACTGATCCAATTCATTTCACGTGGGAATTTATAAGAAGCGGTAATGTAAGTTCTGATCATGTGAATGCCTACTAAAATGATCATTGCGGACGCACCAAAATAATGAATGCCGCGAAGTACGTTTCCAAATTTTGCTTTGTTGGTAATGAACTCCAATGACTGGTACGCGTTATTGGAACTGGGTTGGTACAATAAAGCTAAAGCCACGCCGGTGATAACTTGTAACACAAAACAAAATAAAGTGGCGCTGCCAAATACATAGCTCCATTTGGCGCCCGGCGGCACCGGGTGTTTTATAATAGGCAGAATATTTTTAGCAACGCCTGTGCGGTCTTCAAACCAATTCCATATTTTTTGTAAAAATCGCTTCATGATTGTTTTGACGCGCCTATAGTCGTAAGCGGAATAGGCGCTGTTTTTATTTGCACTTCACCATTATAAACCCGTATTTCGTATTTCGTTAATGGCTTTGGCGGAGGGCCGGCAGCAACGGTTCCGTCAGAATAATATACACCTCCGTGGCAGGGACACATAAAAAGATCGGCTTTATTTTCCCATCTTACAGGACAGCCCAGATGTGTACAATTGATAGCAAAAGCAATAAAATCATTCTTTTCATTTCGGCGCACCCACGCCGCGGTTTTTGCTGTAACGCCGGCATATGGTTTTGGATCTGCATCTACAAATTTTACCAACGATGTTGAACCTAACGCAAAGTCATCTGCTTTTCCCACCGTGCGCCATTGCCTTTTCGGATGTTCCAGCAAAGGAGCGAGTAAGGCACTTAAAACCGGTATTGCAGCAACGGCAGCACTAACTCCCGCGAAACCCAGGCTTAGTTTTACAAAAAATTTTCGCCTGCTGATTTCTTCTTTTGATTCCTCCATATTCTTTGATTCTTCATTCATTGCGTAAAATATTTATCCATCCTATTAATGAAACTATAAACACGATTAAACCTGCCAGTGAAAAATACCACGTGGTCAATAATCCCCAGCCGATAAAGGCTAATCCCAACGCAAGGAAAAAGGGCCAATAAGTTGGCTTCGGCAAAATTTCCGGCTTTGCCTTCACCTTTTCGATTTCATCTTTTCTATCCATTCTTAATTTTTTTAAACTTGTTTCTCCCTAACCCTCTAAACCCCCTCAACTTCCTAAACCCCCTCAACTCCCCCTCCTTCCTAAACCCCTCAACATCTCAACTTCTCAACCCCTCAACTTCTTAACTTCTTAACTTCTTA
>CAWEQV010000023.1:305000-387892 GCA_963811285.1 uncultured Chitinophagaceae bacterium | reverse complement strand
AGAGCTAACAACCAATAACCCTGATAGTAGAAAAGTAATTATTTTTATATTTTTCATTTTGATGTAAGTTTTATTTTTAAAATGATGCATTAATCCCAAAGGTTAATGTTTTTGGTATCGAAACGGGCTTGAGGTCTATTCTTTCGGGGTCAGGGCTTTGATATTTTTTGCTTTTGAACCAGAATAAATTTTCTGCCATTACAAAAAGTCGCAAGCTGGAGAAAACAGCTTTCGGAACGACATTATATCCAAGTTGAATATTACGCATTTTGAAATAGGATGTACTTACTATAAAAATAATCAGAAGTACGCCCTTGGTTACTATTGTCTTTGAGTGTTAAAGCGGGAACTGAGGTATTGGTATTTGTTGGTGTCCAGCCCTTAAATACGCCAGGCCCTACATTTTCACGGCTTCTCATCAGGTTATTGAACACTGTATAAACATCAAATCCCTTTCGTCCTGCTACACCGAATCAAAATCCGGGAAGAATCAAATTTTTTGTATGTTACATCCACTCTTAACCCATATTCAAGCGAAGGCGGTGTCGTACCCAATCCAAGTTTGATCATTGGCATCTATTTTTCCATCTTTATTAATATCTACATAACGGATTCTGCCGGGCCCGGCCCCGATTTGTGTTGGAGCTTTGTCGACTTCGGCTTGTGATTGAAGAATGCCGTCGGTTTTGTATCCAAAAATATCAAACTGGGAATGGCCAAGAATTGTATTACCAGGAATACCTGGATATGCGGGACGTACATTTTCAGGAAGTTCTGTTACCTTATCTCTGAAATGTGCGAAATTAAGTTTCACATCATATGTAAAATCTCCTCTTTTTTCACCTTGGTATCCCAATGAAAGTTCCCAGCCTTTATTACTTTTTGAAGCGCCGTTTACGGTTTTATTTTGCCCTTCGCCCAAAACTGCTGCAACTGGTGGGTTAATTAATATACCTGTAGTACTCCTGGAAAAATAATACAATGAACCGTATATTTTATTTTTAAGAATACTAAAATCTAACCCGGCATTGATCTCGTCAGTAGATTTCCATTTAAGGTCAGGATTGCCTGCCTGCGATTGTACAAAACCTGAAGGCAATGTTCCGGTATTGGCGCCTGACAAAGAGTACGCAGTACCTATGTTCATATATTGCTCCCAAAATCCGGGTGTTAACTGGTTTTGGATTGTTCCATATCAGTATCTGGTAAAGGGAAACATTATTAACATCGCCAATTTCCTGGTTGCCTACCCGGCCAACGCCTACCCGGAGTTTTAACTCAGAAAATAAGTTATTCTTTTGCATGAATGCTTCTCTGTCTATTCTCCATCCAACTGAAGCTGCGGGAAATATACCATACTGATTATTTTTTCCAAAACGGGAAGACCCATCCCGGCGAATGGTAACTGCAGCAAGATATTTATCAGAGTAGCTATAGTCAACTCTTGCAAATTGAGAGAACAACTGATCACCTGTTGATCCTCCGGTAGCGATGGTATTACCGGTAGCAGCATCTAGGTGAAGTACTCTTCGGTTTGAAGTGCATATCCTTCTTTTTTGGTAAAATGAAATTGATTTTCCTTTTGAGATATTCCGTTCCCACTAAAAATTTGAAACTATGATTTGCATTTAAATTCCAATTATAGCGAAGGGTATTTGACCATGTAAGTCCTAAAAAATGATTTCTATCAAACGACAAGCTATTTGTCGTGCGGGCTAGTGCACCTTCAACGAATGTTGGCGAAATGACCTTACTTGAATAAGTGGCATAATCTGCACCTATATTAGATTTGAAAAATAAATTTTTAATGGGTTGAATTTCTACAAAAATGTTACCAAGCGTACTCAGCCGGTTTGCGTTATTCCATCTTGACAGGTATTGCATATGCAAGGGATTATTTCTATCAGAATAGCCTGCACCCAATTCTCCCGCATAGGTTACTCCATCTTTTTGAAACACAGGAATAGTGGGCGCTAAAGTAACTGCCAGAGATGTGGTAGAAGCGCTGCCCAGATCATTTGCAGTTAAAGTTTCATTAGAATTGGCAGTCCTCAAATTAAGGCCAAAGGTAACCTTGTCATTGAAAGACCGGGTTATTGCGTTAATGCTGCCGCTCATACGTTCATAACCTGTATATCTTAGCATACCTGAGTTATTTAGATACCCGAGGTTCATTTCTAATGAAGAGTTTTTATTACCTGCAGAAACAGTTTAACTATTATTTGTTACAATTCCGGTTTTATACATTACGCTCTGCCAATCAGTATTACCTGCAGGCGTATTCTGATCACCACCTACAAAGGGTTTTACTGTTACACTATTTAATACTGGATTATTAAAATCATTATTCCAATCAAAGTTGTAAATTTCTCCATAACCTGCTGCTGGGTCTTGTTGGTCATTAACGGAAGCCTGCCATAAGGCTTTACCTCTATCCACCGAACTCAGCATTTTGAATCTTTCAGATTTTTCTGACTGGCTCGATATACTGCTATTAAAATCAAATTTGACTTTACCGTTTGTGTTACCACCATTCTTGGTAGTCACTATAATTACACCATTGGAAGCACGGGCTCCATAAATAGATTCCGCGGAGGCATCTTTTAAAACCTGGACTGAAGCAATAGTTGCCGGGTCCATATTTTGAAAAACTTCCGGTCTCGTAGTTGCTATTCCATCTATAATATAAAGCGGATCGTTATTTCCCAAGGTATTAGCACCTCTTATCAATATTCTTGAATTAGTCCCATTTGGTGAGCCATCCTTTTCGATGTATAAACCTGCCACCCTTCCTTGGAGAGCCTGCATTACATTACCGGAAGTATTATTTTTTACTGCCGGGGTTAACTCCACTACGGCAACTGCTCCGGTTAAATCTTTTTTCTTTTGAGAAGAATACCCTATTACAACAACCTGTTCAAGTTCCTTTGCAGCGCGCATCTAACCCCACCGATACATCTTCAAGGCTTGTTATCTTGACCGTCACTGATTTGTATCCTACGGAAGTGAATGTAAGATTATCACCTACAGATGCTTCAATAGTAAACTTTCCTATATTATCTGTCAAGGCCGTTTTGTTTTTTGACTGTACGGTAACTCCGGCGAGCGGGGCTTTATCTGAATTGCCCGTAACCGTTCCCGTTATAGTTTTTTGCTGGGCAAAGCTGCATATTGCCATAATCAACATTGGCAATAAAATCTGTAATTTTTTCATAAAAAAGTTTTTTGTGATTGAAATTTTTAAATTTTATAGTTAATAGAGATTCCATGGCTTTACTTTACTGAACAACTCCTGTTTTAAGCAGGTTATATATTTCATCAACGTTATATACAGGGCATGCTCCTTTTTGCATTGCGATAAAAGCGCCCAGGCCACTTGCAAACTCAAGAGCATTAACCGGCGAAGCCTTTTCTAATAACCGGGCTAACAGCCCTGCTAAAAAAGCGTCACCACTCCCTACAGTATCTACCACATCCACTTTATAACCTTTTTGCATGTATTTATTACCGTTATAATACATCACTGCGCCATCTCCACCCATAGTAACTACCATGTTTTGAATTTTAAATTTGTCAGTAATGGATCGCACCCTGTCTTCTATGCTTGTGTGTTTGGAAAACCAGCCGGTTATCAATTCGAGTTCAGCAATATTTAATTTGAGAAAATCGGCTTTCGATAATAATTCTTCTACAATCCTTCGATTAAAATGAGGAGCCCTTAAATTGATGTCGAGCACTTTATTTTCGGCATACTCTAATAATTGAAACAGCGTTTTTTTGGAAACATGATTTCTTGATGCAAGGGTTCCAAACACAAAATAATTTGCATTGGAAACTAAATTTTCAAAGTCATCTTCCCACTTTATATAATCCCACGCAACAGGTTTAACAATATCATAAACAACTTCATTGTGTTCGTTGGGTTGTGCAAATACTTGCCCTGTTTCATGCTCATAATCCACCTGGAAAAAATCCGTACAAATCCCATAGTCCGAAAATATTTTCACCAGTTGTTCACCCTTTTCATCAATGCCTATACTGGTTATTAGTGCAGGATTTTTTTGTTGCTTGTGGAGGTGATAGGCAACATTCATAGGCGCTCCGCCCGGGACGGCACCCGTGGGAAGAATATCCCAGAGCACTTCTCCGAAACAAACTACTTTATGATCATTATTCTTTTCCATGTTAATCATCTTTTGAAGCATTTGATCAGCTACTAAGAAGAACAATTTTAGGTTCTATGCTTTTGGTCCTCACAAACTTTGCTTCCAGGTCTTCAAGAGACACACCTTTAGTTTCAGGCATTTTAAAGATCACCCAAAGCAGTTGCAGCACCATCATGAAAGCGAAGAACAGGAATATAGGTGCCGCTCCAAACCTTGAAGCCATTATCGGGAACACTGTTGTAATGATAGAAGCTAAAACCCAGTGAGTGGTGCATCCAAGCGATTGACCGTAAGCCCTAACGCTATTAGGAAATATTTCTGAAATAAATACCCAGATTACAGTACCCTGGCCTATTGCGTGAGAAGCAATAAATATAAATAACAAAATGGGAACAACTACTCCTCCCGAATGGCCCGAAAAAAACGCAAACGCAACAGATGCTAATGAAATAATATAACCGACAGAGCCTATTAACATGAGCTTCCTTCTTCCAATTCTGTCAATAAGATATAACCCAGCCATCGTAAAAACTAAATTTACAAGCCCAATGCCAGCGCTTTGAAGAAATGCCGCCTGCTTTCCAATTCCTGCCAGTTCAAAAATGCGAGGTGCAAAATAAATAACTGCGTTTATGCCTGATAGCTGATTAAAGAACGCAATGAGCATAGCGAGGAAAATAGGGATACTAAATCTCTTTGATAAAAATGCAGATAAGCTTTCCTTCTGATTGTCTTCTTCAATAGATTTGTGAAGGGCAGTTATAGCTTCATCTACTCCTCCCGGATCACTTACTTCAAGTGTTTTACGGGCAGTATTATAATCACCTCTATGTACTATAAGCCACCTTGGACTTTCGGGAACGTAGAAAACGAGGATAGAATATATTAATGCCGGAATAGCCACGATGCCAAGCATTAATCGCCAACTATTCTCGCCACCAACTCCCTGCAATAAATAATTTGATAAGTACGCTACCAATATTCCAAATACGATATTAAATTGAAAAGTAGCAACCAGCTTACCACGATTTTTGGCGGGGGCGATTTCTGTGATATACATTGGCGCCACAACAGATGATGCACCAATTGCTAAACCGCCTAAAACCCTGAACGTCATAAAAACATATACTCCAGGGGCCAACGCAGAACCTATTGCAGAAATTAAATAGAAAATACCAATCCAGAGAAGGGTCTTTTTTCTTCCATATTTTGTGGCCGGAATGCCTCCGAACAAGGCACCAATTACGGTTCCATAAAGTGCAATGGCAATGGCAACACCATGAAGGACATCACTTAATTCCCATATTCTTTTTATATCCTGTTCTGCGCCTGAGATTACCGCAGTATCAAAACCAAATAAGAAACCACCGAGAGCGACAACTATACTCCATAAAAGCAATTTTCTGTTCATATACCAAGCAATTTGAAACCGAATATAAACCCGAAGCGCCTGCTTTATTGTTCAAATTCAGAACTAATACTTCTAAATTTGTACTGCAACTAAAATTTAGGTAAACGATTGATTTATATTAGTTAAAAAATGAATCGTATCTTTTATTTCAAAAAAAAATTTGAAATTGTATTATCAATTTTCAATATTGTTGCATCGCTTTAAAGAAATAATTTGTCTTTCAATATAATGCCATTATTTATTTACGATTGAATCAGCTAATTATCATATCAAATAATAAAATCTATCATTTTTTATTAATAATCTTCATTTGTTTTTTTGGATTCTCATGCCACAAAACAACTAAGAAAATTTATACTATAGGATTTTCTCAATGCGTCGCATCAGACAAATGGAGACAAAGTATGCTTGAAGGAATGAAAAGGGAATTGGCCTTCAATGATAATATTCAATTCATTTATAAAAACGCAGATGGAAATAGCAAGAGGCAAATTCAACAAGTAAAAGAATTACTTGGACAGAATATTGACCTGCTCATAATATCGCCAAACGAAGCAGAGCCACTTACACCAATTGTAAATGAAGTTTATGCCGGGGGCATTCCTGTTATTGTTGTTGATAGAAAAATAAGCTCATCATTTTATACAGCTTATGTAGGGGCAGATAATTATGAAGTAGGAAATTTGGCAGGAGAATATACTGCGAACTTATTAAGGGGGAAAGGTAATATCATTGAAGTATCCGGGCTTCCTGGCTCTTCCCCGGCAATTGAAAGAGAAAATGGTTTTGCAAACGCGATTAAAAAATATCCATCTCTTAAAATTATAAAAGAAGTATCTGGTGACTGGTTAAAAGCAAATTCTTATAAAGAAATCCTTAAACTTTCAAAGGAGGAAGAAGAAGATGCTGATTTAATATTTGCCCATAATGATGTAATGGCGGTAGGAGCTTATGAGGCACTCAAGACTTTAAATCCAAATGATAACAAAAAAATTATCGGCGTTGATGCTTTACCTGGTAAAGGCGCAGGCATAGAATTTATCACAAACAAAATAATCACCGCTTCGTTACTATACCCGACCGGCGGCGAAGAGGCAATACAAGTGGCCGTCAAAATTCTTAATAAAGAAAATTTTACGAAAGAAAATATACTTCAAACTTCAGTAGTAGATTCAACTAACGTTAGATTAATGAAACTGCAATCTGACAAAATCAGTACTCAACAAAAAGATATAGAACGGCAGCAAAATGTTTTAAGTGAACAAATAAGAATTTACAATAATCAGCGGACATTCAATAATATACTGATCGTTGCGCTCTCGCTGGTTTTTCTTTTGGGAACAGCAGTATTTTATTCATGGAAGAAAAATAAAAGAATCACTCAAAAATTAAAATTACAAAACGAAGAAATATCAAGGCAAAGCAACAAGCTAATTGAAATGTCAGAAAAAGCAGAGGTAGCTCACCAGGCGAAACTTAATTTTTTCACCAACATATCACATGAATTTCGCACTCCGCTAACATTAATTTTTGCACCATTGGGCGAATTGATCGCGAACACTAAATTACAACAGGATACCCGGCAGGCATTACAATTGATCCAGAGAAATGCAATGCGTTTATACAGGCTTGTTAACCAGCTAATGGATTTTAGAAAAATTGAATTCAAAAAAATGAAGCCTCATGTGTCTGAGATTGACCTTGTCAGTTTTGTAAAAGAAATTGTGGATTCATTTAAAGTACTCGCTAAAAATAAAAATATAGATCTTGAATTCATCACCAGTGAACGCTGTCTTTTTGCGTGGATTGATCCGACAATGATGGATAAGGTAATTTTTAATGTACTGTCAAATGCTTTCAAATTCACTAATGAATATGGGCTTATTCATTTAACTATTTCAAAAGACACAACCAATGCAATAATAAAAATAGAAGACAATGGTATTGGAATGACAAAGGAAGTGATTGATCATGCCTTCGAACCTTTCTTCCAGGGGGTATATGAAAATTATAAAGGTACAGGGCTTGGTCTTGCGTTATCAAAAGAATTGATGGAACTACATCACGGTTCTATCTCAGTAAAAAGTGAAAGGAGAAAGGGATCAATTTTTGAAATTGTTTTGCCATTAGGAAATACTCATTTTGAAAAAAGTGAATTCGAAAGCGATACAAATAAAGAAGCCATCAGTAATGAACATGCTGATATTTATACAACCGATCTGTATAATATCAATAACATTCCAGAACATGATTTTGGAGCTGCTCTGCCGAACTATCTTACGTTGCTTATCATTGAAGATAATAATGAAATGAGGGATTATCTCGCCGCAAGGCTGGGAACAGAATATCATATTATTGAAGCGCCTGATGGAAACAGTGCCTTGCGGTCTGCTTTTGATGAAGTGCCTGACCTGATACTTTGCGACATTGTTATTCCTGGTAAAAACGGTCTTGAGTTAACTCAAATTTTCAAAAGCGATGTACGGACATCCCATATTCCGGTAATTTTATTGACAGCCAAAGACCAGGAAAACCAAAAGATTGAAGGCATGGAAACCCAGGCTGATGCCTATATTACAAAGCCATTTAATTTACTTTTCCTGCAAAAAACTATTAAAAGTCTGCTACGAAACCGTGAAAAAATAAAAGACCATTATTCCGGGGAAATTTTTTCAGAAGAAAAATCGCAGGTATCAAAAAAAGAGGATAGGAAATTTATGATAGACTTCACAGCCATTGTTGAAAATAACATCAGCAATGATAAGTTTGGCGTTAATGATATCTGTAGGGAATTAGGAATTTCAAGAATACAACTTTATCGAAAAGTAAAAACGGTATTAAATTGCAACGTTAATGACTACATTGTAACAACAAGACTGCAAAAAGCAAAATATTATATGCAACATGAAAACCTGAGTATTTCAGAAATTGCTTTCAAATCCGGCTTTTCATCAGCGGCATATTTTTCAACGGTGTTTAAATCAAAATTTGGTGTAACTCCAAGTGCTTTTAAGGAGAATTAATCGACTATAAAAATCCACACCTTTTATTCGCATATTTATTTAGTTAGCTTAATTGCTGTAAAGAAAAAATCAAAGGGGATTGCATTTATAAAAATGAAAAGTCATGAATGAGATATTATTACAAACCGTTGTAGAGAAATTGGAATCGTTGGAAATTGCTTTGTTAAAAGAAAGCAATACAAGTGGCGGTGTTCATGTTGACCACATGAAAGAACTTTTATATGCTTCCCAAAACTCAGTTTGATCTTCATTTTGATAACACCAAATTGCAGCTATATGTTCCCTCAGTACTTTCACGATTTGCTATTGGAATACGGGAGGTAACAATTACTGGATTTTTTTTTGTTTTTTTCTTAAATGATAAATGCAGTAGATATGATTTTTTACAAATAACTGCTTTTACCGCAATTCTTCCAGATATTATGTTTACCTTTTACTGATTTACAATTCTACCGATATGGCGAAAGAAGACAAAAACAAACCTGCAATTCTCTCTAAAAACCTTTTTCCTGTTGTAGGTATTGGTGCTTCAGCAGGCGGCCTGGAAGCTTTTAAAAAACTGATAAAAACAATACCCAATAACTCAGGAATGGCTTATATCTTAGTTCAGCATTTACATCCCGAGCATAGTAGTTCATTACCGGAAATTTTACAAAGAGAAACTACCATTCCTGTGTATGAAATAAGAGATAATGTGAGGTACAACCGGATCATATTTACATTATCCCTTCCAATAAAATGCTTGTAGCAACTGATGGCATTCTTCAGCTAAATCCACGGCCGCCGAGAGATCAGAAAAATATGCCTATCGATATTTTCTTTTCATCACTTGCGGAGGTACACCAAAGCCATGCTATCGGAATTGTATTATCAGGTACAGGGACAGATGGTACAATCGGATTGAAAAACATCAAAGGGAAGGGCGGTATTACTTTTGCAGAGGCACCTGATAGCGCTGCCTATGATGCTATGCCACAAAGTGCTATTAATGCAGAAGTCGTGGATTTTATCCTTGCCGCTGAAAAAATGCCACAACAGTTGCTGGAGCTTCACCGTACTTTGAATATGCTTCCTTTAAATGATGCGCAAAAAGGAGAGTTAACGGAAGAAGAAAGTTTTAAAAAGATACTCTCGCTGCTCCGTATTCGAAAGGCTGTTGATTTTACGTATTATAAGCAACCTACTATCCGCAGACGCATTCTTCGCCGTCTGGCCATACTTAAACAGGAAACCGTGGTTGACTACCTGGAATACCTGAAACAAAATAAGCAAGAACAGGATATTTTATTCCAAGATCTTTTAATACCTGTTACGGAATTTTTTCGCGACCCTATAACTTTTGAGACTTTATGCGAATCCGTTTTTCCGGAAATAATAAAAAGTAAATCGATAAATAATCCTTTGCGCATCTGGATAGCCGGTTCAGAAGCCTATTCTATAGGAATATGCCTGCATGAATACCTAAGCGATAAAATATCTACTATTAAGATACAAATATTCGCTACCGATATTTCAGAAAAATCAATTGCAAAAGCAAGGAGCGGTCAATATCAAAAAAGGGAACTGGAGGGTGTTCCTGAGTCGCGGCTACAACAATTTTTTACCAAAACAGATGGTACTTACCAGGTGAAAAAGACGATCAGAGATATGTGCGTTTTTGCAGTACACAATTTTTTAAAAGATCCTCCTTTTGCAAAATTAGATTTCATAAGTTGCCGAAATGTGCTTATTTATATGGAACCGTTTTTGCAAAAAAAAGCCTTTACTACTTTTCATTATGCACTGAATGAAAAAGGGTATTTATTGCTCCTCACCTCAAATCCTCCACCTTACTCACCTGCTCAAATTTCACGTCTTTAAATTCACGGAAATGTTTTTCGCCACACTTCACTTTCATCTTTTCACTTCCCCTTAATTCCTGTCCGGCACTTTTTGTTTCGGCTACAAAATAAATTTTCTTTTCTCCTTTAAACACGATGGCCCAATCAGGATTATAGCTGCCGATGGGTGTATCAATTTTAAACCAAAAGGGAAGTTTAAAATAAAATTCAATGTTCTCGCTGCTTTCACAATCTTTGGCAAAATCATTTTCTACCGTAGAATCAAGAGGGATATAATTTTCATAAATTGTTTTATCTGGGTTAGAAACTATGTGCGTGAAATTGTCAAGATATATCTCCAAATCATTGTCCTCAAACAATTTCATCTCATACATCTTATATCCAATCTTTTCATACCTGATACCATTAATCATCAATTCGTATAACTCAGATTTTATCGCTGCAACCGCGTTGTCCATAAACAATTGCGGATTCACCAATAATTCATTTATCCTTCCTGATCTTTTTAATATTTCCAAAATAGTACTGCGTGTCAATTCAGTTTTACCCTGGATATAACCGAGCATATCAGGAATTTCAAAGGGTAAATCAAAATCATTCCCACTGTCACTGATCAATTGACCTTCAACTCCTTCTTCGTTGATCAACACTTTTTTCTTTGTGGATCTTATTGACGGCTTTTGGGTTTCAGGCATTCCCTTTACCGCTTTGGCAGCAAGTGTTATTAAATCGGAAGTATCATATTTTACACTGTACCGGGTACAGTATTTTATCTTATTCCAGATTTCCATAAATGCCTCCGACCCGTATCCTTTACTCAACTTTACCTTTTCGCGCTTCGACTTGTCTTTTACTCTTCCGGTAAAGTCCACTCCGCAATCCTGTTCAATCTCCTGTTGCAACGCTTTTGCAAAATCCTCGTAAGATTCATTCGCAACAACCGTCAGCCTGTTGATGTTTTTATCAAAGATCCTATCACCTCCCTGGTTTACCGGCAATCGCAACCCTCTTCCGATTTCCTGCCGCTTTTTAATTTCTGATTTGGTTTCATTCAACGTACAAATCTGGAATACGTTCGGATTGTCCCAACCTTCCCGAAGTGCAGAGTGACTGAATATAAAACGTAATGGCGTATTAATATCCAGCAGCTTTTCTTTGTCATGCATGATGAGCTTGTAGGTATCATCATCTGCCTTGGTTTCGCCACCGGTATCTTTTATCCGGCCTTTATTGTCCTGCGAAAAATAGCCGTTATGAATTTCGTCAACTGAATAAGAATCCAAATCACGAAACACGGGTTTTGATATTTCATGTTTGTATGCCTCTTCAAACCAATGGGCAAATTTTCCATCCACGGGATTACCGCTTGCATCGTATTCCCGGTAATTTTTCACACGATCAATAAAAAACAGTGAAAGCACTTTTATGCCTTTTTCCTTGCAAGCCTTTTCTTTTTTTAAATGTTCTTCTACTGTTTTACGAATCATGAATTTCATTACCTCATCATTCATCCCTCCTTGTGATTCGCCAACTAAAAGTGTAACTCCATTCGTCAAACTGATGCTTCCATTCGCTGCGTCTGTTTCCTCTATGATGAAACCATCTTTGTAAATTTCCCTTTGATTACTCAGTTTATATAAGTCGTCGCCTGTCTTTACGGTAACAGTTTTTTTGATAACGCCTTTATCTGTATTGTAATCAATTTTCACTTTCGCACTTATCCTGGTTTTTGTTGCATTTACTTTTTCCAACCGGATGAATGCTTCATTCATGGCATTCTCACTCATTACTGAATCCACTTCTATTTGCTTTACCAAACCGAGGTCATAAGCCTTTACCGGGTTTAATGAATACATCAGGTTGTACAAATTGGTATGGGTGGCTGAATATCGAAGGGTACAAAGCGGATTCAGGTTTTCAATCGCCCGTTTACGAATTTCAGTTTCCATATTTTGAGGCTCATCTACAATCACAATCGGGTTGCAGGTTTGAATAAATTCAACCGGCTTCTTCCCTGTTAACTTATCATTGGGTTTGTTGATGATGTTTTCATCTTTGGCAAATGAATCAATATTAATAACCAAAACCTGGATGGCGTTATTTGAAGCAAAGCCGCGCAGGTTGGAAACTTTTTTACTATCATATACTTCAAAATTAATGGCCGCTTTATCATACAGAGATTGAAAATGTTGATGAGTAATTTCCAAATTTTTTAAAACGCCTTCACGAATGGCAATTGAAGGAACTACGATCACAAATTTTTTAAATCCGTAAAGCTTTTGCAATTCATAAATGGTTCTCAGGTACACATAGGTTTTGCCGGTACCCGTCTCCATTTCAATAGAAAAATGCATGCCCTGGAAGGTTTGCTTTGCTGCTGTTAGTTGATTGCGATGCCGGATCGATTCAATGTTTTTCCAGATTTGGTGTTCACTTAAATTCAATTTATTACCAAAGCCATTTTCAGAAAGAAGGGTTCCTGTTTCTTCCAATGGAAAATTCAAAATCTCCGGTGCTCAAAGGTTGCCCTTCAAATATATCGGTAATCGATTTGATGGCATCCCATTGATATTCCTGGTTACTGTCGAAGTGGAGTTTCATTTCTTTTTCTTTGCTTCTTTTGTCACTTTCTTTTCATCTCCGTCCAATCTTCTTTGAACTTTTTTTAGATCTTCAGAAGGAGGAAGTTGCTCTGGTTTTACGCCTCTTTCAATCAGCATTCTTCTCACTGCACGATTATTGTCAACATGCTCTTTTGATATATTTGTCTTCTCCTTTCAGGTCTTTCTCAGTTACATTATGGCTGGTAAGTTCCGTTGCAAAATCTTTTGCTTTAATAGTCAGCGTTGGCAGGAAATCGGCTAAAGGCCTGGTTCGTGGCACTTGTAATTTCGACTTCATGTCGTTTGTTGAAAAGCCACCAAATAATGCCTGGTCACCTTTGCTACGGATGATGGCAAAACCCCTGTCATCTACTCCTCTTTCATATATAATTCCCGAAAGTTTTTTTTCTGATTTCGATAATTTTTCCCGTGCAGTTACCCTCGCAATGTCCAAAAGCCTTTGTTCAATAATTTCCTGTTTGCGTGTTTGAACTGCAAAATAAGTTTGGGCAAATGCAATTTCAGATTTTGCTGCATTGCCGTTTTGCGCTATCAAATAACAGGCATACCTTGTAAGGGCTACATCTTCTATCTCGCGTTGTGCTCCTTTAGCTAATTCTATCATTTTGTTGACGTCAACGAAATGATCAGAAACTTCGCCACCACTGTTTTTACAAGATTCTTTGGCCTTATCAATGACCTTCAAAAAATTTCGCCAATCAGTGTAATTAAAAATAGTTTGCAATTCCCGTGCACTCCAGCATTCAATACCTTTATAATCGTAGCAGGCATTTTCAAATTGTTCGAAGAGTTGTTGTATTTGCTCTTTTTTCATTTTGTTTGTCTGAATCGCTGATTAGGCGGATTTAAAGATTAAACTGATTTATTGTGTTGATAGGATAAGCCTTTTAAATGTCAAGCTCTTCGATCCAAAATTAATTAAAAGGCCTACTTCTAATTTATAGGCTTTTAAATAATTTAATGCCTGTGCTAAATGCACATCTTCTAACTGAATAATTGCTTTTAACTCTACCAATATTTTGCTTTCAACTACAAAATCCGCTCTCCGTGTTCCTATTGGCTCACTTAAATCTTTATAATAAATATCCTGTTCAATTTCCCTTGCAAATATTAGCCCGGCCTTGTGAAATTCATAAGCTAACGCTCTTTGATAAATTACTTCCTGGAACCCGTTTCCTAAAAATTTGTGAACTTCAAATGAAGCACCAATTATCTTTTCACTAATGCCTTTATATTTTAACTCTTGTTGCATCTTAGTATTTAATTGGCTGAATCGCTTAATTGTCTGAATCGCTGATTTTTCAAGAATCCGTGTTATCCGTTAATCAGTTTAATCTGCGATTCAGACAGTTTTAAATTCCACTCCCGCATCTCTCATCTGCAATACCGTATTGGTTTTTAACTGATCGTTGTCGGTGAAAAGATGATCAAGTGTAATTACTTTTTGTGGTTTGGCAGCTACTATTTTATCAACAATTGTTAGGCTCATTTCTTCTAAAGCAATGATTAGTTCTCCATTATTTATTGAATAGAATTTATCGGCCTTTTCAATATTATCAGTAAGTTGATAACCCGCTTTTATCATTAATTCATACAACATATTTTCTTCTTCACTTCCTTGTCTTACGGGATCGGTAAACACCTCTAATTGCTGAGCAAGGTTTTCTTCTGTGATTTCATCGCCACGCCATATTTTAAAATTAGAGGACGAAAGTTTAAAGACTTTAAAACCTTAAACCAGATTCCAATTTATCCATTTACATGATTTTCAAACATTCAATTCGGCTTTTCTGCTTAAGTGTAATTTCTCATTTTCATATTATTTTTTATTACCCTTCTAATGCGTTCTTTGGAAATATCGGCAATTGTTTTATATCCTGCTTTAAAAACCGAATCTTCATTCTAAGAATTCCGGTAACTGGACTATTATAAATTGGCGATTTTTTCCGTCCTGATTTTGATTCTAAAACGGCTTGAGCCACTGAGGCAGAACCACTAAAAAAATCGAGAACAATTTCATTCCCATCTTCAATCCGCAACATTTAATAGTTGCTTAATTAATCCTGTTGGTTTCGGAAATGAAAATATTTGAGCATCTTCGAAAATTTCTCAATTATCTCGTTGGTGCCATGTTGAGTCAAATCATTATCAATTAGTAGAAAAAGCCTTTATTTTACGCTCCTCGCCATTTTCATCATTTAAATATTGTTTTGTATGAACGTCCAATTGCCATCTTTACCTTGCAAAAACTCTAATTCATCATTATTAAGTGCTGTAAATGTTCGTTCTTTACTCCAAAGCCATTGCCTTTTGGGCACAACTGCTGATCCATCAGGCGCAGGAATAGAGAAAACAAGATTCTTCCGTTCACCCATACTTTTTGTTGGCCTTCCAATGGATGCGTCCGGTACCCGCCACGCTTTTCAAAGTGCTTATCCTTTTTCGTATAATCATCTTGAAATTGATTCTTGGTTGTTAGGTATAAAAATTGGATTTAATATATTAATTTTTTTTGCAAACATCAATACATATTCGTGAAGTGAAACAAGGTGCTTTTCTTATTGCTCCACCTCCATATCTTTTTTTCCAGATTAGACAATCTAACCAAAATTCTCCTCCCCAAAAATCTCATTCATTAACAACCTTAAATTATTCACTTCATTATCATCAATATGAACGAAGATCACGCCATCATCTTTCAATAAGTTTTTTGCCAGGAACAAACGCGGATACATCATGCTTAGCCAGTTGCTGTGAAAGTGCCCGCTGTCTTTACTGTTCTTTCTAAACAATCCTTCTTTCATCAGGTAACCTTCCTCGTCCTTATCCCCAACGCGCTTTTCATAATCCGCTTTGTTTTCTTTAAAACTATCAGGATAAATAAAACTGTCGTTGCCGGTGTTGTAAGGCGGATCGATGATGATACACTTTATCTTTCCATAATAAGATTTTTGCAACACTTTCAGCACTTCCAGGTTTTCACCTTCAATAAAAACATTTTGGGTAGTATCAAAATTTATGGATTCTTCCGGCGCAGGTTTTAAGCTAGCGGTGGTAGGTATTTGCAAGGTTTTAAAAGCATCGCCTTTGCCGGCCCAGTTTAGTACATAACGTTCGTTGGCAAAATTAATATCTTCACTAAAAGTAGCTTTCAGTTTTTCCCAATCTAATTTATCTTCTGAAAACACATCAGGAAACAGTTCTTTCAGTTTTTGCAAATTATCTTCCCGTATGTTCAACGATTCTCCGTTCATTTTACTTAAAATCAGGTTTTAAAAATTAAGCTGAAATCCTTTGCACATTTAAAGCGTAGAGCAATCAGTTATGCCACAAAGTAAGAAATTGTTTTAATAAAATTCTATCGAAATACAGAGGCTTGACACTAACATAATTAAAGGACTTCAAAAGCATAAGAAAGAAATTCCAAATATTCTTATATTGACTATGAATTTTTACAATTTGCAAAAGCAGTAAACGAAGTTGGAGGAAGATTTTTTATTTTGTGTGGGATACATCACAGTACATAAAAGTGTACTTCGTTTTTAACAGACTCTGCCAAGGAAAAAAATCGCAGTTTTGAAGTACTGAAATAGCAAACGTGATACAGAGGCATAAGCGAAATTATTTAAGGGGAATTTTTACGCGGAGTTCGCATCCCTGGCCGGGTGAAGACAAAATGTTCATACTGCCTGAAAAAATTTCTGCCCTGCTTTGTATATTTCTTAACCCGATCCCATTCCCTTTTTTTGTTGCATCAAATCCTACACCATCATCTAAAACCGATAATTCCAAATGGCCATGATTTTCCGTTAAACAGATAATAACCGTATCGGCTTTTGCATATTTATAAATATTATTCATTTGTTCCTGGATAATACGAAATATGGTAAGTGCCAATTTTTGATCTGATATCCGGCCTTTCCTTATTTTATAAATCAGCTTTACCTTACAGGCAGCCGTTAAATTCATTTCCTGAATAAATGCGCTGAGACTTTCCTGAAGTCCTGTTTCTTTCAGTGCGGGTGACACAAGCGAATGGGAAAGTTTGTGCAATTCATCCATCGCTGTAGTCAGATACTGATAGCTTTGTTCCACCAGATCTCTGTCGATGTTACCTTTCTTTGTTTTTACCATTCCAAGGTAAATTTTAACGGTGGCGAGCAGTTGATCAACATTGTCGTGCAATTCTCTTCCCAGTTCATTTTTCTCTGCTTCATGGCCTGATAAAGTAGCCTCAATAATTTCGCGTTGAAGGTTTTCTTCCTGGCTTTTCAGGGCATTTGACAACCTGACTTTATCTGTAATGTCTCGAAAAAGTGCATAAAATACCGGCTTGTCGTTCAACATAATTTTCTGAACTATTACATGAACATCCCTGATCTCCCCATTTTTAGTTTTATGCCTGCTTATAAAATCGTCGCCTCCATCTTTCATTATTTTTCTCACCCGGTCTTTTATAACTTTTGGAGTTTCAAGCACTTCATAATCCCAAATTTTTAAACGACTGAATTCTTTCCTGGAATAGCCAAGCTGTGTGTGAGCTTTTGTATTAAAATCAAGCGGGAGGAGTGTTTCATAATCTATCAGGCATATTCCATCCGGCGCTTTTTCAAAAAGTGTGCGGTATTGTAATTCAGCGGCAACTAATTTTTTTTCTGCTATTTTCTTTTCTGTGATGTCTTGCTGAACACACATATAACCGGTCAATTTTTTTTCATCATTAAAAACCGGGCTCAATGAAGTATGAATATTAATTAATCGTCCGTCCTTTGTTTTGTTGATCATTTCTCTATTCACACCTTTTCCAGCCGGAAGCTTTTTCCATAAATTCTCATAAAACTTTTTTTCCATCAGCCCACTCTTGAGGATACGCGGGGTTACTTTACCAACAACTTCCCCTCTTTTATATCCATACACTTCTTCAAAAGCCGCATTCACAAAATTGATCGTTCCATCCACATCTGTCATGAAGACTATTTCATTTGTTTGTTCAATAGCCTGGTGAAGCTTATGGATGGTTTCTTCCGCCTTTTTGTGTTCGGTAATATTTTGCCAGTTGACCAGCAATATCTTTTCTTTTTGGAGTGGAACCGTTGTAAGGTTTACCTTTATAGAAAGGAGAACCCCATCAAATCTTTTATGAACCCACTCAAATTCGTGCTGCCCTTTTTCGTAAGCTGCTGCTGATCATTTCTGCTGCTTTAACGGCAGAAAGCTGGCCATCGGGTTGATATTTTGGTGAAAAATAAGAAGGAGGCTTATTAATTACCTGTTCTTTTGATACAGCTCCCAATAAATTTAAAGTAGCGTCATTGCATTTTATAAACCGAAAAGAACCATCAATCATTAAAAGCGGATTTTTTGATTTTTCGAAAAGAGCCCAATATGTCTCGTTAACCGGGTGAGACAGCTCATTCGCACCTTTTTCTTCAAATGATTCCTTTACTGAGGCCATCTTCCTGAGAAGAGCAGATTTCGAATTATCCAAAGGGTCAAGGTCGTTGTTAATGTCCATTATAATCAGGATTATTCCGGTATACCCAAGTACGTTGCAGGAAAAATATGGACCGGAACTGTTAAAGATAGAAGAGCCTGAAACTATTTTTCATAATTGAAATCAACTTACTAACTGATTCAAATCATGTCGCTTGGTATTAGAAAAGTGCCAAAACTGTCTTTACCAATATGTTGGTTATGTAAACGGGATTCTTTTGTTTTTAAAATGTCTGAATCATAGGCTCCATTTTTTATATAAATATCATATTGAAGTCTCCTGAAATCAGTTATTTAAACTCTAACTGAAATCATGAAAGCTGGGTTCACTTCCTAGGGTGGCCGCCTTGTGGCTACAAATAAAAGTAGATGGAATCGTCTATTGAAAACCCATCTGCATTAAGAAAATAATTGCAACATTCATCAGTCATTGTACATTTGTTTGAAATGACATCCTCCTTCTTTTCTTACAGCCGGCCAAAAGTTTTGCAGGCGTTACGTTTTCATTTTTTTAGCAGAAATGAAATAAAAGTTATGATCGTCATTGTAAATATTTTTGCAATCACTTCTGCTGTTCTTTATTTCATGGGAAAAGTAGATCCCCTGGCTTTCCTGCTTAGTTCTACACTTTGGTTTGCTTTGATGCTTGCTTTCTGGTTCGTACTTCCAATTATTATTTACCGGAAAGCGGCAACTTTCAAAGACAAATTCCAGGTAAGCTTTGAAGACCAACATATGTTTCTTGAAAATGACAGAGGTAGCCGTAGCTGGCCATGGAAAGACTTTTCAAGCTTTGTTGAAAGCACCAATTTCTTTCATTTATACTTCAATAGCCGGGCGTTTTTCTTAATTCCAAAAAACGCATTTCCAAAAGAAGATCTACAGCAAATAAGAAAATTTCTCAAAGAAAAAATTGGAAAATAAAAACTCCAGCCAATTGCCTTTTTGCTGTTCACGCGAAAGAGCAAAGAAGAATAAGAATTTTAGAAATAAGTTTGTTTACTGCTAAAGATAATCTATTCCGTATCGTATCTTTCTACACTTTCAATGCCTGGCAAAGCTTTCAGGGCAATCACCAAATCATCCAGTTCATCTTTATCATGAACATACACTCGCACGTTACCTTCAAACAAACCCTCTTTGGCTTCAATAGTAAGTGCGTTAATATTTATCTTTAAAGTGCCACTTATCAGATTTGTAATTTTATTGATAACGCCTACATCATCCAAACCTACAATCTTAATGCCTGTAAGGAAGGAAATTTCTTTATTTTTAACCCACTTGGTTTTTACCACCCGGTGTCCATAATTTGCTAAAAGACGCGCAGCATTGGGGCAGTTTGTGCGGTGGATTTTTAATCCTTCTCCTTGTGTGATAAATCCAAAAACATCATCTCCCGGAATGGGTTTACAGCAATTGGCAAGTGTGTACATAATCTTATCGCTGCTCTCGCCAAAGATGATAAGTTCATTGTCTTTTTTATCTTTTTTTGAAGAAGGCTGGTGCTTTTCTTCCGGCTGTTTGGTAATCTTAGGTTGGGAAAGTTTATCCGCATAAACCTGGAAGTCCTTTAATTCACTCAGATCGATTTTTTTAACTGCGATATCATATAACAGATCCAAATGGGAATTGAGCTTATAAAATTCAGTGATCTCATCCAGGTTACCCGGACTCATCGGCACCCCTATCGCTTCCAATTTCTTTTGAAGGATCACTTTGCCTTCTTCTGCAATTTTTCTTTTCTCTTCTTTTAATGAATCCTTTATTTTAGAGCGCGCCTTACTTGTAATTACCATCTTCAGCCATTCGGCTTTTGGCTTTTGTTTGGTAGACGTGATAATTTCAACCTGGTCGCCACTGCGCAGTTTGTAACCAATAGGCACCAACTTATGATTCACTTTAGCGCCGATGCATTTTTCTCCAACAGCAGTGTGCACGGCAAATGCAAAATCCAAAGCCGATGCGCCACTGGGCAACATTTTTATATCGCCTTTGGGAGAATACACATAAATTTCTTCTGCTAAAAAAGAAGTTTTGAAATCCTGCAAAAAATCTACGGAATTAGTGTCGGGTGCAGCAAGCATATCCCGTATTTGCTGAAACCATTTGTCGAAGCGGTTTTCATCAGTTGTGCCTTCTTTATATTTCCAGTGTGCAGCCAATCCTTTTTCCGCGATGTCATTCATTCTTTTAGTTCGTATTTGCACTTCCACCCATTTTCCATGAGGTCCCATCACGGTTGTGTGTAGCGCTTCATAACCATTGCTTTTAGGATTGCTCAGCCAGTCGCGCAGCCGTTGCGTAGAAGGATTGTATTCATCAGTAACCAAGCTATAAACTTTCCAACAATCTTCTTTCTCCCTTTCCGGCGGGGAATTCAAAATGATGCGGATAGCAAAAAGGTCGTAAACTTCATCAAACGAAACACCTTTCTTTTTCATCTTGTTCCAGATGGAATGAATACTTTTCGGTCGGCCATATATTTCAAAATTAAAATTGCCCTGCTTCAGTTTTTCTTTTATCGGGCGGATAAAATCATTTATGTATCGGGTACGTTCTCTTTTAGTATTAGCAAGCCTTTCAGCGATGTAACGGTAACTATCCGGTTCCATATATTTCATCGCCAAATCTTCCATTTCGGTCTTAATATTATATAAACCCATCCTGTGAGCCAACGGCGCATAAACATAAACCGTTTCCGAAGCAATCTTCAACTGCTTTTCGCGCTTCATACTTCCAAGAGTTCGCATATTATGAAGCCTATCAGCCAGTTTGATCAAAATCACCCTGGGATCGTCGGTAAGTGTAAGAAGGATCTTTTTAAAATTTTCTGCCTGCTGGGAAGAATTTGCGTCAAGAACATTTGAAATTTTTGTGAGCCCGTCAACAATCTTTGCTATTTCTGGTCCGAACTCCCTTGACACCATGTCGAGCGTTATATCAGAATCTTCAACCGTATCATGAAGCAAAGCACAAATCGTACTACGAACGCCAAGACCGATTTCTTCAACGCAGATCATGGCTACCGCCAAAGGATGTAAAATATAAGGTTCACCGCTTTTGCGTCGCATTGTTTTGTGCGCTTCAGCTGCCATTTCAAAGGCGATCCGTATCTGTTCTTTGTTTCCGGGTTTTAATTTCGTCTTGAGGGCGCGGAGCAAAGAACGATATTTACGAAGAATTTCTTTCTTTTCTTCTTCTTCGTTCATCGTATATTTTGGGATGTCGAGAGTACTTGTCATCAGGTACGAATTTACGCCAGAATTTTTTGCAGAAATTTTAAATTAAACGGGGATCGCTTTCACAATGTTTTAATTCTGTTAAAAAACACGCCTCACCCTTTTATTAATTTCAAACTGTCGCCGTGGGTAATGCTTTTTATTAAAAATTCTTTTTTATCAAACAAGCAGGATATTTATTTTATCAAAAAAACCATTACTTTTGCCGCCCCAAAAGCGCATGTGGTGAAATTGGTAGACACGTCAGACTTAGGATCTGATGCCGCAAGGTGTGGGGGTTCGAGTCCCTCCATGCGCACTTTCTTCAACTATTTTTCTTCAAAAGAAAAGAACAAACCGTGATGAACGGTTTTTTAAATTTAGAGTAATGGCAAGTGTAACAAAAGAAAATCTCGGTAATCTTCATGATAAGCTGACAGTGAAAGTTTCTAAAGAAGACTATCTTCCCGCATTTGAAAAAGCAATAAAAAGTTACAGTAAAAAGGCAAATATCCCCGGTTTCAGAACAGGAATGGTGCCTGCAGGAATGGTTAAAAAAATGTATGGTGCTTCTATCTTTTATGATGAAGTAATTAAAACTGTTGAAAAAGAATTGCAGGATTATTTGGTGAAGGAAAAGCCTGAAATGTTTGCCAATCCTTTGCCTTTGGAAAGTGATTTGCGCAAACTTGATATGAACAAGCCTGAAGAATATGATTTTCCTTTTGAGATTGGGCTAAAACCGGAAATTACTTTAGACGCGCTTTCAAAAGCAAAACCAACATTTTATAAAGTGAAGGTCACTCCTGAAATGGTTGATGAAGAAATTGAAAAGTTGATTACTAAAAATGGCGATCTTAAAGATGCAGAAACGGTTTCTTCTCCTGAAAACGTTTTGAATGTTTTATTTGAAGAAAGCGACGCAGAAGGAAATGTAATTCCGGAAGGAATCTCCAAAGACAATTCTATTTTATTAAAATATTTTTCTGAAGATTACCAGCAGAAATTGCAGGGCAAAAAAGTGGATGATTCAGTTGTGTTGCAATTGAAAGATGCTTTTCCTGAAAAAGAAAGAGAATGGATCTTATCTGATCTTGGGCTGGATAAAGAGGATTCTTCTTCCATTGAAAAGTATTTTAAAATGACTATCACCAAAATTGGTTTGGTAGAAAAAAAAGAGTTGAACGAAGATTTCTTTAAACTTGTTTTTCCTGATAAAGAAATAAAAACTGAAGCAGAATTTCGCAAAGCGATTGAAGAAGAAATTCAAAAGCAGTGGGATGCCGCTGGTCACAACCAGGTGCAGGACCAGTTGTATCATACTTTGATTGATACTCCTGTTGAATTTCCTGATTCTTTCTTAAAACGCTGGTTGGAAATTGGCGGTGAAAAACAAAAAACAAAAGAGCAGGTAGAAGAAGAGTTTCCCAAATTTCAAGACCAACTGAAATGGACTTTGATCAGTGATAAAATAATCAAGGACAATAATTTAGAAGTAACACCCGAAGAATTGCGCAATAGCATGAAAGAAGAGATTGGTCGTTATTTGGGTCAAATGAATATGGGAGAAGACACTTCATGGCTCGATAGTTATGTTGATCGCATGATGAAAGATGAAAAGCAAGTGGATGCTTCCTACAGAAGATTAATTACTGAAAAATTGTTCAACTGGCTCGAAGCGCAAGTAACGCCTGAAGAAAAAGAGATTTCATCTGAAGAATTTCTTAAAATGCAGGAACATCATCACCATTAATAGTTCTTAGTTTGTAGTTCGTAGTTCTTAGTTTGGGTACTTTGCTATATTTTTAATAAAAGTTTTATGGCGACTATTCAAAGTTTTGAAGATTTAAAAGTTTGGCAGAAGTCAAGGCTACTTTGCACAGAAATTTTTTCTTTAACTAATATTGGGAGTTTTTCAAAAGATTTTGGATTAAAAGATCAAATCAACAGATCCTCAGGTTCAATAATGGATAATATTGCTGAAAGATTTGGAAGAAAAGGAAATTAGAGTTCATAAATTTTCTTACCTATTCAAGCGGTTCGATTTGTGAATGTAAATCCCAATTATACAGAGCTTTTGACAGAAATCACATTACTGAAGCAAAGCGCAAAGAATTATCAGAACTGGCGGATGAAGTTGGAAAGATGATTAGTTCACTTATATCTTATCTAGGAGGAACTGAATTGAGAGGTATAAAATATAAGGCAAGAGAAAAAAATAAAGACACACAATAAAGAATAGTATCAAACGGCCGGTCTTCAACTAAGAACTATAAACTATAAACTACCTCCTGTCCTTTTGTCTTATTTTTTTTGTTAGCATAATATTTGGAACTTCACCGCCATAAATCGTTTTTACCTTAAATTTAGTTTATGAATACAGGAAAAGAATTTGAAAAATATGCCGTCAAACACAGAGGCATAAGCAGTAATACACTCAATGGATATATAAAACATAACGTTACCAACTTAACACCAAACATTATTGAAGAGAGGCCGATGAACGTAGCGGTGATGGATGTTTACAGCCGTTTGATGATGGACAGGATCATCTTTTTGGGTTACCCGGTAAATGATGAAGTAGCAAATATTATTACGGCTCAATTGTTATTTTTAGAAAGTACCGACAGGACAAGAGACGTACAACTTTATATTAATTCTCCCGGCGGAGGAGTTTACGCGGGATTAGGTTTGTATGATACAATGCAATTTGTAAATCCTGATGTAGCTACCATTTGTACAGGGATCGCCGCAAGTATGGCAGCCGTACTGATGGCAGCCGGCGCTCCGGGAAAAAGAAGTGCGCTGAAACATTCAAGAATCATGATGCACCAGCCAAGTGCGGGCGCAGCAGGACAGGCATCGGACGTGGCTATCACCGTGAATGAAGTAAGAAAGATCAAACACGAATTGTATGAAATTCTGAGTAACCATACCGGGCAAAGTGAGGAAAAAGTTGCCAAAGACAGCAATCGTGATTTCTGGATGACGGCTTCTGAAGCAAAAGATTATGGATTAATCGATGAAGTTTTGGTTACCAATGCAAGGAAAGAAAAAAAATAAACTGACTAAAAATAATTTGATATGAATTTTTATAAAAAAAATTTAACACGTTTTGACCAGGAAGAAGAGCCGGAAGTAGCAACTCCTGAAAATCCAATTGAAAAGATGATGGGTGGAATGGTGTTTGATAAAAAATTCCTTGAACAAAGAAAAGTATTTCTTTGGGGTGAGGTTCATGATAAAAGTGCAAGAGAAATTACCAACCGCCTTCTTTACCTTGAAGCAATGGATCCCGGAAAAGAAATTACTTTTTATATCAACAGCCCCGGAGGAGTGATTACCAGCGGAATGGTTATTTATGATACAATGCAAATGATTTCTTCTCCTGTAAGTACGGTTTGTATGGGAATGGCTGCGAGTATGGGAAGTATTTTATTAAGCGGCGGTCAAAAAGGAAAACGCTTTATATTCCCTCATGGTGAAGTAATGATCCATCAGCCGAGTGGCGGCGGACAAGGCACAAGCGCTGATCTTGAGATCATGGCTGTACAGATTCAAAAAGCAAAAGATTTAGGTGCCAAAATATTGGCACAGAATTGTGGCCAGACTGTTGATAAGATCATGGAAGATTTTGACCGCGATTATTGGATGGATGCAGAAGAAAGTAAGAAATATGGAATCGTGGATGGCATCATAAAAAAATTATAATGCATCTTTTTGGCAGTTTTTGCTGTCATACAATAAAACAAAACGGGAAATAGAACGTTCCCTTATAAATTATCTGTTACCTAATGGCTAAACAACAAACTTTACATTGCTCATTTTGTGGAAGAAACCGTGATGAAGTTAAGATCCTCATAGCAGGGCAGGAAGGCCACATTTGCGAAAACTGTATTGAGCATGCCCAGGAAATTATCATGCAGGAAATTGTTCCTTCATCTGAAAATGGAGGGAATTCCAATTATAAACTTTCAGTAAAAAAACCAATGGAACTAAAAAAGTTCCTTGACGAATATGTAATCGGGCAAGATGATGCAAAAAAAGTTCTTTCTGTTGCGGTTTATAATCATTACAAAAGACTAAATCAAAAACTGGATACTGATGTTGAGATAGAAAAAAGCAATATCATAATGGTAGGCGAAACCGGAACCGGGAAAACATTATTAGCCAAAACGATCGCTAGAATTTTAAACGTTCCTTTTGCTATTGTAGACGCTACGGTTTTCACAGAAGCAGGTTATGTGGGTGAAGATGTGGAAAGCATTTTAAGCCGTTTATTACAGGTTTGCAATTTTGATGTGAACGCTGCGCAAAAGGGAATCGTCTATATTGATGAAATCGACAAGATCGCACGCAAAAGTGATAACCCAAG
This sequence comes from uncultured Chitinophagaceae bacterium, assembly GCA_963811285.1. Lineage (GTDB taxonomy): Bacteria > Bacteroidota > Bacteroidia > Chitinophagales > Chitinophagaceae > Ginsengibacter. The sequence goes on along the minus strand of CAWEQV010000023.1, from coordinate 361,741 downwards.
CATCACAAGAGATGTAAGTGGCGAAGGTGTACAGCAGGGATTATTAAAATTACTGGAAGGAACCGAAGTGCTGGTTCCGCCCCAGGGAGGACGAAAGCATCCTGAACAGAAACTGATAAAAATAAACACCAGCAATATTCTTTTCATTTGCGGCGGGGCTTTTGATGGAGTTGATCGCCTGATTGGCCGAAGAATTAATACTAATGCAATTGGTTTCAGTGTAAATAAGGAACTCCAGGAATACCAGCGCAAAAATTTGTTGCAGTTTGTAAATGCGCAGGATCTTAAATCTTTCGGCCTGATACCTGAGTTGCTCGGAAGGCTTCCAGTGATTACTTATCTAAATCCGCTTGATGCTTCCACTTTGAGAAATATTCTTACAGAACCAAAAAATTCACTCATCAAACAATACAAAAAATTGTTTGAGTTGGAAGGAATTAACCTGGTAATTGAAGATGAAGTTTATGATTTTATGGTTGAGAAAGCAATGGAATATAAATTAGGGGCAAGAGGATTAAGAAGTATTTGCGAAAGTATTTTGACAGATGCTATGTATGAACTGCCTTCCCAAAAAGTAAAATCATTCAATATTACAAAAGAATATGCAATGCGTAAGTTCAGCACCAGCAAATTGAGTATGCTTAAAGTGGCGTAATAAGTTTTATTAGTAAAAACTGCCGCTAACCAACGATTTTTTAGTTTCCCAGAATAAATTTCAGATGATTTTAGTTGTTTACTATACCTCCTTTTTCAAAATAAATATCTCTGATATTTTTTTACTAAATAATGCTCATTTCTGTTTTTAATTATACTTTTACCGCGTTCTAAAAATTGATGATTAAATCTGTGTAAAAAATGGTTGATGTTATTCTCGGGCTCCAGTGGGGCGATGAAGGGAAAGGAAAAATTGTAGATTATTTTGCTCCTAAATATGATATGGTAGCAAGGTTCCAGGGTGGCCCAAATGCTGGCCACACGTTATATGTAGATGGTAAAAAAATTGTTCTTCACCAGATCCCTTCAGGAATCTTTCATGAAGATAAAATTAACCTTATCGGCAGTGGGGTAGTTCTTGACGCGATTACCTTGAAAAAAGAATGTGAATCTGTAGAAGCTTTCGGAATTGATTACAGGAAGTCTTTGTATATCAGTGAAAGAACCCATTTAATTTTACCGACACATCGGGCACTTGACCGTGCAAGTGAAGCAGCAAAGGGAAGAGATAAAATAGGTTCAACTTTAAAAGGTATTAGTCCTGCCTATATGGATAAAACCGGCAGAAATGGCTTGCGTGTGGGTGATCTTCTTGCCGGGGATTTTAATAAAAAATACGATCAGTTGAAAAAGAAACATCAGCAAATGCTGGATACTTTTTCTTTTGATGAAGATCTTTCAGAAGCAGAAAATGAATTTTTTAAATCACTGGAATTTTTAAAGACTTTAAAAATAGTCAACGGTGAATATTTTATTAATGATGTGATACAATCAGGGAAAAAAGTTCTTGCTGAGGGGGCGCAGGGAAGCATGCTTGATGTTGATTTTGGAACATTTCCATTTGTTACTTCTTCCAATACGATTACCGCCGGCGTTTGTAGCGGTTTAGGAATAGCACCGCAAAAAGTAAAAGAAGTGATCGGTATTACTAAAGCGTATTGTACACGTGTCGGAAGCGGACCGTTTCCTACAGAATTACACGATGAAACAGGTGAACTTATAAGGAAAAACGGTAATGAATTTGGCAGCACTACCGGCAGGCCTCGCAGGTGCGGTTGGATAGATTTGGTAGCGCTCAATTTTGCTTGCATGATCAATGGCGTTACACAATTAGTAATGACAAAAGCAGATGTTCTTGATACGCTCGAAGTCCTAAAAATTTGTACCGAATATTCAGTGAACGGAAAAGAAACTTCCCATGTTCCTTTTCAAATGGACGGTATTAATATCAAACCGATATATAAGAAATTTACCGGTTGGAAAACGGATATTACTGGTATAAAAGAGTCTAAAAATCTGCCGCAGGAGATGAGTACTTATGTCGATTTTATTAATTCAACTTTAAAAATACCTGTAAAATATATTTCAAACGGGCCGGATACTGATCAACTTATTGTGGCACCATGATTGACCAATAATTTTTAAAAAAGTATTAATTATTTTTGGATAATTGAAAATGATATTGAAAATTTACATAAAAATCCTTGGAGAATTATGAAAGCAAAATCTGAAAAGGAAAAAAAATTTCCACCCAAAAAAACTGTAAAAGACGCTCCTAAAGCTTCCTCAAAAAAAAGATCAAAGTCTGATGAAGACGATGATGATGATTTGGATGACGATGATGAAATGCCCAAAAAGAAAGCAACCGTTTCTTCTTCAAAAAAGAAGCGCGATGACGATGATGATGATGAAGATGTAGAAATTGAAGACGATTGGGAAAAAGTAGATGAAGAGGATGATTTCGATCCTGATTTTGAAGAATTTGATATACCAAAATCAAAAGGCAAAAAGACTCCGAAAAAAGGAAAAGAAGATGATTTTGATGTAGATGAGGATTTCAAATCGCTTGATTTATTTGACGACGACGATGACCTGTTTGACGATGATGACGATGATTTCTAACGATATTATGCGCTTTGATAAAAGACTTTGAATAGAAGATTTACTTCATATCCAATATATGATTTTTATAAATTTAAAAGTCAATTGCTGAACTTTGGAAAAAGGTTCAGCAATTTTTGTTTTCTGGATAATCATAATTATGATTTTGATAAAAGCTTTGAATGCATTGCGGGCTTTGGCGTTGTTACTTCATTAGCATCAAATAAAGCAATTGGTCTAAAAGAACTTGATAAATTTAAAAAAGACACCACCGATTGGATATTCGGACATCTTAGTTATGATCTTAAAAATCAAATAGAAGGTCTTTACTCTGCAAACGAAGATCATATCGGTTTTGAAGATTTTTATTTTTTTATTCCTGAAATCGTTTTTATTACAAGCCACGACTCTGTTGCTATCGGCGTAGATAAATCCAATGATTCAAAGACTATTTTTAACGATGTCAATTCAACCGCTTCTGCAGAAACCATCTATAATAAACCTGCAATAAGAAGTAAGTTTTCAAAAAAAGAATATCTATATACTGTAAAAAAACTTCAGCAACATATTTTGCGTGGGGATTGCTATGAAATATGTTTTTGCCAGGAATTTTTTGCAGAAAAAGTGTATGTTGACCCGGTTGCCGTCTTTCAAAAACTAAGTGACATTTCTCCAAACCCATTCTCCGCATTTTACAAATCAAACGAAAAATACCTGATGTGCGCAAGCCCTGAAAGGTTTCTAAAAAAAATAAACGACACAATCTTTTCTCAACCAATAAAAGGCACATCCAAAAGGTCAAAAGTAGCTGATGAGGAGGAAAAATATCAGCTACAAAACAATCAAAAAGAACGTGCAGAAAATATCATGGTCGTTGACCTTGTGCGTAATGATTTGAGTAAAATCTGTATGGAAGGATCTGTAAGTGTAAAAGAATTTCTTGGAATTTATTCTTTCCCACAGGTTCATCAAATGATTTCAACTATTGAAGGAACTCTTGACGAAAACATTTTATTAAGCGAAATCATTCGTGCTACTTTCCCCATGGGATCCATGACGGGTGCGCCAAAAAAAAGAGTTTTAGAACTGATAGAAAAATATGAGAAAACAAAAAGAGGCTTGTTTTCCGGAAGTGTAGGGTATATTTCTCCTAAAGGAGATTTTGATTTTAATGTGGTGATCCGAAGCATTCTTTACAATCAAAAAAACCGTTATTTATCAATTCCGGTCGGCTCAGCAATTACCTGGAAAAGTGATCCTGAAAAAGAATTTGAGGAATGTGCTGTTAAAATCGAAGGAATGAAAAAAGCACTTGAATAGGCAACGGCTGTTTCTATTGGCAAAATAAAAATGCCTTTTATTTCTTTGTTTACTGGAAATTCAAAAACTATTTTGGCTTCTCTCCTGCTTCTGCATCTGCTTTGACATTTTGTAACAATCGATCAACACTTTCATTCAAGATCTGAAATTTTTTGTCTTTAAACTCTTCCATCTTTTCAGAAGGCAGTTGCAGTTTGTATTCATTACCGGTAGAAAGCACGTTATTAAATCCGGGATTATAATGATTAAAATCAGCAATACTCATCGAAATGTTCTTAGCAATCACTTCTGCTATATATCTGCCTGAAACTTCGGTAGAATCAACATCATTTTTCTCTGCATCTGTAAGTTGAGCAGTTATAACGCTGCTTCCATTTGCTGAAAGATCAGAATAATTAAAATCAGAATTAGCCACATTTCCATCTGTGTTTCCTGTCTCCATAATATAATGAGTGGCGATAAATTTTTTGACATGATTGCGTGATTCTTCCGGCAAATCATATTGCAAATCCCAAAAATTACGACTTCCGCTTTTTTTGATTGCACTGTAAACTCTTCCTTCGCCACCGTTATAAGCCGCAATTACCAAAAGCCAATCCTTTAGATCTTTATATAAAGAGAGTAAATATTTTGCAGCAGCATTGGTACTTTTAAAATAGTCCGTTCTGTCATCTTCATTTTCATTTACCACCAACCCAAAGCCCCTCGCCGTGGATGGCATAAACTGCCAGGGACCGCGAGCTCCTTTTGGAGAAAGCGCAGTTGATTTTAAATCACTTTCTATTACAGCCAGGTATTTTAATTCTTTTGGCAAACCATATTGAGTAAGAACGCCATCAATAAAATTGAAATAAGGGCGACCGGTTTTTCTAAGCTTTAATAAATAATCTTCATGCGCTTTTAAATAATCCTGCATGTAATTTTCGGCAAATGGATTTACCTGCGAAGCATAAGGTATAGAAGGATTGTAAGAATAATTTTTAAAGAGATCTTTAAAACCATATTTGGTAACCTGGTTCAGATATTCTGCCTTGTCTTTCTTTACTTTTTTTGATTCAATTACTTCAGCTATCACTTTATTTTCTGTTGAAGTATCAACATTTGCTTTTGTAATTGAAGTATCGGGGCTTAACTGCCAGGATTTATTAATAGCTGCTGCAGTAAAAAAAGGTTGCAGTAAAATGAGAAAAAAAAAGAAAATAGATGTGACTATCTTCACGATCAATAACTTTTGTAATTTTTTAAAAGCGCTTTTGATAAGTCCAACAAAGTTACTTCATTGTTCTTATTGGCGAGAAGTTGTGCGCCAAAAGGCATTCCGTTTGAATGTTTGAATAACGGTAAAGAAATGCCCGGAATGCCGGTGAGATTAGCATAAACGGTAAAAATATCTGCCAAATACGCTGCTATTGGGTCTTTTTCCATACTTCCTGCATCAAACGCTGTAGTTGGTACGGTAGGTAAAAGCACAGCATCAAAATTGTTAAAAATTTCTTTAGTACGAATGGCAAGCAAATTTCTAACTTGCTGGGCTTTTGTAAAATAAGCATCATAATATCCTTCGCTTAACACAAATGTCCCCAGCATTATACGTTTTTTCACTTCTTTACCAAATCCTTTACCTCTGTTCATTTTATAAAAAGTGGTGATATCTTCAGGATTGTTTTCATCACGATAACCATACCGGACACCATCGTACCGGGAAAGGTTAGACGAAGCTTCTGCTGTGGTAAGAACGTAATAAGCAGGAACGATATAATCTATTAAATCAAAATCTATTTCTTCAACAATAAAGCCATCTTTTCTCAGCTTTTCAATCAGCTTATAAATCGAATTTTTTATCTCCTGGTCAAGACTTTCATGCTCGATAGCATTTTTAAACAGAGCGATTCGCAATTTTTTTGATAAATCTTCTTCAGCCTTTTCATTCAAATTAATTTTTACCGCTTTTTGTTGGTTTACTGTACTATCAAATTCATCCGGGCCACTTATTACTTCCAAAACTTTTGCAACATCTTCAACATTATTTGCAAAAACACCAATCTGGTCGAAAGACGAAGCATAAGCTATCAATCCATGTCTTGATACAGTTCCATAAGAAGGTTTCATACCTACAATTCCACAAAAATCTGCTGGCTGCCTCACCGAACCGCCGGTATCGCTGCCGAGGCTTATCATGCACAAACCGGCCTGAACCGCTACTGCCGAACCACCTGATGAACCTCCTGAAACTTTATTTTCATCTAAAGAATTCTTTACTCTGCCATAAAAAGAATTTTCATTTGTATTGCCCATTGCAAATTCATCACAATTGCAACTTCCAATAATGATTGCATCTTCTTCCAGCAATTTTTTTACTACAGTAGCATTATAAATAGATACAAAATCTTTCAACATTTTTGAAGAAGCAGACAATATATGATCTTTATAAGCAATAACGTCTTTAATAGTCACAATTACTCCGTGCAACTTGCCAATCGCTTTACCAGCCTTCCTTTTTTCATCCAAAAATTGTGCTCTTTCTACCGCTTCATTCTCATAAAAATCAACGATTGCATTAAGTTTATTGCCTTTTATTCTTCCCAAATAATATTCAACTGCATCTAAACAGTTGATTTTTCCTTCTTTTAATTCTTCATGGAAATTAGAAATATTTTGGTATGAAAACAATTGACTAAGTTTTAATAAAAAAGGTTCAGATGTTCATCTTATCTTACAGATGTGCATCTCAACCTCAATGATAAAATTTGTTGAAAAAATCTACTTGGAGCGCTCACTTTCTTTTACCACTTCACGTTGTTCAGCTGCAGTTGTTTTTTTATCTTTTTCATTCATTCCTTCATCAAGTTCTTTTTTTACACTTTCCTTTGCATCATTAAATTCGCGCACTCCACGACCTATTCCACGCATCAAATCAGGGATTTTTCTACCGCCAAAAAATAATAAAACTACCAGCAGAATCAATATCCATTCAGTACCACCGGGCATTGAAAGTAAAAATTCAGTTTTAAATAATAAAAGTGTCATTGTAGTAAAAGTTAGAAGGCAAAGATAAGGTTATTAATTTTGACATCAACGAAGACCTGTATATAACTGCATGCGCAAGTTTACTTCAAATACCGGCCACATTTTGCTTTACCATGAGCTGCTTCGTAAGGAGTAATACCTCGTGCACATGAAAATAATAACACGGATAATGAGAAAGCGATGATGAGTATTTTTTTCATCTTTATAAAAATGGTGATGTCAAATTTTCTTATATCTCAGGTATTATTATAATACAAGTATAAAATAAAAAAGCCGGAAAAGAAATATTTTCCGGTTTTTTTAGCATATTTTACAATATTATCTAATTCTTTTTTCTTTGATCCTCGCACTTTTACCGCTTCTTTCACGAAGAAAATACAATTTGGAGCGCCGAACTTTACCTACTTTATGTAGTTTAATACTTTCAATGCTTGGAGAAAAAACCGGGAATAAACGTTCAACACCAACACCATCACTTATTTTACGTACAGTAAAAGTAGCGGTTCCGCCTTCACCCTGGCGTTTTACCACGTCTCCTTTAAAACTCTGGATTCTTTCTTTATTACCTTCCTGAATTCTATAGTTTACAGTAATATTATCGCCCGCTTTAAACTTGGGGAATTCTTTCTTTGTTGTCAACTGATCGTGAACAAATGCAACGGCATTCATGTCTTTTAATTTTAGGAGTGCAAATGTAAGGCAATTTTGATAAAATTTTGCATTTCAAATTCTTTTATTGAAAATTTAAAGCTGTTAACAAATTTATCATGTATTGCTCACCGAGCTACGTTTACCGCTCTTTTTTCCCGGATCACAGTTACTTTTATCTGGCCTGGATAAATCATTTCAGTCTGAATTTTTTGAGCAATCTCAAAACTTAATTTATCACTTTCTGAATCGGTAACTTTTTCAGATTCTACAATCACCCTTAATTCTCGGCCTGCCTGTATTGCATATGCTTTTTCAACTCCCTGGTAAGTAAGTGCCAGGTTTTCGAGATCTTTTATTCTTTGCAGATATTGTTGCATTATTTCGCGACGCGCTCCCGGTCTTGCGCCACTCATGGAGTCGCAAGCCTGAACAACAGGCGAAATCACATATTCCATTTCCACCTCATCATGATGCGCGCCAATAGCATTGCAAACCGCGGGATTTTCGCCGTATTTTTCAGCCAGTTTCATTCCAAGCAATGCATGGCTTAATTCAGTTTCTTCATCCGGTACTTTTCCTATATCATGCAGTAAACCAGCACGTTTGGCCAATTTTGCATTCATGCCCAATTCCGAGGCCATTATACCACAAAGGTTGGCAACCTCGCGGCTGTGCATTAATAAATTTTGTCCATAAGAAGAACGGAAACGCATTTTACCTACAATCCTTATTAACTCCTTATGAAGCCCATGAATGCCCAATTCGATGACCGTTCTTTCTCCGATTTCCATAATCTGATCTTCAATTTGTTTACGGGTTTTATCAACCACTTCTTCAATACGTGCGGGATGAATACGTCCATCCGCAACGAGACGCTGCAAAGAAAGACGCGCGATTTCACGGCGAAGTGGATCAAAGCATGAAAGGATAATAGCTTCCGGTGTGTCATCTACAATAAGATCGACACCTGTAGCAGCTTCAATCGCACGTATATTTCTTCCTTCCCTGCCAATAATAGAGCCTTTGATCTCATCGCTTTCGAGATTGAAAACTGTAATGGCATTTTCTATCGCTTGTTCAGCGGCGGTTCTTTGAATGGTTTGAATAATGATTTTTCGCGCCTCTTTATTCGCCCGAAGTTTTGCATCATCGACTATTTCCTGCTGAATACTTAATGCCTGAGAATTTGCCTCATTTTTCAAGGTTTCGATCAGTTGACTTTTTGCTTCATCAACTGATAATCCTGAAACTTTTTCAAGTCTTTTAATATGTTCTTCCTGGTGCTTTTCCAGTTCTGTCCGTTTAATATTAACCACTTCAATCTGTCGGTTGAGGTTCTGCTTTATGACCTCATTTTCCTTGATCATTCTTTCAACATTCTGATCTTTTTGATTGATCGATTGTTCTTTTTGTTTAATCCGGTTTTCTGCATCATTTAGTTTCTGGTTTCGCTGAATTACCACCTTTTCATGCTCTGCTTTTAATTGCACAAAATGTTCCTTTGCTTCCAATTGCTTTTCCTTTTTAATGGTTTCGGCCTTTGACTGTGCGTCAGAAATAATTTGTTGAGCTTGTTCTTTTGCGTTTTCTAAGAGTTGTTTTGTATTTTTTGCGAATAATATTTTTCCCAGAAAAATGCCGGCAATTAATGCTACAGCACCTACTATTATGGGGAGAAGTTGTTCCATTGTTTTTTAATGATTTTAAATCGGTTCATAATCTAAGTCCACTTTTTAATAACCAATACAAAAATTGGTAATTAACGAAGATAATAAAATTGTAAAGAAAGAATTGATTATAAATAATTTAATCCCTAAACGAAGATTAAATTAGAGGATTGCTAGAAAATATAAGAATGTTAATATAACGTCGGATACAAAAGCAGAACATCGCCTTACGGCTTATACTTCTTAAGTATAATAGAAGCATTATGACCACCAAACCCAAAAGTATTACTCAAGGCCGCATTTACTTCCCTTTCCTGGGCTTTATTAAAAGTAAAATTGAGTTTTGGATCAAATGCGGGATCATCAGTGAAATGATTGATGGTTGGCGGGATTACATTTTTTGTAATAGCAAGAATGCATGCAAGTGCTTCTATTACCCCCGCAGCTCCGAGGCAATGTCCTGTCATGGATTTGGTAGAACTTATATTTAAATTGTGTGCACTTTCGCCAAAAACATCCAGGATAGCTTTTGTTTCAGCTATGTCTCCCAAAGGTGTGGAGGTGCCGTGAACATTAATGTAAGCAATATCTTCAGGTTCCATTTGGGCTTCAGCAAGCGCTTTACGCATTACATTTTTGGCACCCAATCCATCCGGGTGGGGAGCTGTAATATGGTAAGCATCTGCAGTAGCCCCACCGCCAGCAATTTCACAATATATTTTAGCTCCTCTTGCCAATGCATGTTCTAATTCTTCAACAACCAATACACCGGCTCCTTCTCCCATTACAAATCCATCCCTGTCTTTATCAAATGGACGTGACGCTGTTTTAGGTTCATCATTTCTTTCACTCAACGCTTTCATGGCATTAAAGCCACCAACTCCTGATTCAGAGATTACGGCTTCACTTCCCCCCGTCAAAATTATATCAGCTTTTCCTAAACGAATGGTATCAAAAGCATCTATTATGGCATTGGTACTGCTTGCACAAGCACTTACTACTGCAAAGTTAGGACCGCGAAAACCAAATCGCATTGAGATTTGCCCTGCCGCAATGTCCAATATCATTTTAGGAATAAAGAAGGGATTAAATCGTGGAGTACCATCTCCGCGGGCAAATTCCATTACATCATCCTGAAAAGTGGTGATGCCACCTATGCCACTGGCGAAAATTACTCCTACCCTGTCGGGATCTACATTCTCTTTTGAAATACCTGCATCTTTAACTGCTTCGTCACTTGCTATCAATGCAAATTGAGTAAATCGGTCAAGTTTCCTGGCTTCTTTTTTATCAAGAAATTCTGTTGGTTCAAAATTTTTAACCTCACAGGCAAACCTGGTCTTAAATTTCGCGCAATCAAATTGCTGAATATAATCAGCGCCAGAAATTCCTTTAGTCAAACCTTCCCAATATTCCGGAACGTTTTTTCCTAAAGGTGTTATGGCTCCCAATCCGGTTACTACTACTCTTTTTAATTCCATAAGCTTACCTGCAAGGTTAAATAAGATGATTACTTAGCATGCTCTTCGAGGTATGCTACTGCCTGTCCTACGGTGGTGATGGTTTCCGCTTGTTCATCAGGAATTGAAATATTAAATTCTTTTTCAAACTCCATGATTAATTCCACGGTGTCCAAACTGTCGGCACCTAAATCGTTAGTGAAGGATGCTTCTGGTGTTACCTCAGCTTCGTCAACTCCTAACTTGTCAACAATGATTTTTTTAACTCTTGTTGCAACGTCTTGCATGATTGTAAAGTTTAGTTAATATGGGCACAAAAATATACTTTTTGTGATAAAAAAAAATAATAACTATTTCGAAAAAAAATGGTTATCGCAAGTTTTTATTATTCCCGTTAAGATAACTCTTATTTCATTATGATTGAGCCACTTTTACTTGATGCATTTTTATTTACTTTGCTGCTACTCTTTATTTACTCCGGTTTTGAAATGAACGAAAAATTCTTTCCGAATTTTTTAGATCACAGGAATAAGTGAATGATAAAACCTGTATTTTTATTCTTCATTTAAAAATTACTGCAACTCATTTATGCCGATTAAACAAATAGATCACGGATCAAAGGAATATGATCAAATGGTTCAATTGCGGTTTGAGATTTTACGCAAACCATTAAAACTTTCTTTTCATAAAGATGAGTTGGAAAGAGAAAAACACGATATCCTGATCGGTGCGTTTGAAGAAGATAAAATGCTTGGATGCTGTATACTAAAAAAAATAGATAAACAGACTTGCCGCCTTAGGCAAATGGCGGTGCAAAATAATTTGCAGGGAAAGGGAATAGGTGCCAGTATGATGAACTTTGCAGAAAATGTGGCGCGTGATGCAGGTTATAAAAAAATTATGATGCATGCAAGAAAGACGGCGATTGGATTTTACAAAAAACTCGGTTATAACGTAACCGGGAAAGAATTTTTAGAACTTTCAATTCCGCATTTTGTTATGGAAAAGAAACTACATTTTATAGATTAATCTAAATTAAAAACCGGCTTTTTTTGTTAGTTTACTGTTGGTTTGAATTAAACCACAAATTCCTGGTATTTCTTCGTTTACTGCTAAGATAATTATTTGTAATTTCTCATATCTACAATTTCATTACAAAAAGAATATTCATTTTTGTCGTTGCTGCTGATGATGAGTAAACGGTTTTGGCAATACTTTTCAATAAGATCATGATATAATAAAACACCTTCCTCATCAAGATTGGTAAGTGGCTCATCCAACAAAACCACCGGCACATTGCTGAAAATTGCCTGCGCAAGCTTTACCCGTTGTCTCATTCCACTGCTGAAATATCTTATTTGTTTATGAGAAGCATTTCGCAAAGCAGATAAAGAAATTATGTCTTCAGTTTCCAGCCCTTCAAGCCATCCTTTCATATTATGATGAAAAGAAAAAAATTCAGTGAGTGTCATTTCTTCTACCACATCGAGGTAAGGAGCAGCATAAGAAATTTTTTGAAAGACTTTTTCAGGAAGAAATGGTTTTCCGTTTTCAAAGTAAAAAATATTCCCTTCATTGTAAATGGCCGCCCCTGAAATTATTTGTAATAAAGTTGATTTACCTGAACCATTCGGTCCTGTAATCGCATAATGTTTTCCTGCCTCGAATTCATAATCAAGATGGCGAAAGATCCAATCCCGGTTGTAGCGTTTGCCAAGTTTCGTCAGACTAATTTTCATCCATTCCCTCTTTGAAAGAAACTTTTAATATACCCCGTTTACTATCTTTGATAAACTTCAAAATTTCCGTTTTTTCATCTGAATCCGGCAATTCTTTTTCTATGATTTGCGTTGCCTGGCTTATGTTTAATCCACGCAAGTAAATATTTCGGTATATTTCAGAAATGCTGTTTATTCTTTCGGACGTAAAACCGCGACGTTGCAATCCTATTGAATTGACGCCAACATAACACAAAGGCGAACGGCCTGCTTTAATATAAGGAGGAACGTCTTTTATCACTTCCGTGCCCCCGGCTATGTATGTGTGCGCACCAATTTTTGAGAATTGAATTGCTGCAGCCATACCACCGATTATTGCATGATCCCCAATTTCTACATGTCCGGCCAATTGAACTGAATTAGCAATGATAACATGATTACCAAGGATACAATCATGTGCAATATGTGAATAAGCCATTAACAGGCAATTGCTGCCTACAACCGTTTTCCACTTATCTTTTGTGCCACGGTTTATGGTAACACATTCTCTTATGGTAGTACTGTCGCCCACTTCAACCACAGTATCTTCGCCATTAAATTTGAGATCCTGTGGAATAGCGCCGATAACCGCTCCGGGAAATATATTACATGACTTTCCAATGGAAGTTTTTTTCATTATAACCGCATGTGACATTACATGCGTACCATCACCAATGATTACATCATCTTCAATCACTGCAAAAGGATCAACAATAATATTCTTACCTAATTGTGTATTTGGATGGATATGTGCAAGAGGGCTTATCATTATTAAGGATTAGGGCGTTTAACTATTTGAGCAATTAAAACAGCTTCAGTTACAACTTTGTCGCCTACATAAACAGTTCCTTTCATTTCGCAAATACCACGACGAATAGGATGTAACAGTTCCATTTTTAAAATTAAAGTGTCGCCCGGAACAACTTTTTGTTTGAATTTACAATTATCTATCTTAAGAAAATAGGTGTCGTATTTATCTTTTGAGTTTTGCGGAATGGCAATAAAGCCTCCGGTTTGGGCAAGAGCTTCAGCCAGCAGAACGCCCGGCATTACCGAGTTTCCGGGAAAATGTCCCTGGAAAAAAGGTTCGTTATAAGTTACATTTTTTATGGCTACTACATGTTTATCCGTAAGTTCAATGATTTTATCAACCATCAAAAATGGATATCGGTGAGGCAGCGTTCTTTCAATATCGTGGATATCTAAAATCGGCGGTACATTCGGGTCGTATTTAGGAATATCCTGCCGATACTTATATTTTTTAATGTGCTCCTTTATTTTTTTGGCAAATTTTATATTTGATGAATGACCGGGCCTGTTGGCAATAATATGTGCGTTGAAAGGATAGCCAACCAGTGCAAGATCACCTACGACATCCAATAATTTGTGTCGCGCAGGTTCATTAGGAAAGCGAAGAGTGAGATTATTCAAAATTCCCGCTTCACTCACTTTTACGTCATCTTTATGGAAAACTTTTGAAATTCTTTTTACCTGTTCATCATCAACCGGTTTGTCAACTACTACAATTGCATTGTTTATATCACCCCCTTTAATAAGATCGTTAGCGATCAATTGCTCCAATTCATGAAAAAAACAAAAAGTGCGGCTTGGCGCTACTTCATTTTTAAAATTTTTAAGGTCACTCAAATCAGCATGCTGAGTGCCAAGTATCGGTGAATTAAAATCAATCAATGTATTAATCCGATAGCCATTATAAGGCAAAGCTACCATCTCCACTTTTTTAGCCTCATCAATAAAAGTGATATTATGCTGTATCTTATAAAATATCTTTTCGGCTTTTTGCTTTTTCAATCCGACTTTCGCCAGATGATTAATAAAAACCTGGGAACTTCCATCTAAAATAGGCACTTCTTCACCATTTATTTCGATTAATGCGTTATCCACCTGCATTCCCATAAGAGCAGCCATTAAATGTTCTATCGTACCAATTCTTGCACCATTTGCTTCAATTGTTGTGCTCCTGTTTGTTTCTATCACATTATCAACATCCGCTTTTACTATTGGTTTGCCTGGAAGATCAACCCTTTGAAAATTGATACCTGTTCCTGGTTCAGCAGGCTTGATATTTATAGTGACAGACTGGCCGGTATGAATTCCGGCGCCTGAAATGGAAACTTGCTCTTTAAGTGTATGCTGGAAATAAATCTCTTTAGAATTAAATGGTTGTTCCATGGGCACGAAAGTATGAAAAGAAATTCTTTAATTTATCTACGAGATTTAAAATAAAATTTAGCGGTTAGTCGCTTATCTTTTCTTTTTTTAATTGCTCAACCAATTCTTCCAGGTTTTTAATTCGTTTTTCAAGTTCCGGAAGATTTCTACTGATTATCTGGCTTCGAAGCGCCTGGCTGTAATCGTAAGCCGGGGAACCGGTAACTGCTGTGTTGGGTTTTTTAATCGATTTACCCACACCACTCTGTGCATTAATCTTGCTTCCATCTGCTATTTGTATATGTCCCACAATTCCTGCCTGGCCTCCAATCATAACATTTTTGCCAATTTTTGTGCTTCCACTGATACCCGACTGGGCTGCAATTACAGTATTTATTCCTATCTCCACATTATGCGCAACCTGGATTAAATTATCCAGCTTCGCGCCTTCTTTAATGGTCGTTGAACCAATTGTAGAACGGTCAATAGTAGTGTTGGCTCCAATTTCTACATTATCTTCAATCACTACATTTCCTATTTGAGGAACCTTTTTAAAGCTTCCGTCTTTTTGCGGTGCATATCCAAATCCATCTCCTCCGATAACACATCCTGCGTGAATGGAAACATTTTTTCCGATCTCGCAATCATGATGAATCTTAACCCCCGGATATAAAATAGTATTGTCGCCAATAGTGACTTTATCTCCCAAAAAAACCTGCGGATAAATTTTTACATCCTTCCCAATGGTCACGTTATTACCTAAATAGGCGAATGCACCTATAAACACATTTTCACCTAATGTAGCTGAAGATGAAATATAAGACGGCTCCTGTATACCTGTGAGGTGCGCCTTGGCCATTTGGGAATAAGCTGTCAAAATAACTGCAAATGAAGAATAAGCATCAGGTACACGAATAAGAGTTGACCTCAATTTTTTTTCAACTTCCAGAGAACTGTTTATAATAATAACAGATGCCTTAGTCGAATAAAGGAACTCTTCATATTTTGGATTGGCTAAAAAAGCAAGCTGGCCTTCCGTTGCTTCTTCCAGTTTACCAAAAGACGAAACCGCCACTTCCGGATCTCCTTCAATTGTTCCATTTATTAACTCGGCTATTTGTTTTGCGGTAAACTCCATTGGCCTTCCTTGTTTTAGAATAAAAATTTAAAATTAAACTATTATGATAGATCTGGGTTTATAAAACAAATGTAAAATTTTTTTACCGTGCCCAGTAAACTTTGATTTATCAGTGCATTATTCACTCCTGATATGTCTTTTATGCTCCCATCTTTAAACAGGATATTGATATGCTCAATTTTATGATTATACGTTTTTATTTCATTTTCACCGGTAAAAACCAAATAAGATACTTCTTCATTGTTTATCTGCAGGTACTCTTCGGCCAAACTTACTTTTTGTTCCACCACTTCTTTTGAAACCGGCTGTGCAAAATATTTCACTTTCAATAAATGACGGTTCACAATGCCTTTAGAAAGTACTGATAAAATTTTATCCGGATTATGAACCCATGACTTTATCGAAAACAAAACGTCGTAATCATCTAAGGCGCAAAAATCATCCAAATACTCTTCGATATTTTCGCTTTTATATTCGTTCTGTAAGAAGACGTTGAACACAGTTGAAGGTGAAGTTGCATTAATTTGCCTTGCTCGTTCTATAATTTTGCCTAGCATTTTTTCGGCACATAAAACTGTCTTATGAAGATAAACCTGCCAGTACATAAACCTTCGTGAAACCAAAAACTTTTCTATCGAATAAATACCTTTTTCCTCTATCATTAATTCCCCTTGATGGACGGTCAGCATTTTTATTATACGATCATACCCAATAATTCCTTCTGTTACCCCGGTAAAAAAACTATCCCTGATCAGATAATCCATTCTGTCTACATCCAACTGGCCACTCATCAACTGATGAAGAAATTTTTTCTGATACTTGTTCGTAAAAATATCAATTGCCATCTGCATCGCGCCCTGAAATTCATTATTCATCTTTTTCATTAGTAATAAAGAAATATCTTCATGACTTACTCCTTTTAGAAGAATATTTTCAAGTGCATGTGAATAGGGCCCGTGTCCGATATCGTGTAATAATATTGCAATTTTAGCAGCCTGGTCTTCTTCAAATGAAATTATCACGCCTTTGCTTTTAAGTTCGTGAAGCGCATTACACATTAGATGATACGCACCTAAAGAATGTTGTAGCCTGGAATGAACCGCGCCCGGATAAACCAATTCTGCAAATGCCATTTGATGAATTCGACGCAGTCGTTGATAATAAGGATGAGAAATAATATTGTAGATGAGTTCGTCATCGATAGTTATAAAGCCATAAACCGGGTCATTAATTATTTTTCTAAATGCCATTTCTTAGAAATTGTTAAAAACATTTGGATCGCCGGCAAAGATAAATTTTGGGAGGGGAATAAATTATATTTGTATCAATCAGTCGAAAGATAAAAGTAACTACATTGAAGAGCAGGAATAAATATAAATAAATGAACAGAGCAAAAATTTTATGGGTAGATGATGAGATGGAAAGTTTAAAGTCGCAAATTATGTTCCTCGAGCATAAAGGATACGATGTAAAACCATTAAGTAACGGACATGATGCAATAGACTACGTGAAGGAAAATTTCGTGGATGTAGTACTTCTTGATGAAAGCATGCCCGGCATTACCGGTCTAGAGACTTTGCAAAAAGTGAAAGAGATCAATTCGCAGATTCCAATCGTTCTAATCACTAAAAATGAGACAGAGAACCTGATGGATGAAGCGATTGGTTCACAAATCACCGATTATCTTATTAAGCCGGTCAACCCAAACCAGGTTTGGCTTTCACTGAAAAAGATTATTGATAATAAAAGACTCGTTGCCGAAAAAACTACATCTGCATATCAGCAACAATTCAGGGATTTATTCATGGCCGTTAACGACAATCCCGACTATAATGGATGGATGGATATTTATAAAAAGCTTGTTTACTGGGAGCTTGAAATGAAAAAAAGCGACAGCCCTGAAATGCGTGAAATCTTACAATCGCAAAAAAACGAGGCCAATCTTGAATTTTACAAATACATTTCGAAAAATTATTCTGACTGGGTGACCAATCCTGCCGTAGATGCTCCCATCATGAGCAATTCGCTTATGAAATTCAAAGTTTTTCCACATGTAGAAAAAGGAACGCCAACCTTTTTTGTGTTAATTGATAATCTCAGGTTCGATCAATGGAAAGCTGTCCAACCTTTGTTTACTGAAAATTTCAGGATACAGGAAGAAGAAACTTTTTATTCCATTTTACCTACTGCTACCCAATACAGTCGTAATGCAATTTTTGCAGGTTTGCTACCGGTAGAAATTGAAAAACAGTTCCCGGCAGAATGGAAAAATGACGATGAAGAAGGCGGTAAGAATTTGTTTGAAGAAACTTTTTTCCAGGCGCAGCTAAAACGGCTTCGTAAAGACGACTGGAAATATTCTTACACAAAAATCACAAATCACCAGGATGCCCAAAAACTGGTTGATAATATTCATAATTATCTTACAAACGATATTAATATAATTGTCTACAATTTTGTGGATATGCTCAGCCATGCACGAACCGAAATGGAAGTATTAAAAGAACTGGCTGCAGACGAAGTAAGTTACAGAAGCCTTACTGCTTCATGGTTTGAGCACTCTCCTTTGCACCAGGCTTTGAAAAAAATAGCGGATAAAAAAATGACTCTGATAGTAGCAACCGACCATGGAAGTGTGAGAGTAAATACACCACAAAAAGTTGTTGGCGATAAGCAAACGACAGCCAACCTTAGGTATAAACACGGTCGTAATTTGAATTATGACCCCAAGGAAGTGCTGGCATTTCGCGATCCGCGGCAAGCTGGTTTACCAGTACCTAATGTAAATTCTTCCTACATTTTTGCAAAACAGGATGGCTATTTATGCTACCCGAACAATTATAATCACTTTGCCAATTATTACCGTAACACTTTTCAGCATGGTGGAATCAGCATGGAGGAAATGATCATTCCAATAATCAGAATGACAAGCAAAGCGAATCCATAGTAAACCAACTTTTAAATAGAATTTTTATTTTTCGAACTTAACCTTTAATATTCTCGCTACATATTTTCCCAACAAATCAAACTCAAGGTTTACCCACTCCTTTTCTTTAAGATATTGAAAACTTGTGTGAGCGAGAGTATAAGGAATAATGGCCACTGTAAATTGATCTTCAGTAACATTAAACGCAGTAAGACTAACACCGTTCACACAAATAGAACCTTTTTCAATAATGAGGGATGCGAAAGAACTATCGAATTTAAAAGTAAACTCTGTACTTCCCTCTTTTTGCACTTTATTCATGCAAATTGCGGTTCCATCTACATGTCCCTGGACAATATGTCCATCCAGCCGGTCACTTAATTGAATTGCTTGCTCCAGGTTAATCAAATCACCTTTTTTCCATTGACCGGCATTTGTTTTTTTGAGTGTTTCTTCAATTGCTGTTACCCTGTAAATAGAATTGTTGATTTCTTCAACCGTAAGGCAAACACCGTTATGAGCAATACTTTCATCCACTTTTAATTGCTGGGTTAAAGAACTTTCAATTAGAAAAGTGCGGTTTGAACCGGCTGTTGAAATGTCTTTAATTTCGCCCAAATCTTTTATGATGCCTGTAAACATTGAGAAGATTTTTATTTTTTAAGAAAATTACTGCTTTTTAAATTCGGTATTTTAAAAAATTCTTTTATCTTCGCACTCCTTAAAAAAACCGTAAAAATTTATGTTGATAATTGATTCAAAAGATTGCGAAAATATTGATAAAGCGCTAAAAAAATATAAGAAAAAATTCGAGAAGAGTCGTACTCTTTTAGAACTTCGCGATCGTCAATCCTACACCAAACCGTCAGTAAAAAGACGCGGACAGGTTTTGAAGGCAGTTTACAAGCAACAAATTGCCAGCGGTAAAATAGAAGTTTAAGTAGCAAATCTACTTTTAGTATATTGTTTCCGGTAAGTTTAAGTTAGTAACTTTACACTTACCGGATTTTTTATGCCTAATACAGAAACCTCTCCTATACAAGAATTTTCTGATTACCTCGCTTTTCAAAAAAGGTATTCAAAGAACACAATCATTTCTTATGAAAATGATCTGCGCGGCTTTTTTGATTTTGCTCTTTTGGAATATCAAATTACAGCAGTAAACGAAGTAAATCCTTCAATGGTCCGGACGTGGCTGGCTTCACTTAAAGAAAAAAAAGTTTCGTCGAAAAGCATTAACCGGAAAATTTCTTCGCTTAAAATCTTTTTCAAATACCAGTTAAGATTGAAAAAGATAAAGGTAAATCCGGTAGCGACCGTTTCTTCATTAAAAGTAAGCAAGCGCCTGCCTTCGTTTGTTGATGAAAAATCGATACAAACGTTATTGAACCACGATTTTTTTCCAGAAACATTTGAGGGCAAAACTCAGTATTTAATTTTCGAAATTCTTTATCAAACCGGCATCCGGCGAAGCGAATTAATAAATCTAAAAGAAAGGGATGTTAATAAAAATTCGGGTACTATTAAAGTACTTGGAAAAGGAAATAAGGAAAGGATTATCCCGGTAAATAACCAGCTAATCAGAATTATTGATGAATACATCAGTGAAAAAAGTAAGGAGTTTTCTAAACTTGTTCCTGAAACACTTTTGGTAAGCAAAAAAGGGAAGCCACTTAATCCGAAATACGTATATAATATTGTAAAAAACAATCTTTCAAGAGTTTCTACGAATGAAAGAAAAAGTCCTCATGTATTGAGGCATACTTTTGCCACTCATTTAACGAATAATGGTGCAGAAATAAATGCAATAAAAGAATTACTCGGACATAGCAGCCTTGCTGCTACTCAAATTTATACTCACAATACGATTGACAAATTAAAAAAAGTTCACCAGCAAGCGCATCCGAAATCCTGAAAAAAGGCAAAAAAAAATAAAAAAAATGTTTTGAAAAACGGGTGGTTAACTGTAACTTCATACCGGTAAAAATTTTTGAATTGTGAAAATTGTGCGTCTTGAATACCTCTGCTTTTTATCCCATACATTTTATTCCTCACTTAATAAATATACGACTACTATGAACGTAAACATTCAAAGTCTGCACTTTGTAGCAGATTCAAAATTGGTAGCATTCATTGAAAAAAAAGTTGCAAAACTTTCTCAATTTCATGAACGAATAACGAAGGTGGATGTTTTTTTAAAGCTCGATAATGTGGCGCACAATATCAAGGACAAGGTTGCAGAAATAAGAGTACATGTTCCGAAACATGATTTATTTGTAAAACACTCTTCAAAATCTTTTGAAGAAAGTTTTGACATAGCCCTCGATTCTGTAATTAATCAGATAAAAAGAAAAAAAGAAAAAATGGTGGCTTAGCACCAGAATCACTACTAAATAAGAAAGCCTCCGTTTACCGCGGAGGCTTTCTTATTTTCAGGCGTTTTTTCAATTAAAAAGCTCGTAAAAATTGTATTTTCATTTGCAATAAATTTTTCTTTTCAAAATTTTTCCATTAAACATTTTCCATTACCTTTGCCTTCCCAAAAAATAACCCTTTGGGAGGGTTTTTTGTGGAAAGTTCATTTTAAGGCTGTAATTCGGCAATTGCCAGTGTAGCTCAGTTGGCCAGAGCAGCTGATTTGTAATCAGCTGGTCGGGGGTTCGAATCCCTCCACTGGCTCTTAAAATTGAGAATATTATTAGTGTCAGGTCCAATACAAAAAAAGCGGTTTCTGAGATTAATTTGGGCAGATGGCCGAGTGGTTAAAGGCGACAGACTGTAAATCTGTTCTCTCACGAGTACGTAGGTTCGAACCCTACTCTGCCCACAAAAGTTTTTTGAAATAGAATAGGTTTGACTTCTTTCAAGCTGTTGTAGCTCAGGGGTAGAGCACTTCCTTGGTAAGGAAGAGGTCGTGAGTTCAATTCTCATCAACAGCTCTTTTTGAGAATTGACACCGGGAACAAACTTAAGAAATTAAAAAGCGGAAGTAGCTCAATTGGTAGAGCGATAGCCTTCCAAGCTATAGGTCGCGAGTTCGAGACTCGTCTTCCGCTCAAAAAAATAATATTCATTTTTAAATGAATAGTGGATTTAAATTTTTAAAATAAAAATTAAAAACAAACAAAATGGCAAAAGAGAATTTCAAAAGGGATAAACCCCACGTTAACATTGGCACTATCGGCCACGTTGATCATGGAAAAACTACCCTCACAGCCGCTATAACCGATATTTTGTCTAAACAAGGTTTAGCGGAGAAAAAGAATTATGCAGATATTGATGGTGCTCCTGAAGAAAAAGAAAGGGGTATCACTATTAATACAGCACACGTTGAATATGCAACGGCGAACCGTCACTACGCGCACGTAGATTGTCCTGGTCACGCTGACTATGTTAAAAATATGATTACAGGTGCTGCCCAAATGGACGGTGCGATTTTGGTGGTTGCCGCTACTGACGGCCCTATGCCACAGACTAAAGAGCACATTCTTTTGGCTCGCCAGGTAGGTGTTCCACGTATCGTTGTTTTCATGAACAAAGTTGATTTGGTGGATGATCCTGAATTGTTGGAATTGGTGGAAATGGAAATTCGTGAGTTGTTAACTTCTTACGGTTTTGACGGAGATAACACACCAATCATTCAGGGATCTGCTACAGGTGCTTTGGCTGGTGATGAAAAATGGGTAGCAAAAATCACTGAATTGATGGATGCTGTTGATACTTACATTCCATTACCTCCGCGCCCGGTTGATCAGCCTTTCCTTATGTCTGTGGAAGACGTTTTCTCAATCACAGGTCGTGGTACAGTTGCCACAGGTCGTATCGAAAGAGGACGTATTAAAGTGGGTGAACCAGTTGAAATTGTAGGTTTGATGGAAAAACCATTGACTTCTACAGTAACTGGTGTTGAAATGTTCAAGAAATTGCTTGACCAGGGTGAAGCAGGTGATAATGCAGGTTTATTGCTTCGTGGTATTGAAAAAACCCAGATCCGTCGTGGCATGGTTCTTTGCAAACCAGGTTCCATTACTCCGCATACAGAATTCAAAGGTGAGGTGTATGTATTGAGCAAAGAAGAAGGCGGACGTCATACTCCATTCTTCAATAAATACCGTCCTCAGTTTTACTTCCGTACTACGGATGTAACAGGAGAGGTAACTTTGCCTGAAGGAACTGAAATGGTAATGCCTGGTGATAACACTTCACTTACTGTGAAACTCATCCAACCAATTGCGATGGAAAAAGGTTTAAAATTCGCGATTCGTGAAGGTGGCCGTACAGTAGGAGCTGGCCAGGTGACAGAAATTATAAAATAAATATTTCGGCAAATCCTTTGCGGGAGAAGTTTGAAATGGTTTTAATAAATTTGCAAAAGTACTTGGGCGGCAGCTTAAGTACTTTGCTTTTTAAAATGTTCTTTAAAATAAAGCGTTTATTACTTCAGAAGTAAGGCTTTAAAGGATTTACGGGCATAGTTCAATGGTAGAATAGAGGTCTCCAAAACCTTTGATCAGGGTTCGAATCCTTGTGCCCGTGCTCTTAAATGGATCATTTTCCGTTTTAACATTGCTAATTTGTCAAATAAAAAAGTATGAATAAAGTTGCATTATACATTCGCGATTCTTATAAAGAACTAATGCATAAAGTAACCTGGCCTACCTGGGAAGAGTTGCAGCAATCAACTATGATTGTGCTAGCTGCGACCATTATTATTACGGCTATTGTCGCATTAATGGATTTCGTATCAAACGGAGTTCTAAAATTTATTTATTCTTTATTTAAGTAATCATGACAGAAGAAAATCAAGATAAAACAAACGAAAATGTTTCGAATGATACCAAACCGGCGCCTCCTGAAAAGGATACCAAATGGTATGTATTGAGAGTAGTGAGTGGAAAGGAAAGAAAAGTGAAAGAATATCTTGATAAAGATATTATCCGCGAGGGATGGGATAAAGATATTTTACAGATTTTTCTTCCGGTAGAAAAGGTGTACAAAGTAGTGAATGGCAAAAAAGTGATGAGAGAAAGAAACTTTTATCCGGGATATGTAATGATAGAAGTACTGGACGGAAAACTGACAGGCGAAATGGTACAGCATCTTAGCAATACTACTAACGTAATGCATTTCTTAACTGATGGAAAAGGTTCTAAAGGTGAAATTATCAGCCTGCGAAAATCAGAAGTAAACAAAATGCTGGGTAAAGTAGATGAAATGGCTGATGCCGGCGGAATGACAATGAGCGAGCCTTTTATTGTTGGTGAAACCATTAAAATTATTGACGGACCGTTCAATGACTTTAATGGTGTGATTGAAGAAGTAACCGACGAAAAGAAAAAATTAAAAGTACAGGTAAAAATATTTGGCCGGGCCACACCGGTAGAATTGAGCTACATGCAAGTTGAAAAAATATCTTAATAATAATTTTGTTAATGAATAAATGAGGCGTCAATTTTGGTGGCTTTTTTTATCCCTTCCACAACAGAAACAGTAAACAAAGAAATTTCAGATTTTTTTATTTTCTTTAAGAACGCGATCTACAAACACAACCTGTTCTTCCTTCAATAATGGTAAGCCTTTAAATCGTAAAATAACATTGGCAACCGTTGCAACATCTTTTTCACAGTAAACCGAAATACGATTTAAATCTTTTTCTTTCCAATAAACTTCTCCAACCTGGCTTCCATCAATATCATCTTTGGGAGAAGGAACGCCCAGAACCGCAGCTAATAATTTTAAAGAGGTATAATGTTTGTAATCGCCAAAACGCCATAAATGCAATGTATCTAAAACCGGCGTATCCCAGGGTTTCATATTTTGAAAATCAATGTAAGGAGGAATGGGAATATTATTGATTAACATTCTTCTACATAAAAACGGCACGTCAAATTCTTTAATATTATGGCCACTGAAAATCC
Source organism: uncultured Chitinophagaceae bacterium (assembly GCA_963811285.1). Lineage (GTDB taxonomy): Bacteria > Bacteroidota > Bacteroidia > Chitinophagales > Chitinophagaceae > Ginsengibacter. The sequence goes on along the minus strand of CAWEQV010000023.1, from coordinate 337,110 downwards.
AACGTTGATTGTTATTGTGCAATTGGTTCAGAGTTGTTACGAAATTCTTTAAAAGTTCCTCTTCATTGTCAGAACACAAAGATTTTATTCGCAACTGCGATTCGTTATCTTGTTTTTTGAAATAACCGAAGCTAATGCAGGCAACTTTTGCAAATTCAGCAAGGATTGCAGCTCGCATAGGATAAAATTCTTCCGGAGTTGTGCCTGAAGGCAAGCTCCTTGAGATTTTCTCCTCCCACAGTTCTTTCCAAACATCATCTAACAGATGAAAATGTTCCTTTTCAGAAACAGTTTCGATATCAATAAAAAATAAATTCTCAAGCGCTATTTGGTTCATTAAAAATAATTTGCATTGAATTTACAAAAAAAACCCGTTAGCGAAACGGGTTTTACTTTTCAATAGAAAGATAAGATTAGAATGTAACTCCTACAAATATGGTAAATGCCTGGCTTCTCCATTTTTCTGAATTATCAATGTCATTGATATTGTTAAGGCCTACTTCATACCGGCCGCCGATATTTACAAATGGAAGTTGTATCCACAGACCACCAACAGCAGCTAAATCACCGTTCTTAAATATATTCCGATTGGTATTCAGGCTGTCTACGCTTTGATGCAATAATTCGCCAAACTGCGGGCCTAACTGCAGTTTTACTCTTTTACTTGGACCTACATTTATATTCAATAGTAAAGGAATTTTCAAGTAATCAAGTTTCGCTTTTCTTTGGCTGCCAACCCGAAAAATATCATCGTACACATTACTGGCGCTGGTGGAAAATTCTGAAGAAGATTGAACAAAATTAACTTCCGGTTGAAAGCCAAAAGTTCTTGAAAAATTGAACTGCATAAAGCCCCCTAATAAATAATTATAATTGAATCCATCTTTATAAGATTGTCCATTTATTTTATTGATATTAACGCCGGCCTTGGCACCAATTCTGAAAAAATTTTCATGATCAGCATTTGGGTTAAATTTTCTTTGCGAAAAGGCATGTAATGAAAGAAACAAACATGCGGCTAAAAGGGATTTTTTTACCATGACTTCAAGGGTTTGATTTTTAAAATAAATATGAATATAAGTAGTTCAAATGTAAATCAGGCCAGGTTAATTTAATACCAATGGCCGCCAATCCAAATCCATCCTGTTCTTCTTCTTTGCCAGTGGCCTGCTATATAATTTCTATGATTTGGAGGAGCTTTCATCCAAAAACCTTTATGGTAAACATAAGCATTACCATGTCTTATCCATTCTCCATTGTGCCAAATATAATTGGGGCCCGGCGCTACTGGCTGAACATAATGAGGTTCAAAAGGTCTTTGCCGAACAACAAGCCTCGAAGGTTTGCATCCTGAAAGAAAAACTAAGCTTAAAATTATCAGGCTTATAAAAAGTAATCTTTTCATCGTTAAAGCATTTAACTTTTTAGATGAAAGTTTACATTGAAAGTTTAATCTTAGAAATGGGTTTTTAAATAAAAAGGAAAGGACAGTAAACGAATAAATTTGAAAGGTTTTTCTTTTAAAAAGAAACAGGATACCAAAAGAAGTGGAGGATACCGGATTCGAACCGGTGACCTATTGCATGCCATGCAAGCACTCTACCAACTGAGCTAATCCCCCATTAAAAAAAACCGCCGCAAAAAACTTTTTTCTGCGGCGGCAAATATAAAAAGTAAAAAATACAAATAAAATTCTTTTATTAATCGCCCCAGATTTCACCCTTCCCTTCAAGCCAAAGCTTTACAAGCCGGTTCGAAACTGATTTTGGCCTTTCAAGCGGATAGCCTAAAGCCCTGTCCCAACAAAGGCTAGCTAAAACACCCAGCGATCTTGCGACCCCAAACATAACTGTATAAAACTCATATTCTTCCATCCCATAATGCACTAACAAAGCTCCGCTATGTGCATCTACATTTGGCCATGGATTTTTTATTTTACCCAGAGATTGCAAAATTGGTGGAACAACATCATATATGTTCCAGACGGTTTGCACCAGTTTGTCATCAGGCATATGTTTTTTACCAAATTCCATTTGCGCTTCAAAACGTGGATCAGTTCTTCTTAAAACAGCATGTCCATAACCTGGAACTACTTTTCCTTCAGAAAGTGTTTTTCTCACATAAGCTTCTATCTGTTCTTTTGTAGGAAGATCGCTGTCAAGTTCTTTCTGCATTTCAAATATCCATTTAATTACTTCCTGGTTAGCTAGCCCGTGTAAAGGGCCTGCAAGTCCGTTCATTCCTGCCGCAAAGGCAAGATAAGGATCGCTTAATGCAGAACCGACAAGATGTGTTGTATGCGCAGAAACATTACCACCTTCATGATCCGAATGGATTGTCATATAAAGGCGCATCAGTTCTTTAAAACCTTCGTCTTCATAGCCAAGCATATGTGCAAAATTGCCTGCCCAATCCAACAAACCATTCGGTTGAATATGCTTACCATTTTTGTATTTGCGTCTATAAATATAAGCGGCAATTCTTGGGAGTCTTGCGATGAGATCCATTGCATCATCAAAAACCGGAGCCCAATAATCATGCTTGCTCATTCCCTCTGCATACTTTTTTGTAAAATGGCTTTCAGTTTGAAGCGCCATTATTCCTACTACAAATTGTGTCATAGGGTGAGCAGTTTCGGGCAGTGATTCAATCGTATCCAAAACGAAATTTGGGACATGGCTTCTGCGTTGCCAAAGATTACTCATGTTTTGCACATCAGTTTCAGTAGGCAATTCTCCTACCAGCATTAAATAAAAAATCCCTTCAGGCAGTGGTTCACTTCCTCCCTCTGCAGTTGGAAGTTTTTCTTTTAATTCAGGAATAGAATAACCACGAAAGCGAATTCCATCATGTGAATCGAGAAGAGAAGTTTCCGTTACCAAACCTGTGATTCCGCGCATTCCCTGGTAAATCTGAGATAATTTTACCTCCCCAATAATCCGGTCACCATAATTCTTTACTATATCTTTTACTTCTGCAGAAACAATATCTGCTTTTGCTCTGAACTTGTCTTGAATTACTCCCATAATATAAAATAATTGATATTTTGATTCAATTTTTAATAAAAACTTCAACAGCGATAAAGTTAACTCCCGAAGCGGTTTTTAACAAAAGAAATATTACTTATGCTGATATGATTCTGATCATTTTATACCGGCGGCCTGCCTGTAAAGATACCAGGCAAGCGCTCCAAAAACTATATTGGGAAGCCATGCTGCAATTACCGGATTAAAATTTCCTTTTAATGCAAACACAGACGCAAATCTTCCCACGAGAATATAAAGCACACATATCAGAAATCCTATTGCCAAATGAAAGCCGCTTCCACCGCGGATCTTTCTTGAAGCTATACAGGCGCCGATTATCGTTAATATAAAAACCGATACCGGTATTGCATTTCGATTGTTCTTTTCAAGTAATAAAGCATTCACATCGCCAGAGCCACGAATTTTTTCCAGTTTGATGAACTGGTTCAATTCCGGTGTGGTCATCTTGTCTTTCATATATTCATCACGCTGAAGATCCCTTGGTTTAAAATTAAAATTCATGTGCATCTCAGTAGTATCCTTCACTTGTTGGTGCAAGCCGTTTATTGTTCGTATCACCACATTACTGAGCATCCATTTATTTTTTGATGTATCCCATTTTATGGTAAGCGCTCTCAGGTTATAAACCAGGTTTGTTTTATTAAATCTTTGAATAAAAAAATTACTTCCTGTTTTGCTTGTCGTATCATAATAACGGAGACCCGCATACGAAAATGAATCGAGCTTAAAATATTTGTTACTTAAGGTGGAAGTATTGACATAACCGCCATAATTATAATCTATATATTTTGCATTAAAATTTGCCCATTTTTCATTTGCCGGCGGAAGCACATACTGATTACACCACCAAAGAAACGCCGTAAATATAAATCCCCCAACAAGATAAGGGCGAAGGAATCTTCCAAAAGTAATCCCGGTACTAAGTGAAGCAATAATCTCTGAACGATTGGCCATGCCGGAAGTAAAAAATATTACCGCAATAAAAATAAAAAGTGGAAAAAGCATCGCTTCAATATGCGGAAGAAAACCGAAATAGTATTGCGTGATAATTTGCTTGTAAGTCAAGCCCGTCTTCGCAAAATCATCTGTTTTTTCGCTTAAATCTACAATTACTACGATGAAGGTTAGCGCAACGAGGCAAAAGAAAAAAGTGATAAAAAATTTCTTTATAATATACCAGTCTAAAATTTTCATGCTGCGCTAAAAAAGTAAACAATTGCTGCGGACAAAAGTAAATCAAAAAAACAGAGGAATTTTTATACCACTAAGCCGGAGCAGGATTTGTGATATTTTTAAAAAGCAGTAAACAAACTTCTTCTGGTAATTTTTATTTTATCTGAATTCAAACTCTTTTTTTATTTTTTCCTTTTTTTGCTACAAGCCCATAAGAATCCTTTATAAATTCTTTCAATTCATTTCGCGGAATCGAGCCATCTACCAGTATCGTGTTCCAGTGTTTTTTATTCATATGATATCCGGGAATTACTGACGGATACATTTCACGAAGCTCAACAGCCTTTTCCGGATTGCATTTTACATTAAACTGCAGTGGCACAACCGATAAAGAAACGAGCAGGAAAATTTTATTATTGGTTTTAAATACCAACGTATCTTCTCCGAACGGGAAACATTCCTCCACATCCTTTAATGACAAAGTGAAATCTCTTAACTCTTCAATATTCATTATTTATCGCTTGATACAATTATTTCAATCCCCTTTTCCAGGGCGCAAAACGCCGGTTATCACATTGTTAGTAGATAGCAATAATTTCGCAGCATTCTGAATTTCTTTGGGCGTAAGCGCATCTACATATTTATCATAATTAATAAAATAATCAGGGTTACCTCCAGGGAAATAAAAACGCTGCAATTCAGCAAGCCAGATACTGTTTTCTTTGATGTTTACTTTATGCTGTTCTTTCCATTGCTTCTTCACTTTATCCAAATCTTCTTTTGAAGGACCATGCTCAATAATACTTTCAATTTCATCACTGGATGCTTTTAAAAGGGTATCCACTTTTTCAGGGCCTGTGGGCAAGGTGAGAAAAAATGCATAATGCTGGTAAGGTATTTTTTGGAACTGCACTTCTGTTCCTCCACCATAAATTGCCTTAATTTTTTCTCTCAAATCCTGGTCAATACGAATATTTAAAACTTCACTTATCGCTTCTGCTTTTAAATTCAATTCTTCAGAATAAGGAACTTCCCCACTGTAAATCCTTAATATCAGTGCCTTTGGTTCTTTTCCTTTATAAACATTCACATCGATATTGCCTTTAGCAAGGCGCAATTTATTATCGACGTAATTAAATTTCTTATTTGTTGCCGGAAGGCTTGCAATATATTTTGTCAACAAGGGTTTTATAGAATCTTCAGAAATACTTCCGGTAAAAGTGAAATGCATTTGATTTTCATCCCCAAAATTTTCTTTGTACATCTGCATGATCCTGTTAAGATTTAATGCATCAAAATATTCTACTTTTGGAACAGCGATTGGAGCCAAAGGATTATCATTATACATCGCTTTATATAGTGAATCGATAAAACCAACTTGAGGATTTGCACTTAAATAAACTAACTGAGCTTTATTTTTTTGAATAAAAGATTTGAATAAACTTGTATCAACGCGTGGGGATGTAGCGTACAAATAAATAAGTTGCATCATTGATTCAGCATCTTTTACAGAACAGCTTCCGCTAAAGCCGCTTGACACTTGCGATAAAGTTGGTGTTACACTTACTGTTTTTCCACTTAACGCTTTTTTCAAATCCATTGGTGAAAAATTTCCAACGCCCATGCTGTTGATAACAGAAATCATATATTCAGCATTGTATTTATCATCAAGTCCATAATTATTTTTCCCTCCCGGTCTGATGGCACTCGTTAAAAGCTGATCGTTCTTAAAATCAGTATGTTTAAAAGTGACTGTTACTCCATTGCTTAAAGTAAAATCGGTAGTTCCTAAAACTGAATTCTTTTTCGTGCTTACAATTTTTCCAGGAGTTGGAATTTCAGTTAATAACGAAGATTGAATCGCTTTTTCTAAATAAGGTTTCAGATCCTCTTTTTGTACTTCATCATTTACAGCAAGAATTTGAGCGTCTGTCGGTAAACTGCTGCTGTCTTTTATTTCAGGCCCTGAAAGAGCAATGAACTGATTTGAATTTTCACTAAGTTTATTGGATACTGCGTTTACATCTTCAAGTGTGATCTGCGGCAACAATTCTTTATAATATTTTTGTTCATTGGCAATTCCGGGAATAGGTTCTTTTGTCAAAAAATTGCGAATGTATTCTTCAGTATAATTTGCGGATTCAGTTTTATTCCTTTCATTGTATGCCCTTTCAATGAAATTAAGCATATCTGCTTTCGATCTTTTCAGTTCGTCCTCGGTAAACCCAAATTTTTTCACTCGTTCCAACTCTTCTTCAAAGGCTTTCAACCCTGTAAGGCTATCGCTATTGCCCGTGCCGATATAGGCTACGAAAGATTCATAGCCGCGCGCTTCAGAACTAAAGCCGGAAGCAGCGTATACAAATGGAGGGTTTTCCTTTTGAGTTAATTCGCGCAATCGTTGATTTAAAAGATCAGAAAAAATGTCTTTTATCAAATCTTTTTTATAATCCCCAAGCGTAATGTCCGGCTTAACTTGATGCGGCGAATAAAAAACACGGTAAACAAAGCTGGTTGCTTCTTTATCAGTTACTACTTTCGCAATGCTTTTTTTATACGGCGGAACTTCCGGATGTATTCTTGGCCTTTCATTTTCGGGATTTTTATTCGGCCCAAAATACTTTTTTATAAGAGATTCAGCTTTGGCCGGATCAATGTCCCCTACAACAATCACTGCCATCAAATCAGGGCGATACCAATCGTGATAAAAACTTCTAAGTGTATCATAAGGTGCATTTTTCACTATACTGTCGATACCAATCGGAAGACGATTAGCATATAACGAATTCGCAAATTCAAGCGGATAAATTTTCCTGTTGATCCTGTCCTGTGCGCCTTTTCCGAGGCGGCTTTCTTCTAATACGATGGGCCTTTCGTCGTCAATATCCTCATCTTTGTCTGTAACATTATGCGCCCAATCTTCCAATATCTGGAATCCTTTATCAATGTTGGAAGGCTTATCTGTAGGGATAGGAAGAATATAAACCGTTTCATCAAACCCCGTGTAAGCATTTAGATCGTTTCCAAAACCAACACCAATAGATTGAAGAAACGAAATAATGTCATTCTTTTTAAAATGTGTAGTTCCGTTAAAAGCCATGTGTTCGCTCAAATGTGCAAGTCCTTGCTGATTTTTATCTTCAAGAATAGAACCGGCGTTTACTACAAGCCGCAATTCTACTTTTTGTTCTGGTTTCTTATTTTGTCTTATGTAGTAGGTAAGGCCGTTGCTTAATTTGCCGATTTTTACATTTGGATCGACAGGAAGCGTATCATTCAGATTTTGCTGCGCAAAAAGTGAGGAAGAAATAAGTAACAGAAATAAAGTAAATAACTTCATAGCGTTAAAAAAATTGATTAGAACAAATATAAGTCAGAAAGATGCAAGGGAATTATAAAAAAAGTATTGAAAATTTGATTGTAAAATTCATATCAAAATAAAAACCCATTGAATTAGTTGGCTTACTGTTCCTCAGCGGATAAAAGCAAACAATTATCTTTGCAAAATGAGTAAAGTAAGAGTAAGATTTGCGCCAAGTCCAACAGGCGGATTGCATCTTGGCGGCGTTCGCACCGCATTATATAATTATTTATTTGCCAAAAAACATGATGGTGATTTTATTTTAAGAGTGGAAGATACGGATCAAACCCGTTACGTTGAAGGAGCGGAACAATACATAATTGATTGCCTTAGCTGGTGCAATATTCTTCCTGATGAAGGGCCGCATAAAGGCGGACATTACGGGCCGTACAGGCAAAGCGAAAGGAAAAATATTTACCGGGAATATGCAAAAAAGTTAGTTGAATCAGGACATGCGTATTACGCTTTTGACACGCCGGAAGAGATTGAAAGCCTTCGTGAAACGATGAAAGCAAAAGGGGAATTTAATATTCAATATAATTTCCAAAATCGGTTCAACATGCGTAATTCTCTTTCTTTGCCTCCGGAAGAAACTGAAGAATTATTAAAAATAAATTTCCCGCATGTAATAAGAATTAAAATGCCACGAAATGAATATGTTCATTTTCACGACATGATTCGCGGAGAAATTGAAATGCCGACAGATGGCGTCGATGACAAAGTATTGCTGAAAGCGGATGGAATGCCAACTTATCATTTAGCGGTGGTAGTGGACGATTATTTAATGAAAATCACTCACGCACTTCGCGGCGAAGAATGGTTACCAAGTGCACCGGTTCACGTTTTATTATGGAAATATTTCGGATGGGAAAAACACATGCCGCAATGGGCACATCTTCCGTTAATATTAAAACCTGATGGAAACGGGAAATTGAGTAAAAGAGACGGAGAAAGATTAGGCTTTCCTGTTTTTGCAATCGAATGGAATGATCCAAAAAACGGACTGGTAAAGGGTTTTAAAGAACTCGGATTTATGCATGAAGCATTTATAAATATGCTTGCATTACTTGGGTGGAATGACGGAACAGAGCAGGAAATATTTTCTTTGCAAGAAATGATCGAAAAATTTTCTATGGAAAGAGTACATGCTCACGGTGCAAAATTTGATTTTGAAAAAGCAAAATGGTTCAATCATGAATGGATAAAAAGATCTGATTTTGAGAGATTGCAACCCAATGTAAAAAAAGTTTTTGAAGAGAATGGAATTACCGTTGATGATGAGCAAAAGTTAGATCATATTATAAACCTTGTAAAAGAAAGATGTACATTACTTACTGATTTTTTGCCACAGGCAAGTTTCTTTTTTGCAGCACCGAAAGAAATTGATACCGCTTCTATTCTTCCGAAATGGAATGAAAGCAAAATGCAGTTTTTCGCAGAATTGGTCCGCACTTATTCACTTATAGATTCGTGGAACGTAAATGACATCGAGCATTCCTTCAAAGAACTTGCGGCGGCAAGCCGATTAAAGCCGGGAGAGTTAATGTTGCCGTTCAGGGTAATGTTGGTAGGAGGAAAGTTTGGACCAGGTGTTTTTGATATTGCAGCAACGATTGGCAAAGAAGAAACTCTAAAAAGAATAGAACACACTTTATCATTAATGAGGTAATCAATGTCAGCAAAAGATCCTTCTGATAAGCAAAGACCCATTCGCGTGCTGGTGGCAAAAGTTGGTCTTGACGGCCACGACCGTGGAGCAAAAGTAATTGCTACTTCTCTTCGTGATGCAGGAATGGAAGTGATTTATACCGGCCTCAGACAAACACCTGAAATGGTTGTTAATGCCGCGTTACAGGAAGACGTTGATGCAATTGGTGTTAGTATTTTAACGGGTGCCCACAACACGATTTTCCCCAAAATATTATCATTGATGAACCAAAAAGGAATGGATGATGTTTTACTTACCGGTGGAGGAATTATTCCAAAAGATGACATGGAACATCTGAACGAACTGGGTGTTGGAAAATTATTTCCTCCCGGCACTTCCACTTCTGATATCGCTAATTACATAAAAGATTGGGTGAAGGATCACCGCAGTTTTTAATTGAATAAAAGATGAATTACAGAACTATAAAAACCGAGTTAGAAAATAACATTTTTTTCATCACCGTTAATCGTCCCGATAAATTAAATGCATTGAATAAAACTGTTTTAGAAGAGTTGAGTGATGCAATGGATCATATTTATAACGAGAAAAATATTAAGGGTGTAATCATAACAGGAGCTGGAGAAAAAGCATTTGTCGCAGGAGCAGATATTTCAGAATTCACAGAGGTAAAAGATACAGAAGGTGAAATACTATCAAAAAAAGGACAGGATGTTTTTTTCAAAATTGAAAATTGTCCAAAGCCTGTAATTGCGGCGGTCAATGGCTTTGCGCTTGGCGGTGGTTGTGAATTGGCAATGGCATGCCACTTCCGGTTAGCAAGTAAGAATGCAAAATTTGGACAGCCTGAGGTTAATCTTGGATTGATTCCGGGTTACGGAGGTACTCAGCGTCTAACGATGCTGATTGGTAAAGGCAAAGCGATGGAATTAATGATGACCGGAAATATGATTGGTGCTGAAGAGGCAAAGAGTCTTGGTCTTGTTAATTATGTAGAAACGCCGGAAAACCTTCTTCCAAAAACAAAAGAAATTTTAAAAAGCATTCTTGCAAAATCTCCTTTAGCCATTTCTAAAGTAATAGAAGTAGTAAATTTTTATTTTAACAAAGAAGGTTTTAACAAAGAAGCAAAACTTTTTGGCGAAGTGTTTTCGAGCGAAGACAAAAAAGAAGGAACTTCTGCGTTTTTGGAAAAAAGAAAACCGGTATTTAAAGGGAAGTGAGTAAATAACTAGTTGGTAAAAAACACTCTTTCTACTTTTATAAATCTGCTCCGGTAATAGTCATTCAATTCTGTAATAACTACTCCGTCTGCTTTTCCTGATGATGAATGAATAAATGAGATGCCATCTTTGTTCGAAATAATCAAACCAATATGTCCTATTTTTCTTTCAGCGGGATTGGTACCGGTGAATAAAATAAGATCTCCTGGCTTTGAATCTGCTAATGCAATTTTTTTACCTGCATTTCTAAAATCTCTTGAAGAGCGTGGCACTTTAATATTAAAATGATTAAAGACATAATTAATAAACCCCGAACAATCAAAACCTACGGAAGGGTCTGTGGAAGCATATTTATAAGGTGTGCCAATCAGACTTTTGGCAAATTTAATTAATGAATCAATCTTATTTTTTTTGGTAACAACTTTTACTTGTAGAACTTTTTCCGGCGTACTTACTACTGTCGCTTCCTCTGAAAAAGTATCTACCTTTTTTGCAGGTGCAGTGTTCTCCAATTCTGTATTAGCAGATTCGCTTCTTTTATTACCAGGTTTTTGATTCCGGAAAATAAAAAATACAACTACTAAAAAGATAAGAACAATTGGAATAAACTTCACCTTTAATTTTTTGTATCCAATAAATATAAACCAAACTTTTTTAACTGATTTCGTGAGATAAAAAAGCTGACATTGAAATTTCTTTTTACCACCTAACTTACATTGAAGTAAATTTGCTATATTATTTTAAAACTCAATAATAGATATGGACTATAGAACAGAAAAGGATACAATGGGAGAAGTAAAAGTTCCTGCAGATGCGTATTACGGCGCTCAAACCGAAAGAAGCGTTGAAAATTTTAAAATTGCACAAGACATCAACAAAATGCCTAAAGAAATCATCCAGGCATTTGCTTATTTAAAAAAAGCAGCAGCAATAACGAACTTTGACGCCGGTGTTTTGGCAAAAGAAAAACTGGATGTGATTACAAAAGTTTGTGACGAAATTCTTGAGGGAAAATTAAACGACCAGTTTCCTTTAGTTGTGTGGCAAACAGGAAGTGGTACACAAAGTAATATGAATGTGAATGAAGTGATTGCTTATCGGGGCCATGTTTTAAATGGAGGAAAACTTTCGGACAAAGAAAAATTTCTACATCCTAATGATGATGTAAATAAATCACAATCGAGCAATGATACGTTTCCCACTGCCATGCATATTGCTGCCTATAAAATTTTACATGATCTTACTTTACCTGCATTGGAAAACCTTAAGAATACCTTTGATAAAAAATCAAAAGATTTTATGCAGGTAGTAAAGATTGGACGTACTCATTTTATGGATGCAACTCCATTAACACTTGGACAGGAATTTAGCGGATACGCATCTCAGTTAGATCATGGAATAAAAGCGATAAAAAATACTTTACCGCATTTAAGTGAACTGGCACTTGGAGGTACGGCTGTAGGAACAGGCATTAATACTCCGAAGGATTATGCAAAAAATGTAGCGGAAACAATAGCCGAAATTACCGGACTTCCATTTGTTACTGCCACTAATAAATTTGAATCTTTGGCAGCGCATGATGCAATTGTTGAAACTCATGGTGCTTTGAAAACCGTTGCTGTAAGCCTGATGAAAATAGCGAATGATATCAGGATGTTATCGTCAGGGCCACGAAGCGGAATTGGGGAAATAAGTATACCGGAAAATGAACCCGGTTCTTCTATCATGCCCGGCAAAGTAAACCCGACTCAATGTGAAGCATTAACAATGATTTCCGCACAGGTAATGGGAAATGATGTCGCAATAACTATTGGTGGCGCCACCGGCCATTTTGAGTTAAATGTTTTTAAACCTGTAATGATCTATAACTTTTTGCATAGTGCCCGGTTGATTGGCGATGGTTGCAATAGTTTCAATGAGAACTGTGCAAAAGGAATAGAACCGATCAAAGAAAATATTAAAAAACATGTTGATAATTCTCTGATGCTTGTAACAGCACTCAATACAAAGATTGGGTATTATAAAGCTGCAGAAATTGCTCAAAAAGCACATAAAGAAAATACAACTTTAAAAGAAATGGCAGTAAAATTAGGTTATGTTACCCCTGAAGAATTTGATGAATGGGTAAATCCTGCCAATATGGTGGGGGAATTACCTAAAAATTAAAATTATAAAAACCAAAAAAGGTGCCCTCAGAGCACCTTTTTTCCATTAAATCTTTCATCAAAGTTATTACTTTGAATTGCTCTCGTTCTTTTGGCTTTCCCGGCTGGAAGACTTCTTTTTATCTTCCTCTTTGCGATCGCTATCGCGGCCCTGGCTCTTTTTTGTAGGCATAGTTTTTTGTTTTAAAACCCACAATATTGTGGTAAATGAAATTCTATAAAAAATGTGCCAGCAGAAATTAAATCAATTGATTATTCAAATTTGACAGATTTGTAGAATTTAATGCCTCAGGAAATTTTCTTGTGGTAGTGCATCTACAAACACAAATGGAAGAAGGACGCAATGTCTTCGAAAATAAAAATACTGCAAGTTTGTTTGTTTGCTACCTTCTTTTTCGGTTTACAAAAGCTGCTTATTTTACGATAATTTTTGTGGAGGAAATATTTACAAAATAAGCGTTATAAAGTTTGAAGACATACATTCCAACTTTAAGCGATTGTATATTAATTCCAAAATTATTAACATTACTAGTGCCTTTCAACTTTACTTTCCCATTCATATCAAAAATGGAATAGTGTAATGGGGTTGTTTGATTTTTTAAGCTTTTTACAAAGAGAATGTTTTTTGCCGGATTAGGATATACTTCAATTTTTGTATTGATCGGAGGAAGGTTTATCGAATCAGGTGCAATAGACAAAACGCCCAAAGGACCGGTATAAGTGTATTCTAAAATTTTCCCTTTGTAACTGGAAGTTTGAGATGACATATCACAGGAAACATATATTTTTAACCCATCCGGTGAAACACAAATATCCCGAAGGCGCGCCTGGTTGTACAAGTTCATGGCACTTATGCTTGTCATACCAGTAACTGACATACCATCTGAAGAAATCTTTAATCGAAATACCTGGCCTGCTTTTAGAGAAGGGACTAATAAAGAACGATTCCAACCCGGAATAATATAATTTTCGTACACTTCAAGGCTGGAACAAGCTACCGTAGGCCAGGTAGAATTACTGGTTCCATATAATGGGCCCGGATCAGCAGTAGTATATAAGGTATAAATAGGAGCACGCAAATTATAGTTTATAGAATCCTGTTCTTCACTTATTACGTTCATATTGGCTAATTTATAACCATCGTAATTACCGTCACTATAGCCTGAAACTAATGGCCATCCGTAATCCCGGCCTTCTTCAATGATGTTTACTTCATCATCGCTCATATCTTGTTGTTCACTGCTATATAAAATGCCGTTACTTCCAAAAGCAAGTCCCTGGGCATTTCTATGTCCATAACTCCACACTGCTGTTTTATTTCCATCTCCATCCGTAAAAGGATTGTCTGTGGGTATCCAGTTTTGTGGATCGCTTGCAGATCCTATTGCATCAAGATTAAATCTTAGAACTTTTCCTTCCAAAGTATCGCGTAACTGAGCACGGTTTATACGATGAAGATTTTTAAATTGCCCTGTTCCCATATCTCCTATTGTATAAAACAAATAGGAAGTGCCACCTACATTTCCTATTGTTAATCTTCCTGAGTTATGGTCGGTGCTTCCGTTTAAATTTTGTATGATAGTTACGGGACTTGAAAGAGAATGTGTCGCACGATCATATGTATACCTTACGATTTTTGTTTTAAAAAAACAACCGCTATCCTCTCCATTTTTTGCCGTGAAGCAACCTACATTATGATAAACATACGAAAGGTAAACCCAGGGTTTGCTTGGATTCGGCCACTCACTATACATAGAAGGATGCAAAACCATACCCATTAATCCGCCCTGTGGCCAATTAGTAAGAGTGGTGCTAAAATCTCTTTTGCTGCTCAAATCAATTAATTGGCTCCTTCCGCCAGTTTGTGGATCAATCCTATCGACCAGGTAAGAACTGTTTTCTGTAACCCACAACGAATCATCCGGCCCATAAGTAAGTTGCCAGCCTGAATTTAGCTGATACGTTGTGTTTACTGTTCTTACGGAAAACGGTTCATTTTGACAATATCCGGTATTTAAGAAAAAGAAATACAAGGTCAAAAACAGAATAAAAACTTTTTTTACAAGAATCAATTTTTCAATGATATTAAGATTCATAATATTAAAACTTTAAAACGGCTACATATATAAAATATTTCATAACAGCACAAATAATAATTTGACCCGTCTTTTGATTTAAAAAAATAAAAGGAATGCAAAAGCGTTATAAAGGTTAATAATGAAAATTTTCCTGTATGAAAAATATTTACCCTTTAAAATCAATTATAGGTTTTTTGGAGGGTTTTAAAGGGCATAAATTGCATTTCAGTAGAAGGATATTTTTTATTTCTAATCTGATGCTTTTATTTTCATGCTTATTTCTTACTCCTTCATTAGTGATATCTCAAAAACTCACTTTTAGTTACAGCTACCAAAACGTTACCCGAAATTCTACTGGTGGTACACTTGAAAACGGTGATACTATTGAAGTACATGCATTATTAAGAGTTAATAAAACAACAAATAGTATTTATTATATTGATTCAATTCCTACCGGCACTCAATACATCACTAATTCGCTTAAAATAGTAACCAACGAAGGACTTACTTTTCGTGGGCCTTATACAGATGCCCAGAGTGACGATTTAGGTTTATATGTGAGTGGCACTACGCCAAGAATCCGTGTAAATATCGGCACAGGAGCCACCAATCCCACATCAGGCAGTTTTGGCACTAATAGTGGTGGAGGAACCGTAACCCCCGGAGATAAACCTAAGTTCTATTCCACTACTTTATTTATGGTTGCCTACCGGTTACAAATAACGGCAAGTTTTGGAGACACCATTCATCTTACGGGCAATTATTATTTCGATACATCAGGTACTAAAAGAAAATATCGTTTTGATTATGATGGGATAAAAATTATCCAAAATTCCGGGTTATGTAGCAATTTCTCAAGCGCCAGTTTTACAACTGATAGTTCATTTGGCGAAGGGACTACGCAAAACAGGACGCTTGGTGTAGCAGGGGGGAACGATTACACCCAAATAGATATGGGAGCCAATGCCCCGGGTGATGGTTATTATGCTATTGCCAACAATACCAGTGCTGACGGCACGACTGACAATACCGGGGCTTACAAACCAACTACAAATAACCACCGCGTTTTTGGCGGTTTTTGGGATATAATAGGAGACCATACGGGAGCCACCAATACGGCTACAGGTAATGCTCCAGTAGCTCCGGGGACTAACGGGGGATATATGTTAGTAGTGAATGCAGCTTTTCCCACCGGGGAAGCATTTAAGCAAACGATTAGTAACGTTTGCCCCAATACCAATTATGAGTTTTCGGCCTGGATAAGAAACATTTGTGGTGGTTGTGGTATTGATTCTAACAGCAATGCGACTTATACTCCCGGTGTTTTACCTAATCTTTCTTTTGCAGTTAACGGTGTTGACTACTATACAACAGGTGATATTCAACATGATAATAATTGGCAGAAAAGAGGATTTATGTACAAAACAGGCCCATCCGAAACAAGTTTTTCTATTGCTATAAAAAATAATGCTGCAGGCGGCGGCGGAGACGATTGGGTGATGGATGATATTAAATTAGTCACATGCTACCCTAATCTTTCTATGAATCCCAGTGATACGGCCTCGGCATGTGCTGGCTGGCCGATTTCTTTAAGCGATACTGTAAAAAGTTATTTTAACAACTACCAGTATTATCGTTGGGAAACAAGCCCTGATGGCGTTAATTGGACGGCGGTTAATGCAGGAAGCTCAAAAGTGCCAAGTCTCGAAAATGGCTTGTACGTTTATCATGTTGACACCCTTTTTGTTCCCAGCTCAAGCGACAGTGCTACTTATTTCCGTGTGAAAGTAGGTACAACCTCAGACAATTTAGATAATCCGGATTGTTCGGTTTACAACAGTCAAAAGATGTTTTTAAAGGTCTATAGTTCTACTTGCGCAATATTGGATGTTTCGCTACTAAATTTTACGGGTACGCTGGTAAAAGATAAATCGGTTTTAACATGGACATCAGAAAATGAAAGTAATCTTTTGTCTTATCAGGTTGAAAAGAGTCTTGATGGAATTCATTTTGTGACTGTCGGAACAGAAACGGCATTAAATAAACCAGGTAATACAGCTTATACTTTTAACGATCCGCAAAAAATTGTAAATACAGCTTTCTACAGGTTAAAACTTTTAAATAAAAATGGCAGTGACTACAAATATTCTAAAATTACATCTGTTTATAATACCCAAAGAACGTTTACCATTAGTACTGTAAATCCATTTAAAAATAGTGTGAAGATGAATGTATTTGTTCCTTCGCAGGGTGTTATAGAATTTAACCTGCGTGATATTTCTGGTAATATAGTTAAGAAGAAAACCGTGCAAGTTTATATGGGTAATTCGCAGCAAACTCTGGATGAACTGTATAATTTACCGCCAGGAATATACATTTTAAGAGCGAGCTTTGATGGAAATGTTATTGAAAATAAATTGATCAAAACCTTATAAGACAAGGTAATGTACTGAAGACAACAATTTTATCTATTATTTAGTAAACAAAGAAATTTTAAGGATTTCTATTTGAATTTAAAAACTAATAAGTAGAAAATTTACCATTAGTAAGTTGTATTAAGTTGCTGGTACTATCTATTACGGTTCCTGAAAACGTTCCTTGGACTTTTGTTGAATCAAGCACATCTAAGTTTACAATAAATTCGCCTGTCAATCCACTGGCACTGTAAATTGTTTTAAAAGGAAGGCTATAATTAAACGAAGCCTGGTATTTTGAAGCATAATAAGTGCCTGGTACAATCGAATCACCATACAATTTTAATTGAAACGATTGGCTACCATCTTCAGTTTTCCCAAGGATATAAAGAACGTTAATTCCTATTCCCTTTATTTGATAAATCGTATCTAAATATCCGTTATAGTTCAATTCACTATTGGCGAATTCCCAATTTCCTGTTGACGCTCTCATATGTTCCGAACTGTATTCCTTGCTACACGAAATCAGCATCATTCCAGTTAGCAACGCAAAAATAGAAAGTTTGAAAAGTTTCATGCACTAAATTTAAAGTGAATTGGTCATATTAGGAAACTTGTACTTCATCATTTACCATTTTTTCTGATTCCACTACCTGATGTGGGATATGGCTCCTGAAAAACTTTTTTTGAAATACAAAAATGGCAATGATACCAACAGAAATGGAGGCGTCGGCAATATTGAAAATAGGACTAAAGAATGTAAAAGATTGTCCACCCCAAACCGGTAACCATGAAGGGAAATGGGTGTTTATAATCGGGAAATAAAGCATATCCACCACTCTGCCATGCAAAAAACCTGCATAGCCGTGAGCAGGAAAAATGTGAGCGACATTATAAGGGAAAGCAGTGCTGCTTTCGAATATCAATCCGTAAAACATACTATCAATCAGGTTGCCTAAAGCACCGGCAAATATCAATGCTACACATATAATGAAAGCTGGATTATATTTTCTTTCTATAATTTTTTTAATGTAATAAACGCCAAAAACAACCGCACCAAATCGAAATAATGTAAGAGTGATTTTGCCAAATTCTCCACCAAACTTCCATCCATAAGCCATCCCTTCATTTTCGATGAAATACAACTGGAACCAATTCCCAAATACCAGGTGCGATTCACCGAGATGATAATGAGTTTTTATAAATATTTTCAGAGCCTGGTCAGCAACTACAATAAGGAGGATAATTAAAAAAACACTTCTCTTTTTCACTTAAGGATTTTAGTAGGCAAAGATAATAAAATTGGTAGATGAGGTGGTTATAATACGTTAATTATTCGCCAATCGGAACGATTTCGGTTGAATCGTTTGCATCAGTATTGTGTTTAAAAAAATGCTTCCTGAAGAGAAGAATTCCAATAACACCGATTGAAACAGAAGCATCAGCAATATTAAAAATGTAATTAAAAAAGGAAAATGGTTTTCCTCCTAAAAAAGGAATCCAACCGGGAAGTTTATCGATATGAAATATAGGCAAATACAACATATCTACTACATTACCATGCAAAAATGAAGCATATCCATGTGCAGGAAAAATATTAGCTACACCATCTGTATTAAAACTGCTCCTGTCGAAAATAAGGCCGTAAAATAAACTGTCTAGTAAATTACCCAGCGCCCCTGCAAAAACAAGCGCAACACAAATAATATAGCCAGGATGATATTTTTTTTCAATGATATTTTTCAAATAGAAAACACCGAAAATAACAGCCGCCAACCGGAATAGCGTAAGCACTATTTTTCCAAATCCTCCACCAAATTTCCAGCCGTATGCCATTCCTGCGTTTTCAATAAAATACAATTGAAACCAATTTCCTAAAACGGGGTGTGACTCACCGGGATGGTAATGAGTTTTTATATAAATTTTTAAAGCTTGATCAGCGATAATAATTAGCGCAATAATTAAAAAAATATTTCTCTTTCTCAACTAAAAAAATTTTATCTATAATTCTTTCATTAAACGGTTCATCTTATTCTTCAAAATAAATGCGTTTTACTCTCTGTGAAATTCCGGTCATTATTTCGTAAGGAATTGTTTCAGCCCATTGAGCCAGGGATTGCAAAGAAAGCGATTCTCCAAAAACTATCACTTCATCCCCTTCCTTTACATCTTTTATGCCTGAAATATCTATCATTGTCATATCCATGCAAATATTGCCGATCGTTGGAACCATTTTATTTCTTATAATCATTTTGCCGTTTCCATTTCCTAATCTCCTCGGGTAACCATCAGCGTATCCAATTCTTACAATCGCAATTATGCTGTCTTTTGTAACTTTTGCTTTTCTTCCGTAACCAACTGTTTCTCCGGCTTTCACTTTTTTTATCTGCGAAATGGTCGTCGTTAACGTTGAAACATTTTTTAGATTTTTTTGCATTCTTTTATTTGAATCAATTCCATACAAGCCAATTCCCAGCCGAACCATATCTAACTGAAATTCCGGATGGCGGCTTATTCCGGAAGTGTTGTCAATATGTTTGTCAAATTGATAGTCTAAATTCTTTGCGAGCTTTTCATAACAGCGTTTAAAAAGATTAAACTGCAGGAGCGTAAAGTCATCTTCCGCCGGATCTTCGCTTGCGGCAAAATGCGAGAAAACGCTTTTTATTTTTATATAATGATTATCGGATAATTGTTTTGCAAGTCCGTCGATTTCGTTTCCCATAAACCCAAGTCTGTGCATTCCTGTATCGATTTTCAAATGAACAGGATAATTTTCTATATCCGATTTCTTTAAAAACTGTGTAAATTCTTTTAATAACCCGAAAGAAAATATTTCCGGTTCCAGGTTATAATTTACAACAGCATCAAATGTGGTACTGTCGGTATTCATTACCATAACAGGCAAAGAAATTCCGGCATTTCTTAATTCAATTCCTTCATCTACGTATGCTACTGCCAGATAATCAACGCGGTTATATTCCAATACAGAAGCAATTTCATAACTACCGCTTCCATAGCCAAAGGCTTTCACCATCACCATAATTTTGGTAGATGGCTCCAGTTTTTCTTTATACTTTTTAAGATTATGAACAATAGAATTCAAATTAATAGAAAGCACTGTCTGGTGTACTTTCTGTTCAAACAAATGTGCAATCTTTTCAAATTCAAAGCGGCGTGCGCCTTTAATTAAAATCGTTTCATCATGAAAAGAAGAGAGAAAAATATTTTTCAAAAATTCATCTGTAGTTTTAAAAAAAGATTTACTCTTTAGTCGCGAAAAAGCTTTTTCTTCTGAAAAAATATCAGGTCCTATTCCGTAAAATTTATCAATGTTTTTTTGTTGCAAAAGTGAAGCAATCTGCTTGTATAATTTTGCCGGCTCAATTCCTGATTGTATAATGTCTGAAAAAATTACCGTTCTCGTTTTATGTTGTTTCTGTTGGTTTAAAAAATCAAGAGCAATTCCTAAAGAATAAATATCGTTGCTGTAACTATCATTTATAATATCACAACCATTAATGCCGGATTTCAGTTCCAGGCGCATTTCAATTGGATAAAGTGAATTAAATTTTTTTTCTTGTTCTGCTTCATTCATTTTTAAAATTAACTGAACACACCAGCAATGAATTGCATTTTGAATTGAAGCATCATCAGTAAAAGGAATTTTAATTTGAATTTTTTTTCTTTTATAAAGGGCATTTATAACACAAGCTGAATCGCCCTTTTTTATTTCCTTTATTTGCAAAATATTATTACTTTCTTTTCCCCAGGAAAATAATTTTAACTGCTCATTTTTTTTATGAAACAATTTTATTTCATGCTGAAGAATTTCATCATCACTACAAAAAATCAAATAATCAGCATGCTGAAAAAGCAAAAGCTTTTCTTGAATTTTCTGTTGTTTGTTTTTAAAACCTTCATCATGCGCATTACCAATGTTGGTAAAAATGCCAATAGCAGGTTGTATAATTTTTTCAAGATTTTTCATTTCCCCGGGTTGGGAAATACCTGCTTCAAAGATTGCAAGATCATTCGTTGAAGAAATATTCAAAACACTAAGTGGCACACCTATTTGAGAATTAAAACTTTTGGGACTTCGTACAATTGAAAACTCTTTTTCAAGAAGTTGATTCAGCCATTCTTTCACAATTGTTTTACCATTACTTCCTGTGATACCAATAACTTTTAGCTGTTTTTTTGAAAACCGGTTCCTATGGTAAATAGCCAACTTTTGCAAAGCCATAATTGTATTGCTTACCAAAATAATATTAGCCTTGGGAAATTGTGTAACATCTAAACTTTCTTCATCCGTTACAAAATTGCGAACACCTTTTTGATACACATTTTCAAAAAACAAATTCGCGTTTCGAAGTTGATTTTTTATGGCAAAAAAAACTGTTTCAGAAGGATAAGAAATTTTTCGGGTATCTAATGAAAGATAGGCAAGATTGGAAAAAGAATCGTTCCTGTGCTTCCATTTCCCTTTGCATATTTCGGCAATTTCATCTATCGTATAATGGATGGCTACGTTCAAGTATGTTGTTTGTTTTTAAAAATAGAAAATAAAACAGCCCCTCCGAGACAAATTACAATCACCAAAAGCGAAAATGCAATGTGCAAATAAATTCCAAAATATTCAATCAACATTTTAACACCGATAAAAACAAGAATAATCGCAATGCCTTCTTTCAAATATTTAAACTTTTCAATTGAATTTTTTAATAGAAAAAATAACGAACGCAAACCCAAAACAGCAAAAATATTTGATGTATAAATTACCATTTTATTTTGAGTAATTGCGAATACAGCAGGTATTGAGTCAAAGGCAAAAAGTATATCAGTGGCGGCAAGCATAATCATTACAACAAAAAGTAAGGTATAATGTTTTTTGCCATTAATCCTTTGTGTAAATCTTCCGCTGGTATGATCGTGCGAAATAGGTAATACTCTTTTCAGGATTTTATATACAGAATTTTGCTCGGGATCAAAATCCGATTCCGTATCAACAAAAAACATTTTAATTCCGGTATAGACCAATATCGCTCCGAAAATATATAATATCCAATAAAACTGCTGTACCAAAGCAATTCCTGCAGTAATAAAAATAACACGTAAAAATATTGCAAGCAAAATACCTAAAAGTAAAACCCGGTTAACATGAATTGCAGGAATATTGAAGTAAGAAAAAATAAGTATAAACACAAAAATATTATCAATGCTCAAACCCCATTCCATCAAATAAGCACTCATGTATTCAAGACTTGTCAATTGGCCATCTTCAATCCATACAAAAACAAAAAAGAAAAATGCCAAAATCACCCAAAATACTGTTTGATAAAATGCGTGCTTAATTGAAATTGATTTTGCCCTTTTACTCAATAATCCGAGATCAAAAATTATCGAAACAAATAAAACAATTAAAAAAATAAGATAACTCCATTCTGTAGCTGTCATCATTTATTCTATTTCCATCTAAAGATAAAAATGTAAAGTACGTAAATATGGATTTAAGAATTGAGAGTTTTGCAGCTCAAAGGAAAATGAAAACATTAATTATTTGTTGCTTTACTGCTTACACAGATTTTGTTGAAGTATATTTTCTTTTCCTGATCCATTGATAAATAAATCCGAAAATAATAATAACGAGTACCGGTAAAACAAGATTCAGGATTTCCCAAAAGCTACGTTCCTCACTTGTTTTTTTGGGATCGAGTAAACGAAGTTTATAATCTTTTGATTTTGCTTCTGACAAGCCTGCACTATTCACCAGGTACTGAATACAATTATCTACAAATTGCCTGTTCGCAAACTGATATTCATACTGCGTTCCGACAGTATAAGGATTTACACCCATTGGCAAAAGTTTTTCTTTATAAGTCCCGTTTAAAACAATATCCCCATCCGCCACTATAATCATTTTATTACTTTCTATGTTTTCACTTTGAAAAGGCGAACCATAAAAATCCAAAGAATCCATTTGCTGACGACTCAGCCGGTTTTTAAATAAAGAAGTAAACTTTCCTTCCAGCAAAACTCCAGCTATAAGATTCTTTTTATTAAAAGCTGCATCTTCAGGCGCATTACGGTTTTCAGCACCGCTTATTAATGCGGGCGTTTCAATACTTCTTGAATTGGAAGATGAACTCAATAAAATTGTTTTCTTAATACCAGGCGCGCTCACGGTGTCAATCGTATTCACAAATTTGCCTTCAACAAGACCTAAATTTTTATTGATCACACTATTTTGTTTTGATTCAAACAATGGAAAATAATTCCAATGCAAAAATTCAAACTGATCTTTTCCATTAACACTAAAAGGTAAAAAATCACATTGGAGATCCATTAAAAGATCAGGATTAATGCGAATTCCATATTTGAAAAAAAGATCTTCGAGATCCAAATTTCTATCATAAGCGATAACCTGGTTTTGAATTTGAAGACTATCAACTTCTGCATTCAACCTGTCAATAAAGCACAATAATTTTCCGCCATGCATTACATACTGATCTATTTTTAATTTTTCACCAGTGGTAAAAGTCAGCGTTGGTTTTACAATTATTAGTAATTTAAAAGTATCCGGCACAACAGGTTCTTTTGCCAGGTCCATCATAAAAAGCGAATAATTTTTCTTCAAAACATTTTCAACAAGGTCGTAAGTTTCCGGACCTGTTGGTTCGCCATTTCCAACGGCATAAGCCACCATAGGTTTTTGATTATTTATAACTTTTTCGATGCCATTTGCAAAATCATATTCCAGCAAAGCCTCTGCACTATTGAGTTCTGGTGGTGTTATAAAATTATTGGAGCCGGAATATAAGTTTACCGGCTGTAATTTATTTTGATAACTAACTATCGCCGAGGGATAAATATATTGTGACTGTTCACCTTCTTTTAACTGCACTTTTAAATTAATTGGTACAAGGCCAAGGGATGAAAGTGTATCTGCATAAGTTTTTTCCGTACCCGGAATTTTTTCATCTGCAGAAATTACTTTGTAATGAATATTTCCATTTGAATACTCCTGGAATTCCTGTAAAAGTTCCTGTGCAGAAACAGATAATTTTCTAAAACCGGCAGGTATATCGCCTCTTAGAAAAATATAGATTTCCATTTTCTGATCTATATTTCGAAGAATTTTTTTTACAGGAGTTGAAATAGTAAATCGTTTTTCATTTGTCAGATCAATACGTTTATGAAAAATTGAAGAGAGATAATTGATCAATACAATTGCAACTATGATTATGAGCCACCACCATTTTTTATTTCCCGATAATTTCATTATTGATGGATCTTATTTTTTGATTAGATTTTTTTGGGTGGCAAAAAGAAAAATAAATATTACACTTAAAAAATAAATAATATCACGGGTATCAAGTACTCCGCGGCTTATACTCTGGTAGTGAAAATCTATGCCGAGCATTTCAATATAATAATCGGCATTGCCGGTAAATACAGGTAATTTACTGATGGCAGTAAAACCAAAATATAAAACGATGCATGCAAACGCACTTAGTAAAAATGCAATAACAGCATTTGATGTAAGGCTTGAGCACCAGGTAGTAATTGACGCAAAGACAGAAGCGAGCAAAAATAAACCTATATAAGAGCCTGTAATGGCGCCAGTATCAATACCTCCTGACGACGATAAAGATTGAATGGTAATAACATAAAGAATTGTGGGAACTAAAGCGATTATTATGACAGCAATGATAGCAAAGTATTTACCCAAAACAATTTGCCATTTAGTTAACGGGCTTGTTTTTAAAGTTTCAAAGGTGCCGGATTTAAATTCATCTGAAAAACTCCTCATGCCTAACGCTGGAATTAAAAAAATAAAAATCCATGGAGCAAGATCAAAAAAGGAACTAAGTGTCGCATATCCATAATCGAAAATATTACTGTCCTTCAAAACAAAAAGATACACGGCATTTACCAGTAAAAATAAGATGATAGTAATATAACCCGTCAGGCTACTAAAAAACTGGTAGAACTCTTTTTTGGCAATTGATATCATTCCTAATAAAGCTGCAATTTAAGAGAAGAAAAATAATAATTTCATTCTGTAAATATGCCAAGTTGCAGAAAAAAATTCAACAATAAGACATAAAAGTGTTTTTTGTTTATTTTTTATAAAAAAAAAGGAAATAAAGCAGCGTTTTTAAAAGCATCCTTGTCTTTATTGTATTATCGTATTGCTTGATAATCTTTTTTAATTGTTTTCAATTATAAATTCTTATTAAAATCTGATGAATTATTATTAGAAAGGCAATCTTTCAGACGTTTTTAATATTAATATTTAGATATCAAAACGAACTGAACCTTTGCTGAAACGAACTGCTACAAATTCCCCTGAAACAGGGGATTTTTTATTGAACGGTCAATTTCTAAATAAAGCCATGTAAAACCGGCTTTATATTTAATAAAAAATTACACACTAAAACTTTCACCACAAGCGCAGCTCCGGCTTGCATTTGGGTTATTAAAGAAAAATCCTCTTCCATTAAGCCCGTCGCTAAATTCCAGTGTAGTGTTTACAAGATATAAAAAACTTTTAAGATCTGTAACGAGCTTAATTCCTTTATCCTCGAATTCCTGGTCTTTAGGTTTCAATTCATTTTCAAAATCCATTTTATAACTCAAACCTGAGCAACCACCGCTTTGTACACTTACGCGCAAAAAATATTCCTCCGGAGAAAATTTTTTTTCTTCCATTAATTTTATTACTCTTTCTTTTGCCTTTTCGCTTATATAGATCATGAGCTATTAATTATTTAAAATTCTTATGCAAAGATACCACGGTTTATAACTTTATCAATGCAATGAAGCAGATTCCGCGATATATTTAACATTCAAATTTCAAAACTTTATTTGGAAATTAAGTGGTGTTGGAATTGCTGAATTGTAAAGTCAATTTCTTCTTCTGTAGTAAATCTTCCCAAGCCAAATCTTAATGATGAAAAAGCCATTTCATCACTTAAGCCAAGCGCTTTCAAAACAAATGACGGGCTTTGAGTTGCAGATGTGCAGGCCGAGCCTGAACTCAAAGCTATGTTTTTGCTGAATTTCATCATCAGATCCGTACTGTCTACGTCTTTAAAACTCATGTTAGTTGTATTGGGCAAACGATGAACACGGCTTCCATTTACCTGCGTTCCTTCAATTTGCAATAATTCATTTTCCAATTTGTTTCGTAATAGCGCAGTTTTTTCTGCATCCTTCTTCATTTCTATCTTACATAATTCGCAAGCTTTTCCAAACCCTACAATTCCCGGTACATTTAAAGTACCGCTTCGCATTCCTCTTTCATGGCCGCCTCCATCCATTTGAGCAGCGATTCTTACCCGCGGATTTTTTCTACGTACATACAATGCTCCAATGCCTTTTGGCCCATAAAGTTTATGAGCAGAAAAAGCCATCAAATCAATCCCATCTTTTATTACATCCACCGGAATTTTTCCAACTGCCTGCGTTGCATCGGTAAAAAAAAGAACGCCTTTATTTTTTGCAATAGCGGCTATTTCTTTTATCGGTTGTATCACACCAATTTCATTATTTCCATACATGATGGAAATTAAAATCGTGTTTGGTTTGATAGAATCTTCCAGCTCATTTATACTAATCAAACCTTCGCTGTTAACATCCAGGTAAGTAACTTCCGCACCCAATTTTTCAAGATGTTTACAGGAATCTAAAACTGCTTTGTGTTCGGTTTTTACCGTGATAATATGATTTCCTTTTGAACTGTAGGCTTCAAAAACTCCTTTCAACGCAAGATTATCTGATTCTGTAGCTCCTGAAGTAAAAACAATTTCGTTAGGTTCGGCATTTACCAATTGGGCAACCTGCTCTCTCGCTATATCTACTGCTTCTTCTGCCTGCCACCCAAATGAGTGACTGTGGCTGGACGCATTTCCAAAATACTTGGTGAAAAATGGAAGCATCGCATCCAGCACCCGCGTATCAACCTGAGTAGTAGCATTATTATCAAGATAAATGGGAAACTGGAGCATTTAATTTTTAGACAAATTTACTTTAAAGCCTTTAGACTTCATTTTAGCCAGGAAAAGTCTTTAGCTTACTTTTGAAAAAACAATTTTATGAAAAAAATTGAACATGTAGGAATTGCAGTGAAAGAATTAGCCGTTTCCATTCCGGTTTTTGAGAAGATATTAAACACTAAATGTTATAAAACTGAATCTGTTGACAGTGAACAAGTAAATACCGCGTTTTTTTCTTTAGGTGAAAATAAAATCGAGTTGCTTGAAGCTGTTTCAGAAGGAAGTGTAATTAATAAGTTTATTGCAAAAAAAGGTGAAGGACTTCATCATATTGCATTTGAAGTAGAAGATATCGAAGTTGAAATGGAGCGGCTTCAAAATGACGGTTTTACTTTATTGAATGAAAAACCTAAAGAAGGAGCCGACAACAAATTGGTTTGTTTCTTGCATCCCAAAGAAACAAATGGTGTGCTTATTGAATTAGTGATGGAAAGAAAGTGAGAATAAAAATAAGCGCTAATTGTGTGTTTACTGCTAAAAGAAATAAATGAAAACAAGTGCAGGATTGTTGTTATATCGTTTTAAGAAGAAAGAACCCGAGTTCTTTTTGGTCCATCCGGGCGGCCCATTTTGGAAAAATAAAGATGTCGGTTCATGGTCTATTCCTAAAGGGGAAGTTGAAGAAAATGAAGATTATTTGGCAGCCGCAATTAGAGAGATGGAAGAAGAAACCGGAATCACTATAAGCATTCCTAAAGAAAAATTCATTCCTCTACAAAAAGTAAACCAGAATCCGGGTAAAATAATCTTTGCCTGGGCAGCTGAAGCTGATTTTGGGCCTTCCGAGATAAAAAGCAATTTGTTCGAAATGGAATGGCCACCAAAAACAGGTAAAAAACAATCTTTTCCCGAAGTGGATAAAGCAGGTTGGTTTTGTTTTGAAGAAGCGAGAAAAAAAATTTTACCTGGTCAAACCCCGCTCTTGAAAGAATTGTATCAAAAAATAAAATAAAAAGCGCTATTTACCTTTTCCTTATAAATTTTACCGGTTAAGTTTCGTTTCAAATGCTTGAACGATATTATAGAAAGTTAAAGCTTCAGCATCGGTAAGGCCATTACCGATTGTTGCAAATGCACATTCTTTTTGGCCATTCCGGCCAGTTACCCTTGATGTGCCAATCCAAATAGAAAGGCCAGTATACCGGTTATCGGGTGCATGACCATAGGAGCCAACCACGATACCATTTCTAAATCTTTTTACATCTGAATCGGAAGAAGACATCATGAATAAACCCGTTGTATTGGGTGTGTTTAAGTTAGATTTATATCCAAACCATTCGGTATTATCAGCACCATTGCTCGTATCAGCAGAATTTGAATATACCGATAATTCGTTGTAAGGATATACTCCATCACTACAGCCCATATCATATCCTGAAATTGAATTCTGGGTTCTGGAATAATAGGAGATTGCCGAGTTATTATAACCGCCCATCACGCTGTCTACCAAATGAGTATCAGCATAATCAGAAGTACCGGGAAATAATACACCTGTAGACGAATAAACAGGACTGCCGTGATAGCTAAGCCGGTGAGCATTATCATCATCTCGTGGATCTTTTAGGTTCCATTTAGTTGTGGTTGCTGAACCCCCTATCATGGGATAGATGGCAAGAAATTTATTCCACAATGAATCCTTTTTTAAACTTTTCACCAGATCATCTATAGCGCGCTTTTGAATTGTGTCAGTAATCCCTGATGCAGTAAAAAAACTTCGTGAAGCAGTATCATAGGTAACCGTAGGAACAAGATTATTATCTCCTGGATTAGAATGATCTTTTTTGCAAGATGGAATTACTGCGATTAACGCGAATAGCGTTAGAATGCTAATTATGTTTTTCATTAATTTTTCTTTGTGGTATTCAATTATTAGTAGCAAGTTGGTAAAATTATACTAAAAAGAGCGAGTTTGCAAAATCCTTTTTGAAATTTATTGAACTTTTTTTGTAAAACTTCCTTTTAAATTAATAAATATTCTAAGGCTTTTTAAGGCAAAAAAAAGCCCTTCAGAATTAACTGAAAGGCTTTAAATAAATATGGCAGCTACCTACTCTCCCACATTGTTGTGTAGTACCATCGGCCATGAGGGGCTTAACTTCTCTGTTCGGTATGGGAAGAGGTGAACACCCTCGGCAAAACCACCATAAAGAGTTGCCAAGAAAGGGTATCAAGATGTTAGTATAAAGTATCAAGAAAGAAAAATCTCGTCTTGCTACCTGCTACTTTCTACTTGCTACTAATAAATTAACATAAAGGGAAAGTTGTAATACTTAATAAAAAAAAATAAAGCTTACGGGCAATTAGTACTACTCGGCTTTGACATTACTGCCTTTAGACCTGTAGCCTATCAACGTCATAGTCTTTGACGACCCTTAAAAGAAAACTCATCTTGAGGTTGGTTTCACGCTTAGATGCTTTCAGCGTTTATCCTATCCGTACATAGCTACTCTGCACTGCACCTGGCGGCACAACAGATACACCAGCGGTACGTACGACCCGGTCCTCTCGTACTAAGGTCATGTCCTCTCAATTTTCTAACGCCCATCACAGATAGGGACCGAACTGTCTTGCGACGTTCTGAACCCAGTTCACGTGCCACTTTAATCGGCGAACAGCCGAACCCTTGGGACCTTCTCCAGCCCCAGGATGTGACGAACCGACATCGAGGTGCCAAACCTCACCGTCGATATGAGCTCTTGGGTGAGATCAGCCTGTTATCCCCAGAGTACCTTTTATCCTTTGAGCGATGGCCCTTCCATGCAGAACCACCGGATCACTTTAGCCGACTTTCGTCCCTGCTCGGCCTGTATGCCTCACAGTCAAGCTCCCTTATACTAATACGCTCTATGTACGATTACCAACCGTACTGAGGGAACCTTTGCAAGCCTCCGTTACTTTTTAGGAGGCGACCACCCCAGTCAAACTACCCACCATGCACTGTTTCCCGCAAGGGATTAGATTCTAAACGTTTAAAGGTTGGTATTTCAACGTTGACTCCACAATGGCTAGCGCCACTGCTTCACAGTCTCCCAACTATCCTACACATCAAAAGTTCAAAATCAATGCAAAGTTGTAGTGAAGGTTCATGGGGTCTTTCCGTCCCGTGACGGGTAACCGGCATCTTCACCGATACTACAATTTCACCGGGCTCGTGGAGGAGACAGTGTACAACTCATTAGACCATTCGTGCAGGTCGGAACTTACCCGACAAGGAATTTCGCTACCTTAGGACCGTTATAGTTACGGCCGCCGTTTACTGGGGCTTCAGTCAGAAGCTTTGGCTTGCGCCGAACATCCTTCCTTAACCTTCCAGCACCGGGCAGGTATCAGGCTCTATACGTCATCTTTCGATTTTGCAGGGCCCTGTGTTTTTGCTAAACAGTTGGTTGTACCATTTTACTGTGACCGCATCGCTGCGGTACGCTTTATCCCGAAGTTACAGCGTTAATTTGCCTAGTTCCTTCTCCACGGCTCACCCGAGCGCCTTAGAATACTCATCCCGTCCACCTGTGTCGGATTACGGTACGGGCCGCTTTAGCCTAGCCTTAGAGGTTTTTCTCGGAAGTATGATTACAGTCACTATCAGCGCTGCCGAAGCTTTGCTGTACTATCAGGTTCGCCACCTCCTGCGGATTTACCAACAAGAGATATAACTACACCCTTTAACGATCTATTCCGTCAGATCGCGGACTTTTCACTACCTCGTCGCCCCATCGAAACTAAAGCGGGTGTTGGAATGTTGACCAACTTTCCATCAGCTACCCCTTTCGGGTTTGCCTAAGGACCCGACTAACCCTGATCTGATTAACATTGATCAGGAAACCTTGGACTTACGGCGATAATGTTTTTCACATTATTTATCGTTACTTATGCCTACATTTTCTTTTCTAACCGCTCCAGCATGCATCGCCACACACCTTCAACGCTGGTTAGAATGCTCCCCTACCGATGTACCAATTAAATGGCAATCTTACAGCTTCGGTTCATAGTTTGATGCCCGATTATTTTCCGCGCAGAGTCTCTCGACCAGTGAGCTGTTACGCACTCTTTAAATGAATGGCTGCTTCCAAGCCAACATCCTGGCTGTTATAGAAACTCCACATCGTTTGATCAACTTAACTATGTATTAGGGACCTTAGCTGGTAATCTGGGTTATTTCCCTCTCGGCCATGGACCTTAGCGCCCACAGCCTCACTGCCGCAAATATTTATTAGCATTCGGAGTTTGTCAGGGTTTGGTAGGCGGTGAAGCCCCCTAGCCCAATCAGTAGCTCTACCTCTAATAAACTTTTTAAATGCGACGCTGTTCCTAAAAACATTTCGGGGAGAACGAGCTATCTCTCAGTTTGATTGGCCTTTCACCCCTATCCACAAGTCATCCCAGAGCTTTTCAACGCTAATGGGTTCGGTCCTCCAGTGTGTGTTACCACACCTTCAACCTGCTCATGGATAGATCACAAAGTTTCGCGTCTACCCCCACTGACTAAGCGCCCTATTCGGACTCGCTTTCGCTACGGCTCCGTTACTAAAGAACTTAACCTTGCCAGTGAGGAGTAACTCGTAGGCTCATTATGCAAAAGGCACGCCGTCATTCCGATAAATCGGAACTCCGACCGCTTGTAGGCGTACGGTTTCAGGTACTATTTCACTCCCTTATTTAGGGTGCTTTTCACCTTTCCCTTACGGTACTGGTTCACTATCGGTCTCTAAGGAGTATTTAGCCTTACCGGATGGTGCCGGCAGATTCAGGCAGGATTTCTCCGGTCCCGCCTTACTCAGGATACTGCTCGTCGTCAATCATTTACATTTACGCGGCTTTCACGCTCTATGGCTCAACTTTCCAGAAGATTCTATTTGAGATTGATTTCTAAATGCAGTCCTACAACCCTCCGGCAGCACGCTGCCAGAGTTTGGGCTGTTCCC
>CAWEQV010000023.1:0-300000 GCA_963811285.1 uncultured Chitinophagaceae bacterium | reverse complement strand
ATATTCCTTTTTTGGAAAACCAACTTTTAACTGATAAACTCCACTTACAATATCTGGTAATATGATATATCCTTCTGAAGAAGAGCTAAGGATTTTGTTGTTTAATTTGACGTAAAAAGGATTTCCATTATCTGTTTGTAAATAGACAAAGTGATTCTGTTGTGCATTTGTTGCTAAGGCAAATGCAAGGATAAATAAAAGAGAAAAACACTTTTTGTACTTAAAAATCAACATGACAGCAAATCTATTTAATATAACTATTAAAATTGCCTTCTATAGAAAAAATAGGAACTTTTTACAATTACAGCGATTATTTTTGCCACCATTAAAAATTCATCTATGAAAAAAATCCTTTTGTCGTTTTTGTTTCTTTCTGTTGTACTTTCTGCAACTGCGCAGGAGGACAATGGTACTGCGGATACCGCCTGGAAACACATTTATCGCGCCTCTTATCCCCGAATCAACGATTTGGTTCATACTAAACTTGCGGTAAGTTTTGACTATGACAAACAATGGTTGTACGGTGAAGAATGGGTAACGCTTCAACCACATTTTTATCCTACAGATTCTTTAACCCTTGATGCAAAGGGAATGGACATCAAAGAAATTGCAATTATTAATGGTAAATCAAAAACTCTACTCAAGTATGATTATGACAATATGCAACTGAAGATCTGGCTTGATAAAACATATACAGGTGGTGAGAAATATACACTTTATCTCAAATACATTTCAAAACCGAACGACCTTAAACTTCCCGGAAGTGCAGCTATTACTGATGCAAAAGGTTTGTATTTTATCAATCCTTTAGGCAAAACCGATGAGCACCAGGAAATATGGACACAAGGCGAAACAGAATCGAACAGCGTGTGGTTTCCAACAATCGATAAACCCGACCAGAAAACCACTGAAGAAATCCTGATGACGGTCCCCGAAAAGGATGTTACACTAAGTAATGGAGTTTTGGTTCATCAGCAAAAAAATGTGGATGGAACACGTACTGATGATTGGAAAATGGATTTGCCCAATTCTCCTTATTTATTTTTTATGGGCGTAGGTGATTATGCTATCATAAAAGATAAATATAAAAACATGGATGTGGATTATTATGTTGAGAAACAATATGTCCCTGTTGCCAGGAAAATATTTGGGGAAACTCCGGCTATGATTGGTTTTTTCTCAAAGATTTTAAACTTCCCTTATCCATGGCAGAAATATGACCAGATGATAGGAAGAGAATATGTGAGTGGAGCAATGGAAAATACCACAGCTACTTTACATCAGGATGGCGCTTATCAAAATGCACGGCAACTGGTAGATGGTAATGCTTGGGAAGATGATATTTCGCATGAATTGTTTCACCACTGGTTTGGCGACCTCGTTACTACAGAAAGCTGGAGCAATATTACTCTGAATGAATCTTTTGCCAACTATAGTGAATATTTATGGCGCGAATACCGGCATGGAAAAGATGCAGCAGATGAATTGAACTTTGATGATATGCAGGATTATTTATTGAGTGGTAGTGAAGATAAAGATTTGGTCAGATTTTATTATAAAGACCGGGAAGATGTGTTTGATGCAGTAAGCTATGATAAAGGAGGGCGCATCTTAAATATGTTAAGAAATTACGTGGGCGATTCAGCCTTTTTTACAGCATTGAACGAATATCTTAATCGTTACAAATTTAAACCCGCAGAAGCAGAGCAATTAAGGCTTGTATTTGAAGATGTGACAGGACAAGATTTAAACTGGTTTTGGAATCAATGGTATTATGGAAGTGGCCAGCCATCGCTTGATATCAATTATCATTACAACAATGGAGTAGAGAGAGTAATTGTAAACCAAATTCAAAAAACCGGAAAAATATTTAAGTTGCCAACAGCAATTGATGTGTACAGTTCAGGCACTAATAAAAAAAGGTATAAGGTTTGGTTAGAAAATCCGTCTGACACTTTTTATTTCGCGAGTCCACAAAAACCTTCGTTAGTAAACGTAGATGCAGATAAAGTTTTACTGGCAATTAAAAAAGATAATAAATCTGCAGATGAATTTGAGCAACAATATAAATATGCACCGAATTATCTTGATAGAAGGGAAGCGCTTAGTTATTTTGCAAAGAATAATTTAAGTGATCTGTCTTTGGGACTTACTGATAAATATTCAGGACTGCGTTTGCTCACTTTGCAATTAATGGAGAATCAAAACAGCTTTGCTGTGCCTTCCGTGTTGAAAGAGATCGAACAAATGGCTCAAAAAGATCCTGATAAAAAAGTTCAGGCAACGGCGTTGGAAATCCTTGCTAAAACAAAAGATTTCAAATACCTACCGTTGTTTCAGAAATATATAAACGATTCTTCTTATTCTGTCGCAGGAGCTTCTTTGGAAGGACGTGCAGCTCTTGAACCCGACCAGGCATATTCACTCGCAAAAAAATACAGCAATGATGCGTTAGGTAAATTAGGAGATGTAGTTGCCTCAATAATTCAAAAAAACGGTGCGCCCGAAGACTTTAATTTTCTGTTAGAGCATTTTAAAAACATGCCACTGTCCGCTGAAAAAATAAGAAGTGCACCTGTATTTGCCAAATACCTGGAAACGGTAAAAGACAAAGAGAACGTGAAAAAAGGTGTTGACGAAATAATGAATTTCAGGAAACAAATACCCGAACAATATTTAGGTTATATTGATCCAGGATTGAAACAGGCCTTTTCAAATATAAGCGCAGTACAACAACAGTTAGGAAATATGGAATTAGCCAATTACATAAGTGCTTTGATCCAATGAACGCATTTTATTGTCTCAAACTATTCATTTTCTGAAACTCATTGAAAGGATACCTCTCAAGTGACTTTATATAATATTTTTTGAGCTGATTGTATCAGCAATATGCAAATAATATTCTCACTGAATTATCGATCTATACATTGCTAAATATTTATCCCAATACTCTTTTGCCTTTTCATTGTCCTTTTTTTGATCGTAATATCGGATTGTCCTGAATTTTTTCACTACGTCCCCATTGGGCACGAAAACGTTCGTTGATGCTTTCCTGTCTTTGAACATAATACATGCTATTTCCGACCCATTAAATGACAAGTAAAACTTTAAAAGAGCCTATAAAGTCAGAAAACTTTTTGAATAAATAAAGCAACGGGTGACAAAAAAATAAAGGCCTGCCCTAAAAAGGGCTGGCCGTTGCTAACCTATGAAAAACACCATTGCAAAAATAGGAGAAAAACTTACTTCTCCAATTTTAATTATTTTTTTTAATAATATTGACGTAACTATTTCTTCAAATGTATTAATATTCAGGCAATTTACATGGCAAAAATATTTTTAAACCTTATCGAAATAAATCAGATAAAGAATAAAATTTTATTTTATATGACAACTGTGACTTTTTGGAACAAGCAGTAACATCTGAAAACGAACAAAAAAACGATGTTTTTATTTCCCCTTTAATTTCGTCTTTATGAGTCCTTGTATGAGAGCATTTCTAAATTCTCTTTCTGCATTATATACATCATTTGCCCGTTTAGGCCCTAAAATTTTTTCAAACGAAGATTTGTATTTTTTTCGGATGTCTAATAATTTCTCTTCATTATCCAACACGTCTTCGTTTTTGTTATTGGCTCTCAGCTGCATGATCTCATTATCGTACTGGTTATAAACAGGCCAAAATTTTTGAGCCTCTGCAGCAGTGAGATGAAGCTTTTCGTTGATGAACGCAATTTTTAAAACCTGAATTCGTTCGCGCCCATTGCCCGCTTGAGCCATTATGAATGAATAACTTCCAAACATTGCCAAAATAATAAGTAAATATTTTTTCATTACTGAGTGTTTTTGTTGGTACTTTCTGCATTTATTTTTTGAAGATAATTATCTAATGCATTATCATCAAGTAAATAATCACTGAGTGTGGGCAATTCCTTAGTATCAGTATTCCTTGTGAGCGTTTCATCATCAAGAATGGTTGTATTTTTTTCGAGGTATTTGGCAATTTCATCATCAGTTAATGAAGCTATTCCCTGGTCAATTTGTTTAGGCGTTTTATATTGTGAAGCTAACTGGATGTAAGCTGGAAGATTGTTTGAAGTAGCAGCAATGTTTTTTCCGCTGTTTGAATCCGGATTTTTAAACACCAGCAGTGAAGCAACTGCGATTATTCCCACAACTACCGCAGCAGCTACATACTTCCACCATTTTTTCGCTGAATCAAAAGAAACAACTTTTGCATTTTGCCCTTTTATTTTATTTAGAATTCTGTCACTTAAATCATCAAAATAACCTTCCGGAACCGAAAAAACCTCTTCTTCTTTAAGATAATGGAGCGCGGGAGAAAGGGCTTTGATTTCGTTATCGGCACTTTCTTCCTCTTCTTTTATTCTTAAAAGAATTTTCGCACTTAGCGAGTCAAAATATCCTTCAGGCACCTTTTGAAAATTATCTTTTTTATCTACCTGCAGAAAAACAGTAGTGGCGATTTTTTCGTCCAAATCAATAAAATATCCCTCAGGAACCGAGAACACGTTCACCTTCTCCATTTGCGCCATCAAAGGTGAGATGGCCTGTAATTCGTTTAATATTTCATTTGATTTTTCCATGTCGCTTGTTCAGACTATTTTTTACTGCTTTCGTTTAATTATTTAAAATAAAATTTTCTATTTTTTTTGCTGCATGATGATAACTGGCTTTCAGCGCGCCTTCGCTGGTTTCCAACACATGGCTCATCTCTTCATAAGGCATTTCTTCATAATACCGGAGGTTAAAAACGATGCGCTGCTTTTCGGGCAATGACTGAATGGCCAACTGCAATTTCCATTCGAGTTTGTTGGCATCAAAATGACTATCGCTTTTAAGCTTATTGCTTAATCCATTCTCTTCATCACTTAAAGAAACTGAATTTCTTTTTTTCTCTTTGTTCAAAAAAGTAAGAGATTCATTTGTTGCTATGCGGTAAAGCCAGGTGTAAAGCTGGCTGTCTTCCCTAAAGTTTTCTAGCCCTTTCCAAACTTTAATAAACATATTCTGGAGCACATCATCTGCATCGTCATGCGTAATTACTATTCTTCTTATATGCCAATATAGCTTTTCCTGGTACTTTTTAATAATACCGGTAAACGCCTGCTCTTTGGTGGCAGGATCTTTAAAAAGCGCCAGTAACTCCTGGTCATCTTGGAATTGGGTCATAAATGTTTATGTCTGCAACAAAAATAAACAAACTGTATGTAAGACTGGTATTGAGCTGAAATGTTTAACCTTCTGTATTTTTATTAAGTTAAAGTTTGAAGCTGCGGAGAGAAGTTGTAATCTTTTGCATTTAAAACGTCATCAATAGCATCCAGGTAATTATTGACAACAATCTTTTTGTCAAATTCCAGCATCATTTTTTGCCTGCCTTTTTTACCCATCAGAATTCTTTCTTCACTCGGTAGCAAGTACGCTTTCTCCATTTTATCGGCCAAATCTTTACTATCTTTTACCTTGCATAAATATCCGGTAACCCCATTCTCTACTGTTTCTTTACAACCTGTTGTATTCGTAGTTACTATTGGTTTTTCCATGCTGGCAGCTTCTAATAAAATATTTGAAGTTCCCTCACGATAAGAAGGCAAAACGATACAATCTGCACGGCCTATAAACTTTCGGATATCTTTTTTTTCACCTTCATAATCTATTATACCTTCTACTATCCAGTTCTGTAAATCAGATTTGGTAATTGTATTAGATTTCAGATTCTGATGCCAAAAAGGGCCAATAACATTAAACGAAATGAGTGGATATTTTTTTTTCAGAATCCTCGACGCTTCTACAAATTCAAAAATTCCTTTATCTTTTATTAACCTTCCAATAAAAAGAAAAATAAAATGCTCGTTATGATTTATAGCAACCGGACTAAACTTATTATAATCTACACCTGAACCAGGAATTCTTCTTGCAATCTCTTCTTTTACGAATTTATTTTTTACGAATAAGTTTAAGTCGTCATAATTCTGAAAAAAGACTCTGCGGGTTTTTCCAAGCGCAAAACGATATATAAAACGGGCAATCCGATAGGCTAAGTTTTTACTGGTAAATAAAGGGCCGACTCCTGTAATATTGGTAATAGTTGGAATATGCAGATAGCGTGTAATAAAGTTTCCGAAAATTGCCGGTCTGATACTAAAAGTGAGGCAAACATCAGGCTTTATTTTTTTTAAAGCTCTGTATAAATTGAATACGTACCTTAAAATTTTCAGTGGATTTAAATTACCTGAACCGATATTAATAACCTTCAGTCCGGTTTTTTCTACATGCGAAACAAAGCTATTGGTATGAGTAAGAATAGTAACATCATAACCTTCTTTTAAAAGCGTTTTCATCAGGCTATCGCGCATAGTATAGGTTGAGAAAAGACTATTCTCAATAACGGCAATTTTTTTCTTCTGAGATAAACCAGTTGTCATTGGTAAACTTTTTTATACCATACTTCCATTGAAAAAAGAGTCCATAATATTTTGGCTCTTTTTTCATCTGATATTTTTATTTTCTTTTCTAATAGGTTTTCAACAAATTTGTGGCTAACAAAATTCTTATAAAAATTGTTACTAGCAGAAAGATAATCAAAAATTACCTCTTTTAATTCATTATCTATCCAGTTTTTTAATGGAATTTCAAACCCACGTTTAGGCTGATTTATTAATTCCGCCGGAAGATATTGTATTGCAAGTTTTCTCAACAGGTATTTAGTGGTTTTCCCTTTTATTTTATAATTGTCAGGAAGTGAAGGAGCATATTCTAATATTTCTTTCGAAAGAAACGGACTTCTTCCTTCCTGTGAATTTGCCATTGTAGCTATATCCATCTTAACCAAAAAGTCATCAAAAAGCACAGTGTCAAAATCAAGATTCATTATTTTTTTTAAACCCGATAAATTACTCTTCGCAATTTTTTCAAAATCATTTTTTACCGGACTTCAAATAATCAAAATCGTTATCCAAAAGATTATTCTTCAAATCCTTCAAAAATATCTTCACCTGCCGAAAGATAAATTTCCAAATCTGAATTGGATGCCAACGAAGCCAGCCGGTATAAATAATTATAAATCGATTTTTTATTAGTTGGCAATGGCATCGATTTTTTTATAGCAGCTGCTGACTTTTTGAATGAAATAATTTCTTTTAAAAAAATCGTATTTGCTAAAAGGGACATACCTCCGGTAACCACCAAAAAGTTCATCAGCCCCATCACCATTTAATATTACAGTAACATATTTTTTCGCTTCCTGGCTTACATAATAACTGGGAATGGCTGAACTATCATAAAACGGTTCTCCATAATTGCACAAAATTTTTTCAACATCATTTTTCAAATTATCAAATGAAATCCTGATTTCAGTATGATGTGTTTGATATTTTTCAGCTACCAATTTGGCCAAGGGCGCTTCATCATATTCTCCATCAAAAGAAACTGTAAAAGTTTTGAGATTGGGTTGATATTGTTTTGCGATTGCCACCACAATTCCACTATCAATTCCACCGCTTAAAAAACTTCCTACTTCCAAATCACTTGATTCCAATCTTCTTTTTACAGCTTGGTGAAGAAACTCATCTGTCTTTTGCAAGCTTTCTTCTAATGAATCAGTCAGAAGTTTTCTGATAAAAATCATTAATATTCCACCAGCGTGTTTGCTTTATTGAAAGTGTATTACAATCAACAACTAAAAAATTTCCTGCCTGTTAATTCAGTTACATTTTTGTAAGGAGTAAATTGACGATAAAAAGTACCAAGCCTCAAATATTGAAAAAAATGAGCCGGTTCAATTTCAAGCTCCGTCATTGTTTTCAAACATATTCAGCTCACTTGCAAATACAAACTTTTTTTGGTCAAAAAAATAATAAAAAGGTTTTTTACCTGCACGGTCCCGGGCTATAAATA
This sequence comes from uncultured Chitinophagaceae bacterium, assembly GCA_963811285.1. Lineage (GTDB taxonomy): Bacteria > Bacteroidota > Bacteroidia > Chitinophagales > Chitinophagaceae > Ginsengibacter. The sequence continues at coordinate 292,080 of CAWEQV010000023.1, read as the reverse complement.
ATTGATTTTTTTGCTTATCATAAATAACAAAAGCAAACATTCCATCGAGTAAATCCAAAAAACCGGTTCCGAAACGTTCGTACAAAAGAAGCAACGTTTCTGTGTCGGATGAAGTATTTCCTTTTAAATCATACTTGCTTCTTATTTCCTCGTGGTTGTAGATTTCTCCGTTAAAGATGATAGTATATTTTTCACCCAGGTGCATTGGTTGTTTGCCGCAGGAAATATCGAGAATAGAGAGCCGCAGATGAAACAAATCTACATTCTTGTGTTTATAACCTGCGTGTTCATCAGGGCCGCGATGCCCTAAAGTTTGGATAACATTTGAATAAGAAAAAGATGAATTTACTGCTCCGGCAATGCCACACATTATTCTTTGATTAAAAGTTGGTACAAAATAACTTTATTATTTTTCAAAAATCGCTGGCAGCGAAATAAGAATCTCAATAATTTATTCTTTTACTACTGAATTTATTATGCGACAGAAGGATTGAGCGAAATTATTTTTCCTTCTTCTTCTCTTTGTAATTTTTTTTGCACAGCTCTTTCCCTGGCTTTTTCATAAATTAAAAACAAGGCAATGCTGTAGAATGGAAGGCAAGGAATTTTATAGCGAACAAGTGTTCCAAAATTTAAAGTGCTTGCACCGATAAAGACGCCAAAGACTGCTGCGAAAAGAAAACAATACATAATCAAAGGATCAGCAATAATATTTTTAATAAAATAAAAAATTCCTCCGCGAAGCAAAACATAGAGCGTAAAAAACATTAGTATCAGGCTTTCGAAAGCCGCCAGTAGCTGGGAGACTTTATGCGCTTCCCAAATAAACGGCCTGAAGAAAGTTGTAGCCACCGCAAGCGGCGCAATCCTGATAAGTCCTGAAAAAGTTCCATCAAATGTTTCGCCCAGGCTGAAATTTGAAGATGCATCTTCACGGCCGGTTCTGTCTTCTATCACCTCGTTTAAATGCGAAATGCTTGATGTCAAATCTTCGACTGCATAACCTCCCAATTCTTCATTGTAAGAGGAAAGAACCGTTGTGAAAGAATAAATAGTCACTCCAATTAGTAAAGGCGCAAGCAGGTAGCGTAAAAATTTAAATTGAATTGGCTGGACAATTTTTAGAATCAGGAATAAAATATAAAAGGGCAAGTAAGCAAGGAGAATGTAGACTTTAAGAACTGCCAGAAAATAAGTTGCAATAAAGATGATGATACAGTTTTTGACAAAAGATTTTTTCTTTACAAACAAGCTATATAAAGAATAAGTAAGCCATCCGATTGCAGCAATGCATAATGAATCTTTTAATAATCCCGAGCTCCAGAATGCCAGCGAAGGGAAATATAAAATTGATATTGCAAATTGTTTATGAAGTTTGGGATATTGGTCATAAAAAAATAAATACAATTTCCATAAACCTGAAAAAGCAAGACTGGCAAAGATCAAATTAATAACAGCATAGCTTCCGAAGGAAATAAAAGAAAACAGAGCATCTAACTTGATAATCATAAAATTGCTTTCTTCTCTGAAATACCCTTTATTATAGGGATTATCAACTAATGACAGATCAAAATCTTTTCCGCTTTTAAAAAGGTATTTAAAATTGGACCCGTTCTTTAAAATAAGATGATATAAATTATTGCCCTCGTGTTGGTATAGAACGGTTGTGTCGCCTGCTGTCAAATACGAATAATAGACAACAAATAAAATGCTCGCAAAAATTTTTATCCAAAAGCCCCATTGATGATATTTTCTTAAAAGTGGGTCATCGTATTTTTTTCTTTTTACCCTAAAAAAAAAGTATAGGATAATTATATAAACAGGCGCTAAAAAGAAATCAACAGGTTGCATTTTGAATAATTTTTATGAAGTAGCGAATCCTGCTTGTATCGTTTTCTGTTGTTGCAATGCTGGCTTATGCAGAACGCAAAAACGATTTTTTTAGATCTCCGGAGTGAGGCTGAAAATATCGTGTTGATCTGTGTATTGAAGAAGGATGTAGCCGTTCAATTACCATTGCAGGTGTTACATTACAGTTATTTGAAAAGGCATCTTTTACAGGCCATAAAATAAAACTTAATTTTTTCAGCTTATTGCTTTTCTGAAAAACGAGAATAATACCGGTAAAAAGAACAAGAAAAACTATGTACATTAAAAAAGCTGCAATTGCATTATTACTAAATCTTGTTTTTAGAATATGAAATCTGTTGCGCACATAAAAGTACATTTTCCAGTTGCTGGCATAATCCCAATCATTTTTATAAGAATAAGCGGATGCCGGATGATAATGGATGCTGTTGGTTTTAGTATAAAACGGGATTTTATGTTTTGTAATGATCCTATGATAATATTCCGTTTCGTCGCCCCAGATAAAAAGTTCTTTTTTGGGCAAGCCCACTTTTTTTATCAACTCATGATGAATTAAAGTGCCATTAAAAGGGTGAGCAAAATTTTGAATTATTTCTTCGTTTACTTCTTCAATTGTAGTATAGTTACCGGTTTTCCATACAAAACTCCTGCGATCTTCTTTATTAATAACAGCACAGTTTCTTAAACACATTTTTTCTTCAGCTCCTTCGAGAAGATTTTCTAATGCATCTTCCTTTGGATGTCCATCATCATCCATTAGCCAAACCCAATCAAATTTTTTTTCATAAGCCAATTGGATGCCGGTGTTAAAACCACCACCAGAACCTATATTTTTTTGAGTAACAAAATCCAAATCTGTCTGTTGTCTTAGCCACAATTCCGTATTGTCTACGCTCCCGTTATTTATAATGAGGATTTTGTCAATGCGGCGCGTCTGATTTCTTAATGCGTTCACGCATTCAGCTAATAATTTTTGGCGATTATAAGTTACAACAATAGCAATAACCGTTTCCATGGGAATAAGGAATTGTGGATTAATAATATTCAACTCCTTATAAAACGCTCAGTGAAGGGTTATTATTGCAAAAAAAAACCGGTAAAATTATTTTTCCTCATTGGGAAATACCGGAAGTTTTTCTTTTGCATACATTGCTGTCATAAATTTATTTGCAAAATTTCTTGCTTCTTCTATTACATCATCCATATCCAGGTAACGGTAAGTAGCCAGGCGCCCAAGAAATGAAATGTTAGAAAGTGAATCAGCTTTTTGGCGGTATTTATTCAGTATAAACTTATCTTCCTTTAATCTTTTTGGATAATAAGGGATATCACCGGCACCAGTTTCTTTGCTAAACTCTTTAAAAATAATTGTTTTTGCATGATTTTCCCATGGAGTAAAATGCTTGTGTTCGGTAATACGCGTGTAAGCAATTTCTTCATCACAATAATTGATTTGCGCGGTTCCCTGGAAATCGCCATCCTGCACTGAAGACTTAAACGTTACGGTTCTATAACCAAGCCTTCCGTGCTCAAAATTAAAAAATGCATCTAATGAACCGGTATAAAAGATATGGTCATATCGTTCTGAAGGTTCTCCCGGATTATATTTTTTATTAAGATGAATATGAATGTTCTGCAACGAGAGTAATTTTTCGATGACATATGTGTAGCCATTTGTAGGGATTCCCGTATAAATACTGTCGTGATAATTGTCATCATAAGTAAAGCGTATGGGGATTCTCTTTAGTACTGAAGCGGGAAGCAATTTAGGATCGCAGCCCCATTGTTTCCTCGTATATTCTTTAAAAAAGGCCTTGTATAATTCTTCGCCGATAAAAGCAAGCGCCTGTTCTTCAAAATTTTTCGGGTCAGAAATGCTTTTATCAGAAATGCTTTCTAAAAATTCTTTTGCCGACTTTGCAGTAAAAGTCTTTTTAAAAAATTGGTTTAAGGTTAAAAGGTTTACTGGAAAGCTGTAAACTTCTCCATGCGATACCGCTTTTACCCGGTGAACGTAAGGCCTGAACTCCGAAAAGGAATTTACATAATCCCAGATTTCTCTTTTGTTCGTATTAAATATATGTGGTCCATAACGATGAACCATTATGCCTGTTTCATCATCTCTCGAAGTATGGCAATTTCCTCCAATATGGTTCCTTTCTTCCCAGATATCAATATGGCAATCCATCTTTTTAGCAAGTTCATTTGCTAAAACAGCTCCTGAAAACCCTGAGCCAATTATGAGAAATTTTGAAGACACATTAAACATTTATTTTTTTTTATGAACGAGGCGGTAATAAATATATTGCCAAAAAGTAGGATGATACCAAAGTTTACTTTCCAGATTGTTTGATTTAACCGCCAATTTATTTTCAAAAATATCCTTGAGCGCTTTTTTAAGGCAAATAATTCCTTCTGCTATTTGCAAAAGGGGATACGTTACAAAGTTGTCTTTCGAAGTAATAGCAATTACCTGCTGGTTAATGATTTTTCCTGTATCAATTCCTTTGTCAACTAAATGAACAGTAACGCCACAATTTGAAAGGTCATTATTTACAACGGCCCAATAACCTCCATGTACATTTCTATATTTAGGAGTAATACCGGCGTGAATGTTTAAAAATTTAATAGGCGTTGAATCCAAAACCTCTTTAGAAATTATTCGCGTTCCATTTACAATTACCAATTCCGGATTTATTTTTTTTATCAGGGAAATACATTCAAAGCTGTTTACAGAATTTACCTCAATAACTTTTTTTTCAGGTAAAGTGGTACTTTTTAAATTATATTTTTCGAAAATTTCTTTTTTTCTTTTTGAGGAAGCAAAATTTAAAACAGGCACTATGGAAAGCTGAAATAAAATTTGACCAATAACCTTTCCTATTCCAAGTTTTTTTATTCTTTTTTTTAGAAAATTCTTTGCAGAAACCGGCTTTTCAACAATAACAGCTTCTACGTTAAACTCATCTTTCAAAGAGTTATAAAGGATATTGGTACTAATTCCTTTGGAGGCAAGAATGAGTAATTTGTGCTTATTCATTTTCAAGCTCTTTTGATAATTGTCCCATACTCACACTTTCAAAATCAAATTCATTTTTTAATTTTTGAAAATGAATCAGGATTTTTTCAAGAAAGGAAATATTGTTACAGATGCTTGTTCCAAAGTTATGCGGATGCGACCATAAGTGATATACCCTTCCTTTTTTTGCTGCAAAACTCATACTTTCTTTTATCCTTCTCAAACGCAGTTTTTCCAGTCCATTAATTTTTTTTGAAGCAGGCCTTAAAAATCTGCTTGAGGGAATATTATGCGGATATGTATTTTTTATTTCTTCTAAAGAGGAACAATTGTGGCCACTTAAATTCCAATAGGAGTCTAAAAGACGAAATGGTCTTCGTAAAAAAATATCAGTACCAAAGTTTTCAGATGAAAAAAGCCATGATTTTTCGTTTCCGCGGAATGAAGTAAAGCCCATTTCGCTGCAAATATTTATATAGTCCTTGTTGTATTGATTACGGGGGAAAACAAGGCTTTTCAATTCAATTCCTCTTTTTGCAGCAATTTTTTTTGCGGCGGTTAAATCTTCTTTAAAATCTTCTTTTGATTGACCCTTTTCAAGACAATAATAATGTGAAAACGTATGTGAACCGATTTCCTGACCTGCCATTTGAATTTGTTGAATTAAATGGTTAGCAAAATGAAAAGGATCTACTGTTTCATCTTTTCCCACAGAATTAAAATGACCGCGATAAGGAGAAAGCTTTGAGTTTTCGTATTGAGGTTTTTTTTCTGGAAGGTTCTTAAGAAGTTGTTCTTTGCTATCAAAAAATAAAAATCCCACGGTTGCAAATGTTGCATTGATTTGATACTTTTTGAAAAGTGCCAATAACTGAGGGATTACTTCTTGCACTCCTAAAAGCTGGTTTTGATAGTCCTGAAGTTTGACCACGTCACGAAGTCCCCAGTAAATCTCAAAATCAAGCGAAATAACGAATTTACCTTTTGTCATTATAACAATATTAATTTAAAAAAATCATTTCTATTATTTAAATAGACTTATTTTGCTGCTGCCAAAAGTTTGATGGTTGAACAATGAAAAGTGAATTTACAAAGCGCCCGGAAAAAATTATTGAAACTAACAACAGGCGTATTTATGTTTTTGATATTGGAGAGAAAAACATCGATCCAAAAGTAGTTAATGAGTTTGGTGATGAGTGGCTTAAATTCCATGAACACGATGATGATCTGGTAAAAAAAGGGGGAGAAGAATATTTTGATATTCTCAATGATGAAATTATAAATTCAAATGCTTATGTGCTTGACGTCGGATGTGGAACAGGCCGCTGGACAAAATACCTGGCTCCTAAAGTTGGTTTTATAGAAGCGGTAGACCCGAGTGATGCGATTCTTGCAGCGGATAAATTGTTAGGGAAAACTGATAATGTCAGATTGTCCAAAGCGTCAATTGAAACGTTGCCTTTTGATGATGAAGCATTTGATTTTGTGATGAGCATTGGGGTTTTGCATCATATTCCTAACACCAGGCAGGCATTAATTGATTGCGTAAAGAAGGTTAAAAAAGGAGGTTATTTCTTTGTTTACCTCTATTATAATTTGGATAGAAGAGGTCCATTTTACAAGACACTTTTTTACTCAAGTGATGCCATTAGAAAAATCGTAAGCCGCTTACCCGGGAAAATTAAACATTTTATCTGCGATATACTTGCTGTTGTATTTTACATGCCTTTTATTTTGCTTGGCCGTTTCTTCAAAGTACTAGGATTTAAAGATCTGGCTAAACGCACGCCACTACATGGCTATCAAAACCGTTCATTTTTTATGATCCGAAATGACGCTTTGGATCGTTTTGGAACAAGGCTTGAACAGCGATTCTCAAAAAAGGAAATTATTGAAATGATGGAAGCCGCCGGTTTAACTGATATCATCGTAAGCACCGGAATCCCTTTCTATCACGCTGTTGGGAAGAAGAAATAAACAGTAGCACAACAAACATTTCAGATTTTTATTCTATCCTAAAATTTGCTGGTAGATATCGTGATACTTTTCAACTGCATTGTCAAGATTATAAAATTCTTTAGCTGCGGTTCTGATTTCATTTGGTTTTAAATCATTTTTCCTGCAAATTAGTTCGGCAACACATTTAAACTCGGACGCGTTTAATTCTTTTAAAACAATTCCTGAATGATATTTTTCTACAATTTTAGCTACATCACCAACGCCTGAATTAGTAATAACAGGAATTCCCATTGCCATAATTTCTCCATGTTTTGTTGGGGAAGATGATTGTTTTGAATAGCACGCTTTTATAAAAAAAACAGAATATTTACTAAACGATAATAGTAGAGGCACTTCATTTCTTTTTGCCTGTTTAATGATTAATTTATTTTCCTTCAGGCCAAATTTATTTGCTGTAGCGATAATAGTTTTATGTTCTGCCGGAGAAATAAATAAAAATTTTGCTGCCGGAATATTGTTACTTATAGTTTTAAAAAGTTGCATCATTTTATCTATAAGATACCAACTACCAATAGAGCCAAGATAACTGATTATAAAATCTTCATCTTGTATTTTCAATTCCTTTTTAAAATTTTCCTTTTTAGAAATATCAATATTTGCCGGGTTAAATAAATTCATATCCACACTGCACGGTATTACTTTCAATGGAATTTCATCTTTGTATTGTTTCCAATGTTTAATGATATTTTCTGCTGCGTCGGTAAGGCAAACAATTCCATCTGATAAACCAATCTGTTCTTTTTCTTTTTGTTGAAAAAAAAGATATATTTTTTTGTAGAAAAATTTATTGGTATCCCATATTGCTCCTTCAACACGGCTGTCTGCATAGAATTCCCGGATGTCATTCAAAAATTTAATACCGTATTTTTTCTTCAGCCATAAACCTACAAGAGCCGGTATTCCAGCGCGGGTATGTACCATATCAAATTTTTCTTTTACATGGAGTTTTTTTGCTTTTTTCTTTAAATGGTAAACATCATAGACTGTTGAAAAAACTGCTGGTTTCTTATGGTATTTGACAGGAACCCATTTTATAGAAAATTGCTCTGATAAACTTTGAATTTCGTTTTTATGCAACGAAAAATTTTCCGGTTTTTCGCAACTGAGGATAGTAAATTGGTATCCAAATTTTGTAAGCCCTGCGAGGTAAGGAATCACCTGGCTTTGGCCAAGTGGGTCCGTCATTCCATCATAAGATATGAAGAGAACGTTACTCATGTGCAAGTGGCTGATTTATGAGTGGCTTTGTCAGGATTGAAGAGTAAATATTATAAAGCTTTTCCAGGTAAATTTCTTTATTATATCTTTTAGAAATTTCTATTCCCTGCCTTGAAAGTTCGGTTAGATTGTATTTTTCTTCAAAAATATTAACAACCAAATTTACAAATGATGTAGAATCAGCTATATCAAAAAACAACGCGTTATTAAAAGTAATCTCCCGGAATACGGCTAAATTTGACAGCAGCAGAGGAAGGCCACTTGCCATTGCTTCAATTACTGAAATTCCGAACCCTTCATGCGTAGAAGACGAAACATAAAGATGGTATTGAGGCAAAATTTGATAAACGTTTTGTGCTTGGCCTTTTAAAAAAACCGGTAAATTGTTGTTATCGATTTCACGTTGCAACAACTCAATTTCTTTCTTATTGCCATCTCCATAAATATCCAAAGTAACAGGATAACCTTTTAAATTTTCAAAAGCTTTCAGAAGATAGGAATAGTTTTTTTGTTTTTTAATGTTACCAACTGCAACTAATTTGAGCTGTTTAATAAAGGAGTTTTTAGTTTGTGCATTTTTTGAAGTAAAAAAATCATCCAAAATATAATTCGGTAAAACATAAGCGGTTTCCTGTTTCCCAATGATTCTTTCATAGTCTTCTAACACATTTTTCGAAACCGAAATGGGAAATTGGTTCTGTTTAATTGTTTTCCTTTCTAAAATTGTCAAGCTTTTACTTCCGTTAAAAACGTTTTTACTCATTTCATTGTGCAGAGAATAAAACACCGGAACTGAAGCAGGGCAAGCGATTCGCGCGACTACACTACTATAAAATAAATGAGAGTGAATAAAATAGGGAGTTTCTTTCTTAATTATTTTTTTTAGGCGGTAAACGGATGAAAATAAGGAATACTTGTTTTTAAACCCTAAAGAATACTTTTTCGTGTATAACACTTCAGTATCAGAAAAATCGCATTCATTTGAAAGTGTTACAAGAATTACTTCAAACGTTTTATTTAAATCAGCCAGTATTCCTGTCAACAAAACTTCAGCGCCTCCTTTTTTCAAATTATCAATAACTATAAGTATCTTCTTTTTTTCCACTGCTCTGATTATTTAAATTAAGTTAGTTTAATAGTTAGAAGATCTTATAAGTAATCTTATTAACTGCTTGAAATAGGTAATATTCCATGCAAAATGTTTGATAGTATAATTTAAAGATCTCCAATTAAACGGCTTTTTTGTAAGCAATTCAATGTAAAGGGTTATTACATAAGCTTTCATTTTTTTCTCCCATTTTTTTAATTGCTTTTCAGTAAAAAAGGAGCTTGCAAATTGACACAATTCTCCGATTGACGCTTTTTCTTTTTCGATATTTAATTCATCAAGTGTTTGCGATTCATTATACGAATGTTGCCGCCAATGAGCAACTGTTTTACCACTGATAACGATATTGCCTTTAAGAAATAATTTGGCAATAGAATTAAAATCTGTGGAAAGACAGTCAAATGAATAAAAATTGAGTTTAAGCGCTTCATTTCTATCGTAAATAGTGGCGCAATGTCTGAATCGCTGTACCTTATAATAATTAAGAAAGTAGGTTTTACCATCAATTAAAACCTCGTCCGGGCTTAGTTCTTTATAGTTTTTAAAAATCTTTTTGATTTTATCTAGATTGTGGTTTGCCTGGAAAACAGTAATATTTTCCTTTGCATTTTTTGAAATTATGTCCAACGCTTCATTTATAAAATCATCGTTGGTAAAATAATCGTCACCATCCAGATTAATGGCCCAATCTCCATTGCAATAGTCATACAAGCTCTTATGATAGTTGTTGATTCTTCCCAGGTTGTTCGGGTTTTTAAAATATTTTACTCTTGAATCATTTAAAAAGTTTTGAGCTGTAATTGTTGTTTTACTTGTTGGATTGTCATCTGCTATTACTACTTCCATGTTTTCATAATGCTGATTCAAGGCACTTTTAATCGTATCTTTTATAAAAATTTCCTGGTTATAGGTAGGAATTTGGACTGATATTTTAGGATAAGCTTTCACTTCTGGCCGGAATATTTATTTTAATTTGACACCATATTTCTTGTAACGAATGGCTTTTTAATAATGCCGAAAACGGTTTTCACCGCTTGTTTAAAATAAAAGAAATCAAACTCAGAATTTTTGAAAATAAAAAGAAGCGTTTGGAATGATGGTTTCTCAGTGGCGTAAGTATAGCATTTAGAAACCTTGACATATTTCTTTGCTTCTTTAATTTCTTTATAATGCGAGTATTTTTCGACTATATAATCAAACCCCTGAAACATAAATTGGCTATTGGACGTAATGTTCGACCCATTTTTCAGTCTGTAAAACCCCAATTCCTTATTTACATATCCGATTGAAAATTTCTCTGCAATTCTAATCCACATTTCCCAGTCTTCAATTAAAGATTCCTCATCAAAAAGGCCAACGGCTTTTAAAGCTTCTCTTTTTATCATGGAACCAACCGTTCTTATAAAATTGTATTTTAAAATTTCAGAAAGCACCCATCCTTGTTTATATTTATTTTTGTGGGGCGATTCTACTGTTTCACCTGTATTGTTATAATAATAATAGCAACTACTATAAACCATTCCAAACTCAGGATGTTGTAAAAAATATTTCACTTTTTCATAAATACTGTCAGGAGTTAGCCAGTCATCCGTTGATAAAGGAATGAGATATTCACCTCGTGAATGGCTATATAAAAAATTCAAATTTTTTGAAATTCCTTTTGATTCGGTATTAGAGAATATTTTATGGGAAATATGCGATTCTTCTAATGCTTTGCTTGCAATTTCAAAAGTATTGTCGTTAGAAGCATTGTCTAAATATATGATCTCAATATTCTTGTAAGTTTGTTCTTTCAGGCTTGAAATACATTGTTCAATGAACGGCTCATGATTCATACTTAGCAGCAGGATACTTACCAGTGGATTTTCATTCATTTTCGAACTCTTTCTTTTACCATGGTATAAACGCTATAATTGTTGAATACATTGTGTTTTAAAAGCGAATCGTAATTTATCGTTCTATCTGCTTTCTCATTAGTAACCACATTAAAATCCAATAAAAGGCATAATTGATGCAGAACGAATATGTAGCGCCAATTATTCCATAACGATTCATTAAATAATAAGATAAGGCTACATAGGAAGTAGCGAAAAGAATTTCGGTGGTGATATAAGTTTTTATCATGGCTTTCGCTATCATTAAATAAGCCAATAACCAACTCCCGATCTTAAAAAAATCTCCCAGTAATTGAAAAGTAAATAATGGTTTCATGGGGAGAAATGCCGGAGTAAATAATAAATGAATTACCAAATCCCTTAACAACCAAATTACAAACGCAACCAGGCCAACTATTGGTAAAATAATTTTATACCCTTTAAAGATTTCGTTTCTTAATTCAGTTTTGGTGGTTATTTCCGAAAGGCGTGGCATATAATAAACTCCCAAAACTGAGGTAATAAAAGTTAGGTAGTAATCAGATATTTTTGTAACAGCCTGCCAGTAGCCCGCATCCGCCACGGAAAAGTTTAGTATAATTCTGTCTCTTACTAATATCTGCATCGTGGGCATTACAAAACCACTTACAATTGCCATCAGTGAAAAACCGGAAAGCATTTTTACAACGCTCTTGTCCCAAGATTTAAAATCGGGTTTCCATCTTATACCGAGTTGGTTAAAGAAATAAACATTGATAAAAAAAACAATAACAGCGGAGGCGGTGCTGGCTAATAAAACCCCCGTTAAACCAAAAGCATAAGCAAAAATCACAGTACTGGTTACACCAATTAATGAAGAACAAATATTGACAATAGTAAATTTTTGTATCTCTTTTAATCCATTCAAGATGGCAGAGAACATTATATTAAAAGAAATGACCGTAGTAAACAATCCAAATAAAAAATAGACGATCCAAAAATCTTTGCTTTTAAAAGCCGCTTCAGATAAAACCACGCTCGCGCTCATGGCAAATAAAGAAATGATCAGCGAACTAAAAAACACAATAAGGAAAGCTGTATTAATTATTTTCCTGCTGTTGGAAGGGTCATTTTTATGTTCAGCAAGGTATTTAACCACTCCGGTAGAAATGGCCGCCGTTGCTAATATGGTTAAAATGGCGGTTATATTTTGAAACTGTCCAACAAAAGCAATTCCTTTAGGTCCGATTTTTATAGCAACCACTTTAACTACAATAAACCCGCTAATAAAAGTGATGGCAGTAGAAATCGAAGTATAAAAACTGGTTTTTATTAAATTCACTTGTAGCAGTTTATTACTTTACAAACTGTTTCAACATCTTTGGCTTTCATAACCGGGCTGATGGGCAGTGAAATGATTTCATTATGAATTTTTTCTGAAATGGGATAACTATCACTATTCCACTCCCTGATAGGCGTTTTGTTTATGCGGCGGAATTGGATAGTGAATTACTGTCTGAATTTCGTTATCTGTCAACAACTTTTGAAATTTATCTCTGTTTTCAACTCTCACCGCAAATATATGCCACACGTTAGAAGATAAATTCGTCAATATTTGTTTGTTTACTGTAAGGCAATTTAATAAGTTCATTATTTAATATGATCAAGATAATACTGTGCAATGGTTCGCCTTATGTTATTATCACGTTCAAGGTTTTTTAATTTTAAGGATAAAAATGCCGCTTGTATTTCATCGAGCCGGCTATTGCAGCCTTGGTAAATGTTTTCATATTTTTTTTGAGAGCCATAATTGCGCAAAGCAATTATTGTTTGGGCCAGTTCATCATCATTGGTGGTTACCGCGCCTGCATCACCAAACGCACCCAGATTTTTACCGGGATAAAAACTAAACCCGGCGGCATCGCCCAGGTTTCCACATTTAATCCCGTTTAAACTTGCTCCATGAGATTGGGCACAATCTTCAATTACCTTCAGATTGTATTTTTCCGCAATGCCATTGATTGCATCCATGTTACAAAGCCGGCCGTATAAATGCACCGGCAAAATCGCTTTTGTTTTTGAGGTGATTTTTTGTTCTATTAAATTTTCATCTAAAAGGTAAGTATTGATATTGGGTTCAACCAAAACCGGCTTTAATCCTGCTTTTGAAACTGCAAGTATGCTGGCGATATAAGTGTTTGAAGGAACAATTACTTCATCGCCATTTTTCATGAATCCTAATTGTTTATATCCTTCCAAAATCAAAATCAAAGCATCCAAACCATTCGCTACTCCAACGCAATTGGTAACCCCGCAAAATTCAGCAAATTCTTTTTCAAATTTTTTTACATTATCGCCAAGAATAAACCATCCTGAATCTAAAACGTTTTCGAATGAACGCAGAAGATTCTTCTTTATCGCGACTGGTAATTTCTTTTAAGTTTAAAAACTCGATCATCACGCAGTTTTATTTATTTGTTCCGTTTTTATCAACTCTTGCCCATCGGCTTTGCCGGGTTGCCATATACAAGGCAAAACGGTTCTCACATTTTTTGTTAATCCACGTCTTTAAGTGCTTTGCCGGCTCCTATCATTGCGTACTCTTCCTATCGTAATACCTCCAAGAATTGTTGCGTTTAGCGCCGATAGAAGCCCCTTTCGCAATGGTTGTCATCTGAAATTTTTCCGGATATTTTTTTGAGCGCGGGTATTTGTCGTTTTAAAAACAGTATTAGGACAGATAAAAACATCATCTTCTATTCTAAAACCGTCCCAAATATAAACGCCTGGTTTTAAGGTTACCCGGTTTCCGATTACCACATCATTTTCAATAAAAGTATGACAGTTGATGTTGCAATTTTTGCCAATTATTGCCTTGGGTAAAATAACTGCAAATTGCCAGACACTTGTACCTTCTCCAATCTGGTTTGTCTGTACATCTGCTAATGGGTGTATGTTCATTTCAGTTTTTTGAATTCTTCATAATCTCTTATGTAATCACTTTCTTCATAAGGCATATTGGCGATACACATCTGAACAGCATTGTGCGTATACTGCATTTTATGCCAGCAATATTTAGGAAGAAAAATTCCCTGGTCTGCTGTTTCCAAAATAAACCGTTGCTGATCTTCACCAGGCATTTCTGTAGTAACAATTATTTTTCCTGCGACTGCCACCAGTATTTGTTCCAGGTGATGATGAGCATGTCCGCCTCTATTGATGCTTTCGGGAGTAAAATAGGTCCAATAAACTCTTTTTACTTCAAAAGGTAATGTATCCTTTTCTGCTACAGAAATATAGCCTTCAATAGTTTTTCCGATTTTGGGAAAGCTAATTATTTTGGGTTGTTGATAAATCATGTTTGTTGTCCAACCGGTCATTTTGGGGATTAAAAATTCCAATTTTATCTAAAACGCTTTTTTAAATTTAACATTGTAACGATTCTTCCTGGTAAAATGTAAAAAGAATAAAATTATTTCTTTAAATAAATGTAAAGCAAAAATAATTACTGAAAGAGAAAGAAGATTTTAATTTAAAACGAAACAGAAATATTCGATTTTTGTTTGTTTACTGAACCAATCCTTTTGAAAATATTTTGCGAAATCGTTTACAATACTTTCCGCTTTTCCCAATTGTGATTTAATTATTATTTGTATCAAAATTTAAAACCGAGTGATACCATTCGGCAGTCTCTTTTGCCATTCTCCCGGCATTATAATACGTTTTAAAAATTTTATAGGCGTTTTCAGAAATCCTTTCTCTTTCTTGCGGAGATTCCAGTAAAAAGATTATTTTTTGAGCCAATACTGCGACGTTTTCCTTTTCAACCAAAATACCGGTTTCGTTATTTTCAATTATTTGGTTTCCGGCTTCGGTATCAAAGGTTATCACAGGAATTTTTAAGGCAAATGATTCTGTAAAAACCAAACCGAATGATTCAAAGAATGTCGGTAAAACCATTACCTGGCATTCAGGGATATATTCGGCGGGATTGGCAAATCCGACAAATTCAACATGATTTAAGATATTCAAGATCATTTGCCAGGTTTTGTAACTTTTCTTTCAACGGACCAACACCTAATATGTATAATTTTATTTCGGGGAACCGGAGGATTATTTCAGGCATTGCCCTGAAAAGATAGGCATGACCTTTAATTTCTGAAAGTCTGCCAACCGTAATAATTTTTGGGTTCCCTTCAAGCTCTTTGTGGTTTTGAGGTAAAATGGGATTAATACCATGACTAATTACTTTCATGTTGGTTTTTCCAATTTTCAAAAATTGATATAAATCTGAAAGAGTTTTGGAAACGGCAATATTATGATCAATGTTGTTAATAACTGCTCTTTGAAATAAAGTAATAGGGATTGTAGCGTATTTTATGGTTGCCCATTCCGTATTGCAAAAGATACTTTTCTTCATAGCCGTGTTTGGTAGATAAAATAACCAGTTTTTTGAAATAGAACTTTTTAATAATTACTGCAATTAAATCCGCACTAAACAAATGTGAATGAATAACCTTAATCTGATTTTCTTTTAAATATTTAAAAATCTTGCCGGCAGTAAGAAGGACAGATATTTTAGAATTAGAAGGCAATAAACTTGTTTTTATGCCTTTCTCATTCATTTCTTTACAATATTCTTGCATCGAAAAGTTGCTTTCCGGAGGGCAAATAAATATAAGATGGCATTCGAAGTTGTATTTTTTTAATTCCGGCAAAAGATTAAGCAGGTGCTTTTCGGCCCCATAAATTCCTGAGCTATAAATTAGATGAAGAATTTTCAAACAGATTCAGTTTTAAAAATCTACCAAAACAAAAGCAATTAGGTGGTATTGCCAAATCAGGAATTAAAATCGAATGATGCCTTTTGTTTGCGACATCCCATAATATTTATATTTTGCAGGATTATTTTTGAGCATAAAACTTTAATTGTGCAAAACTCAAAAAACGTTGGAGCTAAAGTCAACAATATTGTACAGGACGAATCTATAGATGGCACACTTGCAGCAAAAACAGGGAAAAGCCGAAAATCTGTCATTATTAAAAAAGCTATACCAAAAATTGACTTCAAAATTTTAGATGGATTACGGGGAATTGCGGCTTTCTACGTTCTTTTTAATCATGCCAGAGGAAATCTGTATATAGGAGGTGTGCAATATGAGCAAATAAAAGACATATCGCTATGGAGTTTTAAGGAAAAACTTTTTTTTTCTGCGTTACGCTTAACTTCATTAGGTAAAGAATTTGTTATATTATTTTTTATTTTGTCCGGCTTTTCAATTGCTTATTCTTTGAGTAAGGGACATTCAAAATCGCAATTTTATTTAAGAAGAATTGTAAGAATATATCCGCCTTACATTTTTGCATTAGTATGGGCATTTATTGTTTTTAAATATCTTCAACATTTTGTTCCTGATGCATTACCGATTGGAAGTAAATCAGTTTTTTATTCATTTAAAGCAATGGCGCTTAATTTCCTTTATATCGATAATGGCAGCCTAATCGTACAATTCTGGTCTCTTAAATTTGAAGTTATTTTTTATGTTTTAATTCCACTTTTTATTTTTAGGAGAAATTATTATTTAATAGCTTCTTTGATAATCGAAATTATTTCTTTCTGGTTGAACTGGCGTAATCTTAGTGGTAATAATATATTAAGCCAGTTTATCCTTGATTATAATTTTTATTTTGCATTAGGAGTGTTTTGTTTCCATTATTACAATAACATTGCGTCCTATTTTGTATTTAAAAAGAAAAATGATTTTTTTACTTGCAACTCTTTTTCTCTTTTTACTAATGGTTGTATTTAAATTTTGGATAGGTGATGGAGAGAACAAAGTTACTTATTTAATGGCCAGTATATTTTCTATGGTTTTGCTTTTCAATTTTTTGTACCATAAGATTAAATATCGCGCTCTCATGTTTTTAGGCAAGATGAGTTATTCACTCTACATTTCCCATTTTGCTTCTGTTATATTATTATTAGGAATTTTGTTGCAAACTGGGATTATTAGCTCTGGAAATATCGAAAATAAATTTCTATGGCTTATAGCAATACCTTTTGCATTAGTAATTAGCTATTTATTTTATCTTATCATTGAGAAACCAACGAAACAGGTACTATATAAAATGAGAAAAAAAGATGAATGAAGTTTAATATAACAAAACAATGAGTATTAAAAGTCTATTGCGGGAAGTAAAATTTATAATTTAAGGTAAACTTCCTTCCTTTCGAAAAGATTTACTACAAAATATTATAAAGGCACCCGTAAACCAAAACCAGGGAACCCAGAAATTGTGAACAACATAATAATGTGTAATTCCTGAAATTAAAGATACCATAAGAAAAAAACCAATCCTGGATTTTATGGCGAAACTTTGAAAAAAAATGTATCCCATAAAAGATAATAAAAGAAACAACCCTACAAGTCCCAATTCGAAAGTGATATTATAGTACAGTGATATAATAACGCCGCTGTCACCAAATCCAAGCACGCCAGCTCCGGAAGGTCCTGCACCAATAAGTTTATTTATAGGCATAAGTTTTGAAAATTCGGAAAAGAAAAAATTGACTTTTTCCTGTCTTTGCTGTAAAGAATAAGAATCCATTTTTTGGCTAAGACTTAATAAAACCGATCCATAAATAGAGAAATAGCTATTTATTATTAAAATGATGACAACAATAGATATCGATTTCAAATAAAACTTCAAGCGTCTTTTTGCGAAGAAATTTTCCAACTTGCTTTATATAAATAATTAGAGAAAATAATAATTGAAAGTGGCAAAGCGACAAAAGTTGCACTACTTGCAGCAAAAAGAATACTAAAAATTATGGAAAGCGTTGATAATATCTTGAATATTTTTAACCATTTACAATACCTGCTAAAAAACAAATAATAAATTGTTAGAGGGCCAAATAATTCTAACATTTGTGTATAAACTCCCGATTCCGGTGCAAACCCCCTTGCACGGTAATAAAGACCTAATACGCTGGGGTTATAAAATGTTCTCGAAGGTCTCGGTACATAATCATTAAGATTAACGCCAAAAAAATTGCTAGAAATAAATTCTGCGTTTCCATATAAAGCACTAATAATAGTGGTATAAGTTATGAATTGAAGTGTTCGCTTTAGCAATAAATTTTTATCCTGAATATTAAAAAATGTGAATTTAATAGCTAATATAAAAAAGCAAAAAGGTAGAAAGGTAGGCTACGGTGTGATTTAAAGATTTAGTGTAGCCTAATCCATTTAGTAAATAAGAAAGCACAACAAAAAAAAGAAGAAGAAAAGTATAATCAGATCGAATCCGAGAAACCCTTCAGGGAATTTCCCGGATTGAGTAATTTTTACTAACATCAACACAAATAAAAATACAGCAAAAATAAGCGGCATTGGAAGAGTATCAGTAAATGCAAATGCGGAAACAAATGGCATAGTAAGGATATATAGCAATAGGATTAAATTGCTCCAATAATCCAATCCGGTACGGTTCTCTATTTGTAAAGGTTTAGTATCCATAACGGGGCTTAGTTCAAATCTCTTAAGTCATTCTCACACAATTGAAAATGGACTATGGATAATTTTCAACTTACACTTTTGTATTTTCTATATTCAAGAAGAAAATAACCAGAGATAAAAATGATGAAAAGCATAAACATAGAAACAATAGCAAAAATGACCGTCGTTTTTAATTTTCCTGGTTTTATTTTAAGCAACGGGTATTCAGCGGGATCTATGATTTGCAGGAGTGGAATGCTTTTTAAATATTGGAACCGGGCTATTTCCAGGTTCTTAAACATTTCTCCATAAGCTGCTCCATATACCTGTTCGTTACTTTGCTCCTTCAATAATGGCACAATTGCATTTGCAAACGCGGTATTCAGGTTTGCATCCTGTATAGTGGCCTTGCTTGAAATGCTCGCATCTAACTTCTCTTTCACAACCGGAACTCTTTTTTCTAATATTTCTAAAGTTTCACGGGCCTTTTTACTGGTAATTTCTGTATAGAAACGATTGGTCTTATCAATCAATTTATCGGTGAATATTTTTGAAAACTTTTCATTATGGCTGGAAACCATTAACTCATAAATGTTCAATCTTATATCAGGCCTTCTTGCAATAATGTAGTTTTTTTTGAAATCCATGTATGCATCATAAAGAACGCTGTCTTTTGCATAAGAAAAGGATTTTCTTAACTCATCCGGCTGAAAATGTATATCAGCAAAGCGTGGATTTTTTTTGTAGGGAAGTTCAATCCGATTATACCATTCAATTAATGTAGTGGGTTTATTATCGATAGTATCTACAGAAAGTAACACCTCTTCAATAATTCGCCTGCTCAGCATTATTTCGATAATATTATCACCTGAGAAGACGTCCTGCGCCCCTCCCAATGATATACCCAATTGACTTGCCAACCCTGCTGCTGCTGAAAGGTCTCCTCCATTGGCACCCTGGTCTAATGCAAATGAAAGATAACTTTGGTAAAGAGGCTTTTTATTGGCAGCGTAGATGTAACCTGCTATGGCTCCTGCCACACCGATAATTAGTATTAACCACCATTTAGCGTAAGTACGTTTTAGAACTTCTTTAATAATAAGACTTTCACTATTGTTCACCTGAACTGACTGCCGGTTATTATCAATGTCGTTTTTATTATTTACTGTTCCCATAATTATTACTTGGTAATATTATAAAGCACATTTGTTAAAAGAGCGAGCGACGATAAAACCACAGACCATTCCCCAATTGAGATTTTAGATTTATTGGTGTTTGTTCGTTGCGGCACAAATATCTCTGATCTTGGAGTAACCGACGGATAGAATTTAAACCATAAAAAATGTTTTACAGAAGCAGCTTTCCCATCCGGATGAATTACTAACGCACCCGTTTTTCTTGCATAAGGAGTGAAATTGCCTGCCTGTTCTACATAATACTTTAAATCTTTATTTTCTTTGTAAGGAATAATCGTTGGAAAATAAACTTCCCCGGATATTTTTACAAGGTTTGAACTTCTATTAATTGTAAACACATCACCGTCTTCCAAAACAAGATTTTCAGAATTATTAGGATTTGATAAAGCAGTAGAAAGATCAACACTTATCAGATCATACGATTTATACAATTCATCTCTAAGCCTGGGATGAAGAGAAAGGCTATCAGGATTAATATTTAAGATTCTTTGAAAAAGTCTTTCTCTTTCTACTGTAGTTAAATTGGATTTTGTTCTACGACGAATAGTAACAGATGTACTATCAGCGGAAACTTTAAATCCGCCTGCTCTTTTAAGTACATCACTTATCTTATCGCCACTTTTTTCCAATGCATATCTTCCCGGACTTTTTACATCCCCTAAAACAAGTACAGTTCGCTGAACACTATAACCGGGAAGTTTTTTTACAATTACCATGTCATAAGGTTGTAACAAAACATCAGGTTCATTCTTATTGGTTAGATCAACATTAAAAATCTGACTTTCAGTGTGGTTAGCTTTATTTAGGTCGGTATTTTTGATTCTTCTCGAAATTTCAATTGTAGAAGAATCACCAAATTCAGAAATCCCCTCCGGCAGTAATCAAAAGGTCGCTAAGAAAAAAATTTTCTCTCCATGGTACATTACCCGGTTTTCTTACGTTTCCTTCTATAGTAACATAGTTACTGTCCTGAAACTCAAAAATAGAATGAATTGCAACAGAATCATCTTTCATCAGAAAGGTTTCTTTTTTCCCGATCCAGAGACGAATCAAGATTCAAAGAAAGCATCGCCGGCATTTTATTTTTAAGCGATCTGAAAATAGTAATTCGTTTTGTATATGCATCCCTCGTCAAGCCGCCAGCTTTTTTAATCAATGAGCTTACAGTTAATTCAGGAGTTAATTGGTATGGGCCCGGTCTTAATACTGATCCTGAAATTACCACCCGATTTTCAAATTCATCCTGCAGTTGCCTAACAATATACTTATCACTTCCATTTGTTTTAAAAGTATTATAGTCATTCATTTGAAGGTCAATTATTTTTTTAGCAGTGTCTGTAATTCTTATTACTGTTACAGAACCTCTAAAAGCATTGTCTGTGAACCCTCCACTATATTTCAACAGATCACCGAAGGTTTCATTATCAAGCATCTCAAACTTGCCTTCTCTTTTCACATTGCCGGAAAGTATAACCCGGTTTTTATAATAAGGTATTCTTATTACATCACCTTCCTGCAGGAGGATATTATCTTTTTCATTTCCATTGACCAGGAAATCATATAAATCAGCTGTTCGATTCAAACTATTTCCACGAATAATCTCTATATCCCGATAACTTCCCATTGGAGTCGGTCCGCCACATAAATAAAGGATATTATATAAAGTAGTTAAAGAAGAAACAGTATAAGTTCCGGGTTTTTTTGCCTGACCAATAACCGTTACCCGAATACTTCTAATCTTACCAAGTGTTACCTGCACTTTTGTTTTTCCCGTATTGATAGCTTTATAAATTGTGGAAGCCAAAGTTGATTTAATTTTTTGGGTTGCTTCTTCAATGCTTAAACCACTAATGAACAAAGGGCCCACATTGGGAATATAAATTTCTCCGGATTCGTTGATCGTCAAATTGTATTTTTTTTCGCTAAAGCCATAAACTGAAATAATAATTTGATCATCCGGTCCCAAAATATATCCAACAGG
The DNA here is from genome assembly GCA_963811285.1 of uncultured Chitinophagaceae bacterium. Classification (GTDB taxonomy): domain Bacteria; phylum Bacteroidota; class Bacteroidia; order Chitinophagales; family Chitinophagaceae; genus Ginsengibacter. Next base: position 270,318 of record CAWEQV010000023.1, on the reverse strand, counting down.
AGCAGGAATTCTCAAATTTGGTTCAAAAACCAAACTATTTGTCGTAAAAAGTTCAGAACCGAAAATAGTTTCATCATTTTGAAACTTTTGCGATTTGTTGCTCAAACCCGATGAATCATAAACATGTGATTCTTCTAATGTATTTGTCATCATTAGTTTCATCTTGCTGAATATTGTTTTTATTTAAATTAAGATCCTGCAATCTTTCCCTCAGTTTTATAACTTCGGAAGCTGGGAGGCCTTTATCAGCAACCATTTGATAAAATTGAGATTCAGTAATACCGGATTCAATCGCTTTGTTATAAAATGAAATAAGCTGGCTATCGCTGAAATCATCAATATTAATATGACTTAGATCCTGAATTTCTGATAAACTATTTTGAGCGTGCAGTTGGTTTGAACAAAAAAGTATTGTAAACAAAACAAATAGTACTCTTCTGACTATTTTCATTTAATTTCTTTGTTTGAAGTTTCTAATAGCAAGTAATTGGGATAGAAATTGCGTTCGAAGGTATAATATTTTTGCTACAAAAAGGTTTGCGCTTTTGGCAAAAAATATACAAATATTTATTAGAAGAATGATAAAATAAAATTAATAATTTTTTAGTTTAAAAACCTTGTTCATTCTTCGCTGAGTACGCGTTATCTATTTCTTTTTCCCATTGATTTGTATTTAGTAAAATTAATTGAATTTCTGGTTTATATCTTTGACATAATTGAAGCAAGTTTACCTACCTGAGCCTTTCGCGAGTATTGTTTAATTACATCAACATCCGGTTCAATATCTATTTTTCCATGCATTAAAAATTCATGCATAAAGTTCCTGTAGTTTATTAATGCATTCTTCCACATTATTTGTTACTATCGCCTGGTTTGTTGATTTTAAAGTTTCTTCAATAATATCTTTATCTGATGGACAAATTAATACAGGCTTCTGTAACGCAAGATATTCATAAAGTTTGCTTCCGGGAATGCCTTTTTGATCTTTATGGCTAATTGCCAATAAGACGGTTGATTGAAATTGAATGGCTATTGCTTCTTGTTTAGAAACCCTAAGTGTATATTTAAAAAAGTCTTCATACCCTTCCACTAGTTTTTTAACTTTTGCCAGTAAAGGAGGATCCGATTCAAGGCCCACGAAAATTACTTTCGAATCAGGTTTTTCTTCGTTTTGATTCAATAAAATTTTTATATGCAGTTAGAAAAATTTCAACAGGTTGAGTATTGTATAAAGAACCAACATAGGTAATAATAAACTGAGTAAGAAATTTCATTTTCTATTTTAGGATAATTACTTTCAATATAACCGTTATAAACAATGAATCCTGGAATTTTGATTAAATCACTAATTTTTTTTTTGTAAAAGTCACTTACTGATATAAAAAAACTGGCGCTACCCACCCATTTTTTTTCATAATGAACTGAAATTTCTCTGAGCAATTTTTTTGAAAAGCTGTTGTGTATCAAGTCGGAGGTATTCCAATCATCGCGGTAATCTGCGATCCACTTTATATTAAATTTTTTATTTAGTTTATATCCAAATTTAAAAAGATGAAACGGACCGGCGCTTATGAGTAAGTAAGAAATATCCTTGTTTTCCTGAAGGAGTTTTTTGCAAACCTTATATAATGATAAATAAGGAGTAAAGAAAGATGAAAAGTTTTCAATCAAGGTATAAATAAAAGCAGCAAACAAGTAAAGAAAATAAAAGTTGTGTACCATAAAACTTTTTAAAAAGGATATTTTTTAAAGTAGGTTTGAACGGGACATAATAAACTTCAAAGTTTTTATTCTTTTCATGAACAATTCGATTACCTGTCTTTCTATATTCATCACGGGCAGTGATGTATCGGAACATTCCAATTTCTCGTAACTACGATGGGATAATATCCAAATTCATTTAAATGAGAGGCAAAAGAAAATATTCTTTCTGAAGGAGTCAGATTACAAGGAGGAAAATAATTAGCGAGGATTAGCACTTTTTTTAAATTCACAATAACAGATTTTAAATATGGAACAGCAATTTAATTGACTCAAAACTATATCTTTTTTTACTTTAATCCAATTGGTAAATTCGTGAAGTTCAAAAAAAAATAAGTGCTTTTTAAGGAAATATTTACTTCATTCTTAGTAATTTATATGTGGCTAACATTTTTGTTGCAACATTTTCAGCCTTATGCATATTTTCATAATATAATACTGATTGACTCGAAATTTGTTTTCTCATCTCACTGTTGCGGATTAATTTTCCAAGTACATCGGCTAAATTATAAATAGTAGCGTTTTGTACCGGTAAATCATCTATCCATACAATTTTAATCGTTCGGTGTCATGTAGGCAACTACCACTTTACCCATTTGAAGTGCCTGTTGTGCAGCGACCCCATATCCTCCCCATATTAGCTGATCTACATAAATATCAGCTTCCATAACTAACTGCTGATACTCTTCATTAGGAATATTTTTTAATAATTTAAATTCAAAAGGAATATTTTTTTCTTTTAGTTTTTCAACCGCTTTCAAACAAATTCGGTTCCCTTAGCTACCGGTGCTGTAGGACTATGAATAATTAATACTTTTTTATCAAGGTTGTGCTTTTTACAAAATTGTTTTGCGGTTTATTGACCGAAGCATGAGGAACAATTCCGACTTTGCCGGTAATTTTCCGATTAATAAATATTCCAGTATCCCAAACTATAAATCCATAATTAAGCCTTGCCAGGTAATGAACAAGTTTATCTGAATTGTTATTTGATTCATCCTTACATTCATAGCTTCATTATAATAGGCATATTTATAAAAAGGATTTATAGGCAAGTTCAATTTCAGGATTCCTGATATCAGATCCTACAAAAGTTACAAATTTATATTTGGCAAGTTTAGCTATTAGCCAATAAGATACTTTACCCTCTGTTTCCATATACGTGTGCTATATCGCACCAAAGTAAATAACGAATTAGAATTACAAGCCCTTTGATTTTGTAAAAATACTGCTTAATCCTGCCGGGATTATTATCAGTACAAATACATTCTATTTCCGAATAATTATTATAGATACTTCTGTTAAAATCAAAACTTAATGATTTTACAGGAATATTAATTTTTTTAAAACCTATTGCCAGGCTGTTTATAACAGAAGCAGAATTAGTTCCATACAATAAAACTTTAGGTCTGTTTTTCATGATTTATTTAAAATTCCTTATATCATGCACCAATTGAATGGCTCTCTTTGTTTCCATTAAGGGAAATCCTTTGCCGGCTAAAATATTTTCATAAGATTTGGTATGAAGTTCTGTAAAACCATCACTAAATTCAAAAGATTCTCCATCGATATTCAAGGCTCTAAAAGTTCTTTTTCCTGAGGCTTTCACCTCTTCAGGAAGTGTATTTGCATCAATGCTTAAACGCCAATTTACGGTCGCATTTTCCAATTCCAATATTCCCGAAGCAGTACTTGCTGAATCTTCTGTAACATTATTTTCTTTTACCTCACCAAATATCCACATCAACATATCAAAAAAATGAACTCCAATGTTGGTGGCAATTCCTCCGCTTTTGTGAATGTCTCCTTTCCAACTGGCATAATACCAGTGGCCCCGGCTTGTGATATAATCCAATTCTACATGGTGTTTTTTTTCTTTTGGTTCTGCAGCAATTTTTTCTCTTAATGCTATAATTGCCGGATGCAATCTTAATTGTAAAATCGTAAAAATCTTGTTGCCGGTTTCTTTCTCAATTTCTGCCAACGCATCTATATTCCAGGGATTTAAAACAACCGGTTTTTCACATATAACGTCAGCGCCTACACGAAGTCCAAAACGGATGTGTGCATCATGTAAATAATTGGGGCTGCAAACACTTACAAAATCAGTTTTTATTCCTTTGCGTTTTAACTTTTCAATATGCCTGTCGAAGCGCTCAAACTCGGTAAAAAAATCGGCCTCCGGGAAATAACTATCCAAAATGCCAACAGAATCATTTTTATCTAAAGCCGCAAGAAGGTTGTTGCCAGTATCTTTTATCGCTTTCATATGACGCGGTGCTATATATCCTGCAGCGCCTATTAATGCAAAATTTTTCATTATATCATTATTGAGTTTTGGTAAATATTCAATTTTCAGTAAACAAACTTTTAATTGAAATTTTTATTTCCGTTACAGTAAATTATTTTATTCTTCTTACTGAATTATTTTCCAAAATATATTCCTGCTTACTTTCCTGGCAAACAGCAATATTTTCAGAATTAAAAATTAGTTTTTGACCATACTCACTCATCCAACCTTTTTGTCTTCCAGGATTGCCAACAATTAATGCATAAGGAGCAACATCTTTAGTTACCACTGCTCCGGCTCCAATAAAAGCATATTCACCAACAGTATGCCCACAAACGATTGTGGCATTAGCGCCTATGCTTGCTCCTTTCTTAATCAACGTTTTTTTAAATTCTTCCTTTCTGCTGATAGCGCTTCTCGGATTGATCACATTTGTAAGTACCATGCTCGGGCCCAGAAAAACATCGTCTTCACAAATAACGCCTTCATAAATACTAACATTGTTCTGCACACGAACATTATTTCCTAATACTACTTTTGGAGAAACGACCACATTTTGACCGAGGTTGCAATTGTTGCCAATAACTGCTCCCGACATCACATGGCTAAAATGCCAGATTTTCGTTCCATTACCGATGATACAGTTGTCATCAACAAATGAAGAAGGATGAACGAAGTAGCTCATGTACTTTTTTATTTTACAACATTTTTTAAATATTCTCCGTAGCCGCTTTTTTCAAATTTTGTGGCAAGCTGCATTAACTGTTCTTTATCTATAAAATGCATTCGGTAGGCGATTTCTTCTAAACAGCCGATTTTAAAACCTTGCCGTTTTTCAATTACTCTTACGAATTCTGTAGCATCATGCAAAGATTCAAAAGTTCCTGTATCAAGCCACGCAAAACCCCGGTTTAAAACGCCAACTTTTAATTTTTTGTTTTCAAGATACTTTCTGTTTACATCTGTAATTTCGTATTCTCCCCGTGGCGAAGGCGAAATATTTTTCGCGATTTCAACTACAGAATTATCATAAAAATATAAGCCCGGAACCGCATAATTTGATTTAGGTTTTGCTGGTTTTTCTTCAATGCTCAAAGCCATATTATCTTTATCAAACTCAACAACGCCATACCTTTCAGGATCACTTACCTGGTAAGCAAAAATGACTGCTCCTTCAGGATCGGCAGAAGCCTGCAATAATTTTGAAAAGCCGCTGCCGTAAAAAATATTATCGCCCAAAACCAGTGCAACAGAATCTTTTCCTATAAATTTTTCGCCGATAACAAATGCCTGTGCAAGGCCGTTTGGTTTTTCCTGAACTTCATATTCAAGATGACAACCCCATTGCCTTCCATCGCCCAACAAACGCTGAAACTGGGATTGATCTTCAGGAGTTGTAATAATAAGCACTTCTCTAATTCCCGCCAGCATCAAAGTTGATAAAGGATAATAAATCATCGGCTTATCATAAATAGGCATTAATTGTTTACTGATGCCCAAAGTGATGGGATAAAGTCTTGTGCCGGAGCCGCCTGCTAATATGATTCCCTTCATTTAATATGGTTTAGACAAGTTTAGATTGGTTTAGATTGTTTAGGTGATTTTATTTTGAGTTGAGACTTGCGAAGCTGTGAAATTAAATATGTCTGTTTTTCGATTAAGTTTCTTCCTTCAGAATAATCTTCTTTATTTAAAAAAAGAAGATCCATTGATATTATTAGATCGTTTAACAATTCAATAGTGCTGCTGTAAGAAATTGTACTAAAATGAGATTGATCTTTGGATGTGTAACGGGAAGTTCCTTCGGCAAGATTAGAAGCAATAGCTATGGCTGCCCTTTGCATTTGACTGATAAGCCTAAATTTTTCTTCTTGAGGGAACTTTCCCGTCAACTGGTAAACAAAGACTGCCAATTTCCTTGCATGCTGCCAAGCTTCTAATTTCTCAAATGAATAAATTTTCATACCTCAATTTAACGATCTATTTTTCTCTTGTTGTATTAAGAGTCAAATTATGAATTGTCTAAACGATTCTAAACCTTCTAATCTATCTAAACCTTCTTCCGTATTCTCTAAATCTTTTCTCTCAAAACGTATTGTTCTTCATAATAATTCTTATAATTTCCGCTCGTAACGTCATTGAGCCATACGCTGTTGTTCAAATACCAATCTATTGTTTTTGTCAAACCTTCTTTAAATTGTAATGAAGGTTGCCAGCCTAATTCGTTTTTTAATTTGGTAGCGTCTATGGCATACCGTAAGTCGTGGCCGGCGCGGTCTTTCACAAAAGTGATCAGCTTTTCTGAAGTTCCTTTTTCACGGCCCAGTTTTTCATCCATTTGCCTGCACAGTTCTTTAATAATGTCAATATTTTTCCATTCGTTGTGTCCACCAATGTTATAAGTTTCACCAACTTTTCCATTGTGCATGATAGTATCGATCGCTCTCACATGATCTTCTACATATAACCAGTCACGCACGTTTTCTCCTTTGCCATAAACAGGAATTGGTTTGTTATTAATGATATTATGAATAGAAAGAGGAATTAATTTTTCAGGAAAATGAAACGGCCCATAATTATTAGAACAATTGGAAACGATTACTGGCAGTTTGTACGTGTGATAATATGCTCGCACAAAATGATCGGAAGAAGCCTTGGATGCGGAATAAGGACTTCGTGGATCGTAAGCAGTTTCTTCTGTAAAAAATCCTTCTTCTCCCAAACTTCCATACACTTCATCTGTGGAAATATGGTAAAATAATTTTCCTTCAAAATTGTCCTTCCACTGCTCCTTTGCCACTTGCAACAATGAAACGGTGCCCAAAACATTCGTCTTTACAAACGCCAAGGGATCAGTAATAGAGCGATCTACGTGGCTTTCGGCTGCAGTGTGCAATACATTGGTAAAATGATATTTTTCAAAAAGACTTTTTACCAACTCCATATCCAGAATATCACCTTTTACAAAAGTGTAGTTTGGGTTTCCTTCGATATCTTTTAAATTTTCAAGATTGCCGGCGTAAGTTAGTTTGTCAAGATTCACAATTGTGTAATCGGGATATTTATTTACAAACAAACGCGTCAGATGCGAACCGATAAATCCTGCGCCACCGGTAATTAGGATCACTTTTGCCATTGCATATTTCAATTTAAACAGGTGCAAAAGTATCAATTAATTTCTGCATTGGAATTCTTGACAGGGCAATCCTACAATAGCTAAATCAAAAAAATCATTTATAGTAAACCTACTTTTCCCCGACATTTTTATTTTATAGGAATCAATTAACCAATAGATGGCTCTCGGCAAAAATTTACCGTTTAACTTTGCAGGCTATGCATTATGCTTCAATAGAAAATTTAACTAAATCTTTTGGCGTCAGAACTCTTTTTAAAGACATCAGTTTTTATATAGAAGAAGGAGATAAAATCGCGTTTGTGGCGAGAAACGGAAGTGGGAAGTCGACTCTTTTAAAAATAATTGCAGGGCTTGATACGCCCGATAGCGGGACCGTTTGGATTCATCAAGATGTGAAAGTAATCATGCTGCTGCAGGAAACTGCTTTTGAAAACGATTTATCTATCTGGGATAATATTTTAAATCTTGATAATCCTGTTGTTAAACTGGTAAAAGAATACGAAATGCTTCTGGAAGAAGGATCTGAAAATGAACATCGGATCAGTGAGCTGGTTTCAGAATTAACAGAAGCAAATGCGTGGACTTTTGAAAGCGATCTGAAACAGATTTTAGGAAAATTAAATCTTCATCATCTTAACGAACCGGTTAAAAATTTAAGTGGTGGCCAACGCAAAAGAGTAGCGCTGGCGCAGGCTTTGATAGAAGCGCAACTGCATGAAGGAAAATGTATGTTGATTCTTGATGAACCTACAAACCACCTTGATGTGGAAATGATTGAGTGGCTTGAAAACTTCCTGGCAAGCAATAAAAGTACTTTGCTCTTAGTGACGCACGATCGCTATTTTTTGGATGCAGTTTGTAATGAAATTGTCGAATTGGACGATGAAAAATTATACGTTTACAAAGGCGATTACGATTATTTTTTGGAACAAAAATCATTGCGCCAGGAAATTCAGCAGAGCGAATTACAAAAGGATAAAAATATTTTCAGAACAGAACTGGAATGGATGCGCAAGCAACCAAAAGCGCGCACTACAAAATCAAAAAGCCGGCAGGATGCTTTTGTTGAAGTTGAAGAAAGAGTGAATCAGAAAAAAGAAGTGGCAGAAGTTTCGCTTCAGGTGAAGATGACACGAATGGGTGGAAAGGTTTTGGAAATGAAAAAAGTGTATAAAGCTTATGGCGATAAAGTGATTATCAAAGGGTTTGATTACACTTTTAAAAAAGGAGAAAGAATAGGAATTGTTGGTAAAAACGGAACCGGAAAATCTACATTTTTAAAAGTGGCTTTGGATCTCATTCCGCCGGATAGCGGCAAAATCAATCACGGAGAAACTATTGTTTTCGGAAATTTTGCACAGGAAGGTTTGCAATATAAAGAAGACAAAAGAGCGATTGAATATGTGAAAGATTTTGCGGAATTTTTTCCTTTGGCTGATGGAAGCAAGATCAGTGCTTCGCAGTTTATGGAAAAGTTTGGGTTTACTCCCCAACAACAATTTACACCGTTAAGTAAATTAAGCGGAGGCGAGAAAAGAAGACTGCATCTGCTCAGCGTGCTTTTTAAAAATCCCAATTTTCTTGTTTTGGATGAACCTACCAATGACCTTGATTTGCAAACGTTAAGAACAGTGGAAGAATTTTTGCAGGATTTTCCCGGCTGTATTTTAATTGTTAGCCATGACCGCTATTTTATGGACCGGCTGGTTGACCATCTTTTTGCTTTTGAAGGAAACGGAGAGATAAAAGATTTTCCCGGAAATTATTCTCAATACAGATTGTGGAAACAGTTGGAGGAAAATAAACCGCAGAAGGCTGAAGCGAATTTGCAAAAAGCAAAGGGCGATCAAGAAAGAAAAAGTGATGCAGATTCCGATAAATCCGCCAGTTCAAAAAAATTTTCTTTCAAAGAAAAAACTGAATTTGAAAAATTGGAAAAAGAAATTGCAGAGTTGGAAAAAGAAAAAAAATTGTTGGAAGTAAAGCTGAGTAACGGTTCAAAAGAATTTGAAAAATTGCAGGAAACTTCTGAAAGAATAAGTGATATCATTGTGCTTCTGGACAAAAAAGAAATGCGATGGTTGGAATTGAGCGAGAGGGCCGAATTATAAAGATCCGCCAATAAAAGGAACAAAACATCTGAATGAAAAACTGGTTTGCATCCGATTTGAATTTTAATTCACTTTATCCAAAGCCCATACAGGAGGTGGCTGAAAAGCATTGGACGCCAATAAATGTTGCAAAGAAGGCCGCAGCTTTTTTGGCTACTTCAGATAATGTAAAAGTGCTTGACATCGGGAGTGGCGCAGGAAAATTTTGCCTTGTTGCCGCACATGAATATCCTCTTACTACTTTTTATGGAGTTGAGCAACGGCAGAATTTGGTCGATCTTTCAATTGGACTGGCAAAAGAACTGGGGCTTGAAAATATTAATTTCAAATGTGACAATATCTGCAACATTGATTTCACAAAGTATGACCATTTTTATTTCTATAATTCCTTCTATGAAAATGTGTCAGGCACTCAAAAGATTGATTCAACTATAAAATATTCAGAAGATTTATACGATTATTACAACCGCTATTTATACCGGCAATTGAAAAAGAAACCTGAAGGCACAAGATTAGTTACCTACCACAGTTTTGGAAGGGAAATGCCTGCCGAGTATGAAGTGGTGAATACAGATTACAATGAATTTCTAAAATTCTGGGTAAAAATTTAATAAAGCCCAATGAAAATCTTCACATTTCTTGCCGCGACATCTATTGTTATACTTTTTTCAGAAATTACGAATCCAACTTATGCGCAGGCAGTAAACAAAGGAATTATTCGAATTCTTTATTCGCCGAATCATCCTGAAAATACTTTAATTCCATCAAAAAATATTGGTGGTGCAATTGACGGACATTTTAAAGGCGACATCGATAAGATGCTTACTACTCAAAATATTTCAGAAATGAAATTGGCCGGTTTAAAGCCGGTAAGTTACCGCTTAAGAACAGAATTGGCAGGTGAAGTATGGCATTGGAACCCAAATGGAAAATGGAGTGACAGCGTCAACCAACAGGGCTATTGGATTTCTGATACAGTTTCTAATCAACCGATTCAGCTTTCATGGGGCTATCGTCTTCCAAGAAGAGGTAATACCCATGATCAGGCTAACGATGATGGTTACTCGACAATTACAGATGGCGATACGACAACTTTCTGGAAAAGCAATCCTTACCTGGATTCAATTTTTACTCATGAATCGAACGATCTTCATCCCCAATGGGTAATTGTTGATCTTGGAAAAAATTATCCAATAAATGCTTTGCATGTTTTATGGGGAAACCCTTATGCATTAAAATATAAAATAGATTTTGCAAAAGGATACGATCGTCAATATTTCGATCCTTTCGAACCAGGTATTTGGCGGGCTTTTGCCATGAATGTTATTGATAACCGAAAGAACAGAAACCGTATCAGAACGATTTCAAATAAACCTCTTATGGTTCGGTTTATTCGCATTTCTTTTACTGAAAGTTCAAAAACTTCTTCAAAAATTTCTAACGATATAAGAGATAAAACCGGATTTGCTATAAAAGAAATTCAAATCGGAAAAATTGATGAGGATGGAAGGTTTACTGATTATGTCCATCATTCACAAGATCACCGCCAAAGTGTTGTGTATGTGTCTTCTACTGATTCGTGGCATACTTCTAAAGACCTCGATTCGAATGTAGAACAACCCGGCCTTGATCGGTTTTTTACAAATGGACTTACAGCCGGAGAGCCTACTTTATTGCCTGCCGCACTCTTGTATGATTCGCCCGAAAACGTTTTGTCGCTTTTAAAATATTGTAAAGCAAAACATTATCCGATTAATGAAATAGAGATGGGTGAGGAACCCGAAGGGCAATTAGTTTCTCCAACAGATTACGCAGCACTTTACCTTCAACTTGGAAAGAAATTAAGAACGTTGGATAAGAACTTTAAAATGGGTGGACCAGGTTTCGCTTCACTTTCCGCGGAAGAAGAAGACAGCAGGACTTTTACTGAAGCAAAATGGACAACACTTTTTTTGAATTATTTGGAAAGCCACAAGAGCCTCAATCTCTTCAACTTTTTCACTTTTGAATGGTATCCTTTTGATGATTTGTGTGCCCCCTCGGCTCCACAGTTAGCTGCAGCTCCCGCAATGCTTTCAATGGCGATGAAAAATATTCAAGATGTTTTACCGATTAACACTCCAATGTATCTTACTGAATATGGTTATTCAGCGTATGAAGGCAAACCGGAAGTAGAAATTCAGGGTGCATTGATGTATGCAGATATTTTAGGAAAATTTTTGGAACTGGGTGGAAGAAAAAATTTCCTGTACGGTTATGAGCCGGCTTTTCTTCAACAATCATCCCATTGTGGTTATGGAAATAATATGCTTTTGGGTTTGAATGATTCCGGGAAAATCGGTTATAAAACCGCTGCTTTTTTTACCACTCAAATGATTACAAATTTTTGGGCGCAACCGGCCGATTCGATGTTGGAAATTTTTCCATCAGATTGCAATATTAAGAATAGAAAAAATCGTCCACTTATTGCTGCCTATTCAATTCGAACTCCTTCAGGTAAATGGTCTGTAATGCTTATCAATAAAGAGCCCCACAAAGCATTTAATGTTGATATAAATATTGAAAATACGTCTGACAAAAAAATAATTTTTTGGAAACCGACACATTTAATTCAATACAGTAACGAACAATATAAATGGGAAGCCGATGGTGTAAATGGCCATCCTGTGCGAAGTCTTCCTCCGGTAATTGAAAAGACAGACCGAAGTTTGAATATCGCTTTGCCGCCTTTTTCATTAACAGTAATCAATTGATAAGAAAAGAAAAATCTTTACTTTTTGTTTGTTTGCTGTCAGAATTTAAGTGAATTAATCTTGATAATTATCTAGCCTGAAAGAAAATCGGAAGTTCAGTTTACGGTGCAAGTCTTTCTATGACCCAGGTATTATTTTCTAAAGAATATTGCAACCTGTCGTGGAGTCTGCCTGGCTTTCCCTGCCAGAATTCGATCAGGCTGGGTTCTACAGCATATCCCCCCCAAAATTGGGGACGTGGAACTTCCTGCTCATTAAACTGGTCATAATATTTTTTCATATTCTCCTGCAACAAATCCGCACTTTTGATTACAGTACTTTGTGGTGAACTCCAGGCACCTAATTGGCTTTCGCGTGGCCGAACAGAAAAATATTCATCACTTTCTTGTGCGCTTGTCTTTTTTACTTTTCCTTCAATTCTTATTTGCCTTTCCACTTCTTTCCAAAAGAAAACCAGGGCTACATAAGAATTTTCAGCTATTTCGTGCGCTTTACGACTTTCGTAATTTGTATAAAAAATCAATTGATTTTCTTTTATCCCTTTCAATAAAACTATACGTGCAGAAGGTTTCCCTGAAGCATTACATGTAGCTAAAGTCATTGCATTCGGTTCCTCGACACCAGCGTTAATTGCATCCTTCCACCAGTTTTCAAACTGTTTTATCGGATCATGATCCACATCTTTCTCTTCCAAAGATTTTAACTGGTAAATTTTGCGCATTTCGGCGATTGAATTATTATTCGGCATAATTGTTCATTTAAAATTGATGCAGCAAATCTTGTAAAATCAATTCCATCAAGACAAAAGAAGCAGTAATAATATAACGCTTTTTATTGAATTAGTAAATTTTATTATGAAAATAAACGCTAATGTTACCTAAACAACGGTATTGGGATTTTCCTTGTCACTGCTTCTGTTGTCCGGTGTCTCAGCTGTTGTTGAATCAGAAGCAGGTTCAGTCGTATTGCCCGTATTGCCCAACTTGTTTTTTAAACCTTCCTTAAGGCTATCAAATCCTTCTTTAAGATTATCCGTTGGCGTTTTAAATAAATAAGCAGAAACCATTATACCTATAGCGGCTATTGCTGCGATGTAAAGTCCAAATCCCACAAATGCAGATCCCATTAATGAATTTGTAATTTCAGAATAATACCAAAAGGTAAAGAGTAATGCAATAACTCCGGCTAATAAAGTAACCGTCCACATAGTTTTGTCAAGGTTCTTTTTTTGGTCATCTATATAAGCGATGATACCTGCAACGACAAAGCAAATAAAAACTATAATGCCTTCTTTGTGCATTCCATTTGCGCTTTGTGTATAACCAAACATTGAGATAGATACCCACGGTAAAAACATTGAGATGAAACCAACCGCAGAAGAGATTAAAAGAAATTTTCTTTGTTTACTCATTAGATTAAAATTCATGATCAGAAGTTTTAAAGTTAATAATTGAAGCTAACTACTTTCATAAACTACAGATCATGTTAACCAAGTAAATATAAAGAAACTTATATAAAGCCTACAGTGAATTTTTAGTAGTAGAAACTATTTTATTTTGATTAACCATCATCTCAAGATTAGCGATCATTTTGGCTTTTTCTTCTTCATAAATGGCAACCTGGTTTTCCAATTCATGCAAACGTGAAAGGCCAATTTCAAGTTCTTTTTCTTTATTATGGATTTCTACAAGATCTTTTCTCATCTCATCGTTTTCACTATTCAAACGCGCATTTTCGCTTTCCAGTTTTGAATATTGTTTTTTTGCATTGATCTCTGCAGCCAGGGATAATTCCAATTCTTTTTCCCGTACTGCCGCGGCTTCGAGCTGTCTTTGCAACAGCCCAATATTATTTTGCATAGATTGGAGATCGTTCAATCGCGCGTCATAGTCACTTTGCAATTCCCGCCACTTACTGTTATCTTTTTCAATTTCGCTTAATTGTTTTTCTACTTCTTCAAGCTTTTGCCGCGTGAGATCGAGTTCATTTTCTAATTTCTCTTTTACTTCATTTTCTTCATAATACATTTCCTTCCAATCTTCTTCATCAGCATTTTGTGAAACAGACATTTGTTGTTGGGTTTGATATTGGGCTTCAAGTGCTTTTAAGCGTTCCTGCATTTTTGAAAACTGAATTTCATAAAAAGAGGAATTCTCTTCCACCTTTTGCAACTTACTTTTCAGATCCCAGATCGCCTCCGGCCTTGATGAATGGCTTTCTGAAGGTGAAAATTTTTTAAAACTGAGAAAATTTTTTTTATCAGTAGGCAGCAGATCATAACTGCTTACTATTACTTTATAAGCAAAGATGAAGCAGGCAATTAATACAACCAGGGAAATAATCCACCAAATCCACATAATGCGGTTACTTAAATGTTACACAATTATTTTTACAGCCGGGGGGTTGATGTTGTGTTTTTTCAAAGGATTAATTTCTGCCTGTTATGCAGAAAAAGGATAGATGTATAATAAGCGCAGCGTAAATTAATACAAATTATCCAGTTACCAAAGTACCTACTTTTTCACCGGTTATTACCCGCAATAAGGTACCCGGCGTGTCCATATCAAAAACGATGATCGGCAGTTGGTTTTCCATGCACAAAGTAAACGCAGTCATGTCCATAACTCTTAGGTTCCTGGCGATGCAATTAGCAAATGTGATGGTTTCATATTTTGTAGCCAGTTTATCTTTTTCAGGATCGGAGGAATAAATTCCATCTACCCGTGTTCCTTTTAAAATTACATCAGCGCCTATTTCTATCGCCCTTAATGAACCTGCGGTATCGGTAGTAAAATAAGGATTACCTGTGCCCGCGCCAAAGATCACCACTCTTCCTTTTTCCAGATGCCGAATCGCTCTTCTGCGGATATACGGTTCAGCGATTTGTTCCATTTTAATGGCGCTTTGCAAGCGTGTGTAAACACCGGCTCTTTCGAGAGAGCTTTGCAAAGCCATTCCATTTATCACTGTTGCGAGCATTCCCATATAATCGCCCTGTGCACGTTCTATACCCGTTTCAGCTTCATTCATTCCCCGATAAATATTGCCTCCGCCAATTACAATTGCTACCTGCACTCCCAGTTCCGTTATCAACTTAATGTCTTGGGCATATTGCGAAAGAACTGTGGAATCAAGTCCAAAATTATTGTCACCCATTAAAGATTCACCGGAAAGTTTGAGCAGGATTCGTTTAAACTTAGGAAGCATAATTAATTTCTGTTATTTTTTAAATCGCTGCAAGATAATGGATAAATTTCTTTTTGGCTGATACACCATGTCCTTTAAAAAGAAATCGCTTTCTTTAAACAGTAAACCAACAAAAAAAAGCAATTGTTATTTTTGAAAATGAAGCTTGGGTTGGCCCAAAAAGAAAGAGCCACCATTTGGCAGCTCTTTTAGAATAATATTCTAAATCTTATCCTAAAGCAACTCTTCTAAAAGAGAGCACTTTTAATTCGGGGTCTATTGATTTTAAATAATCCGCTACGGACTTATTACCATCTTTTACAAATGCCTGGGCAAGCAAAGTGCTTTCTTTAAAGAATTTATTGATCTTCCCGGCAGCAATTTTTTCGGCCATTTCTGCAGGCTTGCCTTCTGCTTTTATTTGTTCAATGGCAATATTTCTTTCACGTTCAACCGTTTCTGCAGCCACTGAACTCTGATCAATTGCAATCGGATTCATTGCCGCTATCTGCATTGCTACGTCTTTTCCTGCTTCTTCATTTGTTTTATTTAATCCTACTAAAACCCCCATACGGTACGTGCCATGAATATAAGAAGCCACGTAAGGCGCTTCAATCTTTTCAAATCTCGAAACACTTATTTTTTCACCAATCTTTGCAACCTGCTCATTCACTTTGTCAGCAATGGTTTCATCACCAATCTTTACTGAATAAAGTTCTTCTGCAGAATTTACTTTATTCGCAACCGCTGCATCCATTATAGATTGTGCAAAAGCAATGTAATCTGCATTTTTACTTACAAAATCAGTTTCACAACTTACATTAATAATATAACCTGTTTTATTGTCTTCTGTTGTTTGTGCAATTACTACTCCTTCTTTTGCTTCACGATCGCCACGAAGCGCGGCCACTTTTTGTCCTTTTTTTCTTAAATAATCTATCGCTGCTTCAAAATCGCCGTTTGATTCTACTAAAGCTTTACGACAATCCATCATTCCTGCACCGGTTTGCTGGCGTAGTTTGTTAATTTCTGATGCTGTTATAGTTGTTGTACTCATTATTTGTTGTTAAATGTTAAATGATAAAAATGGAAATAGAACATTTTTGTTTCCACAAATCCTATTCCTGATTATTCATTAGCAATTTTTGAAAATTACCTACGGCCACCACCAGGTCCTCTGCTACCTTGTCCAGATCCTGGTACACGCCGTTTTTGAGGCCCTGCAGTTCCCCGACCTTTCCCTCCGGAAGGTCCGCCACTTCCGCGCCGGCGTTCTTTTCCTTCATCCGCACCCTCATCAAATTTGATTTCACGTGTGTTGGTTTCTTCCACTTCTTCATTTTCTTCTTCCTTTTCAGCTTGTCTTTCAGCAAGTCCTTCAGCAATAGCAGCGGTAATATAATTTGTGACGATCGCTATAGATTTTGTCGCATCATCATTAGAAGGAATTGAAAATTCAACTTTATTGGGGTCGCAATTAGTATCAACCATTCCAAACGTGGTTATATTGAGCCGTCTTGCTTCTGAAAGTGCAATATGCTCGTGACCAATATCAACTAAAAATAGGGCGGCAGGAACGCGGCTTATCTGGGCGATACCACCCAAAACTTTTTCCATTTTATCCTTATCCCGGGTAAGTGTAAGGCGTTCTTTTTTAGTAATACTATCGAGTGTTCCGTCGTTTAGCATTTTTTCAATTGCCTGCATTTTCTTCACACTCTTACGAACTGTGTTAAAGTTGGTGAGCATGCCGCCAAGCCAACGTTCAGTTACAAAAGGCATGTTCACTCTCCTTGCTGCTTCTGTCACGATTTCTTTGGCTTGTTTTTTAGTAGCCACAAACATTATCTTCTTACCACTCTTGGCGATAGATTTCATGGCTGCAGCCGCTTCTTCAAGGCCTTCAACAGTTTTATTAAGGTCTATGATGTGAATGCCTTTTTTTTCAGCAAAAATATAAGGCAACATTTTGGGGTTCCATTTCTTTTTTAAATGGCCAAAATGAACGCCTGCTTCTAAAAGCTGCTGTTGTAAGGAAGTATTATTTTCCATTTATTTTTTATTAAGGTTGTTTTAAAATATAGTAGAAAGTAGCAAGTAGAAAGTAGCAGGAAAAGCATGTGCATTTGTCTTGCATCTTGCTACTAAAGTCTTGCTTCTCGTTTTATCTCTTACTGAACTGGAAGCTCTTTCTTGCTTTCTTCTTTCCTGGCTTTTTACGTTCTACTGCACGCGGATCACGGGTAAGCAAACCTGCTTCTTTTAGCGCAGGGCGATATTCAGGATTTACCTGTAAAAGTGCACGGGCAATTCCTAATTTTACCGCTTCTGCCTGGCCTTTTACGCCGCCTCCGGTAGCATTTACGGTTATATCAAATTTATCAGCTGAATCAATACTCTTTAAAGGTGCTTCTACCTGGTTTTGTAAATATACAAGTGGAAAGTAAGTTTTATAATCTTTTCCGTTGATTGTGATATTGCCATCACCTTTGGAAAGAAAGACGCGCGTTACGGCTTCTTTTCTTCGGCCAACTGCATTTTTTTGTTTTTCCATTTTTTATTTTTTTTCGCTTCTTCAATTAAAGCGGAGTGGAATTAAAATTTTAATTGTTGTGGATTTTGTGCGGTGTGGGGGTGTGCTGAACCGACGTAAACGAATAGTTTCTTATACATTTTACGGCCCAGCTTGTTTTTAGGTAGCATTCCTTTTACGGCTCTTTCAATAACCACTTCCGGGCGACGCTTTAAAAGATCGCCAGCTACTTCTTCTTTTTTCCCTCCGGGATAACCGCTGAAGTTTATATAAGTTTTATCGTTCAATTTGTTTCCGGTAAATCTTACCTTATCGCAATTGGTAACGATAACATAATCGCCGCAATCTACGTGAGGAGTATAATAGGCTTTGTTCTTTCCACGAAGAACAGACGCAATTCTTGCGCACATGCGGCCTACGGTTTGATTAGTACCGTCAACAACGTACCAGTTACGCTGCACGGTAGCCTCGTTTGCATGTTTGGTGGTGAAATGTAATTTGCTCATTTTTGTTTTTTAGTGGTCCCGATATTTCAAGATCTGAACCTGTTGAATTAAACTGCCGCTATCCCGGCATTTTTTTAAGGATTGCGAAGGTAAGATGAAACAGTTTCAAAAAAGTGGCATTTTTTAAAATATTTTGATAATATCTTCATAACTTATTGATTATCTATAAAAAATTTGCACAAAAAAATTAATGATGCGTGTTTTTGCCAGAAAAGGAAACAAAAAAGAAGGTGATTTATTGGCTATGAATAATTTTTGAATTGCTCTTAGTAGTAAAGGGACAAAAACAACAGATTCCTGTTTTTGGCAGTGTAAAAACTTCAAAAAATTTTCAGTCAATCTATTTTACAATTATATTTGCCGAAAAAACACAGAGATGGAAGATACAAAACCAGTTGGCGCATGGTGGATCATGTTTGTTATATCCGCAATTGTGCAAATTATTTTTTTAATCTGGATCAGGGAATATTTTTGGATCATTCTTCCATGGTGGATCACTGCTTTTGCTAAGGCAATGAGACTTATCTGATTTCCCCTTATTTTAATACTTCAGCTAACTTATCATGTAATTGGCTGCCTCTTAATTCTGTGGCAATAATTTTTCCTTGTGGATCAATCAATACATTAAATGGAATTGCCTGCACGTTATACTTTGCCGCAGCAGCGCTGTTCCAAAATTTAAGATCACTGATTTGTTTCCAAACAAGACCATCATCTTTTATAGCCTTTAACCATGCGCTTTTTTGCTGGTCGAGAGATACGCCAAGCACAGTAAAATTTTCATCCTTAAACTCCTTATAGTTAGCCACCACATTTGGATTTTCCTGTCGGCAAGGTTCGCACCAACTTGCCCAAAAATCTACCAAAACATATTTTCCACGAAGTGAACTTAATGAGAAAGGGTTTCCGTTTACATCAGGAAGAGTAATATCAGGAGCCGTTTTGCCAGGTGCAATCTCGCTATTTTGAGTTTGGTTTGTCTGGGCAGCCATATACTGATCAAGTTGTTGCACCATCGATGACACTGAAGAATTTTTTGGATATTTTGCACTCAGGGTATTTAATAAGCTTTTTACTGTGTCCAAATCAACATCCTGAGTATAACTAATTGCAAATAGTGCGTTAACCGGACTTTTGGTAGTATCAATGTATTTAACTAAAAAATTATTATACCATTCATTGCTGGCAGTAAAAGCACTGTTGGCAATTAAGGCCATTGAATCATTATTCTGCTGTTCATAATCTTTTCTTTGCTGGTCTTCCTGCAGAAGATTTGTATGAATAGAATCAAGCCTGATGATAAAAGCAGTAAGCGATGCATTGGCAGGAGTATTAAACTTGCTTGTGTTTAAAACTGAGTCTCTTGCATCTGCTGCAAAATCAATATTGTCTTTATCGTTCACAAATATATAACCGGCGTTTTTTTGAAAGCGAAGCCGGTAAAGCCCTTCTTCAGACGCTTTCGCTTTTACTGTAAATTTTCCATTTTTCATTTCAGAAGAATCGAGAATCTGTGGAGGCGTTTCATCAAAATGCAATTGTTCAAGATAAACATGTTGATCCGGTGCATTTTCCAGGTTTCCGTTTATAGTAAAAAGCCCGTTTGTATGTGTAGAAGTACACGAAAACAGAAAAAGTGCACTTACAAAAATCACTATTTTTTTCATTTTAATTATATTCAATTATTGATTAAGTTTTTCATTGAGAAGTTGAATTACAGCCTGCATATCGGCTTTGCCTTTGCTTTTCTTTTTTACTTCGCCGGCAAATAAACCGGTAAGGTTTTTCTTTCCTTTTTTATATTCTGTTACTTTCTCCGGCATTGAAGAAAGAACTTCATCTATCCATTGCTGTAGAGTGTCGTCATTTTTCTCCTGTAGAAGGTTTAACTCTTTTGCAACTTCCAAGGGATCTTTTTCGGGTGAAAGGACTAATTCGGGAAATATTTTTCCTGCAGCAATACCAAAACTAACTTTCCCTTCTTCTACAATATCAACCAGTTTAGCCATTACAGACGCACCGATGGGAAATTTTTCTATTTCCAGGTTATTTTCATTTAGAAAAGATCTAACCGGCCCGATAATCAAGTTGGAAGCCACTTTAAAATGAGGTGTATGTTCAATAATCTCCTCAAAATAAGAAGCCGTGTTCCTGTCACCCGCAATTACTCCCGCGGCTTCAATGGTTAAAGAATATTCATTCATCAATCTCTTTTCAAGCGCCAAAGGCAATTCAGGCATTGAAAATCTGATCGATTCAATTTGCTCTTCGGTTACCAAAAATGGAGGCAGATCCGGTTCCGGAAAATAGCGGTAATCGTTGGCTTCTTCTTTTGATCTTAAAGAAAAAGCGGTTCCGTTCGCCGCATCAAAACTCCTCGTTTCTTGTTTTACTTCTTCGTTTTTTTCCAGAATTCTTATAAGCCGGTTGATTTCAAAATCTATTGCTTTTTTTACATTACGGATCGAGTTCAGATTTTTTACTTCCACTTTCGTTCCTAATCTTTTTTCGCCTTTCAACCGCACGGAAACATTGGCATCGCAACGCATACTCCCTTCTTCCATATTGCCATCGCAAATATCGAGGTGGCGAACCATTTTTCTTATTTCCGTTACGTAAGCGAATGCTTCTTCAGATGAATGCATATCGGGCTCGGAGACGATTTCAAGCAATGGAACTCCTGCACGGTTCAGATCGATACTTGTATAATTCTCATCCACATCGTGAACACTTTTACCGGCATCTTCTTCAAGATGGATCCGGTTCAATAAAATATTTCTTTCTTGTCCATTTACTGAAATCCGGATGTAGCCATTTTTACAAATCGGCGTTGTATGTTGGGAAATCTGGTAACCTTTCGGAAGATCAGGATAGAAATAATTTTTTCTTGCAAAAAAATTATCTCGGACAATGTCACAATTAAAGGCAAGGCCGAGTTTAATCGCCAATTCAATTGCCTTTTGATTCATCACAGGCAAGGTTCCTGGGTGGGCAAGCGAAATAGCGCTTACATTGGTGTTTGGCGGATTGCCAAACTGCGTACTATCGCCGCAAAACAATTTACTTTTTGTGAGTAACTGGGTATGAACTTCAAGACCTATAACAGCTTCATATTTATCAAAATCCGGCATGGCAGCGAAGATATGAAAAGACATTTCCATTTTATGGAATGAAAACTTAAAATCTTTTAATGTTTGCCTTCATAATAGTTGCACTGCTCCAGTGAACCGAGCCTAAAACGAATCGGGATATTAGTTGCTTTTTCTATTTTCAATTCCTGTCTGCAAAAAAATCCATAATCGCAGGTTACAAAATTCGCGGGAAGGACTGAAGAAAATGTGACACCAAAATTTTTAACCGGCGTGAACTGCTTGGCTTTTGATTTAAATGATAGCTGGATTTTGGTTGATAAAAAGTCAGTAAAAAATTTTTTGAAGTAAGTGAGACAGCAGTTTTAAAATAGAGGAAATTATTTTTTAACGAATTTTTTTTATTGAAAGGGAATGCCTGTAACTGATACTGAGCATACGAAAAATTTGTCAACATAAAAAAAAACATAAAAGTGCCACAAAATTTGTTCCAAAAAAACATATCCTTACATTTGCTTGTAAATTTACAACTATTAAAAAGAAAGAAGGAAAATGTCGTTAAGCCAGCGGTTACAACAAAAGTTATTACAAAAGTTATCTCCCCAGCAGATTCAATTGATGAAGTTGCTGCAGGTTCCAACTGCTCATCTTGAAGAAAGAATAAAGGAAGAACTGGAGGAAAACCCTGCGCTTGATACGGTAGAAGATGGCTATAATGAGGCGAGTGAAGGGGCTGATGAATTTGAGACGGTAGATGATTTTGAAAGTGACGGGAGTGAAAGCGATTATGATAATATCGACATTAGTGAATATGTAAATGACGGTGATGACGAACCCGGTGATTATAAATACCGGGACGATAATTATGGTGATCCTGATGATAAAAAAGTAATACCTCATAAAGTTGAAACTTCGTTTTATGACACATTAAAAACGCAGTTGCTCATGCTTGATTTAACTGCTGAGGAAAGAAAGATTGCTGAGCAAATAATCGGAAGTGTTGATGATGACGGTTATTTACGCCGCGATGTCACTTCCATTTGTGATGATCTTGCTTTTCGGCAAAATATAATTACTACTGAAAAAGAAATTGAAAAACTAATTGGCTTAATTCAACAGTTTGATCCACCAGGTGTGGCGGCGAGAAATCTGCAGGAATGCCTTTTATTGCAACTTAGAAGAAAGGAGCGACAGGGATTATCTGTTGAAACAGCAATTGAAATAATTGAAAATTACTTCGATGAATTTACAAAAAAGCATTATGAAAAAATACAAAAAAGTCTCAATCTGAGTGAGGAAGAGATTAAGGAAGTAATTAACCAGATCATCAAGTTAAATCCAAAACCAGGTGGCGAAGTGGGTGAAAGCAATAAGTTGCAAAGCTATGTAATACCCGATTTTTTTGTATTAAATAATAATGGAAAACTGGAAGTCACACTGAATTCTAAAAACGCTCCCGACCTTCGTATCAGTGAAGGTTACAGAGACATGCTAAAGGATTATGATCGTGGCAATAAAAAAGATAAAAGGCAAAAAGAAGCAGTTCTTTTTATCAAACAAAAAATAGATTCTGCCAAATGGTTTATTGATGCAATCAAGCAAAGGCAACATACTTTATTAAGCACGATGCAAACCATCGTTGATTATCAAAAACAATTTTTTCTAACAGGCGAGGATATCGATTTAAAACCAATGATCTTAAAAGACATTGCTGAAAGAACGATGCTTGATATTTCTACCGTGAGCCGTGTAGCCAACAGTAAATTTGTGCAAACTGAATTCGGGACTTACCGCTTAAAGTTTTTCTTTAGTGAAAGCCTCGTTACAGATAGCGGCGAAGAAGTAAGTACGCGTGAAGTGAAAAAAATCTTAAGCGATCTAATCGAAGAAGAAAATAAACAGAAACCATTAAGCGATGAAAAACTCACCGAGCAGTTGCAGGAAAAAGGGTATAATATTGCACGCAGAACTGTTGCAAAATATCGCGAGCAATTAAATATTCCTGTTGCACGCTTAAGAAAAGAATTATAACATGCTCCAAAAATTTTCCGGTAGGGGAAATAGGTTTCATCAAAAAAAAGCGGTTGAAGAAGCACTTCATTTTTCGTGGATTTTAAGATTCTGGGCCCACTTTTTTTCAGTTATTTTTCACCCTCTTTTTATCCCGCTAATAGGTGCATGGTTTTTAGCTTTTGTACAGCCGGATTATTTTACAGGAATTTCACCACATGAAAAAACGATGATAGTTATTCGTGTAGGATACAATACCATCTTTTATCCTGCCTTGACTGTTGTTTTATTGAAAGCGCTGGGATTTAGCAAAAGCATTTTACTAAAAACACAACGCGAAAGAATTGTTCCTTATATAGCAACTAACATTTTTTATTTCTGGGTATTTCTTGTTTTTAGAAATCAATCTGAGGTTCCGCATATTCTTACCGGTTTTATATTTGGGGCTTTCCTGGCATCTTCTGCTGGCCTTTTGGCAAATATTTATTTTAAAATAAGTATGCATGCACTTGGTATTGGTTCTTTATGCGGCATAATGTTGATCATTATTTTCTCCGGATTTTCTTACGCAGTTTTTCTTACTGCTATGTTGGTTTTCATAATCACGGGTATAGTTTCCACTTCCCGTTTGATAGTGAGTGACCATAAGCCATTTGACATTTACTCAGGCATTCTCATTTCTATCTTGTGCCAGATAATTGCCTTTATCATTATCGGTTAGTAAGCAAATAAATAATAAAGATTTTTATTCTACCGTAAGAGAAAAGGTAACCATTCTTGAATTGATCTTGTCGATAACATTTGAGTATTTCAAATTCGGATCTCTTGCATGAATATTTGTAATGCCGCTACTCAATTTTATTTCGGGCGATAAAACAAAATATGGGAAATAAATATGAAATCCCAGCCCGAGTTCGACACTTAAATCAGATTTGGAAAGTTTTATAAGATTCTCTGCTTTTGATGCGCCTGCATTACTGGCAAGGTCGTAATCAAACTTTGCGCCGGCAAGCGTATACACTTTAAAATTTCCAATGCGGTCGCTGCTAAAAGCAATATTTACAGGAAAACTTAAAGTGATAGATTGAACCTTTTTGGTTACTGAAGAATCCGGTTCATACTTTTGTGAATACAAAAAAGCTTTTTCAGAAAAAGTTAGATCCAAAGGATGAACGCGAAGATCAAAATGATCATTCATCCGCACATTCACCAGCCAGGCGAGATTAATCCCGGGGTTGTTGATACTTTCCACATCGAGGATAGAATCATACTGGAGAAAACGAGGATGATGTGTAAAATTAAAATGCGATTCGTTGTAACCGAGATTAATACCAAAATGATATGGCTTATCATCATGGCCTTCCTGGTTTACCACGTTATCCTGTGCGATAGCTGTAGCTGAACAAAACACGAGCGACAATCCAATCAAAATTATTTTTCTGCGCAATAAATAGAGCATATTCCTAAAGTCAATGTTTTGTAGAAAGCGTTTCTATAGTCTGTTTGGTTTAAAATGTGAATGAATGATTCTTTTTCAGGAAATTGTAAAACAGAATCGTTTAAATATTGATAAGCTTCATTATTTTTTGCAATAATCTTTCCAATTTTGGGGGTAATGGTATTCATGTAAAAATTATAAACCTGTTTTATCACCGGGGCCGAAGGTTTGGTAAACTCCAAAATAATCAGTTTCCCTCCTGGTTTTAAAACTCTTCTTATCTCTCCTAAACCTTTTTCAAGATTTTCAAAATTTCTTACCCCAAAGGCAACAGTAACAGCATCAAACGTATTGTCAGCAAACAAAATTGCTTCACTATCACCCTTTAACACCTCTATGTTTTCCTGTAATCCTGCTTTTTCGATTTTTTTCCTGGCGATTTCCAGCATCCCTTCGCTGATATCAATGCCGGTAATTTTTGCAGGTTTTAATATTTCAAAAGCGGTTAAAGCAAAATCACCAGTTCCCGTTGCCACATCTAAAATGTTTTTTGGCTTTGATGAAACCAATTGTTTAACAGCTTTTTTTCTCCACCCTACATCGATTCCGGCACTTAAAAAACGGTTTAAAAAATCATAACGGAAAGCAATTTTATCAAACATGTTTTCTACCTGCTTCTTCTTACTTTCCTTCGAATCCTTAAATGGAACAACCGTATCGTGAGGATAAATATTCATCGCCTCAAAGATAGTTTTTTGGTGGTATAAGTTTTATACTTAACTATTCTTTCACTTTTATTTTTGAAATAGCTTTGAGCATTCAGCATTAAGCTTTAAGTGTATATTGCATTATGCACATCAAAAAAGCGCAATATCTTGTCAGCAGCCCTTCTTACGAAAAGTGTCCGATAGCTAATCTGCCGGAATATGCATTTATCGGCAGAAGTAATGTGGGCAAATCTTCATTAATAAATATGCTCACGAATAATGATAAACTTGCCAAAACTTCCAACTCTCCGGGCAAGACTCAAATGATTAATCATTTTGAAATAAAAAGTGTTTCAAAAGCCGGAGATACAGATGAAACCAAATGGTTTCTTGTTGATCTTCCGGGATACGGCTTTGCAAAAATTTCACAAAGCAGCAGGCGCAGATGGGAACAAATGATTGAAAATTATTTAAGAAAAAGAGAGAACCTGGTAAATGTATTTGTGTTGATAGATTCAAGGCATTCGCCCCAAAAACTTGACCTCGATTTTATTAAAAACCTTGAACTGTGGCAGGTTCCTTACACTTTAATTTTTACAAAAGCAGATAAGGAAAAGCAAGCCGTTGTTAGTAAAAATGTCAAAAGTTTTTTAGAACAGCTTAGACAAACACAACAATTTTTGCCCCAGCATATTGTTTCAAGTTCGCTTAAAAAGCTGGGAAGAGATAAAATTTTAAAATTAATTGAAGAAAAAAATCAGGATTTTTTAAATAATGAATAATAGCGGACAGCAAACAAAGAAATAACCGATTTTTTTACTTTGCTAATATCCATCGCAGTCCGCCTATATGTAATTTCTGTTTGCAGGTTCGCACTTTTGCCGCAGCTTCCTTCAGATTCTCCTTACGAAGGACACCCTTGCTCTTGGCTAACGCTATCTGGCTGTAAAGCGTATTCGGGAACTTGCACGTGCGAGCATAAAAAAAGGTTGCTTAAAAAGCAACCAATCATTATTAATCTGAATCCATTTAATTTGCACTTTGCTGCTGCCTTTGCGGGCGAAGTGTTGCTTCCACTTCATCTTTATATTTCTTATACTGATCTGCAGTAAAAATGTCTTTCAGTTTTGCATCTCTGTCATCAGTTAACTTTTGAAATTGGCTTCTGTCTGGCATTTCGCCTGATGACCTGGCATCCTGAAACATTTTCATCTGGGAAGTGTAAAAATCAGTAAAAACTTTTTCGGTACTGGCCTGCTGTGTTGCATTAAGATTTAAAGCAGGGGTGATTTTATCCATTGCCGTTTTTACTCTTTCAGGGACTGAACGAGATTGCATTCCCTGGGCATAAATGCCGGTTGTTGCGATTAATATAAAGGCAAACAACATTGTGATCTTTGTTTTCATGAATTTTTGTTTTTGTTTTTTTTGTTTTTAAAAAGCGTTTATAACTGTTTATTATTTGTGTGGTGGGCCTCCCGGCCTTCCTAACATTCGGACTACTAACTTCTTCATTAACGAATCGAACTTTTGTTTTTGCGGCTCGGTGCAGATTGCGCGTATATTTTTAAAATACCGGAACATTTGCAGGTCAAGATGTTTTTGTTTTTGAGCGATAGAATCAGCATCTGCATTTATAAGAGAATCGGAAACCTGCCCTGAACTTAAAAGCGCATAAAAATCCTTTTTTGCTTCTCTCACTTCATCAAACATTGGATGCACTTTCTTCATTTGTTCTTCTCTTAATGCCTTGTATTGGTTCAATTGATCCCTGGAAAAATCTACATTATTTTGAAGACTATTATACATTCCGCTCCTTTCAAAATTTCTTTGTCTTCTTTCTGCAGGCTTCGTTTGCATTACAAAAAAGACCAGCATGGTAATATTGGTGATCAAGAGAAAAATAATGATCGTTATAAGTGATTTAGTCTTTCTGTTGTTGATCATTATGGAGTTGAATTTACAAATTCATATAATGGAGCGCTTACCGAATTATACTCATCGGCAGTCGCTAATTCGGTACTTTGCTCATCGGTTGAACTATTTAAATTAGTCGAAGAAAGAATTACCGCTGCATTGATCATAATGATCAAACAAATACAGGAAATGGCAATAATCGGTTTTGACAAAAACGAGGAAAACTCTTCCCAACCGTTTTTCTGTTTTTGCATACGGGCTTCCAGGCGTGTAAAGAAAAAAGGGCGCGGTGATGCTTTCCCGATGTCATCCAGGCTTTGCATCACTTTGTCTATTTTGCTGTTTAAATTCTGATCCATTGCTCTTTATTTATAATATTACTGTAATCTACTTTGTTTTTTACTTTATTTTTTGATTCTTATCCAAATTCGCCACTAATTTTAGACGTTTTTCTATAAAAAAACCTGCTGCACTTTTTCATTTTTTTGGTATTTATCAATCCAATAACAAATAATATTCTCTTCAAAGCTACCTGCAGATTTTTCTTGGCTCTTTGCAATAAAGAATCAACCGCGGCTTCGCTTGATTTCAGAATTTCTCCAATTTCACGATAACTTAAATGCTCAATTTTATTCAGTACAAAAGCGGTCTTTTGATTTACCGGTAATTTGTCAATTGCTTTAAAAAGAACTGCAGCATTTTCTTTGTTTTCTGCTTTTACCCCCGGATGAAAAAAATCAGGCGGATCAATCATCAGGCTATCGTTTTTACCATACAAACTCTCAATGAAAGCAAAACGCTTTTTTCTTTTTTTCTTTCTCAGGTGATCAAGGCATTTGGAAACCGTAATCCTGTATATCCAGGTAGAAATTTTTGATTCCTCTTTAAATGAAAAAACCGATTCAAACACCTGCATAAAAACCTCCTGAGCTGTGTCTTCAGCATCTTCTGCATTTTGTAAAAAGCCAATGGCAGTATTAAAAACCATATCCTGCCATGTTTCTACAATCTCCTTAAAAGCTTCCCTGTCTTTTTTTTTAAGCAGGGCAATCAGTTCACTTTCATTCAAAGCAAAAATATTTAAATGCTAAAGCTGCGGACCACCAGGGCCACGTGGAGGTCCACCGAAACCTCCAAATCCACGGAAGTCTCTTGGCCGTTCGTCTTCATTTGCTGGCTTTCCTTTTCCAAAGGTCTTCAATTTGTAAGTAAATGTGAGCATAAAATATTGTTGCAATACCTGGTTTATCTGATCCTGCACATACGATTCTGTAACATTTCTTGTAATGCTTTTATTTTGTTTCAAAAGATCAAATACAGATAATTTTAATTCCCCGTCCTTGTTTTTTAAGAACTTTTGGCCGATTGCCATATTCCATAACCAGTAGTTTTGATTAAACCCATCCGTCAGGCCTTTGTAAGATTCATTAGATAAATCGTTTTGAAAAAACAAGCCTTTCTTCGTCAACAAGTTAGCGGTGATTCCAATTGATTGAGTAAAATAATTATTATTCAAATTCGGCTGAATGGTATTTTTTACGTTGTTGATATTAGCTGAGTAAGAAACGTTAAAATCAACGTACTCACTGATATTGCTCGAAAGCACTGCACCCAGATTATAGTTGTAAGCATTGGAAATATTTTCAACATTATTAAGCAATCCTGGTTGCCTTGCATAACTGAAACCCGCGTTCATGTTAAGGTTTAATTTTACAAACTTCAGCGGCATACCGAAAGTTAAGAACGAACGTGCATTCACATAACCGTTCATGTTTACCGGTTTAGAAAGTTGAGAACCTTTGTATAAAGTATATCAGTCTTGCTAAGGGCAGAATCATGCTGTTATCTCGTGTAAGTGGCATTAGTTACATAATTATTAATCGTTCTGCACGAAAACATTTGCAAAAAAACTTTGCCCTTTTGCACTGTTCGTGTAAGTATAGCGGGTAATCAAATTGTTTGTGTACTGCTGCCGCAGATTCAGGATTTCCGGTTGTATAAAAAAACTGGTTTGTATTATCAATTACATTCTGCAATTGCGTAACAGATGGGGCGCTTACAGAGCCGCGATAAATTATCCTCAAATTGCTTTTTGAAGAAAGTTTAAATCGTGAAAAAACATTGCCCAAAAAATTGCTATAAGTGTTATCAATTTGACCGATGTGAGGGAAAACCTGGTCACTTTTCAATTCACTAAACTGATATGAAACTCCTGCGGATATCATATTGTCCCTGTCACCATGACGGAAAGTAATTCCGGCGTTTTGGGTATTGTAAGTATTATTAAATTTATTGCTCAGACTGTATCGAAAATCGCGTATTTTCACGAGCCGTCATCAAAATCGAAAGTTTCTTGGTCGGCCTTGCTGGTTTGAAAAGAAGGAGCTATAACTGATTTGCATTTGTGTTTTTGGAGTAATCGGTTCAGTATATTCCAGATTAAACCGTATTGATTTGTGAGGCTTTTTTGATTAGAAAGTTGGTTTACTGTATCCGTCTGTTGAGTTGGTTTGTAAAAAGTATTGAAAGCATCTAAGAAATTTTGCCCCTTGCGATTATTTGATGATTGAAAAATTCCGAGTGAAATACTTCTTCCTCTTTTTGCCATAGCATGCCGAAACAACAGCATATTACTCAAACTGTTCCCGTTGGTACTGCTGTTTAAATCATTTTCAGTCTTGCTTAAAATATTACTTTTCGCTTCATCCACATAGTTTATACCACTCACAGAATTAACAGAATTATTTTTCTGGAAGCTAAGATTAGAAGTGGCAATAATTGTATTAGAAGAATCAATCCTGTATGTAAGCCTTAAGTTTACCCGATTGTTATAATTTTTACTATCCGAAATTGTGTTCTCATCATAGTATTGTGAAGAATCTTTTGTAATAAAATTCTGCTGATTTATGATTTGATTATTAGAGGTATTACTGTTATTAAAAAAATAACTTCCGGTCACATCAATTTTCTTTCCCCAGGCATCGCTATAGTTTACGCCAAAAGCATTTGTTTTCGCTATTCCACTTTGAGGTCCAACCATAAAATTTCCACCACCGCCACGGAAATTTCCACCACCTCCACCGCCACGTCTTCCGCCACCACCACCGCTGGCACCAATAAGATCCTGGGAAGAAAAATTCTGTTGGTTTACATTATTAAATAATCCAAGGAAAGAAATTCTTCTTGCATTGTTGAAGAAACTTACATTTCCACCTCCACTATACCGGTCATCGGTTCCATATCCTCCATAAATTCTACCAAAGTTTCCATTACGCATGTCTTTTTTTGTAACGATGTTTATCGATTTTTGAGTATTCCCGTCATCAAAACCTGTAAGCTGTGCCTGGTCGCTCAATTTATCAAACACCTGGATCTTATCAACCACTTCAGCAGGAAGATTTCTCAAAGTTGCGGTAGCATCATCGCCAAAAAAATCACGCCCATCTACAGTAACTTTCTTCACAGTTTCGCCCTGGGCAGTTACCGTTCCACTTTTATCAACCGTAACGCCCGGCATTTTTTTAATGAGATCTTCACTTGTTGCATCAGGGTTTACTTTAAATTGACTGGCAGAGTAATCCAATGTATCACCCTTTTGCCTTACGGGAGAGGTGTTGTTTATGACTACTGTAGATAACGTTTGTTCAGTTTTTGAAATGTTGATTCTCAAACTTACATTTTGGTCAATCACTGAAACAGGTTTGTTTTGAGGACTATAACCAACAGAAGTAACCGATAAGTTATAAGCACCGTTAGAAACATCGCTAAAAGTAAAACGGCCTCTTGCATCGCTTACCGTTAACATTGCTGCTTGCGAAGAATCTGCAACTTGTAGTTTTACAGTTGCATTAGACACAGGCATATTAGTTGCCTCATCCTCTATAGTTCCAGAAACGGATTGTGCACTTAAATTAAATGTAAGAATGATAGCAAAAACGAGGGTTGTTAAATATTTGAACATAAAAATGGTTTTATAAAATATTGGACGACGCTGCTATAAAAAACCTTCGTACCGTTCATCACTTTTTACGACCACCACTTTTATTTTTTGTTAACGAAAACTAAAAATCATTTCAATTATCTTGCACTCCCAAAAATTAAAATAAAATTATGGAGTACACTAAGTTAGTTTCTGTAACCGGGTTACCGGGTTTGTTCGAATTGTTATCATCAAAATCTGATGGTGCTGTGGTTCGGTCTTTGGAAGATAATATAACCAGGTTTGTAAGCAGCCGTCAGCACAATTTTTCACATTTGGAAAGCATAGAAGTTTATACAACGAAAGACAACACAACGCTTGCTGACGTTTTTCAGGCGATGAAGGAAAGTAAAGAAAAAATACCTGAAGCAAATGCAGACGGAAAATTATTGAAGGCTTATTTTGAAAAAGTGTTTCCGGAGCTTGATTTTGATCGCGTCTATGTTAGTGATATGAAAAAGATGATAAAATGGTTCACTATCATCGACAAAAACAAAATTGATATTAAATCAAATTCAGAAGAAGCAGAAAAAGAACCCGCTCCTGAAGCTAAAAATACCAAACCTGCCCGAACAGAGAATGTAAAGAACGCAAAACCTCAAAAGGCAAATCCACGCAAGATTGAAAGCAGAGGAGTGAAGTAAGAAGGTATCAGGTATCAACATGAATTATGATTATATATTATGAACAAGACAGCAGATATTAAAAAATTAGAAAGGCATTATTTACCACAGAATCTTACGATTTCTTCATGGGAAATAATTGAACCATACTTTAAAGAATTGTTACAAAGAGAGATCAATTCAAAAAAAGACATGGAGCAATGGTTAAAAGACATGAGTGAACTGGAAGCAGCAGTGAATGAAGACGTTTGCTGGCGACAAATAAAAATGACGTGCGATACGGAAAATAAAGAACTGGAAGAATCATTCAACTATTTTGTGCTTGAAATACAACCGCACATTCAACCTTACGCTTTTGAATTAAATAAAAAATTAGTCAACTCTCCTTTTATTAATAAGCTGGATCAGCAAAAATATTTTACTTACCTGCGTTCCATCAAAAAAAGCATAGAACTTTTCAGGGAAGAAAATATTCCTATCGAATCGGAGATTGCGGTATTGCAACAGAAATATGGAATGATAACAGGCCAGATGTCCGTTGAGGTGAACGGTAAGGCGTACACGCTTCAGCAAGCTTCAAAATTTTTTGAAAGCCACGATCGCCAACTTCGCGAAGAAGTCTACAGAAAAATTGCTGAAAGAAGATACCAGGATAAAGACAAGCTGAACGACCTGTTTTCTCAATTGGTGACTAAAAGAAACCAGGAAGCATTAAATGCAGGTTTTGAAAATTACCGCGATTTTAAATTTAAGCAACTTGGAAGATTTGATTATACAAAAGAAGACACTTTCCGTTTTCATGAATCGGTAAAACTTCACGTGCTGCCTTTGGTGAATAAAATTCACAAGCATAAAAAAGAAAAATTAAAAGTCGACCATCTTCGTCCATGGGATTTGGAAGCAGAACCTGAAGGAACAGAACCTTTAACGCCTTTTCAAACAGGAAAAGAGTTATTGGATAAAACAATTGAATGTTTTACAAAACTTCGTCCCTTCTTTGGTGATTGTCTTCGCAAAATGAATGAGATGAAACATCTCGACCTTGAAAGCCGCAGTGGCAAAGCGCCGGGCGGTTATAATATGCCTTTGGCAGAAACTGGTGCGCCTTTTATTTTCATGAATGCGGCTCAATCGATGCATGATGTGACAACGATAGTTCACGAAGGCGGCCACGCTGTTCAATCTTTTTTAACTCATGACCTTGAATTAAGTTCTTTCAAAGATTATCCGATGGAAATTGCTGAAGTAGCGAGCATGGCCATGGAACTTTTTTCAATGGATCATTGGGATGTTTTTTTCGATAATAAGCAGGACCTTAAAAGAGCAAAGGAACACCAATTGGAACGCGTCATTACTATTTTCCCATGGATAGCGGTAATCGATAAATTTCAACATTGGATTTATGAAAATCCAAATCACACTTTGGAAGAAAGATCTGAAAGATGGATGGAAATTTTCAAAGAGTTTGGTGATAACGTAGTTGATTATTCCGGCCTTGAAAAATATGTTGAGAATGGCTGGCAAAAGCAACTGCATTTGTACGAAGTTCCATTTTATTACATCGAATATGGCATTGCGCAATTGGGAGCTATCGGACTTTGGAAGCAATATAAGAGCAACCCGGAAAAAGCATTGGATAATTATGTAAATGCTTTAAGCCTTGGCGGTACTAAAACTTTACCCGAGTTGTATGAAACTGCTGGTTTAAAGTTTGATTTTTCTCCTGAAAATATTAAAAGCCTGATGGAATTTGTAAAAGATGAATTGGAAAAAGCAGAAGAGCAGTAAACGAACTTTTAAAAGGGATTTATATTTTGACTTTTAAAATAATAAACAAGTGTTCGGTTGTAGACTTTAAAATCGCTTCAAAAAAAAATCCCTTCCAATCCATTTCGTGATTTTGCATTAATTTCACGGCTCAAATCTCAATAAAAATTGTATTAATACTATGGCGGAAGCGATAAGAATGCCACGAATGAGCGATACCATGACGGAAGGTGTAATAGTAGAATGGCACAAGAAAGTTGGTGATAAAATAAAACCCGGGGACCTTTTAGCCGACGTGGAAACAGACAAGGCAACGATGGAACTGGAAAGTTATAACGAAGGAACTCTTTTGTACATTGGTGTTGAAAAAGGACAGGCAGTTCCGGTGGAAGGCATTCTTGGCAATTGTAGGAAAAAAAGGAGAAGATTATAAACCTCTGTTGGAAGAAGAAGAAAAGAAAAGCTCCTTCCGGAGATAATGAAGAAAAGAACGCTGAAGTTTTCCCTAAAAAAGATCCTAATGAAGAAAAAGCGATTGCTGAAGGCCAGGAAAAACAATCAGATAATAAGCCCGCTGATGTTACATCAAAATGTAGAATTGCCAAAAGGAGCGAAAGTAATTCGGATGCCTTTGATGAGTGACACCATGACGGAAGGAAAAATCATTCAATGGAATAAGAAAGTAGGCGATAAAGTAAAGTCCGATGATTCTTTAGCAGAAGTAGAAACTGATAAAGCTACAATGGATGTAGTCGGCTATGAAGAAGGAACACTCTTATATATTGGCGTAGAAGCAGGAGACTCTGCGAAGGTAAATGACATTATCGCGATTGTAGGAAAACCCGGAACAGATGTGAACGCTTTTGTTGAAGCACAAAAACATGCGCCACAAGAAGCTGAAGAAAAAGAGGAAAAAACAGAAAAGCCTGAGATAAAATCATCAGCACAATCTTCTCCCGCTCCTCAAGAAAATGCAACCGTTCAACCTTCTTCTGTTGAAGGCGGAAGAGTAAAAGCTTCACCGCTTGCCAAAAAATTAGCCGAAGAAAAAGGTATTGATATTTCGCAAGTTCAAGGAAGCGGCGATGGAGGAAGAATCGTAAAAAGAGATATTGATTCTTATGTTCCTGCCGCTGCTCCTAAAGCCACCGAAGGCAAAAAAGAAGAAGCAAAACCATTGCAGCCGTTTACGCAAATTGGCCAGGAAAGTTATGAGGATATTCCAAACTCGCCAATGCGCAAAACCATTGCACGTCGTTTGGGAGAAAGTAAATTCCAGGCGCCTCATTTCTATCTCACGATGGAAATCAACATGGACAACGCAATTACTTCGCGCAAATCCATAAATGAACTAAGTCCCGTAAAAGTTTCTTTCAATGATTTAGTGATAAAAGCCTGCGCAATGGCATTGCGCCAACATCCGGCTGTGAACAGCAGTTGGAGAGGCGATTTCATCCGGCAAAACAAACATATTCACATTGGTTCTGCCGTTGCAGTTCCGGATGGTTTAATTGTTCCTGTAATTCGTTTTGCTGATCAAAAATCCCTTTCTCAAATTGCTGCCGATGCAAGCAAGTTGTATGAAAAAGTTAGAAACAAAAAAATTCAGCCTGAAGAATTCAGCGGAAATACATTTACTGTTTCCAATCTCGGCATGATGGATATTGATGAATTCACTGCTATCATCAATCCGCCGGACAGCGCAATTCTTGCGGTGGGCGCCATCAAAGAAAAAGTAGTGAAAAAAGGAGACGGATTTGCGGTAACCAACGTGATGAAAGTAACAATGAGTTGCGACCACAGGAGCATTGACGGCGCTGTCGGCGCGGCATTCCTTCAAACTGTGAAGAAGTATTTGGAAAATCCGGTTACTATGTTGGTGTAACGAGAAAATAGAAATCTTCAATATTTATTGGTTTACTGTGAAAGCGGTAAACCTTTTTTTATTTACAAGAAAAATTGTCGCTTAAATATTTCCTATTTACAGTTAATTATCTATTTTAGTTCACCAATTCTTCAATTTGCATTTTACGTTAATCAGAACAACTAACAATTTTAAAGTTTATGAGAAAAATACTTCTGGCTTTTTCAATGCTAATTTCTTCAACTGCTTTTTCACAAAAATTGCTTGGATATGCAATAGCCGATGATAACGGCGTAACCAAAGATGAGAAGAAAGCAAAATATTTGGTTGTAGAAAAAGAAGTGGACGATTCAGCTTTTGAAAGACTTGACTATTATTTTGCGGGGCCTCTCATGAGCCGTGCCACTTTCAAAAATAAAAACCTGACGGAACTTAACGGACCTTTTGCCGATTATCACGCTAATGGATACTTGAAAACTTATGGTCAATACGTCAACAACAAGAAGGACGGGACCTGGTACCTATATGATGATACAGCGAAGGCGATCAAAGAATTGATCTTTCATTCAGATACACTTCTTTCGTAACTCGATATTGATTCTTTGGATCGGGAAAATAAAAAGATAAAAAGAGATACTACCGGAGAAATTGAAGCAACTTATAAAGGAGGATTAAAAAAAATAAGTGGCATTATAAGTTCCAACTTTAAAGTGCCGGACAGAACTTCAAATCTAACAAAAGGAGGAACCGTCAACGTAAGATTTATAGTTGATAAGAACGGAAAAGAACAAGATATCGAAATTTTACATTCCGTTGAATTTGCCTTTGATGAAGAAGCTATGCGTGTCGTTTCATTGTTGAAAAATTGGATACCCGCTTCGGATAAAGGAAGAAAAGTAAACGCATACCGCATCCAGCCGATTACTATATCTTTTTAACTAACATCCCAAGGCACAGCGGTTTTATATTAACAAAAACCGCTAAATTTAGAAGTGAATAAAACTCTTCTATCCACTTTACAACTTCTACGTTTTCATTTTTCACTTTTTCTGATGCCGGTTTATTGGTTTGCCTTAAGCCAGGTAGGTGAATATTAATTGGAAGAATGCAATTTTGATTTTCATCATTTTGCATCTGCTTGTTTATCCTGCCAGCAATGGTTACAACAGTTACATGGATCGCGATACAACTCCTGTTGGCGGCTTAAAAAATCCCATGCAGCCGACGAAGCTTTTGTTTTATACAACACTTTTTATGGATGCCGTTG
Organism: uncultured Chitinophagaceae bacterium; assembly: GCA_963811285.1. Classification (GTDB taxonomy): domain Bacteria; phylum Bacteroidota; class Bacteroidia; order Chitinophagales; family Chitinophagaceae; genus Ginsengibacter. Next base: position 233,381 of record CAWEQV010000023.1, on the reverse strand, counting down.
CGCTTTTATTAAGCTTCACAATTTCACCGGTTTTTGTTGTAGGAATTTTTTTCTACATTCTGGCTTCAAGGGCTTATAGTTATAGAAAAATCAGGCTGAAAAAATATCCGGTAATTGGTTATTTGACGGTTGTCATTTTCCAGGGAGCAGTCACTTTTTTTCTTGTTTTTTCCGGAAGCAGCAGCAACCATTTGCAACAAATTCCCGTTTTGGCGATGGTAGCTTCGAGTTTGCTGATTGGCGGTTTTTATCCGCTTACGCAAATTTATCAGCACAAGGAAGATTATGCCGATGGCGTGGTTACCATTAGTTATTTATTGGGATATAAAGGCACTTTTATTTTTACTGGCATTGTATATGCGTTGGCTTTCGTTACATTGGGTTGGTATTTTCATTTGCAATCGGCGTTTTCTAAATTTTGGGTTCTTCAAATCTTTATGCTTCCGGTTATCGTATATTTTTTTTACTGGTTTGCAAAAGTTTTGAAGAACAATAAGGAAGCAAATTTTAAAAACACGATGAGAATGAATTTGCTGGCTTCAATTTTTACAAATCTTGGATTTATCACACTCTTAATTTTAAAATGATTGAGTAAAATCGTTTCCATATCAACCGCGGTGCCCGCTTACAAACATGAGCAAAAAGACATTCTGCATTTTATGCAAAATGTGTTTGCCATGAATGAAGTTGAGAAAAGGAAACTTAAATTTTTATATCATCAAAGTGCGATTAACTCAAGATATTCTGCTTTGCCTGATTACAGCCTGGATGCCGGCGAATGGCAGTTTTATCCTGCGTCAGAAAACCTGGAACCCTTTCCTAAACTGGAACAGAGAATGGATTGGTTCAACAAAACTGCTCCTGCTTTATCCGTTTCAGCGGTAGAAAAATGTATTGATGAAAAAATAAACAAAGATGAAATTACTCATCTTATTACCGTTAGTTGCACCGGAATGAGCGCACCGGGATTGGATTTGCAAATAATGGAATTGATGGATTTGCCGAAAAACATTTTTCGGACATCAGTAAATTTTATGGGGTGTTATGCAGCCATACACGCACTAAAACTTGCCGATGCTTTTTGCAAAAATGACGAAAACGCAAAAGTAATTATCGTTTGCACAGAGTTGTGTACGCTTCATTTTCAAAAAGAAAATACCGTTGATAATATCGCAGCAAGCCTTTTATTTGGTGACGGCTGTGCGGCAGTTTTGGTTACCAATAACAAAGCCGGCCTTGAAGGAATGAATATCAAAAACTTCTACAGCGAAGTAGGTTTTAATGGCAAAGACCATATGAGCTGGCAACTTTCTTCATCAGGTTTTTTGATGCAACTTTCCGGTTATGTTCCTGAATTGATTGAACAGGATTTCAACGAACTTTTAAAAAAAGCTTTGCAAAACGCGAAAATAAAACAGGAAGAAATTTCTCATTGGTGCATTCATCCGGGAGGAAAAAGAATTTTAACAGCGATAGAAAAAAGTACCGGAATTCACAATGAAGATTTGAAATATTCCTACCAGGTTTTAAATGAATATGGCAACATGTCTTCGCCGACAATTTTGTTTGTATTGAAAGAAATAATGGATTCTTTGGATCAAACAAAAGGTAAAAAGGCAAAAGTATTTGGTGCTGCTTTTGGTCCCGGACTTACGATGGAAACTTTCATTTTAGGAAATGATTGATTATAAAAAACGTTCTCTTGAAAAAGAAATTCTCGACCAGGAAAATATTCCATTTGAGGATATCGCGTTGAATATGAGAGAGCTTGATTGGATTAATTCTCACCTTGGCGGTCATTCAATCACACTTGACGGATTCAAAAAATTATGTGGTGATAAAAAGAAAATTTCCGTCTGCGAAATTGGCTGTGGTGGCGGCGATAACTTAAATGCTCTTCAAAAATATTGTGGTCAAAAAAATATTGAAGCCACTTTTACCGGCGTCGATATCAATAAAGAATGTATTGCTTTCGCAAAAGAAAAATCAGAGATTAAAAATGCAAAGTTTATTGTAACCGATTATAAAGATGTTACGTTTGAGAATGAAAAACCAGACATTATTTTCTCCTCTCTTTTCTGCCACCATTTTTCTAATGATGAATTAATTGAGATGATAATTTGGATGAAAATAAACTCCAACATTGGATTTTTTATAAATGATTTACATCGTCATCCTGTTGCTTATCATTTTATCAAAAATGCAACAACGCTTTTTTCAAAATCATACCTTGTGAAAAACGATGCACCTCTTTCTGTGCTAAGGGGTTTCAAAAAAAAGGAATGGCAAAATATTTTCGAAAAAGCTGGAATTCAAAATTTTTCAATTGAATGGAAATGGGCATTCCGATATTTGATTATCGTTTTTAATTCTTAACATGCTAACGGAAGCTATACACGATAAAATAAAAAAAGAAGAAATTTCTTCGTTTACTGCTACAATTATTGGTGGCGGATTAGCGGGCCTTTCTCTTTCAATTCTCTTAGCAAAAGCGGGATACAAAACGGCCTTATTTGAAAAAGAAAAGTATCCGTTTCATAAAGTGTGTGGCGAATATATCAGCCTTGAAAGTTGGAATTTTATTGAAAGGCTCGGCTTAAATCTTTCAGATTTGGATTTGCCAATAATAAAAAAACTAATTGTTTCTTCTCCCAATGGAAATTCAATTTATGCAAAACTTGACCTTGGTGGTTTTGGAATAAGCAGGTATTTTCTCGACAATAAATTGAAAGAAATTGCTATAAAAAAAAGCGTTTCTGTTTTTGAAGAAACAAAAGTTACACAAGTTAGTTTCGATGAAGATTTTTTTCATCTGAAGTATAACGGTGGCGGAACACAATCAAAAATTGTGGCCGGCGCTTTTGGAAAAAGGAGCAATCTTGATGTAAAATGGAAGCGTGACTTTATCCAACAAAAACCCGGTAAATTAAATAATTACATTGGCGTGAAATACCATATCAAGGCTGATTTTCCTGAGGATACAATTGCTTTACATAATTTTAAAAACGGTTATTGTGGCATTTCCAAAGTGGAAAATGATGAGTATTGTTTGTGTTATCTCACTACCGCTCAAAATTTAAAAGACAATCATTATTCAATCAGAGAAATGGAAGAAAAAGTTTTATTTAAAAATCCTTTTCTGAAAAAAATATTTACAGAATCTGAATTTGTATTTCCAGAGCCGGTTACCATTTCTCAAATAAGTTTTGATAAAAAAGAACAGTTAGAAAATCACATTTTGATGCTCGGAGATGCAGCAGGAATGATAACGCCTCTGTGTGGTAACGGAATGAGCATGGCATTTCATTCTTCGAAGATTGCTTTTGAAAATATTAATTCATTTTTAAAAGGAAAATTAAGCCGTGAGAAAATGGAAAGCAATTATATGAGGCAATGGCAAAAACAATTCAGTAGACGACTAAGAAACGGCAGAAAGATTCAAAAATTTTTCGGGAAAGAAAGTGTTACAAATATATTTATCAACGCAATTAAGCCTTTTCCTTTTATCATTAACCGGCTTGTAAAATCAACTCACGGCAAGGAGTTTTAGTAAATCGCAATTAATTCATTCGCCGGCGATAATTCTGTGGCTTTATAATTGTTCATAAATTTACAGAGATAATTGAATTCTAAAAAACCGCTATTCCCGGGTTTGGGAAAGAAAACATTTGAATAATTGTAAAATCGAAAGTTCGAACACGATTTTTTAATTGACACAAAATGAAAAACAAAAAGACATTGGTTTTAGGGGCTACAACAAATCCTGCACGCTATAGTTATTTAGCCATAAATAAATTACGTGAAGAAGGACACGACGTTGTCGCAATCGGACGTCGTACAGGTAAAGTAACAGATGTTGAAGTTGTTGCAGAAGAAAAACCAATTGAAGGCCTTGACACCGTTACACTCTATTTGAATGCCAATAATCAAAAGCCTTACTATAATTACATTCTTGCTCAAAAACCAAAACGAATTATTTTCAATCCCGGAGCAGAAAATGATGAACTTGAGCAACTCGCAAAAAAGAATAAAATTGCCACACAACATGCATGCACGTTGGTTTTACTAAGCACACATCAGTATTAATACTTTTTCAAAACGTATTTTCACGCAACTTTCTAAGGATCAGCCGTTTTTTTCATTAAGAAGTGAAATATTTTCATTGGATTGTCGTTTTATACTCGTCCAGATTTATAAAACCTAAAATCCTCATCTATGAAAATCATGTACAAAATGGCTTCAGTATGTATGATAATGATGATTTCATATATAAGCCACGCACAGATTCTCACTTCCAACAGGCAAAATTATTTTGATAAATATGCGGTTAATCTTCCTACTCCGCAAACCGAATTAGCTAAAGCATTTACGGTACCTGAAGGAGGAAAAATAAAACTAAACTTTGGTGATTTTGCTTTTAACGGAATTGTAATTTCTTCGATAAAACGATACGAGAATTTATATACGGTAATTGTTAAATCGCCAGCCTTAAATAACACTTTACTGGCCATTTCAAAAAGGATTAATGATGATAAAACCATCACGTATGTCGGAAGAATTATCAATGAAAAATACGCGGATGGTTATGAATTACAAAGAGAAAACAACGGCGCATACGCTATGCATAAAATAAAAACTGATGCCCTGGTAGAGGATTATTAATCTACCAAACCGTTTCCCTAAAACGGCTCCTAATGAAAACCACGTACCATGAAAAAGATTCTATCTGTAATTACAACCCTGATACTTTTGATTTCATTCAAAACCTATTCACTGCCTAAACTCAGCAGCTTCCCTTCAGCAAAAGCTACCATCTATCTTGATTTCGATGGACAAACGGTAACCGGAACGTCATGGAACGGAGGTGCTACATTTTATTGCATGCCTGCCGGTTTAACCGATGACCAAATTACTGAAATTTTTAACCGGGTTTCTGAAGATTACCGGCCTTTTAATATTGATATTACGACCGATTCAACTGTATTTTTAGCAGCGCCATTAACCCAAAGAATGAGAATAATTGTAACACCTACCAGCGGATGGTATGCAGGTGTGGGTGGAGTAGCTTATACCGGTTCTTTTATTTGGGGCGATGATACTCCGGGCTTTGTTTTTCCAGACAGGTTAGGTTATCAGCACAAAACTTATTGCAGAATGTTGCACACACGAAAGCGGGCATACTGTTGGGCTTTCTCACCAGGCAAAGTATAGCGGAACCTGTACTTTAATCTCCACTTATAATGAAGGTGATGGAATTGGTGAAACCAGTTGGGCTCCGGTTATGGGCAACAGTTATTATAGAAATTTATCCGGATGGAATAACGGGCCTACGCCAAGTGGTTGTACCGCAGACCAGGATAATCTTTCGATTATCACAAGCAGAAATGGTTTCACTTATCAGAACTGACGATCACAGTGATGATCCCAAATGTAAATCCAACGACCTATAAGTATCGCGAATACACAATTTTCTGCTGATGGTATTATTACCACCAACACTGATAAGGATGCTTTTAAAATCAATCTGCCGCGGCATGGAGTGCTGCATGTAGAGCGCAAATCCATTTTCGGTAGGGGCAAATAATGAAGGCGCAGACCTTGATATGCAGGTAACGCTACTTAACACCGATCTGAATGTTGTGGAGGTTTATAATCCCGTCAGATAAACTTGAATGCGACTATTGACACCACTTTGATGGCCGGAGATTATTATCTGTTGTAAACGGATCGGGAAATGCAAATGTTAGTAACTATGGAAGTCTTGGGTTCTTACACTGATTGCCGGTACTTTTTCTGTTCTGAGAACCACACCTATCGAACAGGTACTTCTTTCAGGAGAAAGTGATAAGGGAAAACACAATCTTGCCTGGAGTATCATCTCTGATGAGCCAGTTAAGGATTTATCAATTGAAAGTTCTTTGACGGTTCTATATTTTCTATGCTTACTAAACTATCCATTACTGACAAAAATTTTAGCTATACACCATTACTAACCGAAAATATTTTCTACCGCTTAAAAGTAACTTCCGTAACAGGACAGGTAAGTTATTCAAACATAATTCCATTGAAAGCTGTGGAGGAAAGAAGTAAAGCTTTTACGATAACAAGCATCGTTAATTCGCAAATTACTGTAGATGCTTCCCACAATTACCAATACCAGTTAGCCGATATGAGCGGAAGGATCATAAAAAGCGGAAATGCAGATGCGGGCTTAACGAATATTAATATTAATAATTCTCCCAACGGAATTTATATCATGCAAATCATTTGTAACAACCAAAGAACAACTCAAAGAATTGTAAAACTGTAAGGTAGATTCATGTGTAAGTTAGGGGGCAGCGTTAGGGGCTGTCCCCTTTTTTTATGAAATAAAAATTGCGATAATTTATTAGTTCACTGCAATAAACACCGGTTGATTATCTAAATGTTATCTTTTTGTAGCCAATAAAATATTTGCTTTTCATTTCTAAAATATCGGTAATTTTAAAAAACCTTATTTTATGTTATGGAGAAAATTTAACGGCGAGCCCATCGAACTTCCCATCAAAAATGCTGTAGAACAAGCCATCCAAAAAGAAACCGAAGAGGGTAACAAATTAAAAGTCTGTATCGGCACAGATAGCCAGGTAAAAGGCAAAGACACTGAATTTGCAACGGTTATTGTTTTTCTACGTGAAGGCCGCGGGGGATTTATGTTTATTCATAATGAAAAAACAATTCACAAATACAGCATCAAAGAACGCATGCTCGTAGAAGTAGCCAAGAGTATTGAGATCGCGTATGAACTCTGCGATTTATTTACTAACTATGATGTAGACATGGAAGTGCATGCAGATATTAATACCAATCCACATTTCAGAAGCAATGAAGCTTTGCGCGAAGCAATGGGATATATTTTGGGAATGGGCTTTGCATTCAAAGCCAAGCCTGAAGCCTTTGCCAGCAGTTGTTGTGCGGATAAAATGGTGAATTAGAGAAAGGCTAAATGCTAAATGCTGAATGCTCAAGGCTGAATGCTGAATGCTCAAGACTGAAGGCAAAAGGCTAAGACTTAAAAATCAAGCAACCATCTCCATAACTCAAAAAACGGAAATTATTTTTTAACGCGTACTCATACACTTCTTTCCATTTTTCTCCAATCATTGCAGAAACCAATAATAATAAAGTAGATTTTGGTTGATGAAAATTTGTTACGATTCCTTTTGTTATTTTAAATTGATAACCGGGTGCAATAATAATTTGCGTTTGAATAAAAATCCGGTTTAAGTTTTTATTAATCAAATAATTCAATAAAGAAGTCAACGATTCTTTAGGCGAAACATTTGTTTTCAAGAATTCATCTTCATACACTTCCCATTGATGGATTTTTAAATCTTCATATTCAATTTTAGGATTGAGGAGCGCTTTTAATCCCATCCAGTAAAGGCTTTCAACGGTTCTTACAGAAGTAGTTCCCACACAGAAAACAGGATGAGAAATATTTTCTATCAACTGTTCAATAAATTTTGTAGAAACGTCAATCCATTCCGCATGCATTTCATGGCCTCCCATGTTTTCTGATTTTACAGGTTTGAAAGTTCCTGCGCCAACATGAAGTGTTACAAAACCAGTTTCAATATGTTTTTTCTTTAAGGAAGAAAAGATGTTTTTTGTAAAATGTAATCCGGCTGTAGGTGCGGCAACCGACCCTTCGTAATGCGAATAAATACTTTGATATCTTTCTGCATCACTTTCTTCTGCTTTTCTTTTTATGTAAGGCGGCAAAGGAGTTTCACCGGCATGTTCTATAATTTCTGCGAATGAATACGTCCCCGGTTCCCAGCACAATTCAACCACATAAGCATCGCTTAATTTCTCAACAAGTTGTGCTTTAAGAACAATTTCCTTATCATCAATTACAATCTTTTTTTCCAAAAATTTTTCTTTCCATTTTCCGGCGCCACCGATCATGCATTTCCATCTTGCGGATTTTTTTTGCTGAAGGACTACCGCATAATCATTTATTTTTTCATAAGGTTCCAGGCAAAAAATTTCTATAACAGCACCGGTCGGTTTTTGAAATAAAATACGCGCTTTAATAACTTTCGTATCATTAAAAATGAGGAAAGAATTTTCGGGTAAACGATCAGCGATATTTCTATAAATATCTTCTGAAATATTCGCGTTTTTGTAGATCAATAATTTCGATTGATCTCTTTCAGGCAAAGGATAAACTGCAATTTTATCTTCCGGGAGATCGTAATCAAAATCGTTGATAGATAAATTTTTCGGATGCATTTTGCAAAGGAAATAAAAAAAGCCGGCTCACATTTTACAGCAAACCAACTTTTATTGTCTTTTTTTATTTTGCCTGTTACACTTTGTTATTCTTTATTTCATCTACTACTCCCGGATCGAGCAAAGTGGTGGTATCGCCCAAATTTTCGGTTTCGCCTTCTGCAATCTTACGGAGGATACGACGCATGATTTTACCACTTCTTGTTTTAGGAAGTCCGTTCACAAATTGAATTTTATCAGGCTTGGCGATTGGGCCGATAATTCTTGAAACCGTTTCTAAAATATCCTGTTTTGACAGTTCATCTTCGGAATGTTTTTTATCTGTAATCACAAATGCATAAACGCCTTGCCCTTTTATTTCATGCGGGAAACCAACCACAGCGCTTTCCACCACGCTTGCGTGCATGTTGATCGCGTTTTCAATTTCGGCAGTTCCAATCCTGTGGCCGCTTACATTCAATACATCATCTACCCTACCGGTAATTCTGTAATTTCCGTTTTCATCTCTCAAAGCGCCATCGCCCGTGAAATATAAATTTTGATAAGTAGCGAAATAATTTTTGCGGCAACGCTCATGATCGCCATAGGTGGTTCTTAAAATACCAGGCCATGGCGCTTTAATGCAAAGGTTTCCTTTCAATAATCCATCTTCATTTTTCTCCGTTACTTCCTGCCCCTGATCGTTTACCAGAACAGGTTGAACTCCCGGTAAAGGCAAAGTTGCCCAACCTGGTTTTGCAGGCGTTACACCCGCCAGATTAGAAATCAAAATTCCACCTGTTTCTGTTTGCCACCACGTATCTACAATCGGGCAATTTTTCTTACCAACTTGTTCATCATACCAATGCCACGCTTCCTCATTTATCGGTTCACCAACGGTTCCCAAAACCTTTAATGAAGACATATCTTTTCCTTTTAACGGATCCAATCCATAACTCATCAAACTTCTTATCGCTGTCGGCGCTGTGTATAAAATATTTATTTTGTATTTATCAACAATATCCCAAAATCTTCCGGCATCGGGCCATGTAGGAATTCCTTCAAACATTACGCTGGTAGCGCCTGCAGCCAACGGACCATAAACAATATAACTGTGACCTGTTATCCAACCGATATCTGCCGTACAAAAATGGACCTGCCCGGGTTGATACTGAAAAACATTTACAAAAGTATAAGTAGTCCAAACCATATAACCGCCGATCGTGTGAACCACACCTTTTGGTTTGCCGGTAGAACCGGAAGTGTATAAAATAAACAAAGGATCTTCCGCATCCATTTCGGTTGCCGGCATCGTAACTACATTGTTTTTTTCTATTTGCGATAACGCATAATCCATTTCATCTTCCCACCAAAGATCACGTCCTTTGATCATCGAAACCGGGCGCCGGGTGCGTGTATAAACAATTACTTTTTTTACAGTTTTGTTTCCGATCAACGCATCATCAATAATGCTTTTCAAAGGAATATCTTTTCCACCACGGTAAGCACCGTCGCAGGTGATTATAAATTCGGCATTCGCATCTTCCAATCTATCAGCAATACTTTGAGCAGAAAATCCACCAAAAATTACACTGTGAATCGCCCCAATTCTTGCACAACCCAAAACAGCGTAAGCCAGTTCAGGAACCATTCCCATGTAAATGCATACACGATCACCTTTTTTTACTCCATTATTAATAAGCATTTGCGCAACCTGGCAAACTCTCTTGTGCAATCTTGTATAAGTAACCACTCTCGTTCTTTCATCAGGATTATTGGGTTCCCAAATTATTGCGGGTTTTTCACCCATAGTTTCCAGATGCCGGTCGATACAATTCTCTGTGATATTAAGTTTGGCACCTTTAAACCATTCAACTTTAGGTTCTTTAAAATTCCATTCCAATACCTTATCCCACTTCTTTCGCCAAAGAAAATTTTCCGCCACATTTCCCCAAAATTCTTCGGGATTTTCAACACTCTTCTTATAAGTTTCGTGATATTCTTCCAATGTTTTTATCTGATAAGGATATTCCATAATGAAATGTTTTTAGGTTAATACGTTAAAAATTGGTTTACAAAGTTAACACGCTAATTAAAAAATATTGAGCAAAATAAAATTCTGCATTATTTACCTGTTTACTATAAAGTTTAAACGCTGTTTCTACTTCTCATGAGCTGTTTGCAATTGTTTCTCATATTCTTCTCTTTTTACCACTTCTGGAATAGCCGGAACCATGGCTTTGTAAATCGCATCTTGAATAGCGCCTCTAATGTTATATTTATATAAGGACGTACTTCTTATAGGATTAACGCGATTGCTTAAAAATACATAAACTAAATCATATTTTGGATCGACCCATATACAGCTTCCGGTGTAACCTGTATGGCCAAAGGTGAGTGGTGAAGCAAACCTGGATGGATATGGATGAGGATCTATAGTAGTATAATTATCTTTTTCAGGTTTGTCGAAACCTAGGCCCCGCCTGCTGATACTTGAATTGTAAGCAGTAAATAATTTCAGCGTTGAAGATTTAATATATCGTTTTCCCTTGAATGTACCGCCGTTTAAAAACATTTGAAGAATGGCTCCGATATCTTCTGCATTACTGAATAACCCTGCGTGTCCTGCATCACCGCCAAACATGGCACTTCCTTCATCATGAACGTCTGCATGTAAATGTTGAAACCGGAAATATTCATCCAATTCTGTTGGCGCAACCAGATTAGTATCAAATCTATTTCGGGGATTAAAGCCAATCGAATGAAGCCCCATCGGCTTATAAAAATATTTATCAGCATATTTATCAATCCTCAATCCTGAAATAGCGCGGACGACATCAGCCATTAATATGAAATCATTGTCACTATAGACGTAATTTTTGCCGGAAAGAAGCTTGCTGTCAAGAATACTTTGGTTCATCGAGTCAGCATAATCTCTTCGTAAATATAAATTTTGCGCAACTCTCACATTAAATTTAGCCGATGAATCGGGATGAAAATATTGAGGCAAAGGACGGTGGGTAACAGGATCAATCGTTTTCTTATAAAAAACAACATCCGGTTCAAGTCCCGCCTGGTGGAGCAGGATTTTTTTTATATTAAGTTTTGCTTTATCGCTTTTTCTTACCCACGGTAAATAAGTACCTAATGTTTTATTAAGGCTTAGTCTTCCCTGGTCATATAATTTCATTACCCCTAATGTGGTGGCGCAAATTTTTGTAATGGATGCCAGGTCATAAATTGAATTCAAATTGACAGGTTCCGGTGTATCATAATTGTATTTTCCATAAGCTTTTTCAAAAATTATTTTTCCATGACGTGCAATTAAAACCACACACCCCGGATAAGCCATTTCATTGATCCCCAGATTAGCAATAGAATCGATATCGTGTGTCATTTGCAAACTGTTAATTCCTTCCTCATCAGGAGTGGCAAGCGGCAAGATCCTTTTTGGCAAAATCCCGCTTCCATATTTATATTTCGAGCAAACACTAACAGGCAAAGTTCCTTTGGCTAAAATTTTTCCTTCGAGTATATCAGCCGCTACGTTTTGTGTAATAGAATCGTCTTCATAACAAGCCACTAAATTTTTTGCATCGCAAAAGTTTTTGATTGCATACGCATTTCCAAAATCAAATAAAATTGTTTTGTAATTGGCGCTTTCAGGTTGTTGCAGTTGTCTGATTAATTCAAAAGCATAATCTGTGATACCAAATTGATTTGCTGGAAAACGATCATAATTGTGAAGCCCGATTACCACAGTATTATAATGGCTCTTGATTAATTTGGCAAGCGTTAAAACTCTCCTTGCATCTTCTTTGTAAGAAAAATAAAAACCATCTGCCTTTAAATCTTTTTCTATTCTTGAACCAAAAGTATTGGCGCTGTCAATACCGATTCCTACAAATGCAATCTTTTTATTTTCGTCTGTGAGAGGAAAAAATTCTTTGTCTTTATTATTTAAAACAGTTATCGCATTTTCGGCAACCAGTTTTTTCATTTCAGCAATACCTTTATTAAGATCGCTGGTAAGATTTTCTGTATTTATTGGCTGAGGATTAGCCATACCATACATATATTTATAAGCGAGTACTTTTTTGCACTTTTCATAAATATCATTCCAGCTTAGTTCGTTGCTGTCAATTGCTTCCCTGATTCTTGCAATTGCTGAATCCACATTTTCAGGAAGTGAAAGGATATCATTTCCGGCTATCAAAGATTGAACAGCGATTTTTCCACCCGGGAAAAATTTTGCAACGCCTTTCATGCCTAAAGCATCTGTAAAAGTGAGGCCATTAAAATGAAGTTTGTTTCTCAACAAGCCTGTTACATTTTTTTTTGACAGGGAAGTGGCTGTATTTGCTGTTGTATCGATTGCAGGAATGTAAAGATGAGCGATCATCACGCTTGCGACGCCAGCCTTAAACATTCTTTTGAATGGATACAATTCCAGCGAATCCAGTTGCTTCATTGATTTATTGATAACGGGAAGATCAAGATGTGAGTCAACTGTTACGTCTCCATGACCTGGAAAATGTTTGGCGCACGCCATCACTCCTTCATCCTGCAAACCTTTCATGTAAGCAATTCCATAACGCGCCACTTTGTATTTATCTTCTCCAAAAGAACGGTCGTTAATTACCGGGTTATCCGGATTATTATTGACATCGACAACCGGCGCAAAATTAACCTGTATGCCCATTCTTTTTAATTGTTTGGCAACCAATTTCCCATATTCATAAACCAAAGTAGAATCATGAATAGCCCCCAGCATCATCTGGTGATTGAGCGGCTCAACGCTATCGAACCTCATTCCTGCTCCCCATTCGGCATCCATACAAATCATCAAAGGTGTTTTAGCAATACTTTGAAAATGATTGATAAATTCAGCTTGCTGTACCGGAGTTCCCTGGAACAAACAAATTCCACCAATATCATGTTTTTGAATGTCGGCAATTACCGAAGAATCGTAATAAACCGGCCCTTCAGGTGAGTAACTGCTTTCGCGCACCACCATCAATTGAGCTATTCGCTGGTCATCGTTCAGGGAATTAAAAACGCTATCTGCCCAATGTTTTGCAGCAGGATTCAATATTTGAGATAAGGCCAAAAACTTTAAAGAGGTTAGCAACAATAAAGTTAGCAGCGTTCTTTTCATTACAATTATATACTTTTTAGAATGTCGCACAAGGTAAAGAATAAACCTTTTTTCTTTTAGAAATTGAAAAAAAGGAAAAAGTTTTCACAATAAATTCTTATTTATTTTTAAAGGGCAAAACCGAAAACATACATTTGTCTAATGAATATTAAAGAGCTTTATAAAATATATAAACAGTTTCCTTGTGTTCAGACAGATTCAAGAAACTTACTTAAAGACGAGATTTTCTTTGCGTTAAAAGGACCGAATTTTAATGGGAATAATTTTGCAAAAAAGGCGTTGGAGCTCGGCGCTTCTTATGTTGTAGCAGATGAGAATCCGGATTTTAAAAATGAAAGAATCATTAAAGTAGATGACGTTTTACAAACTTTACAACAACTGGCTAAATATCATCGCGAACAATTTGATATTCCTTTTATTGCCATTACCGGCAGCAATGGAAAAACAACTACCAAGGAATTAATTCATGAAGTACTTTCCACTACTTACAGAACTTACACAACAAAAGGAAATTTAAATAATCATATCGGAATTCCTCTTACTATTTTAAAAATTAAGCCGGATGCAGAAATGGCAGTTATAGAAATGGGTGCTAATCATCTTCATGAAATCGAAGGATATTGCGAGTATGCTAAACCGTTATATGGATTAATAACCAATATTGGCAAAGCACATTTAGAAGGTTTTGGAGGTGTTGAAAATATCAAAAAAGGCAAAGGTGAACTTTTTGAATATCTAAAAACTCATCGATGGGACTGCATTTGTAAATACAGATGATATAGCGGTTTTCGATGTGGGAAAAAAAGTAAAAAATGCGATTTACTATGGAAGTAAAAGTGGGAACACGAAAGGAAAGATTATAAAGAACGATCCTGTTATTCAAGTGGAAATTGAAGACGAATCACCGTTACAAATTCAAACTAATTTGGTGGGCGCCTACAATCTTCCCAATATTCTTGCTGCCGTTTGTGTAGGAAAATATTTTGCAATAAGTGAACAAAAAATAAAGAAAGCTATTTCTGATTACCAGCCTTCCAACAGCCGTTCTCAATTAATCAAAAAAGATTCGAACACAATTATTTTGGATGCTTACAACGCCAATCCCGGAAGTATGAAAGCGGCGATTGAAAATTTTGCCTCAATGCAGGGAAACAAAAAGATTTTGCTTTTAGGAAGTATGATGGAACTGGGCGTTGACAGCGAAAAAGAACACAAAGCAATTATTTCTTTAATTGATCAGCACCAATGGAATGGAGTTGTTTTGGTGGGGAAAAATTTCAGCGAGGTAAACCATAATAAATACATCAGTTGTGAAAATGCTGAACAGGCGGGCGAATGGTTACAAAAAACAAATCCTCAAAATGCATTGATTCTTATCAAAGGTTCACGAAGCATGCAAATGGAAAAAGCGCTTTCTCTGTAAAATTACAAAGTCGTAATTTTGCAACTTTCAAATTGTAGCATGCAAGCAACCAATGATATTCTTTCTCTCGCAACAAGACAGCCTCTGATGGAGGATGAATTGGAATTGGTGCAGCATAATTCGCAAAAAATCCCGGGTTCTGTTCAATATGTAATTAATCGCTACCGGAAACCGTCGAAAGCTTTTTTTGAAGAAACCGGTATGATGATCTATAGTTATCATGAACAAGATCCGGCATCGCGCAACCTCGAACTGGTTTTTTGCATGGAAGGCAATCGCTATTGCAAAATAAAAGATAGTGAATGCAGTTTCTGCAAACATTCCCAATCACATCATTGTGAAGAACTGGTGGATACGATTGATGTAGCTTGTTTCAGATTCAATGCAGATCACCTTTCTCAATTTGTAAAAGGCTTAAAAACCACTTCTTTTTCAGAAAATGTTTTGGCCTTCAAACACACTTCTTCATTCAGCAAATCACTTCCTCTTTGCATCCGAACAAGAAATATTTTGGAAGAGCTGATGAATCACAAGTATTCAGATAGCTTTGAAAATATTTTTATCAACGCTCAAACGCAATTGCTGCTTCTTTGCAATGTTGAATGCATGTTTGGCGATGATGAAGAAAGTTTTTCGTGCAAATTTTTGAGCAAATGAAGCCGACCGTGAAAAAATTGCCCTTGCAAGAAATATTTTGCTTGAACATATCGGTGAACCGCTCACCATTAAAGAGTTAAGTCGAAAGGCAGCCATCAATGAGTGCTATTTGAAGAAAGGATTTAAAGAAATGTACGGAACTACCATTTTCGATTTCTTCCAAAGTCAGCGAATGGAACACGCCAAATATTTATTATATGAAAAAGGATTAACCGTTACAGAAGTTTCAGATTCACTTGGTTATTCGTCCATCTCTCACTTTTCTACCGCGTTTAAAAAACATACAGGAATTAAGCCCTGTGAGTTGTTTCGGTAAATAAAAAGGCAAAATAAAATAATCCCTTTTTTGTTGGTTTACTCCTTCGCAAAAAGCAAAAAAATAAGACGAAGAAAAACTTCGCCTTACTCATTTTCCACTGCAACTTTAATATAAGTGATTTGATACTTAATTAATAAAGGTGTTTTTCATAGTTGCAACGGCATGACACTTATAAGTAAATACAATGCCAAACCTTTCTGATTTGAACAAAAAAATCGTAAAAACAATCTTTAGGGAGATTCTTAACAAATTCAGCAAAGAAATAATATTTAAGTAAATGATAGCATTTTGCGGGCAAAAAGGACTTAATCCACATATAAAAATCTTTACCTTTGCATCCTTTTATTTTAACTGAAGGATTTATTTGTAATGAAGAAATATCGTGAATATAAGCAGTTGAATCTTACTGAAATCGCTGATGAAATACAAAAATCGTGGAAGAAGGAAAACGCCTTTGAAAAAAGCATCACCAACCGGGAAGGAAAAACGCCTTTTGTTTTTTATGAAGGACCGCCAAGCGCCAACGGCATGCCCGGAATTCATCATGTAATTTCCAGGACGTTAAAAGATTTGGTTTGCCGGTATAAAACGATGCAAGGTTTCCAGGTGAAGCGAAAAGGCGGCTGGGACACGCACGGTTTGCCGGTAGAATTGGGCGTTGAAAAACTGTTGGGCATTACAAAAGAAGATATTGGAAAATCAATTTCTGTTGAAGAATATAATGCCACCTGTCGCCGTGAAGTTTTAAAATTTAAGGATAAATGGGATGAAGTAACTCAAAAAATGGGTTACTGGGTAGATTTGAAAAATCCTTACATCACTTTTGAAAACAATTATATCGAAACGCTTTGGTGGTGCCTGAAAGAATTGTATAAAAAAGGATATTTATACGAAAGCGTAAGCATTCAACCTTATTCGCCGGCTGCAGGAACAGGTTTAAGTTCTCACGAATTGAACCAGCCGGGAACTTACAGAGATGTAAAAGATACAAGTGCGACGGTGATGTTTAAAGTTAAGGAGAGAAATGAAAAATCATGAATATTATTATTCTGCATATTTGAAGAGACAAGTCATAATCCTGAGGGATCTGATGAGACTCTTTTTTCTTGCATGGACGACTACTCCATGGACTTTGCCTTCCAATTTGGATTAACTGTTGGCGCAAACATTGAATATTCAATTGTTAAAACTTTTAATCCTTATACCATTTGCCTATTAATGTGATTCTTGGCAAACCTGTTTTAATTCATAATTATTTTAGAAGATGTAGACTGAAAATGGTTTTGCAACTTATCAGAAGATTACAAGGAAGGCGCTATCAAGTTGGAATATCCTTGGAAAAGAAATGCAAGTGAATTTAAAGGAACTGAACTTAGAAGGATTGCGCTACGAACAATTAATGCCTTTTGAAGCCAATTCTTTGGAAAAAATTCGCGAAATAACTCCTGGACGCAGAACCTTTTAAAGTCGTTTTGGGTGATTTTGTAACTACAGAAGACGGAACCGGAATCGTTCATACTGCTCCTGCGTTTGGTGCCGATGACTTTAAAATAGGCAAGAAATACAACCTGGGAATTTTAACGCTTGTCGACAGAGAAGGAAAGTTTGTTAAGGGCGTTGGAGAATTTAGTGGCCGTTATGTAAAAGATTATACTGACGATCCGCATTATGTAGATGTAAATGTTGACATCGCTGTTAAGTTAAAAAAGGAAAACCGGGCTTTTAAAGTTGAAAAATACGAGCACAATTATCCTCATTGCTGGCGCACTGACAAGCCAATTATTTATTATCCGTTGGATGCCTGGTTTATAAAAACCACCGCAGTAAAAGACCGGATGATTGAATTGAATAATACCATCAACTGGAAACCGGCTTCTACCGGAACAGGAAGGTTTGGGAACTGGCTGGAAAATATGGTGGACTGGAACCTGAGCAGAAGCCGTTTTTGGGGAACACCTTTGCCTATTTGGCGAACAGAAGATGGAGAAGAAGAAAAATGTATTGGTTCAATAGATGAATTAAAATCTGAAATTAAAAAATCAATTGAAGCCGGAAATCTAAAATGCTGATGAAAGCCAGATAGACAAATTAGTTTCAGATCTGCATAAACCTTTTGTGGATAATATCATCCTTACTTCTGCGAAAGGGAAACCAATGAAGCGGGTTCCTGATTTGATTGATGTTTGGTTTGATAGCGGCGCGATGCCTTATGCCCAATGGCATTTTCCATTTGAAAATAAAGAACAATTTGAGAAAAATTTTCCTGCTGATTTTATTGCCGAAGGAGTAGATCAAACGCGCGGCTGGTTTTATACTTTGCATGCGTTGGCGGTTTTATTATTCGATAGCGTTGCTTATAAAACCGTAGTTAGCAATGGACTTGTTTTGGATAAGAATGGGAATAAAATGAGCAAACGCGTGGGTAACGTGGTTGATCCTTTTGAAACCCTGGAAGTTTTTGGCCCTGATGCCACACGTTGGTATTTGATCACTAATGCTTCCCCCTGGGATAATTTAAAATTTGATACTGAAGGAATTAAAGAAGTTCAACGAAAATTTTTCGGCACGCTTTACAATACTTACCAGTTTTTTGCACTGTATGCCAATGTTGATGGCTTTTCTTTTCAGGAAAAACCGATTGCTGTAAATGAAAGGCCGGAACTGGATCAATGGATTCTTTCTTCTGTAAACTCATTAATAAAAGACGTAACCCAGGCGCTTGATGATTACGAACCTACACAGGCGGGGAGAGCCATTGAATACTTTTTAGATGAACATTTAAGTAATTGGTATGTAAGATTGTCACGCCGGCGGTTTTGGAAACCTATTGATAAAAATAGTAAGCAGGGAGAAATTGATAAAATTTCAGCTTATCAAACTTTATATGAATGCCTCGAAGTAATCAGTAGATTGATTGCACCGATTGCACCATTTTTTGCCGATTGGCTGTTCAATAACTTAAATGATGTAACCGGAAAAATTAAAGCTGAATCTGTTCATCTGACCGATTTTCCGAAATACAATGCAGATCTGATTAATAAAGATCTGGAAAACAGGATGCAATTGGCGCAGGATATTTCTTCACTTATTTTATCACTTCGTAAAAAAGTAAATATTAAAGTTCGCCAACCGCTTCAAAAAGTGATCATCCCCGCAACAGACAATGATTTTGAGAAAAAGATCCGGTTGGTTGAAAACATCATAAAGTCAGAAACCAATATTAAGGAAGTAGAGATTTTACCTTCAGACAATAATTTTATCAAAAAGAAAGCAAAAGCCAACTTTAAAACGCTTGGTAAAAAATTAGGAGCTAAAATGAAATGGGCTGCTGCCACTATCCAGGAATTAGATGATGTTGCAATCAATAAAATTCAGGAAGGTGACTTTGTACTAAATCCGCAAGAAGAAGAACCAATTGTTATTACAGCCGAAGACATTGAAGTATCCACAAATGAAATCCCGGGCTTTGAAATTGCTGTAAACGGAAACCTTACAGTAGCGCTTGACCTTGAGATTTCTGAGCAACTGAAAAAGGAAGGATTTGCCCGTGAATTTATTAACAGGATCCAGAATGTACGAAAGGAAAAGGATTTTGAACTAACTGATAAAATACTGCTAATTGTAGAAGAAAAAGACAGCTATTAAAGATATAATTACAGAATTTAATGAGTATATTTGCGCCGAAATTTTGGCAGAGAAAATTGAATTTGCTCCTGAAGTTTCTCACGGCGTAGAAATAGATGTCAACAATGACACTTTTACAGTAAACATTACGAAAAAAAGCTATTAATATTATGGCGACAAAGAAAAAAGCAACCACTGTTGCATCAAAATCTAAGGCTGGCAAATCAGCAGCTAAAAAATTGGCTCCTGCAAAAAAATCGGCTGCAAAAAATACTGCTGCAAAAAACAAAGCTACTTCTAAAAAAGCAGCACCTAAAAAAGCAACAGCAGCTAAGGCTACTCCCACTTCAAAAGCAAAAAAAACAATAAAGAAAGAGCCTGTCAAAAAAGCGGCATCTAAATTGAGCAATAAGAAAACATCTGCCACTCAAAAAAAATTACCGGTTACAAAACCTGCTAAATCCGTTTCAAAAAAAGCAGCCCCAAAGAAATTGGCAGAAAAAAAACCTGTAGTGAACACGAAGAAATCAACACCGAAAAAAGAAAAGACTTTAGAAAAAAAATCTGCACCGGCTAAAAAAGTCCAGGATGCTAAACCTATAAAACAAAAATCTTCTGAAAAAGCTTCTTCAAAGACAGCGGCTGACAATCATAAAGCAGAATTGAAAAAAGCAATGGCTAAAGTGAAAGCGAAAAAGGAAGAGAAAAAACCCAAAAAAGAATTTATAATGCCTAAAACCAATACAGATAAAGCACGAAAATATGAACCGGAATTCACCAAATCTGTTCTTGATCAAACGCCTTCTGAAAACAATGGTCCAACTATGAGATACAGTGACGCTGAATTACAGGAATTTAGAGAATTAGTTACACGAAAACTTGAAATCGCAAAAAAAGAGCTTGGATATTTACAAGGATTAATTACACGTAAAGATCAAATGGGAGGTGATGAAAGCGACAATCGTTATATGACAATGGAAGATGGAAGCCTTAGCATGGAAAGAGAACAATTGAGCCAGATGGCAAGCCGCCAGATTACTTTTATCGATCATTTGGAAAAGGCAATGATGCGTATTGAAAATAAAACTTACGGAATTTGTCGGGTTACCGGGAAACTGATTGATAAAGCGAGATTAAGAGCTGTTCCTCATGCAACGCTTTCGATTGAAGCAAAAATGGGAACCACCAGGTAATTAAAATTTGAAATAATTATTAAAAAGAGAATTGTTGCGGAAACAGTTCTCTTTTTTATTCATTAGTCTACTGAAAAGGAAAATAAAAATTATGCTTATTTGTAGGTTCACTTTGAAACAGTAAGCTAAATCAGCTTCCTGCGATTGCTAACGATGCCACGTTAAGGGTTACATCTTTAATTTTTAAAATTTCAGAGCCACATGCATCAATAGTTGCTCCTGTAGTTATTACATCATCTACTAACAAAATATTTTTGCCTTCCAGTTCAGCCTGGTTTTTTACATAAAAAATTCCTTCTACATTTTTCCATCTTTCAAGTCGCTGTTTCTTTGTTTGTGTTTCTGTAGCAATTTTTCTTATTACATTTTTACTTATCACCGGTTTGCCTATTATTTCAGCAATTCCATTTGATAAAATTTCAGCCTGGTTAAAACCTCTTGCCTTTTCCTTTCTTTCAAATAAAGGAAGTGGAACAATAACATCAATATTAAACCGGGTACTATTGAGTAAACTTTTTCCCATCAGTTTTCCAAAATAATATCCCGCTTTTTTATTTCCACGATATTTAAATTCATGAATCATATTCTGAATGATTGATCCTTTTGAAAAATAAAATTCACTCATTGCAGAAGCTACAGCAATTCTTCCCCAAAACTTTTTTTCAACTGCGTTATTTTTATGCATTGCAAAATTAGTGTGAGGTAACTCATTGATACATTCAAGACAAAGAAAATTGTCTTCGCTAATAATATCGCTTCCGCAACCGATACAATTATGCGGATAAAACAAATGGAACAGCGGTGATGAAGTGACGGAAGAAATTTTCAATGGCAGTTTTTAAGCATGTTAAAATAAATACCTGTACAGTTCTTCTACTTTACCCAAAGGAACTACTTCAATATTAAATTTGTTTTTACCTAAACCTTTGGTGTTGTATTTACTTACTATAATTTTTTCAAAACCTAATTTTTCTGCTTCGGCTATTCTTTGTTCAATCCGGTTCACCGCTCTTATTTCGCCGCTTAATCCTACTTCTCCTGAAAAACAAATTTGCATCGGCAAGGGCACATCTTCATAAGAAGAAAGCAAAGCACTCAATACCGCCAAATCAATAGAAGGATCTTCTACTTTTAATCCACCGGCAATATTGATAAAAACATCTTTTACACCGAAGTGAAAACCACCGCGTTTTTCCAAAACCGCCAGCAACAATTGCAATCTTCTCAGATCAAAACCGGTGTTGGTTCGTTGCGGCGTTCCATAAACACTTTGCGTAACCAACGCCTGCACTTCAATCAACAAAGGACGGATTCCTTCCATGGTTGCTGCGATGGCAACACCACTCAATTGCTCATCTTTTTCAGTGATCAGAATTTCAGAAGGGTTTTTAACTTCTTTCATTCCTTCAACACTCATTTCATAAATTCCGAGTTCTGATGTAGAACCAAAACGGTTTTTTAAAGTTCTTAAAATGCGATAAGCATAATGACGATCACCTTCAAATTGCAGAACCGTATCAACCATGTGCTCCAAAATTTTTGGTCCGGCTATACTTCCATCTTTAGTAATATGGCCTATCAAAAAAACAGGCGTGTTACTTTCTTTTGCAAACCGCTGAAGTTCCGCTGCGCTCTCTCTTATTTGAGATACACTTCCAGGAGCCGATTCTATATAAGGAGTTTGAAGTGTTTGAATAGAATCAACAATAACTAATTGTGGCTTTAGTTTTTTTATCTCTTTAAAAATAGTTTGCGTGTTGGTTTCTGTCAGCAGGAAAAATTTTTCATTATTTATTCGAAGCCTGTCGGCACGCATTTTTATTTGCTGCTCACTTTCTTCTCCGCTAATATATAGAGTAACAAGATTTTTCAATTGAAGTGCCGCCTGCAAAAAAAGTGTTGATTTACCAATGCCTGGTTCACCCGCGACTAACACAATACTTCCCGGAACAATTCCACCGCCAAGTACGCGATTTAGTTCTGCGTCTTCTGTTACAATTCTGTTTTCCTCACCACTCAAAACGTCCCGAAGTGAAATTGTTTTTAATCCACCACTCAATCCTGAAAATTCTTTCCACTCATTTTCTTTCTTTTCATTTCCTCTCACAATTATCTCTTCAACAAACGTATTCCATTCATTACATGAAGGACATTTACCAACCCACTTCGCACTTTCCTGTCCGCAATTGCTGCAAAAAAAAGCGGTCTTAGTTTTACTCATTTAAAAAATTTTGAAAGCAATGAAATTAAACAATCATTATCAAGAGAAGAGAAGAAAAAAACGGAAAAGTAAATTGTTTAAAAAAACTGAAAATAAAAATCAATGATAAAAGTTTCTTTACTGCAAAAGTAAAAGAGCCGGTATTGCTACCAGCTCTTTGTACTTACTAACCCATTAAATTCTATTGCTAAATTACAAATTGCAGGCAGATAAACAAATTAATTTTCAGCGATGTGAATAAATTTTCTAATCTTTCACATATAAGAACAAATGTGGCTATAAATTTATAAATCACTAATTTATAAGCACTTATAGGCCAAAAAGTCACTATTCTTTACGGTTAAAAAAATATTTTTTGCAAATATTTAGTTTATAATACAAACTACTTTATATTTGTGACAAATTTAAAAAATATATAAATTCCTTCTTTTTGTTTGTTATTAAGAGCTTCTCATACACTCTGCCAGGTAAAAATCACAGGGAGGAACAACAGATAGTAAGAAAAATCCATTACAGGAAATCAGTGTAAGTATTGTCGATTGTTTATCATACAACAAAACATCTCGAAGGAAATGTTCTATTGGTAACAACTCCATCAAAAAGATTTTATTTACCTGGGATATTTTGTAAGTTTAGGCAATGACAGCATTCAGGACCAGATAAACAATCAACTGTAATGTGTTTCGTTTTTAAACTTTAAAAAGCATACTATGGAAAAGGAAATTAAAGATCCGGAATTATGGGAAATAGCTCAAAAAAGGGCTGCATTTAAATATCATGTACTCATTTATTTTATAATGAATGTTTTCTTCTGGACAATCTGGTACATCTCTTTAAAAAATAATTCCACACCACCCCCGGTAAAATTACAGACTGTTCCATGGCCTGTATGGCCAATGGTAGGTTGGGGAATTATTGTTATCCTTCATTATATTTCTGTTTATAAGGTGCGCAATTCACAGGCAGAAAAAGAATATCAGAAACTAAAAAATAAAAAATAATACAAACATCGGGTCTTCAAAAAGTGCATTAGTCATTTCCTGTGAAAGCGAACATCAGCCAGAGAGATTCTAAGAATGTAAACATACTTTATTGCTGTTTGCTTCGGTCATATGTTTTTATTCCTTTTGTTTACCGAATACTGTTGATGCATTAGTGATGATTGCGTATGGATTTTTCCTGAGATATCTTTTAAACAAAATTCTAAAAAAGGAATTTATAATTATGCAAGAAATGGTATCTATTTTAATACAACAAGAATAAGATTTTACAAGAACATAGCAAATCTAAATAATGCAGTTTAAAGAATTAGACCCGATATTACACTCTCAATTGCGGCTCGCAGTCATGTCGCTACTAATAAATGTAAAAGAAGCAGAGTTTACTTTTTTAAAAGAAAAAACAAATGCGACTTCAGGAAATTTAAGCGTGCAAATAAATAAATTAAAAGAAGCAGCTTATATCGATATTACCAAACAATTCAACAATAATTATCCTCAAACAACTTGCAAAATCACTCCGCTGGGAATTGAGGCTTTTGAAAATTATGCAAAAGCATTACAAAGCTACCTCACGTTTTAGGTGTATTAATTCCAAAAATAGAAATTTTCCAAATTTCTGGCTTTGCTATAGGTTTTTTTTTGATACATTCTAAAATCCTTCTTTCTCTTTTCATTTTTGCACGAAATCGGGCATTTCTCAAGCAATTTTTAAGTTGTTTTTAATATTATTATAATAAATATGTAATAAATATCGACCAACTTATCGAAATAATGAATAATTTTGAATAATTAAGTAAACATATGAAAAAAGTTAATTTAAGTAATTCCATTCCATTTATTGTTTTAATGCTTGTGGCGATCCTTGCATTATTCGTTCCTTCATTTGCTAACTTTAATGATGGAGGCAAATATAACACAGCAGATATTAGCTGGATTCTCGTTGCTACGGCCTTGGTATTTTTAATGACGCCAGGTCTTGCATTTTTTTATGGGGGGATGGTGCATAGAAAAAATGTTCTATCGACAATGATAAAAAGTTTTGTAGCTGCAGGCATCGTAAGCGTATTATGGGTTACGGTTGGATATAGTTTGGCTTTTGGAGATTCCATAGGAGGTTTCATAGGAAACCCGCTTTCCCATCTTTTTTTTAAAGGTGTAAGCTCAGGCACTCCATGGAGCTTAGCGCCTTCTATACCACTTTTGTTATTTGCTTTGTTTCAATTAATGTTTGCAATTATAACTCCAAGCCTCGTGGTTGGCGCTGTTGCTGAAAGAACGCGTTTTTCTTCGTACATTCTTTTTATTGTAATGTTTAGTCTGTTTGTTTATGCACCGATTGCGCATTGGACCTGGAATCCAAACGGATTTTTATTCAAAATGGGTGTTCTGGATTTTGCAGGAGGAACAGTTGTTCATATTTCTGCTGGTTGCGCTGCACTTGCAGGAGCTATTGTTTTAAAAAGAAGAAAAGTGCATCTGGAACACAAAGAAATTCCACCCGCAAATATTCCTTACGTTCTTATCGGAACCGGGTTGCTTTGGTTTGGTTGGTTTGGTTTCAATGCGGGTTCTGCATTGGCTGCTAATTCTTTAGCTGTTTCTGCATTTGCAACTACTAATACAGCCGCTGCTTCCGCAGGTTTAGCATGGATGTTTTTTGATGTATTAAGAGGTAAGAAACCTACTGTTTTAGGTTTTTGTATTGGTGCAGTTGTTGGGCTCGTTGCAATCACACCAGCTTCAGGATTTGTGGCGATACCTCAAAGTATTTTTATCGGTTTTGTTGCTGCAATTATATCTAACATTGCGGTTTATTATAAATCCAAGTCTCCATTGGACGATACATTGGATGTTTTTCCCTGCCATGGTATTGGTGGAATTGTTGGAATGATCCTCACTGGCGTTTTTGCTACAAAAACAATAAATGCAGGTGGAAATGATGGATTGTTTTATGGCAATCCCGCTTTCTTTTTTACTCAATTAAAAGGTTTGGGAATTGTAATTGCTTATAGTTTTTCTGCTTCCTACGGAATTTTCAAATTCATTAATTGGGTAATGCCAATGAGAGTAAGCGAAGCAGATGAAGAATTGGGATTAGATGCTTCACAACACGATGAAAAATATTTACAGGGAACCTTATTATTAAGGCAGCCTGAAACTGTTATCGAACAGGAATTACCATTTGACGCGCCAATGCAGACTGAAAAAGTTTTAAAGGCTTCAGTGTTGGTAAAGGGTAATGGTGCATTTTCTAAAGAATTAGTAAAAGCTAAAGAAGCGCAACTACCCAACAATCACAAATATTCTCACAGCTAATTGTAAAAAACCTTACAGCAACTATTATGACTCTAGTATATAACAAGAAAGGGAATAGCTGATTGTTATCTTCTGTGAAAAGATAACTGCTACACCCTTTCCATTTTTAACCTTTAATTCTACAACAATGTTAAGAAAAATTTTGACATCATGTGTCATTCTGGGCACAATTAATTCTGCTCATGCACAAACTGACTCAATTGCACCTGTTTCTCCGGCACCTACAATCACAGGATCTGTAGATACTTATTTCAGGTACAACTTCGCTAATCCAAAGGATGGCGCAACTAACAACTTCACCAGTTTTACCAATTCTCAAAATTCATTTCAACTTGGAATGGCAAGCATTCGCGCTGATCACACCTTTGGAAAAGCAAGCGCCACTGTAGATTTAGGTTTTGGGCCAAGAGCCGAAGAATTTTCTTATGGCGATCCGGACCATCCAACTTTATTTGCCGTAAAACAGGCTTATCTAAGCTACGCCATTAGTGATAAGTTTAAGTTAACCATGGGAAAATGGATGACCCACATCGGTTATGAACTCACGGATGCTTATCTGAATCGCAACTACAGCATGGACTATATGTTTTCCTACGGTCCTTTTTCTCACACAGGTTTAAAAGCTGATATCGGTCTCGGAGCAAAAAGTGCCTTAATGCTGGGAGTAGCCAATACAACAGATGTGGTGGCTGAAGCCGGATCGAGGAGGTATGCCCTGGCTCAATTCAGTACTGCAACTGCAGATGATAAATTTGCAGCATACGTAAATTACCAGGGATCCTATGGAGGTTCTTTTAGTACTTCTCAATTTGATGTAGTACTTACTGATGCAGTAACAAGCAAATTCAGTATAGGTTATAATGGAACTGTTCAATCTGTAAAACCTGAAGGAGGGTCAAGTGCCAGTTGGTGGGGTTCAGCTTTATACTTTACGGCTGATCCAACCAGTACTTTTGGTATCACTTTGAGAACTGAATACTTTGATAATAAAAAAGCAGTGGTTGGCGCACCGGCAACCGGCATTTTTGATGTAACACTTTCACCAAATTTCAGAGTAGGAAATCTTACTATCATTCCTGAATTAAGAATTGATGCAGCTAAAGATCCTGTTTTTGAAAAAAATGATAATTCGCCAACAAAATCAACTTTTACCGGCCTGCTTGCCGCTACATACCACTTCTAAAGTTTACCAAACCATTTTTATAATCTATAAAACTTAAATTATGAGATTTAGAAATCAAAACAAGAGGCGAACGTATTTTATCATTAGCATGGCCTTCCTCTTTCTAGTAGTTTTTATCGGCTTTCCCTACAATGTGGCAGCGCAGGGTACACCTGCAGAACCTGCCCCCTCTTTACCTCAGGATGTGGCTAATATCATCTGGCTTTGTCTTACAGGATTTTTAGTATTCTTTATGCAAGCGGGATTTGCCATGGTAGAATCCGGAATGACCCGTGGCAAAAATGCCGCCAACATTATGATGAAGAATCTTTTGGATTTTTGCTTTGGCGCCATTTTATTCTGGGCGACAGGATATGCTATCATGTACTCAAGCGGCGATGCTAACATTTTCGGCTTTGACTCTTCACTGGCTTTCTTAGGAAGCGCTAATGCTCCAACAGATATAGCCGGATATAGTATAAGTGCTGCCTGGTTATTCCAGGTTGTGTTTGCGGCAACTGCTGCTACAATTGTATCGGGTGCTATGGCTGAAAGAACAAAGCTGATTTCATATATCATATATTCATGTATTATTTCTGCAATCATTTATCCTATCAGTGGGCATTGGATTTGGGGAGGCGGATGGCTAAGTGATATGGGTATGCGCGACTTTGCCGGCTCTACAGTAGTACATTCTGTGGGTGGATGGGCCGCATTAGCCGGCGCTATAATGGTTGGACCAAGATTAGGTAAATACAATAAAGACGGTTCAGCAAACGAAATAAAAGGCCATAATTTACCTTTAGCCTCTTTAGGTGTTTTTATCCTTTGGTTTGGATGGTATGGATTTAACCCGGGATCAACTTTAACTGCCGTTGGTGGTGTTGCCCATATTGCGGTAACTACAACACTTGGAGCTGCTGCCGGAGCAATAGCTGCACTTATTACTTCCTGGATTAAATTCAAAAAGCCAGATCTCCCCATGACTTTAAATGGCACGCTCGCTGGTTTAGTTGCAATTACAGCGCCCTGCGCTTCTGTGAGCACTGGTTCTGCTGTACTTATAGGGCTGGTAGCTGGTATACTGGTATTTTTCTCTTGCCTTTTCTTTGAAAAGAAATTAAAGATTGATGATCCTGTAGGTGCTGTAAGCGTTCATGGTATTTGTGGTGCCTGGGGAACCCTTGCTGTGGGTCTCTTTGGGCAACGTGCTATTGATATTCAATATTGGGATAAGGATACGGCAATCTCCAACGGATTGTTTTATGGAGGAGGGTGGCGTCAGTTCGGCGTACAGGCTATTGGTGTAATTACTGTTTTCGCTTTTGTCTTCGTTGCGATGCTGATCATATTTTATATCATTAAGGCGATAATCGGCCTTCGCGTGAGCGATGCAGAGCAAATTGAAGGTTTGGATATTGGAGAACATGGAAATGTGGCTTATGGAGGCTTTTTAATGGAGCCAGAAACTATTAGTTAAAATATATAAACAACTATTTTCCACTCACATCACATTTTATGAACACACACAAATTTTCCCTGATTAACAATTTAAGCAAGAAAAAATTGAGAATATTTTTTTCAATTCTTGCTGTTTTTCTTTGTATAGCTATAGCCGTCCCTGCTTTAGCGCAGGATCCTACGGGTGCAAATACAGGAACAATAAATGATATCGCCGCGGCAACGGCCGGCAAACCAACTTTGCAGGAAATTGGCAATGCTACAGGGCATAACCAAGTTGCAATCAACATTATGTGGACATTAATCGCCGGCTTCCTGGTAATGTTCATGCAGGCTGGTTTTGCAATGGTTGAAACAGGTTTCACCCAAAAGAAAAACGTAGCGCATACAATGGCTATGAATTTTATGGTTTATGGAATTGGAATGCTCGGATTCTGGATTTGCGGATTCGCATTTATGTTTGGAGGAGGCTTAAATGTTGCTGCATTGGGTGGTGCACCGGGGGTTGTTAGCAGTGAATTTACAGTTCACCTTTTTGGCCACGACTTTGGCCTTTGGGGCAAAGCAGGCTATTTCCTTAATAGCAAGGTATACGACGTGGGCGTCTTTACCTTATTCCTATTCCAAATGGTATTTATGGACACTACTGCCACGATTCCTACCGGAGGCATGGCAGAAAGATGGAAGTTTAAATCTTTCATCGTATTTGGTTTCTTTATCTCAATGTTCGTTTACCCAATTTTCGGAAACTGGGTATGGGGCGGTGGCTGGTTATCACAGCTCGGTGTAAATTTTGGGCTTGGACATGGGCATGTTGATTTTGCGGGTTCATCGGTGGTTCACGAAGTTGGTGGTGTAGCAGCCTTGGTAGGTGCAATGGTGATTGGCCCCCGTATTGGGAAATTTGGTAAGGACGGAACTGTAAATACAATTCCCGGCCATAATATTCCTATGGCAATTATCGGAACGTTCATCCTTGCGTTCGGCTGGTTTGGCTTTAACCCCGGTTCTACCTTAGCGGGAGGCGATCTGCGTATATCAGTTATAGCGGTCAATACAATGCTTGCCAGTGCCGCAGGAGCATTCGCTGCCGCGTTGTACATGAAAGCAAAAACAAATAAATGGGACCCCGGTATGATGGTGAATGGAATGCTTGCAGGACTTGTTGCCATCACAGCTCCGTGTGCTTTTGTGAATTCTCTTTCATCAGTTATTATAGGTGTTATTGCCGGGTTGTTAGTGATATTTGCCTCTTCCTTTGTTGAAAGGACTTTGAAAATTGATGACCCTGTTGGTGCATTTGCAGTGCATGGTGCCAATGGATTATGGGGTGTTCTTGCTTTAGGATTGTTTGCAGATGGTTCTTATGGCGATGGATGGAATGGTGTACCCGGCACTGTGAAAGGACTATTTTATGGGGATGGCAAACAGTTTTTGGCAGAATTGATTGGAGGAGTAACCTGCTTCGTCTTTGTATTTGTCGTAATGTATATATTTTTCAAAATATGCGCTAAAACTTCAATCGGGCTCAGGTCAGATGCAGCAGATGAAGTTGCAGGACTTGATATTCCTGAAATGGGTATCCATGGTTATGTGGATTAGTAATTGCCTTCAGACCAGACCTCATTTATCGGTTTGGTCTGAAGTTTTTTTGAAATAATTAAACAAGTAATAGTAATGCGTGAACTTGTAAGAAAAGCTATAGATCCTTTAAAGTTCTTTTTTAATGACAGCCGTTCAACAGGTATACTTTTACTTTTTTGTGCTATCGTTTCGTTAACCTTGTCCAATTCTTTTGATGGATCCTGGTATCGGAGCTTCTGGACTTCACCGATTCATTATGGCGGCAATATTCATCTGCCGCATTCAAACCTGAAATGGATCAACGATCTTTTAATGGCTATCTTTTTTCTTTTTGCAGGCATGGAAATTAAAAGAGAATTGTTGGATGGAGAATTGTCTGGATTTAAAAAAGCTATTCTTCCTTTTGGCGCGGCCCTGGGAGGCATGATCGTGCCTGCATTAATCTATATTTCTATCAACCACGGATCTTCTTTTGTTCATGGCTGGGGAATTCCAACGGCCACTGATATTGCTTTTTCTCTCGGCATTGCTTCATTGCTTGGTAAACGCGTCCCTGGAAGTATGAAAATTTTCCTGATGGCGCTTGCGATTATTGATGATCTTGGAGCGATCGTCGTTATAGCACTTTTCTATGGAAGTGATATCAATTGGATAATGTTATTATATGGCTTATTTGTTTATTCACTGCTGTGGCTTTGTAATTATCGGAATTTAAAGCCAGGAATTGTTCAGTTGTTGCTGTCATTCCTATTATGGTATATTATTTTTAATTCAGGTGTGGAAGCAAGCATCAGTGGGGTTTTGGTGGCCTTTGCAATGCCTGTCAATTCTCTTCCCAAACTCGAAAATGCCATTCACAAAACAGTAAATTTTATTATTCTTCCACTGTTTGTTTTAGCCAATACGGCGATACTGGTTCCGGCTGATTTAACCGCCTTTAACAGCCCAATCTCACTTGGCGTTATCATGGGATTGGTGATTGGAAAACCAGTCGGGATTTTTCTTTTTAGCAAAATAATGATCAAATTAAAAATTGCTAAATTGCCTTTGAATACGAATTTAAAGCAACTGATTGGTGTTGGTTCACTGGCAGGAATTGGTTTTACCATGTCTATTTTTACCACCACGCTTGCTTTTACCGGTGAGATAAACCGGGATATAGCCAAGATATCAATACTGGCAAGTCTTGTTTTATCCATTCTCATCAGTAGTGTCTATTTTATGATTCTGGAAACGACCAAATCAGTTAATCCCGTTATTAAGAAACCGCAGAGAAGAATCTACCCCAATAGCATCGCCATCGGATAAAAACAAAAAAAGAGCATTTCATGTTATCTACTATACTTATAATACTTTCTATTCTTTTTGCCTGTATTTTTTTAGCCTGGCGCGATGATAAAATTACTTCTCTTGAAAAAAGGGTCGAATTTTTGGAACAAAAAATCAATAAAAGATTGGTAAGCCGGCTTCTGTTTGTTGAATTGAAATCGGTTAACAGCGTACTGGATACGCTTAATAATTGCTTTTACCAAATAGATGAAAACGGCGATTATGATGTAGATACCGAATATCGTTTGGAAGATGTAACTGACGAATGGTGGGAAGCTTTATCGAAAGGAGAACTGGAAATTGTAAATAAAATCAGGTAATAGAAAAATATTCTAAATCACTTCATCTAACTGCTTTTCCATTTTTAAAAGGGATTGAAGTAAATCTTCATTTAAGATTTCGGTTGTGTTTTCTTTAGCCTGAGTTGCATACCAAATTAAAACCATCGAAACATAATCCTGCATATCTTTTCCGGCAAACTGTGTTTTGAATTCCAGGATTTTTTCATTGATTGTTTTTAAAACTTTTCTAATAGTTTCCTCATCAGAAGCCAATATTTTAATTCGGTAACTTCTATCGGCTATTACAATATTAAGCGGGATTAACTGATCGTTGGCCATCATTATTTATTTAAAATCGATATACATTTATCCAGCGTGCGTATATAACTATTGATACTTTTTTCAAAATCAGATCTTTCTTTTCCTTCCAATTTTCCTGCAGATGTTTTTAAAATATTTAGCTGCATTTCAAGTTGCTTGTTTTTTTCATCCAATGCCTTCACTTTCAAATTAATGTCAACATTTTCTTTTTCAAGCTGCTCGTTCTCTTTTTGCAGTAATGCATGCTTTTTCAAAAGCAATTGCAATTTAGCTTGAAGATTTTTTATATGAATTTCAATATTCTCAGCCATTACTTCTTATTACAGCATCAACCTTGCTTTCAATGTTGGAAATAATTTTATTCATTATCGATTCAATTTCCTCATCGGTCATCGTCTTTTCTTTGTCAAGGAAAGTAAAATTAATTGCAAATGATTTTTTATTTTCTCCTAATTTTTCATTTTCGAATACATCAAACAACCGGATCTGTTGTAGCTCTTTAATATGCAAAGATTTGACCAATTCTTCAACTTCTTTGTAAGGCACTTTTTTATCAACCAAAATGGAAAGATCACGTTGTACCTGCGGGAATTTTGAAATTGGGTCAAAAGTAATTTCAGTTTTTTTGCTGAAAGTCATAAGGTTTTGCCAATCAAAATAGAGGAAATAAACCGGTTGCTTGATTGAAAATTTTTCTAATTGCGCGCTTTTGACTGCTCCTAAAACTGCAATGTTTTTTCCCTTTACAGAAACAGTTAACACCTCTTCCAGATCCTCATTTTCAGAAATTTCAAATTGATACTTTTCTATTCCTGTTAAAGTGAAAATCGCTTCACATATCCCTTTAGCAAAATAAATATTTGCTTTTTTTGTTTGTTCACTCCAGTTCGTTTCAGTTTTATTTCCTGTTATATAAATTGCCAGGTTTGGCTTTTCCTGATACACACCTTCAACAATTGAATAAGTTTTCCCAAATTCAAAAAGAAGTAAATCGCTGTTTTTCCTGTTTAAATTATAAGAAACAGTTTCCAAGCCTGTTGGTAACATTGATGGCCGCAAAACATTCAAGCCTTCGCTTAAACTGTTGATGATGGAAACTGTTGTTGCAAGCGTTTCTTCAGTAAAATATTTGCTGTTGGTGATTGAATTCGTAAAGATTTCATGAAACCCATTTCCAACAAGCCAGCCGGCTATTTTTTCCTTTTTAGCCGCTTCAATTAAGCCGGCATCAATGGCTGGACTAACTGTGATGGAAGAAGGAATTTCAATGTTATCAAGCCCGTCAATCCTCATAATCTCTTCAATAATATCGGCTGGGACTGTAATGTCCGGATTACTGTAAGGTACTTCTACCATTATATTATCAAGACCTTCTCTTAAAACCGTAAAATTTAAAGAGGTTAAAATGCTTTTTACAGTATCCGGATGATAATTTTTTCCACTAATTTTTTTAATGTAAAAGTTGGATAATGTTATTTCTTTCTTTACTCTCGGAACCGGATAAACATCAATTACCTCAGAAGAAATTTTTCCACCTGCAATTTCTTTTATCATCATAGCTGCATGTTTCAAAACTTCAACCGTATTTTCAATATTAATTCCTTTTTCAAAACGCACAGCAGCTTCTGTTCTTAAATTGTGTGACAGCATTGTTTTTCTGATAGCGGAAGGGTTAAAAACAGCGCTCTCCAAAAAAAGATTAGTTGTTTCAGCCGAAACACCGGAATGAAGGCCACCAAATACGCCGGCAATGCACATTGGCTCATTTTCGCCATTGCAGATCATGATATCTTCCCTGTTTAATTTTCTTTCTTTTTCATCGAGCGTGAGAAATCGCGTTCCTGTCGGCAGCGTTTCAACAATAACTTTTTTTCCTTTTATTTTATCAAGGTCAAACGCATGAAGAGGCTGACCGGTTTCATGCAAAATAAAGTTGGTAATGTCCACAATATTATTAACCGGGCGAAGACCAATACTTTTCAATTTATTTTGAAGCCAATCAGGCGATTCAGTCACTTTAATTCCTGAGATACTCACACCGGAATATCGTTCACAATCATAGGGATTTTTAATTTCGACCTCAACTGTTTGGGAATGATTGTCAACTTTAAAATGATTTTTAAAAGGATAAATGACTTTAGTAGTTCTTTTAAGATGGTGACTTATATAAGCACAAACATCCTTTGCCACACCAAGATGGCTCATGGCATCCATCCTGTTAGGAGTAAGGCCGATTTCAAATATCCAGTCAGAGTATAAGTTAAAATAATTTTTTAATGGCGTACCAGGAATTGTATTTTTCGGCAAAACCATAATTCCCGCATGACTGTGTCCGAGTCCGATTTCATCTTCAGCGCATAACATTCCGTTACTTTCTGCACCCCGAATTTTTGCTTTTTTTATTTCAAGAGGATCTCCTTTAATAGGGAAAAGAGTAGTTCCCACGGGTGCCAAAATCACCTTTTGCCCTGCTTCCACGTTTGGAGCGCCACAAACAACCTGAAGCGTCTCTCCATTACCGTTATTAACGGTTGTTATTTTCAATTTATCCGCATCAGGATGTTTTTCGCAACTAATAACTTCCCCAATAACTAATCCTTCCAAGCCGTTTTTTACCTGTTCATACTTTTCCATGGTTTCCACCTCAAGGCCTACCGAAGTCAATATTTCCGCAATCTTGTGAGGATTACCCGTTATTTTCAAAGTACGCTCGTCAATAGGCAAATATTCTACCAACCAATTATAACTAATCTTCATATTTTAATTCTAAAATCTGCTGTAATTTTTTAAGAGTCCCAAAAGTAAGAAAGAAGTAGATAGGAATTCCCTTTCTCTTTTGCTGAAAGAATTGACAGGACTGATTTTCACTAAAATTTGACTTTTTTATCGGGACAAAGAAAGAAAAATTGCACAAAAAATAACTACAGTTTTTAAATGAATTATCCTTAAAAAATCTCACTTTTTTTCTACACATGCAATTGTGGATTATTAATGAAAAAAATGGAAAAATTTTTTTAGATTGTGGAAAAGCACAAATAAATTGTTGGTAAACTATGAATATATGTACATTTTAGTGTGAACAGAGTATGCATAAATATAAGCGCTTAACAATTTCTTAAAATAGATTTCGATCCTTTACCTTAGCTCCCCACTTATGAAAAACGCACCAACCAATTACTAAAAATTTAAAAAAAATTGCTCTGATTTGAGAAAATAGAAAATGGAATTAACAAACATTAATAAAGACAGAAAAAGAAGGAAAACAGGGTCTTTGGAACTAGGAACAATGGCGTTTGGGAAGGTACCTCCACAGGCAAAGGAATTAGAAGAAGCCGTTCTTGGAGCGATCATGCTTGAAAAAAACGCCTTCGATGTTATCGTTGAAATTTTAACTCCCGAATGTTTTTATGTGGAATCGCACCAACGGATTTTCAGGGCAATGCAGGGATTACAACAAAAAAACTCTCCTATTGATTTATTGACTGTTGTTGAAGAACTAAAATTCAGAGAGGAACTGGATCTTGTTGGTGGGCCTTTTTATATCACCAAACTAACCAATTCTGTTTTCTCTTCTGCAAACATTGAGATCCATGCAAGGATTATTTTGCAAAAATTTATCCAAAGAGAGTTAATAAAAATAAGCAGTGAGATTATCGGAGATGCCTATGAAGACAGTACTGATGTTTTTGAACTGCTAGATATGGCAGAATCAAAATTGTTTGATATCACTAACAAACATTTAAAGAGAGATTATGCCAGTATTGAATCAGTGCTGGTAAAAACAATACAGAGAATTGAAGACCTCAGAACTCGCCAGGATGAAATTACAGGCGTTCCTACCGGTTTTGAAAAAATAGATAAGGTTACTTACGGCTGGCAACAAAGCGATTTGATTGTACTTGCCGCCCGTCCTTCAGTTGGTAAAACAGCCTTTGCGCTTAATCTTGCGCGTAATGCAGCCTTGCATCCGACGAAGCCCACCGCCGTTGGTTTCTTTTCCCTTGAAATGAGTGCCAGCCAATTGGTTCAAAGAATTTTGAGTGCTGAAAGCGGAATACTTTTAGAAAAAATAGCACGTGGAAGATTGGAACAGCACGAAATGGAAGAGCTATATAAAAAAGGAATTAACCGACTTTCATCAGCGCCAATTCATATAGATGACACTGCCGCCTTAAATATTTTTGAACTGAGGGCTAAATGCAGAAGACTAAAAAATAAACACAACATTGGCTTAATTATCATCGACTATTTGCAATTAATGAGCGGAACCGGCGAAAACAGGAATGCCAACCGGGAACAGGAAATCAGCCGGATTTCAAGGGATTTAAAAGGGCTTGCCAAAGAATTACAGGTGCCGATTATTGCGCTCAGCCAGTTAAGTCGTGAAGTGGAAAAAAGAAAAGAAGGAAGTAAAATACCGCAATTAAGTGACCTGAGGGAATCAGGCGCTATCGAACAAGATGCGGATATGGTGATATTTCTTTACAGGCCCGAATACCACGACATTCATGCTAACGAAATGGGCGAATCAACTAAAGGAGAAACCCAGGTTCGCATAGCAAAACACAGGAACGGGCAACTGGAAACTATTACGCTAAAAGCTTTACTGCACATCCAAAAATTTGTAGACAATGACGATGATGATTTTGGAAACAGGCTTCCTCCCGGAAATTTCAGGCCTGTAAAAGACGTAGATGAAAGTGGCGGCGCTAAGCTATATTTCCAGGCTGGCAGTAAAATGAATGATGAAGAATTTGACGAAGACGCTCCTTTTTGATGCCTGATTTTAGGCTCGAATTGGCAAAGTAAATATCCAATGGCTTCTCCCTATTTTTTTGAAGAAACTTTTCCTGATGCTGACGAATTTATTGTAAGCGAAGATACTTCCCGTCATATAAGCCAGGTTTTAAGAATGAAAGAGGGAGAACCAATAATTATTACTAACGGTAAAGGTTATACACTAACTGCAGTAATCGTTTCTTCGGATAAGAAAAAAACAAAAGTAAAAATTACAAAGAAAGAATTTTCAGAGCGGCCAATGCCTCAAGCCGCAATTGCAATTTCTTTAATAAAGAATAATAACCGCTTTGAATGGTTCGCAGAAAAAGCGACTGAAATTGGAATTTCCGGAATTATTCCTTTGATATGCAGGCGAACTGAAAAAACACATTTCAAAAAAGAAAGAACCCGATCTATTTTAATTAGCGCGATGTTGCAAAGCCAACAGTCATGGTTACCCGAATTACAGGAACCGCAAAAAATTGCAGAAGTGATAAAGAATGAAAATTATGAGCAGAAATTTATTGCTCATTGTACAGAAGAAGAAAAACAGGAATTAAAAGATCTTATTCAAAAAAATACTTCAAAAATAATTTTAATCGGTCCTGAAGGAGACTTTACCGAAGAAGAAATTGAAGCTGCTATTGAACATCATTATATTCCTGTAAGCCTTGGAGAAACAAGATTAAGAACAGAAACAGCAGGGATTGTAGCTGCAGTTTTGTTGAAATAAAATTTCTCGATTTTTATTCGTTTGCTGAAGACAACAACCGGGAAAAAATAAAAAAATCCGTTTTTTTGTCTGTTTGCTATTGCATATCTAAATGAAGGTAGTTACTCCTGCACAACAAGCCTGAAGCCGTTTCCATGAATATTTACAATTTCAATATTAGGATCACCTTTAAGGTACTTTCTAAGTTTGGCAATATAAACATCCATACTTCTCCCGTTAAAATACGTATCGCTTCCCCAAATCTTTTTCAAAGCAGTTTCTCTCGGCAAAAGATCATTTTTATATTCGGCCAACATTTTTAATAATTCATTTTCTTTAGGAGATAAGGTTTGTACATCCTTACCAACTCCAAGCTGCCTTAGCCTTGGATTAAAATGATACTTTCCAAGATCATATTCAGCATTCGCTTCTTCACGATGCAATTCTTCATTTCTTTTTAAGATCGCTTTTATTTTATGAAGTAAAACATCACTGTCAAAAGGTTTTGTAATATAATCATCAGCCCCCAGTTTGTATCCTTTTATGATATCATCTTTCATAGTTTTTGCTGAAAGGAAAAACAAAGGCATATCAGGATCAACGTTTCTTATTTCTTCTGCCACAGTAAAGCCATCCATATTTGGCATCATTACATCCAGGAGACACAAATCAAATTTTTCACGCTGAAAAGCCGCAAGGCCAAGCCTTCCATCTCTTTCTAACACAACATCATAATCATTAAGTTCAAGAAAATTTTTGAGCACCATTCCAAGGTTAGGATCATCTTCACAGATAAGAATTTTAGGTTTACTATTTTCCATAACTTTTTGTGTTTAATTCTGAATAAAGGTATTTAGTTTTTATGAAATATCTTTTACATATTTAATGCCATAAATAAAGAACGATAAATGTATTTACTTAAAAGTTAAAACAATCTTACTTTTTCAATTTCACTTTGTAACTTTCAAAAAAAAGAAACGATGGATAAAAAAGAACAATTTATTGAGGCTATAAAAAACGGTTACGCTTTTAAAGGCGAAACAATTAAAATAGGCGCAGGTATGCTTAATGGTGAAGTTATCCCGGAGGCTGAAGTTTTTATTCCTCTGGCGACAATGAATCGTCATGGCCTTGTTGCAGGTGCTACCGGAGGAGGAAAAACAAAATCTTTCCAGATGATTG
The DNA here is from genome assembly GCA_963811285.1 of uncultured Chitinophagaceae bacterium. GTDB lineage: Bacteria > Bacteroidota > Bacteroidia > Chitinophagales > Chitinophagaceae > Ginsengibacter. The sequence goes on along the minus strand of CAWEQV010000023.1, from coordinate 194,402 downwards.
CGGAAGGTTTAAGTGACGCCAGTGTTCCATGTTTGCTGATGGATATAAAAGGAGATCTGAGTGGAATTGCAGCAGCGGGAACGATAAACGATAAGATCACCTCTCGTTATCAAAAATTAAAAATGGATTACAAACCCTGTACTTTTCCTGTTGACCTTCTTACGTTAAGTAATCAAAAAGGTGTCAGGTTGCGTGCTACTGTTTCTGAATTCGGACCAATTTTAATTAGTAAAATTTTAGGGTTAAATGATACACAAGGCGGGGTGGTAGCTATGATATTTAAATATTGTGATGATAAAAAGTTGCCGTTGGTAGACCTTAAAGATTTCATTAAAGTATTGCAATATGTGGGCAATGAAGGAAAAGACGAGTTGCAGAAATCATATGGAAATATTTCAACAACTTCTACTGGCACTATCTTAAGAAAAGTGATAGAACTGCAACAACAGGGAGCGGATTTATTTTTTGGAGAAAAAAGCTTTGAGGTGGAAGACCTGATGAGAATAAGTGATGATGGCAGGGGAATGATAAGTGTCTTACGCGTTACAGACATCCAGGATAAGCCAAAATTATTTTCCACTTTTATGTTACAAATGCTTGCGGAATTGTATTCTGTTTGTCCTGAAGAAGGAGATCTTGACAAGCCCAAACTAATTATTTTTATTGATGAAGCGCACTTAATATTCGAAGAAGCGAGCAAAGCATTGCTTGATGAAATCAATACGGTAATAAAATTGATACGTTCAAAAGGAATTGGGATTTATTTCTGCACACAAAATCCGATGGATGTTCCGGCAAGTGTTCTTGGACAATTGGGTTTAAAAATTCAACATTCGCTCCGGGCGTTTACCGCTGCAGACCGGCAGGTGATAAAACAAACAGCAGAGAATTATCCCGAAACGGATTTCTATAAAACTGACGAACTTATAACTCAATTAGGAATTGGTGAAGCGCTTGTTACCTTGCTTAATGAAAAAGGAATTCCAACTCCTTTGGTACATACGATGATGTGCACGCCAAGGAGCCGCATGGATGTATTGACACAAAGTGAAATCGATTCTATAGTTGATCATTCTAAACTGGCCGCAAAATATAACCAGGTTACTGATCCTGAAAGCGCTTATGAAATGCTTACGGCTAAATTGCAGGAAGCAGCTGCAAACCCTGTAGTTGCACCGGGAAAAGCTGCCAAACCTGAAGAAAGCACGCTGGAAAAAGTGGTAAACAACACGGTCGTAAAAAGTATGATGCGAACTGCAGGAACAACAATCGTAAGAAGCCTTTTAGGTTCTTTAGGACTTGGAGGTAGAAGCCGAAAATCGACTACAGGATGGTTTTAAACCTTCTCTAAAGTTTAGAAAAAATTTCTGTTTCTCATTAACTTCTATTAACCGTTTAGTCAGTAAAGACAACCAGTTAATAAATAAGAACTGTTTTTAGTAGTATAAATATGCGATTTTATTAAAATATAGGATTAAAAATATTGTCTAATAGTATTTTTAACACTATATTTGTCATGGTTTTTCATAGGATATTGGATTTTAAAGCGGGACTAGATTTCCATCTGGGTCCCCTTTTTTTTATCAGCCTTTTTGTTGTGATATTCATACTGATTTTATAAAGCCTTCCTCATCTACACTTACCAATTCTTCTTCCTGCAAAAATTTCAAAACCTTCCATATTTTGCTCTCCTTAACCTGCGGTAATTTTTCAATAATCATTTTTGCGGTGACCGGTTCTTTACCTGAAATTTTTTTTATTTCAAATGAAATGGAATTGAATTCTTCCGAGGATATCATCACATTTTTGTTACGCAAACAATTATCACAAATACCACAAGGCGGTAAATTACACTCATTAAAATAAAAACTGATCATCGAGCTACGGCATTGATCTTGACTTTTGCAAAAACTGATCATCGCTTTTAATCTTTTCTCGTACGCTTCTTTCCGTTTTAATATATTCTTTTGGTTAATGAAAAGTTCATCTGTTTTCACCCGGTTTTGTAAGAAATAGATTTGTGGCTTTTCTTTTTGGGGGGTATAATCAATAATTCCTAATCCCTTCAACTCAAATAATATTTTGATTAAAAAATCTTTATTAATCCCAACAAATTTTGAAAGTTCAACTTCATTTATAAAAGAAGGAAAATCGAATATCCCATCATAGGAGCGCAATAAGCCTTTAACAACATCCTGGTATTGCGGATGGCTTTTCTCAAAATCATTCAAATGCTGCTTATCAACCAAAAATTCAACAGTGGAAGGTTGAAAAAATTGATCACTGTAGCTTATTAATTCTTCCTGTTCCAATATTTTCAAAATACTGTTTATAGTATAGGCGTCAAGCTTAAAATTCTTTGCAAAAGTGTTTAAATCAAAATCGTAAGAAAAACCTTCTCCACTGTTAGAAGGCAGTTGGAGAAAGTTGCACAAGTCACCATATACCTTTTTAATTACTTCATTTGCAGGAAACTTGATGTCAATTTGTTTTTTCAATGACTCCAGTTCAGCATCGCTGTAAAGTAGAACTGCATAAGATTTTTTACCGTCCCTGCCTGCACGCCCGGCTTCCTGGTAATAATTTTCAAGTGCATCAGGAACGTCATAATGGATTACAGTTCTTACGTCCGGTTTATCAATACCCATTCCAAATGCATTGGTACAGGAAATGATGCGCGTTTTATTATTTATCCAATCTTCCTGTTTGCTATTTCGATCCTCAGTAGAAAGGCCAGCATGGTAATAGTCGGCACTGATTCCATTTTGCTTCAGCAGTTCCGCAACTTCCTTTGTCCGTCGTCTTGTTTTACAATAAACAATTCCGCTGCCGGCAACTTTGTTTAAAACTGTTAATAGTTTATTCTCTTTTGAAAAAAGGTGAAAGGCACTGTAAGAAAGATTGGGACGTTCAAAAGATTGTTGAAAAAACTTTTGGGATTTTCTAAAAAGTAATTTCTCACGAATGTCTTTTTGAACTACTGAAGTGGCTGACGCAGAAAGTGCGAGAACAGGAACATCCGGAAAATAGTCACGCAAATCTGCTATATGAAGATACGCCGGCCTGAAATCATAACCCCATTGTGAAATGCAATGTGCTTCATCTACTGCAATCAGATTCACTTTTATTAACGGAAAAAATTCTAAAAACAATTCTGTTTGCAACCGTTCAGGAGAAACATACAAAAATTTAAAATTGCCATAAGCTGCGTTTTGCAAAGTCTTTTTCACTTCGATAAAACTCATCCCGGAATAAATAGAAAGCGCAGGAATACCTTTCTTTTTCAAATTCAAAACCTGGTCTTTCATCAGCGCAATCAACGGGCTTATTACAAGGCACAATCCGTCGTTTAACAAAGACGGAACCTGGAAACAAACTGACTTTCCGCCGCCGGTGGGTAATAAAGCAAGCGTATCATTACCCCCTAAAACAGAATCAATAATTTCTGCCTGAAGCGGCCGGAATGTATCATATCCCCAATATTTTTTTAAAACTTTGAGCGGTTCTATCATCAAATTTGAAAGTAAGTTGTAAACTTGAAATTAAGTAATTCGAAGTAAGAATAAGAAATGTTCAGAAATAGAAAATTTAATTATCATTGTTTTTTCCAACAATTTGACAAGCGATTTTATTTTCAAATTTCCTTATACTTAAATTTACAAAATGATTGAAATGGAAATCTATTTCGATTTTAATGAAATAGAAAAAACCGCAAAAAAATTTTTAGGTGCTGCCACCGATTATAAAGTATTTGCTTTTTCCGGCGATTTGGGCGCTGGTAAAACCACATTCATCAGTGCAGTCTGCAAAGAATTGAATGTTGCTGAAACTGTTACCAGTCCTACCTATTCCATCATTCAGGAATATAAAACAATTGATAACAAACCCATTTTTCACATCGATCTTTATCGTATCAAAAGTAAACAGGAAGCGATAGATGCAGGGGTTGAAGATTGCCTTCTGAGTAATGACACTTGTATGGTGGAATGGCCTGAAAAAGCACTGGAGATCTTCCCCGAAAATACGCTTTATTCAAAGATGGAAATTCTTTCTGAAACGAAACGGAAATTGATCATAAAATTACCGGTATAAAAATTTATATTTATATAACTATTAATAGTAAATATTTTAAATGGCAACTTCAAAACCTTTTGTTTCATCTTCCTTTACTTATGAAACCTTAGAAGAAACACTGGATGTCAAACCTAAAGGTGCAGACTTATTTATCGGAATCCCACGCGAAACTTCTTTTCAGGAAAACAGGATTGCGCTTACTCCTGAAGCAGTAGCAGTACTTGTTGCAAACGGCCATCGTGTAGTTATGGAAAGCAAAGCAGGCGAAGGTGCAAGTTATTCTGATAAAGATTACAGTGATGCAGGCGCTAAAATTGCTACCGGGAAAAAAGCAGTTTTTGACTGCGACATTTTGGTAAAAAGCGCCCCGGTTTGCGAAGCTGAAATTGATCTATTAAAACCTAATCAATTCATTATTTCTCCAATTCACATTACAGCCATGAAGCGTGAAATTTTGGAGAAAATGATGGAGAAAAAAATAACGGCCCTGAGCTTTGAAAACCTGAAAGATGATAGCGGACATAATCCCATTGTGAGGAGCATGAGTGAAATTGCAGGAAGCGCGGTGATGCTTATTGCAGGTCAGTATTTAAGCAATGCCAACCATGGAAAAGGTGTTTTGGTAGGAGGAATCTCAGGTATTCCACCCACCAAAGTAATTATTATCGGAGCCGGAATTGTTGGGGAGCAAGCTGCAAGAACAGCGTTGGCTATGGGCGCCAGTATTAAAATTTTTGATAATAGCATTTACCGGTTAAAGCGGTTACAAAATAATATTGGAATGCGTTTGTTCACCTCTGTTATAGAGCCGGGAATTCTTTCCAAACAATTAAAAACATGTGATGTGGCAGTTGGTGCTTTAGCCGCTTCAGGCGGAAGAACGCCTCTTGTTGTAACCGAAGAAATGGTAAGTAAAATGCGGCCGGGAAGTGTGATAGTTGATGTTAGCATTGACCATGGAGGATGTTTTGAAACTTCAAAAATCACTTCGCATACTTCGCCGGTTTTTAAAAAATATGATGTCATTCATTATTGCGTTCCAAATATTCCAAGCGGATTTGCGCGAACTGCCTCACAGGCGATAAGCAATGTGTTAATGCCCTTATTGCTTGAAATGGCTGATGATGGCGGCTTTGAGAATCTTGTTTGGTATAAAATAAATATTCGAAGTGGCATCTATTTGTTCAAAGGCGCACTTACTAATTTTCATCTGAGTCAAAGATTTGATTTGAAATTTACTGACTTGAATTTATTGATCGCGAGCAGGCGATAAAACTTTTTTGCTATTTCACAAATAAACAGAAAATAAAAATTACCGGAATTTATTTATTCACTGTTGTTCTTTTCGATTCAGTTTAAACATCTCTTTCCTGTGCACGTAACCATCGTTCAGGGATCTGATTGCTGCTTGCAAATAAATAATCTTTATAACTACAGGCAATCATTTTTTTATCGGGCATTTGCATCCACCACCTGCCGGTTTTTTTGCTTTGCAAAAAAACAGTGTCAACTTCTGCAAAGGCTGTATGATATTCATTAAAGTTCTGGCGCTCATTTAATGCAGACTCCTGACGGCTCCTGTTTTTACCGTCAATAAAATACCAAAGCATCTGTGCTATCTGCAATGCAGTCAAATCATTTGAATCTTTTGCAGCATCAAATCCGTAAATACCAATTGAAGAAACTGAAGGGCTCATGCCGGCATAACGGATAAGCGTACACGCTTCTTCACCGGTTAAACCATTGGGGCTGCAATCGCTTGCAGGCGCATCGCTGTTTTTAATTGCGGCGATATCAAAACTGATCATATCTGAATTGCGGATGACCGGCTCCATTTCAGGTAATTCCTCTTTCACATTTCCTACTCTGAAACAATCAAACCTCAGCTTATCCATTGTTTCCAACATTCTTGGGTGAACAAAATAACTCTGAAAGGCAATGTGATTGTAATGACGCACCATATTTGGTTCGCCGGTAAGCATTTCCATTAAGAAATTTTCGCTCCGCAAAGGGGATTCACTTCTCAGATCTATTGTTGCGTCTACAACAGTTGCGTCAATGATCTTGCTTAATTCTTTATAAGCAAAATATTGAGGTAAGGTATTATCGTGCGAACCTCCAATAATTACAACCGTTTTCTTTAGCTCAAGGAGTTCTTTTAAAACAATGGTTAATGCAGCGTAACTGTCACTTAAGGATGAACCCCTTTTTATATTTCCAATATCAGCGATTGAAATTTCTTTATGCCAATAATGTAACATGTAAAACCTGGCTCGAACTGCATCAGCAGCATTTTCTGTTACATTTGTTCCACTTCCCCTGAATTCATTTATTCCGATAATAACAACATCAATATTCGAAAGGTCGGGAATTTCATTTTCATACAATTTTATCACATTTCCAATCTGGCTGTCGTTGTACGCCTTATCACCACTTATTTCAGCAGGGTTTAATGGAGTTAAAAATTCATTTAAGTCGTAAGTCAAATTTTTATTTTTTTGACAAACCTAACAATAAATGCAGAAAAGACAGTAAGCAAATAATTATCTTTCTCCGGCTACGTAAAACTGTATCTAAATCCTCTTTAGCTTATTTTTGCATCTATGGAAAATCTGCTTACGCAAATCAAAAATTTAAGAGAAGAGATCACTAATTTTTCCTCAACAGATAAGAATCCGGCTGAGATATTTCGTATTCAATTTATTGGGTCGAACGGGTCATTAAAGTCACTGATGAGTGAAATGAGAAATGTTCCCCCCGAGAATAAAAAAGAAATGGGGAAGGCGTTGAATGAATTAAAATTATTTGCAGAAAATAAATACGAGGAATTAAAGAAGAGCAGCAACAACAAACAACCGGCCACCGAAAACAAAATCGATTTGTCTTTGCCTGGTGATGCTTTGCCTGTTGGTTCAAGGCATCCCATAAGCATTGTAAGAAATAAAATTGTTTCTATTTTTCAGCGGCTTGGTTTTGCTGTTGCCGAAGGCCCGGAAATTGAAGATGACTGGCACAATTTTACAGCACTTAATTTACCGGAAAATCACCCGGCGCGTGATATGCAGGACACGTTTTATGTTTCTCAGGATCCTGCATGGATGCTTCGCACGCACACAAGCAGTGTTCAGGTGCGTGAGATGGAAAAAGGAATTTTACCGATAAGAATTATCTGTCCAGGACGCGTTTATAGAAATGAAACCATCAGCGCGAGAGCGCATTGCTTTTTTCACCAGGTAGAGGGTTTATACATCGCAGAAAATGTTTCATTTGCCGATTTGAAACAAACGTTGTATTTCTTTGTTCAGGAAATGTTTGGCAAAGAAATGAAAGTACGTTTTCGCCCTTCTTATTTCCCTTTTACAGAACCAAGCGCAGAAATGGATATTTCATGTCTTATCTGCGGAGGAAGTGGCTGTAATGTTTGCAAACACACGGGTTGGGTAGAAATTTTAGGGTGTGGCATGGTTCATCCAAATGTATTGACAAACTGCGGAATTGATCCTAATAAATATTCGGGGTTTGCTTTTGGAATGGGAATTGAAAGAATTACCATGCTGAAGTACCAGATAAAAGATTTAAGGATCTTCAGTGAAAATGATTTGAGGTTTTTGAAACAGTTTGAAAGCGCAGTATGAGTAAAAGAATAAACTGAAACAATGATAATCACAATTTGCGTTTGCGGAGCGGGAACAATGGGAAGCGGTATTGCACAGGTGGCGGCCCAAAGTGGTTTTGCCACGATTCTTTTCGATGTAGATGAAACCGTTCTTGAAAAAGCAAAGACATCAATTCAAAAGAATCTTGAATACCTGGTTGGTAAAAACAAAATTTCGCCGGAAGAAAAACACGAAATTTTTAATCGTATAAAATTTTCGAATGAAATAAGAGATTGCACTGCCTTTGTTATTATTGAAGCCATTGTTGAAATAGAAAAAGCTAAAATTTCTTTGTTCACTGAGCTGGCAAATTACAACAATGAAGAAGTGATTTTTGCCACGAATACTTCGTCTCTTTCTGTTTCAGCCATGCAGGAAAAAATCCCTTTCCCTCAAAGAGTTATTGGAATGCATTTTTTCAATCCCGCTTATATTATGAAACTGGTGGAAGTGGTAAAAGGCACACAGACAAACGATGAAGTAGTAAGCGCTCTGTTTGATATCTGCCAAAAAATGGGCAAGACGCCTGTCTTATGTGAAGATTCTCCAGGCTTTATTGTGAACCGTGTTGCGCGGCATTACTATCTTGAATCCTTAAAAATTGTTGAAGAAGGAGTAGCCTCATTTGAAGAAGTAGATAAAATTTTGGAAGCGACAGGTTTTAAAATGGGCCCGTTTAAATTGATGGACCTGATTGGTTTGGATATTAATCTTACAGTAACAGAAGGCCTTTACCATTCTTTCAATAATGCTCCACGTTTTGCTCCCTCTCTATTGCAAATAGAAAAAGTAAAAAATAATTTGTTAGGCAAAAAAAACGGTGAAGGTTTCTATAAATACCAATAAGAGTTACAATAAATAATTACATTGCTCAAATAATTGGAAATTGAAATGGTTGCGGAAAATTTCACTGAAAAAAATAGGAGCGAAAAAAAAACTCTGGTTACCGGTGGCGCTGGAATTGTCGGAAGTGAATTAATAAAGCAATTGCTTGACGCCGGAGAAAAAGTAGTAGCAATAAGTCATTCAACACCCATCTCTATTCCCCATCCATCTCTTGAAATTGTTCAATGCGATATTCTCGATGTGACAGCACTTGAAGAAATAATGCAAGACATTTCTTATGTCTACCACTGTGCGGCTTTGGTTTCTTATGATCCGAAAGACAAACAAAAACTTTTAAAAATAAATATTGAAGGAACTGCCAATATTGTAAATGCATGCATTAATGCAGGAGTTGAAAAACTGGTACACGTGAGTTCTGTAGCTGCTTTGGGAAGAATCAGGACTGAAGAGATGGTTACAGAAAAAATGAACTGGACAGAAGAAACGAGCAACAGTATTTATGGAAAATCAAAATACTTTGGCGAAATGGAAGTGTGGCGTGGAATAGGAGAAGGTTTAAAAGCGGTAATTGTAAATCCGAGTTTAATACTCGGTGGCGATAGTTGGGAGAACAGTTCCTCTGCAATTTTTAAAAATGTATATAATGAATTTCCCTGGTACACAAATGGCGTTTCAGGGTTTGTGGATGTAAGAGATGTTGCCCGCGCAATGATCCTGTTAATGAATAGCGAAATTAGTGGACAACGCTTTATTTTAAATGGAGAGAATTTATCTTACAAAGAAATATTTTCTTTGATAGCAAAAGGTTTTGACAAAAAACCGCCTTCAAAAAAAGTAACTCCCTTCTTAGCGGAAGTGGTTTGGAGAATGGAAGCAGTAAAAAGTTGGTTCACACGCAAAAAACATTTGCTTACAAAAGAAACAGCCAGAACAGCGCAGGCAAAAGTATATTTCGATAATAAAAAGATTTTAGAAGCGCTCCCACAATTTCATTTTACCAATATTAAAAATACTATTGAATATACGTGCGAAAGGATGAAAGAAAAGTACCAGCTCAAATGAAAATAATCCACTCTTATGAATAGCAATACACAGATCCTTTTTGTAGCCATTTTTATTTTTATCCTTTCTTATTTTGTAATCCCAAACAGGCTTTTTGCGCAAACTTCTTATTTCCTGGTAAAGGGAAAAGTTGTGGACAAAACCACCCAGGCGCCATTGGCAGGCGCGTCTGTATTTGCACAAAATACTACGATTGGTGAGGCAACTGATACAAGTGGAAATTTTAGTATATGGCTTCCAAAAGGTGGTTATTCTTTGGCTACGACTTTTACAGGTTATCAAACAGAAACAATTCGTGTAAACAGTTCTTCTGAGAATGATAGTTTGCTTTTCGAATTAGATCCTGAAATAAAATCACTTGAAACTGTTACCATTTCTATCAGTAATGAAGTAAAAGATGGATGGGAAAAGTATGGAACTTTTTTTACCAATAATTTTATTGGGCAAACAAATTTTTCAAAATTGTGTTTTATCAAAAACCCTGAAGCGCTTCATTTTTATTTCAATCAAAAAAGAAACTCTTTAAAAGTTTTAGCAAAAGAACCCTTGGTGGTTGATAATTTTGCTTTAGGATATACTTTAAAGTTTGCGATAGATTCATTTACCAATAATTACAATTCCGGAACTAATCTCTTCATTGGCTATCCCCTCTTTAATGAAATGAAAGGAACTCCTGATCAGCAAAAAATGTGGGAAGCAAATCGTGCTATAGCGTATAAAGGTTCTTTACTGCAATTTATGAGAAGCCTTTATTCGGCTACATTAGAAGAGAATGGATTTGAAATTCAGTTTATCGTAAATACTAACGGGGAAGATTACACAATCAAACTGGGAAATGTTTATGGAGCTTTAAATTACAAAAAAGACGACAGCACAAAAACGGTTGAATTTTATCCAAATCAAAGCGAAGTTGCATTGATCTACAAAAATGCACATCCCGAAAAAAGCTATACAGATATCGATTCGACAGCCAAGAAAAATTTTCAGTTATCTACTTTGATATTTCCAAAAGGAGAAAAGTTTTACATTGATGAAAACGGCTATTTCTATGAGCAGGAAGATCTTGTGACCAACGGTTATCTTGGTTTTAAGAAAATTGGCGATATGCTTCCATATGATTACAAACCTCAGGAAGAACAGCAGTAAACCTTTAGGTTAGAATTAAAAACAATCCCTTACTATTCTGTGAATAATACCGGGCAACAGCGGCTTTTATTACCCGCCCGGCAATGATCATTTCAAAAAAAGTTTCTATTTGCTTTCAGCAAATAAAACTCGTGAAGGGAGGTTATAAAGCAACTTCATGGGGAAAAGATTCATCATTACAGGAAATGAAAAAACCGATAACAGTTAAATAGGTATATGGCATATTGATTGCACTTTACAGAGAAATACAATTTGATAACTTTTAAATAAATGATTTATGTCTAACAATGAAAGCTTTGGTAATAAAGTAAAAGATGCGGCTGATGATGCAGGCACAAAAGTAGAAAATGCAGCCAGGGATGTAAAAACTAATGTAAAAAACGCAGCTAATAATGCTGACAATGAAGCGGATAAGGCTGCAAATAATGCTAAAGCAGAGAATGGTAACATCTTTGACAAAGCCGGCGCCAAAATAAAAAATACGGCTGATGATGTAAAAACATCATCTGAAAATGCAGCAAGAAATGCAAAAAATCAATCTAAAGACGCAGCCAATAACGCACAAAACGAAGCGAGAAAAGCTTCAAGTGATAATGGATAATTTGAAAAGAAAAATGCATTAAAAAAGCCAGGGCAAAACGCCCTGGCTTTTTACTTCAAGCTATACATTGATGAAGCAGGGTATAAAAAATCTTCCTGCTTCATTTCTTACCTTTACAAAAATTAAAAAATATGAAAGCTTTTTTAGGAACAGGATTATTGGGCGAAGGTTTTGTAAGAGCGATGCTCAGCAAAGGCGAGAAAGTGCAGGTGTGGAACCGTACAGCTTCTAAAGCAAAAGACCTTGAACAATATGGTGCTAAAGCGTTTGAAAATATTGAAGAGGCAGTTCGTAATGCAGATGTGGTTCACCTGGCGTTGAAAGATGACGCGACGGTAGATGATGCATTGCAAAAAGCCGAACCGGGGCTTAAACCTGCAGCCATTATTGTCGATCATACCACAACCCTGGTAGAAGGAGCAAAAAAAAGAACTGAAGAATGGAGAAGTAAAGGTTTTGCCTACCAGCATGCGCCGGTGTTTATGGGCCCCACAAATGCCCTTGAAAGCACAGGTTATATGTTAGTTTCCGGTGAACAAAATCTTATAAAAAAATTGGAACCGCAGTTATCTGCCATGACGGGAAAACTGATAAACTTTGGTGAAGAAACCGGTAAAGCTGCAGCTATGAAACTTGCAGGAAATCTTTTTCTTGTAGCCTTTACCGCTGGTATTGCCGACACACTTTCTTTTGCAGATACGACTGGTATTTCTGTTGCCGACCTTTCAAAATTGTTTGATGAATGGAATCCTGGCGCAGCATTACCTCAACGATTAAAACGCATGACAGGTGAAGATTTCTCCACTCCATCATGGAGGCTGGAAATGGCAAGAAAAGATACAGGCCTCTTTTTAAAAGAAGCCAAACAAAAAGGAAAAAAGCTACATGTAATTCCTGCTGTTGCTTCATTGATGGATGAATGGATTGATAAAGGTTATGGCAAGGAAGATTGGACGATCATCGGAAAGGTGCAATAGTAAAATAATTGCGTTTATTTAACACAGGAAATGTATTTGTCATTAATGGATTAATTTAAGAAGGATACGTTTTTGAAAAGTTTTGTGTAAAATTATTTTATTGTAAACAAACAAATTTCCACGATTTTAATTTTTAGAAGTCATAAAATACTAATACCGGCAACACAACCATAAAGATTCTATAAAATAAAATAATTCCATTAAAGCCTTATAAAGCAGGCAGAAAGAAGTTGTAAATTGCATAGGTTTTAAACCTTATCAATATGAATATAGGAATTGTCTGTTACCCTACTTTCGGCGGAAGCGGCGTGTTGGCGACAGAATTGGGCAAAGCTTTGGCAGAAAAAGGACATAATATCCATTTTATTTCCTACCAGCAACCTGTTAGGCTTGGAAGTTTTCATACGAATATATTTTACCATGAAGTAAGTGTTCCCACCTATCCCCTTTTTGATTATCCTCCGTATGAAACCGCCCTGGCAAGTACGATGGTGGATGTTATCATCAATCAAAAAATAGATCTTTTGCATGTTCACTATGCAATTCCACATGCTTCAGCCGCTTATATGGCGCGGCAAATTCTTCTAAAAGAAGGAATAGATATTCCCGTTATTACTACCCTTCACGGGACAGATATTACCCTGGTTGGAAGAGACAAAACTTATTCACCAGTCGTTACCTTTTCAATGAATGAAAGTACGGCGGTTACTGCCGTTTCAAAAAATTTGCGTGATGAAACTTACAGTAACTTCAAGATGGAAAAGGAGATAGAGGTGATCTATAATTTTGTAGATTCAAAGCGGTTCAATAAAAAACCAATCACTCCTTTTAAGCAATTGATTGCTCCTAATAATGAAAAGATTTTATTGCATGCATCTAATTTCAGGAAAATCAAGAGAGTCTCGGATGTGGTGCATATTTTTGAAAAGGTAAATAAAGTAATTCCTTCAAAATTATTATTTGTGGGTGATGGCCCTGATCGTTCTTTCATTGAAGATCTTTGCCGCAAAACATGTGCAAAGACAGACATAAGGTTTCTGGGAAGGCAGGAGCAAATGGAAGAGATACTTGCTATCTCGGATCTTTTTTTATTGCCGAGCGAATACGAAAGTTTTGGGCTGGTTGCCCTGGAAGCTATGGCAGCCCAGGTTCCTGTAATTTCAACAAACGTTGGTGGCCTGCCGGAAATAAATATTGACGGCGTTACGGGTTTTACAAGCAACGTGGGCGATATCAGTGACATGAGCAACAATATTATTCATATCCTTTCTGATGAAAAAGCATATGCTAAAATGAAAAAGCAAGCTTTGGCCCAGGCAATGAAATTTGATATTCACAACATCGTTCCTCAATATGAATATCTCTATAAAAGAGTGTTAGAAAAAATTAAGCCCCAGGAAACGGTAGAATAAGAGTTCGAAATTTTATAAAAAATGACCAACCGACAGATATTTTTAAATAATATCGGCCAAACTTCTGCTAAACCGCTCGCATTGGAAATTGCAAAAGCAAGTGGCTGTAAACTTTACGATATTGATGATAAAGAATATATTGATCTTATCGGCGGAATAAGTGTTTGTAATATTGGGCATTCGAATAAAAAAGTGATTGAAGCTATCACGCAACAGGCTGAAAATTTTATGCATGTAATGGTAAACGGCGAACTGGTTTTATCGCCGCAAACCGCCTATGCAAAAGCGCTTACAAATAATTTACCTAGGTCACTTAATGCTGTTTTTTTTACTGCGTCAGGCACAGAAGCCACAGAGGGCGCAATGAAACTGGCGAAACGTTTTACAGAAAGAACACAAATTGTTGCATTTAAAAATTCTTATCACGGAAGCACCCAAGGGTCATTAAGTATTATAGGCGATGAATATTGGAGGAATGCTTTCAGGCCATTGCTGCCAGGAATCATACATTTAAATTTTAATTCTTTTGATGCGCTTGATTTTATTACTTCAGAAACAGCATGTGTAATTGCAGAAACAATACAGGCAGAAGCAGGAGTGATTGTTCCGGATAAAAAATGGCTTCAGGCGCTGCGCAAAAAATGTACTGAAACCGGTTCCCTTTTGGTTTTAGATGAGATTCAGTGCGGGTTTGGACGAAACGGAAGTCTTTGGGCTTTTGAACAATTTGATGTGATACCGGACATATTACTTTTAGGAAAAGCTTTGGGTGGAGGAATGCCTTTAGGCGCTTTTATTGCTGATAAAAAAATCATGGATTCCTTAACTAATAATCCTGTTCTCGGCCATATCAATACTTTCGGTGGACATCCGGTTTGTTGCGCTGCCGGGCTTACTGCTTTGCAGGTTTTGCTGGAAGAAAAAATGATTGAAAAGGTTTTTGAAAAAGAAAAATTATTTCTTGAACATCTGAAAGATGTAAGCAATATCAAAAAAATAAGGAGCCACGGACTGATGATGGCACTTGAGTTTGAGAGCTTTGAGCAAAACAAAAAAGTGATTGACGGATTGTTAGAGGAAGGTATTTTTACAGATTGGTTTTTATTTGCATCTCAATGTTTAAGAATCGTTCCTCCACTTATTATTTCTGAAGATGAAATTCTACGCGCTTGTGATGCAATAAGGGAAGTGGTTTCTCATTTGTAACAAAAAAATCAACCAAATATTATGCGAGTTATAAAATCCTTTGGGTGGGCATTCAATGGTCTAAAAGATTGCATTCTTCACGAAAAAAATTTCAGGATTCAATACCTACTTGCATTAGCTGTAGTTATCGCCGGATTATTCTTAAATATTTCTTCTACAGAATGGACAATTATTCTCCTGTGTTTCGCCTTGGTATTGGGCTTTGAGATTATCAACTCAGCAATTGAGAAACTTTGTGATCTTGTTTCTCCTGACTTTAATCTTACTATAAAAAGAGTAAAAGATATGTCAGCCTCGGCGGTTTTGCTTTCAGCTATTATTACTTTTATTATTGGCTGTATTATTTTTCTCCCAAAAATTTATGCTTTGATTTTTTAACCAAACGCCAAAAGAGGAAAAAAAGCCAAAACTGCTCAAAATAAAATTATAAGTTATTTGTTCGTTTACTTAAATTGAGTTTTTACTTTTCTATCACCACCTTTTGAACAGTTGAGATATCAGTACCTGAAATTTTAAGATAGTAAACTCCCGGAGTAATTGCGTTTACGGGTATACTGTTATATTCATCTTTCATTATTGCAGAAGTAACGATTTGTCCCAGGGAATTTAAAAGTGTAAGGTGTAACTTTCCTCTATTTCCTGCTATGGAAATATTTAAATGATCTTTTGCAGGATTAGGAGAAATAATAACCGTAGCGGGTGCAAAATCAAATGAAACCATTTTTACTTCTGAATACAAACTTTTTCCATCGCGGTCAATTTCACTGATACGGTAATAGTTATTTCCGCTCAAAGGAGCGCCATCAGACAAATTGTAAAAAGTAACCCCGGTTGTACTGCCAGAAGCTTTTAATGTTCCAATCTGACTAAAATGAATTCCGTCCTTACTTCTTTCGATACTAAATTTATCGGTATTTATTTCCTGTAAAGTTGACCATTTTAGCAAAGTGGCTTTTTGATATTTTTCCACTGAAAAACTTCCCCATGCCAATGCCAATACCTGGGTAGTAATTGAAGTAACTGTATCTGAAATGCTTTTTAATACTCCTGAATTATCGATTAACCGCCCAAGATTATATGCGGCAGGCGTTTGACTGATGACAATATCATCAATATACCAACCGGTAGCACTTTGTGTATCATCCGTTACAAACCGGAACCTGAACCTTACCTGCCTGCCTTCAAAAGAAGAAAGATTAATTATTGTTTGAATAAATCCGTTACTACTTCCGCTAAAAGCTCTTTTATTTGTAATATTGTTATTGCTATTTATACTCGAATTATAGCCATGCTGGTTCATGTAAGGACCGGCGTCAAACCAGGTAGTTCCATCATCTGTTGATAATTCCACAACACCCCCATCATGGCCTGCTTCACTATTATAGTTCTGCCAAAAGCTAAGTTCGGTATTCCCATTAATTGTATAAGAATCCTGACTGGTAAGTGTTTCTTCAACTGCATTGGAAGGATCGCTCGCTTTTAATGAATAGGACGAACTATGACTGGTTAGACTTGTTGACCATTTAACAGATGGTGAAGTTGAGGAAGCTACAAAAGTGGATGGTATTGAGTTCGAGGATACTGTTTCATTCAATAAAGATTGCGGAACAAAATAAGTATTCACATTTATCCTTACTTTGAAAGAGAACGATTGAATCGAAGAAGCAGATAAATCAGGTACATTAAAAGAAACAGTTCTATCAGATGAATTGTAAGTGCCGCCGCTCACATAGCTAACATTTGGTAAAAGTGTATCGACAATTTTGTAATTTGAAACTGATGCGCATTGTGAATTTACTTTTAAGGTATAGGTTAAAATATCATTTTGTGCGGCCTCCAATTTATCAACTGTTTTGTAAATAACCGCGCTTGCGGGGATTGAAAAATCCGCTACCTGATCTGTAGTGTTGTTTGAACTTCCCTGTTGAGCCAACACTCCCATTCCTCTTCTTGCAAAGGCATTCCAGATTGCACAGCTGTATTTGCCATTATACAAAATAGTATCAGCTTTTAGGATTGCATCTCTTGCATCTAAAAACCCTGGCTGGCAGGGCTGTAATTTTAACCCGAGCATTACCAGTTTGAGTGCCACTGAATTTCCACCAGTTCGGTTTGCGTTATATAAGTCGGTATTAATCCCATCTTCTTGAATAATGTTCCACGTCATGTCCCATAAAGCCGCTGCCCATATTTCACCAATAGTATGCACTTCCCCGCCGGAAGTATTAAGATCTGCATAAGTCCACGGATTAATACTAAGGTCTGTAGAATAAGGATAAGTTCTTATCCCCGGGTCGGAAGGTTGTTCTGCAATAACATAAGTACCCAATGAACGAGCTTTAGTTCCATCTGAAGTCGTAGCTGTTGCCCAGTTTGTTGTTATCATTAAGGCCATATAATCACTCCACCCTTCTCCGCCTTGCTCATTATTTGTAAGACAATTGGCAGTAGAAGGGCCACCCGTTAATCTTGTGGAAATTCCGTGTGTGTATTCATGTGCCATAATACCATTATCAAGGTCTCCATCCAATTGGATGCCATTAGCGATTAAGGTGGCATTTACGACAGTACTTTCTTGAAGAAGTGTTTTGATAGTATTTCCATTGTTTTGCGAAATCATTATTGCAGGAATAGTTATAGAATTATCTGTTCCTCCCATTACTAGAATTGAATCCCCGCCTACATTATTCACCATAATTACCGCAATTGCTCCGGCGTCCTGAGCATTTTTTATTTTAACAGTGAAATTGCAATTGGCCCTGTCAATTAATACAATTTTTCCAGCTAACGCAGAGGCGTTTGCGGCGGTACCACAGGCAAGATGTGTTGTTCCTGAAACGTCATCATTGAATAAAACAATATCGCCTGTTACCGGTCCCACATCTTTCAAATAATTATTACTGCTTAGAGCGCCTTCAAGTGAAGCCATCGGGCCTGCAATGGCTGCCGGGCTATTAATGTTCAGATCTTTAGACTGATCGGGGGACCAAAGAAACATTTGCATTCTTGGATGTGAACCATCGGCAGGAGTAGAAAAATCAGCATTATCTGTACCACTTCCATCCTCCGCATCTGCATATACGAAATCATTTCCTAAACCGCCTCTTCCTTGGTTATTATTCTGAAAATTGCCGGAAGGTTCATCAAAACCATATTGATAGCTTACATCATGCATCACATTATTCCAGTAAAATAATTGGGTTATCGCAAAATTCATATTGCTTCCTGTATCAGGTTGCTGACCTGCGTGAAAGGGAAAATCAAAAGTGAGATTGGGTGCAGCAGTACTGGAAGTTGCGGCGGCGCCAGTATTACTGTTAGTTCCTGCGTGATCTTCTTTTGCCCACACATTATTTCCACGGGTATAAGCATAATCCATGCTTCCATCATTGTGCCAACCCAACGAAATTGCATCATTGGTAACGCCTGATGATACCCAGGGGTTACTCACTAAAGCGGGAGAACCGCCCGGAAAACTCATCGCCTCAGCAGGAAAAGGTATAACACGGTAATCAGAAGATTGAATCATTGCGGAAGAAGATTTGAATTTCTGATTCGGCGTTTGTGAGCTATTATTTTCTGCTGATATTTTTTTCACTTTATTAATTGGATTATGCCAATTGTCATTCAATGTCAGATTATCTTTTCCCAAAATAGATTCATCATTCGCGTTTATGCGAAGAAGCCAATATGCATTTGAATTGCGAGGTACAATCTTTACCTGCCATGCCATTCTCACTTTTCCATCATCACCCGGTACCCACATAAGATCGGAAGTGATATTTTCTCTTGAGATAGCAGAGGAAAATTCTACTGTTTGATTTTTATTGCCTGTTCTCAGAACCTTCAATGAAACCGGTTGTTGAATCTTTAACTCCCTGGCGGCTGCAAATACAGATTGTGCTGCTGAAAGAGGTGGGCTTTCCCTTGCGCCGGTTATTTTTTCACCAATCTTATCAATCCGTTTGCCTTCAATTGAAACTGCAAGATCTTTTTTTAAAGCAATCACCTGTATCGCATTATAAACAGGAATTCCGTGGTAAGATTGCTGCAAATAAATTAATTGTGTGTTGGAAATGCGGTCAAAATAAGCATCAGAAACGATTGAGTTATCAATATCATCAGTAGATAAATTTAGAAAAGATGAATTTTGTTTTACAAGGAACAGAGCTTCCTTTGTAGGTATTTGCTGAGCGGATAACTGTTGAGAAATTATAAAAAGAAGAAAAACAAGCAGTGAAAAAAACCAGCGTATAAATTGTTTCATTCAGGGTTAGTTAACTAATATAAAATTAAGCTTTCCCCTTAAGAATTCGAAGAATAAATTTCTTAATAATAAAAAAATAGCCGGTAATTTTTCCACACAGCCAGCTATTTTTATTAAGTATTATTTTAAAAATCCAATCCCATACTGAAATAATAAATAGGTTTTCCACGGAAGAACCCATTCATTGGCCAGCCTGCGTCAAATTTCAGAAAGTATCCTAATAATGTACTTCTTGCACCAAAGCCATAGCCACCAAGAAAAGGACCTATACCCGGCGCTTTCAAATTCACAGAAACAGTTTGATTTGAAGGATCCTGGTAGGTGATAGAAGGTCTGCCAATCTTATCGTAAGCGCCATTCCAGGCTGTTCCAAGATCTATGAATTGTATCAACTGAAAATTTCTGACAAAGGCATTATTAATCGGTTTATCTAAGAAAGTAGTAAACACCGGGAGCCTAAATTCGCTGTTGATGACAGTTGCGTTGTTTCCATTGGCCGCATTTTGAATGAATCCCCGAAGGTTAACAGCCAACGATTGAAAAGCATAATTCTGATCAGGAGCAGGTTGATTGGCGGGATTGAAATAACGATAGGTGGGATTTCCGTTCTTATCTGTAGTTTGATTACTACCAAACATGAACCAGTTATCGATACCTCCGAGGTAATAAATTAGTTTCTGGTTCCCCCAACTGAAATCTCCTGCTACCCTTCCAGCCCAGATAAAGTTTCGATAGATTGGATAATACGCTCTTGCATCAAAGCCGAAGTTGAAAGTATTGCGGCCCACCTGCCCAAGCGGTGTATTGAGTTGAGTGTTAAAATCCATATAGGCTTTATAGCGGATACCATCCCAGATATTTTGAGCCGGGTTTATTGTATTATCATATACATATTCCAAATGCATAAGGCCATAAGTGGTGGAAAAAGCACTGCTATAAAGCGAAATCGGGTCAATACCGGTCTCTATTATTTTATCTTTTCTTACCCCGATATTCAGCCGAAGGCTTCTTATTTCGTCAAATGGATAAGAAATGCTTCCCTGGTAAAGATTAGAAATAAGCTTTCCGGGATAATATCCGGTGGTATCGCCAAAAGATATTGACTGAACATTGCGATAATACATTAAGCCCCAATCAACTCTTTTTCTAAGGTTTGAGAAACGGAAAATCCAATCGTTGTCTTTTAAATTTGAAGATAACCTGAAGCCTCCTGAAATTTTAATATCCTCCATTATATCAGCGGTCCCAAGATTAATAATTCCATTCAAACCGTTATTACTCGACAGTGTTATCGGTCCTGATCCGCCGGTATAAGTCTGGTATCTTGTCCCTAAAACATTATTATTAAAACCCGCCACTACATAATCAGCCTCAAACTTTAAAGGTTTGTACGGATATAACCGGGCCGTTGCCAATACCAGCGATTGGTCAGGTTGTTCCTGGTTATTCAATTCCGCTATTTTTGCACTGTCTTTTTTCTCTGGTTTAAATTCATGCTGAAAAACATCTTCCTCTTGCGAGACAGGCGCCGGCGCTTCAATTTCTTCTGCTGAATTCAGCCGCTCTCTCGCCATTACTTCTTTCATGTAAGTAGTTGCCCTCGCGGTTACATTTCTTCGTCTCAATGCGTTTTCATCTATCCTTAATTTATAAAGAATTTTATCATCGCTTTGTCTTGTAACTTCGCTTACCTGGTGATTCTCACCGGCTTCTTTGCTTTCTAAAATACTACTGGCATAGTTGCTCAAGGGAAAAGAATAAGCTGAATCCTTTGAAATAGCGACAACTGCTATCGAATCAACATCTTTTTTGTTATAAACTTTTAAAACAGAATCAATTTCCGGAATATCCGGATTTCTGAGAATTTCATCACCGATAAGTACCAAAGTATCGACACCTGTGGTGCGCGTGGTAAAAAATGCTGCATAACGATTTACAATTCCGCTCATGTCACTTAAGAAAGTGAAATAGGCATCACTATATGGAGAAGGATTCCGGGCATCTCCAAATTTCAATTTGGTCAGTTGAGAAATCTGGTTAAGGCCTGGCCTGCCTGCTTCAAAATTGGTAACCAGGAAAATATTGTAGCGGTTATTCATTAAGGTGGTATCACCGCCTTTTGCAGCAGCGGAAGGCCTGTTACTGGAAAAAATTATTCCGCTTTTATTTGGCAAATTAATATAGGAAGGATCAAGATCATCATATACGTCATCGGTTACCTGTTTTACAGTTCCATGCGCCACATCATAAGTGTAAATATCCGAATGCCCGTTTTTTACAGCGCTAAAAAGTAATGTTTGACTGGTGACCATATATTTCATATCCTGCACCTGGTCAAACACATCGGTAATATCCCTGTTGATGGTCTTTCCTTTTGTAAGTACATCATATACAAAAAGCATCAGTCTTCCGCTTTTTTCATAAAGAACAGAAAGTCTTTGCCCTTTTGGATCCCATGCCATCATAGGGTAGTTTGGATTTATTGAATTCTCCTGCGTTTTTACCCCAAACTTTAAGAGTGTTTTATCTTCACCATCTTCATCCAATATCAAACTATATTTTCCTTTCTTATATTGAACTACGGCAAAAGAACCGTTGCGCTTGTTAGGATTTACATTAAAATGAAAATAATCTACTCTTTTGCCCACTGTATAATCAGTGATTTCGTAACCTTTAGGATAATTTTTTCGATGCGAAATATCATTTTCATATTTATCTTCCTCATATTGCATAAAATTGGCCAGCAAATCTTTAAACCTTCTTACTTTGGTTACCTGTTGTGTAGCACGTTTCAAACTTTTATAAACTCTTGCCAAATACAATAGATAAGAAGTGTTTTCTTTTTTATATTTTTCTTCGATATAGTACCAAAAAGCATGGCCGGCGAGTAAAGGTCTGTCAAAAGCCAACTGGTAAAAATTGTTGTATTTGCCGCTAAGAATTTGATTTTTAAGATCATCGTCAAGTTGTGGGCTCCAGTTTTCACCGACATAAGAGACGTATCCATCAATTAGCCATTGAGGAAGATCAAGTAAAGCGGCGTTTCCTGCTACTTCTCCAAGGTCTTCTCCAAATAAAATATTCTGGACCAGGATCGACGCAATACCTTCACGTATCTGCCGCCGAAGATCCGCATGGCTTCCATTAAAATAAACGATCATTTTATTATTGACCAACTTTGTAACACCACCTGCATTTTGCCAATCCTGGCCAAGCCCGATATTGCTTTGCTTCATCTCATCAAAAGTGTTGTAGATGATTATATTGGCCCGGCGTTGTAAATTATATTCTACAAATTTTTCAATCCCCGGAAGTTCCTGTTCTGCAGCCTGTGCTACAAATTTTGCCAGTTCCTGGCCATTTTGATGGAAATAAGAATTAAAATTTACCGTCTGATAATATTGCCATTTAAACTTCTTGAATTGTAAACGGTTCTTGCCATATTCAACTGTACTCACCTGAGCATTTGCAAAACCTGCCACCAATAAAAAAAGGAAAAACAGAACTATTTTTTTGTACTTTAGTTTCTTGTAATCTCGCATTTGCTTTACATTATATCGCCTAAAATTAAACGTTTCGTATTAATCAATAAAATGAATTTGATGGGTTTTCAATAATATACTTATGTTTCAAATAAAAACTTTCACTTTTAATCCTGTGCAGGAAAATACCTATGTGCTCTACAATGAACAAGATGAATGTATCATAATAGATCCCGGCTGCTATTTTGATGCCGAAAAGGAAGAGCTAAAATCTTTTATAATTAGCCACAAATTAAAGCCCAAACTTTTATTGAATACACACTGCCACCTCGATCATGTATTCGGCAATAAATTTATTGCAGAAGAATTTAAATTAACGTTAAATAGTCATAAACTCGAAAAAGAAATTCTTGAAATGGCACCAGCCTCGGGTTTAATGTTTAATCTTCCTTTTGATAATTACATCGGCAAAGTGGAATATTTAAAAGAAGGTGATTTTATTTCTTTGGGAGATGACAAACTTGAAGTAATTCATGCTCCGGGCCACTCGCCGGGAAGCGTTTGTTTTTATTGTGAAAAACAACATTTTATTATTGGTGGCGATGTGCTTTTTCAAAACAGTATCGGCCGCACTGATCTTCCATATGGGAGCCATGAAGATCTTTTGAAAAATATAAAAGAAAAGCTTTTCAAACTACCCGTAAATGTAAAAGTTTATCCGGGCCATGGCTCTCCAACTACCATTGGAGAAGAGATAAAAGAAAACCCTTTTCTGCAATAAAAAATTATCCGTTTATATATTTTCTACTACAGTAAACCGGCAAAAAACGGTAATTTTTATTTCATTATCGTTAAGAATTTCCGGCAAACAATTCAGCAAAATATTTATGAAAATAAGGAATAGTTTCAATCCCTTTATTGAAATTTACGATGCCATATTTTTCATTGGGTGAATGAAGATTATCACTATCCAATCCAAAACCCATAAAAATTATTTTTACACCTAATTCTTTTTCAAGAATAGTACAAATAGGAATGCTTCCTCCACCTCGAACAGGTACCGGTGTTTTACCAAAAGTGGTTTCTACAGCACGGGTAGCGGCTTTATAACCATCGCTGTCAATTGGAGTAAGATAAGGCTCACCTCCGTGATGACGGAAGGCTTTTACAGATACAGAAGATGGAGCGATTGAAGTAAAATAGTCAATCAACTTTTTTGTCATCTTTTCTGAAGTTTGATTCGGGACTAATCTTGCTGAAATTTTAGCCGTAGCTTTTGAAGGTAAAACGGTTTTTGCCCCTTCTCCCTCGTAGCCGCCCCAGATTCCATTAATTTCCAGGGTGGGCCGAATGCCGGTTCTTTCAATTGTTGTAAAGCCTTTTTCTCCCCATAATTCTTTTGCGCCTGTTTCCCTTTTGTATTCATCTTCTGAAAAAGGCGCTTCATTCATTAATTTTCTTTCTTCTTTTGAAACTTCCGCTACGTCATCATAAAAACCCGGTATAGTTATGTGATTATTTTCATCGTGGCAACTTGCTATCATTTTTGCCAGAACAGTGATGGGATTTGCAACCGCGCCGCCATACGTGCCACTATGTAAATCTCTTTCAGGACCGGTAACTTCTACTTCAATATAAGATAAGCCACGAACGCCAACATCCAGTGAAGGAGTTTCAAGACTTAGCATAGCGCTGTCACTTATCAGTATCACATCCGCTTTTAATAGCTCTTTATTTTGTTCCACAAACTTGCCCAAATTTGGCGAACCTACTTCCTCTTCTCCTTCGATAATAAATTTGATGTTCGTAGGCAAAGTATTTGTTTTCGCCATTACTTCCAGCGCTTTTACGTGCATAAAAAACTGGCCTTTATCATCAGCGGATCCACGCGCAAATACTTTTCCATCTTTTATTACTGGTTCGAAAGGTTTAGTCTCCCAAAGTTCCAAAGGCTCAGCCGGCTGTACGTCATAATGCCCATATACCAAAACAGTCGGTTTATTTTTATCAATAATTTTTTCTGCATACACTACAGGAAATCCATCAGTTGCCATCACCTCAGCTTTATCAGCACCTGCTGTCAGTAAACTTTTTTTAACAGCCTCAGCACACTTTTTCATATCCAGTGTATGTTCTTTCTTGGCGCTTACTGAAGGAATCTTAAGCAGCTCCATCATCTCATTTAAAAATCTTTCTTTATTTTTCTCCTGAAATTCTTTCCATTCTTCCATAACGATTTGTTTTTTTAATAAAATAGAACGAATATAAATCTTTTTTTAGCCGATATGTTGTAAGAAACCTAATTATCAAAAATGAAAAAAAATCTTCATAAAATATTTGGTTTTGAAGGTCAGGTTTCTTTACATTTGCACCAGATTGCTTTTCAATTTATCAGCCTTTGTTTTAGTTGCTTCTTATTCAGTTGCTTCTTAAACAAAGGCTGAGACAATTATAAAAGGTTCCTGTTCATATCTCGACTTATTCTTCATTTTTTAACCGGCTTTTTTATAAAAAATTCCTGTCACGCCGTTCACTGTGCCTCTTATTCTTTTGAATAAACGATAATAGTATTCTTTATTGAATAATTGCGAATCGTGCATGGCTTTGTAGGTAAGAAAAAAGCCTACGGGCGTAAGAATAATTACCGGAAGCCACATTCCGACTATAGGAATGAGCACATGATCTTTTGTAAACTTTTCACCAAAAATATTTAGCAGGTAAAATATCATAAAGAATAACAAACCCATTACCAAAGGCATACCCAGGCCACCTTTTCGAATAATAGAGCCTAAAGGAGCGCCAATAAAAAACAATACAAGACAGGCAATTGAAACAGATAATTTTTTATGCCATTCTATTTTATGCTGTGTTATATCATCTTTTTGTGCTTTATCATCAGCTACAATAACCTGCAAAAGATTACGTGCATTGCTCACCTGGCTCAGCGTTTGTTGAAAAACAGTCATTTGAAGGCTGTCAGGAATTAATGAATCAAAAGTATTAACCTTTTTTCCTTGCATCGTATCTTTGAAATTAGCTATTTCTTTTTTTGGAATTGTGCTGTCTTTAAATTTTGAATAGGTAATATAAGAAGCCATTTCGCTGTGGTTTCTTTTATAAAGAGAATCCGGGGCGTGCTTCAAAGAATCAAGATCAACATTTAACTGGCGCATTGTTTTCATGCGGATGTTGTTCATAAAAAGGCTGTCTGATGTTTTCTGAAGATTTAACTGGCTCAGGTCAAAGAGTTTATTGTATTCTTCAAAACGTAGATCTATAAACTCATTATTCTTATAGTTAAAAGATCCTTTTTCCTGGTAACGGTTTCCATTTTCTAATTTGAATTCAAGAAATTTTTTATCATTACTTACCGACATTTTTCCGCTTTCAGAAATAATCGTATTATCCTGCACTCCATTTGTTTGTTCGTAAATTAATACTTTATGAAGTGTGCTTCTGTCTTTATCTTTTTTATCTACCTTAATAGAAAACCCCCTGAAGCCGTCGTAAAAAACACCATCTTTCAAATCAAAGGCCGGGCTTTTTTCGTAAATATCATGATAAATAACGGCGAATTTTAAATTGGCTACCGGGGCAATATAATTTGCAAATAAAAAAGCGACACCGGAAAGAAGAATGGTCACAAAGAATAAAGGCCGCATAAAACGCAACAATGAAATACCCGAAGATTTGATGGCTACCAGTTCAAAATTTTCGCCCAATTTCCCAAAAGTCATTATTGAAGAAATCAGTATAGCAATAGGCATGGCAAGAGTTACGAGAGTTGCGCTTGCATAAATTAAAAATTTAGTAAGTGTATAAATATCCAGTCCTTTGCCTACCAAATCATCGATATACTTCCACAATATTTGCATCATAAACACAAACAGTGTTATGAAAAATGTGGCTATAAACGGCCCGACAAAAGCTTTTAATATTAATTTATCAAGTTTTTTGAACATGCAAAAACTATGGCGTTAACTCTTTTGTTGTAAATTTCAAAAATGGATGAAGAAGCAAAAATACAGCTTTCAAAGCGCGAAATGGAATTGGTGAATAATACAGATTGGATTTTCACAAAACAACTAATAATCGAAAAAGTTTATTTACTGCTCGGTCAGTTACACGATGAATACAAGAAAAAGATTGTCAGGGAAAAACGGTTTCTTCCCAGCCAGTTGTTAAAACCCGGAGGCAAAATTTCGAAAGGTGAAAATTATAAGGGGCTTCCGTATGTAATCCTGGATTATCCTGCTTTTTTTAGTAAACAGAAAATTTTAGCGGTAAGAACGCTGTTTTGGTGGGGAAATTTTTTTAGTATCGCCCTTCATATTTCAGGAGAAAATTTTAAAGGGATAACTATTTCTGATGAAGCGATTGAATTTCTTAAACAAAGGAACTTCTCAATTTGTGTAAACGAAAATGAATGGGAACATCATTTTCATTCATCCAATTTTGTATCTGTCAACGAAATGAACAACCGGGCATTGAAGAAACTAAATGAAAAACACTTTTTAAAAATTGCAAAGAAAACAGAACTGGCTGAATGGAATTCGTCCAGAAAATTTTTAGAGGAAGCTTTTGAAGAAATTATTGAATTTATCAAACTTAGCTTCCCAGCCGGTGAAAAAGGTCTTTAACCTGTGTTTCCCAAAGCTGGCTTTGATCCTTAATCTCTCTCTTTTCCGCAAAATCCTGGATCACTAAAATCGTTTGATTCGTTACTTCAGATTTCTCAATACTAAATTGAAAAAATTCATCTGCCGGCGAATCAACCCAATGAAATTTAATTGACTTATTTTCTTCCATTTCAACTACCTCCGCTTCTTCAGCAGCGCCACCCGACCATGAAAAACTGAAAATCCCATCCTCATCTTCTACCTTATCAGCAAACCATTCCTGTAAGCCTGAAGAAGTAGAAAGAAATTCAAACAAAATGGCAGGAGAACATCTTACCGGGTACTCAACAGTGTATTGTATTTTTTTACTCATCTTAATATTGATAAAGTCATTATCTGCAATAATAGAAAATAAATTAACTATCAGGCCACATTTATCATTTTTTTTAGTAATTTATTTTAAAATAAGAATTATTTTATACTGAAAAATAAATAATATACCTGCCTAATATACTTAACTCCCCCTTATTGACGTTTACTTTATCATAAAAACAATTTAGTAAGACACGAACTAACTCTTCATCCACATTAAATTTATCTCTGTATGAGTATGCGTCAATTAAGGATTTCAAAATCCATTACCAATCGTGAGAGTGAAAGCCTGGAAAAATACCTGCAGGAAATTGGAAGGGTTGAAATGATAAGCCCTGAGGAAGAAGTGAGACTGGCAAAGCTGATAAAACAAGGCGACCAAAAAGCGTTGGACAAGCTTACCAAGGCCAATTTGCGTTTTGTCGTTTCGGTAGCAAAGCAATATCAAAACCAGGGCCTTACTTTGCCAGATCTAATCAATGAAGGCAACCTCGGACTTATAAAAGCAGCGCAGCGTTTTGATGAAACACGCGGATTCAAATTTATTTCTTACGGTGTGTGGTGGATACGCCAAAGCATTATGCAGGCGCTGGCAGAGCAGGCAAGAATTGTAAGATTACCTTTAAACAAAGTAGGTTTAACCAAAAGGCTGAGTCATGCCTATTCTCATCTTGAACAGGAATTTGAACGCCCGCCAAGTGTTGAAGAATTGGCCACCTATCTTAATATAGAAACCGAAGAAGTAGCAGCTACAATGAATGTGGCAGCAAGGCACGTAAGTATGGACTCCCCTTTAAGTGAAGGGGAAGAAAATACGTTAATAGATGTACTTCAAAACGGCAACGCTGAGAGCGCAGATAAAAGAATTATGTTCAACGATTCTTTGCGGCTGGAAATCCAACGGTCATTGTCGTTGCTTACTCCACGCCAAAAAGAAGTAATCTGTTGTTTTTACGGAATTGGTGTTGATGAGCCCGTCAGCCTTGAAGACCTGGGAGCCAGGTATAATCTAACAAGAGAAAGAGTAAGACAAATAAAAGATAAAGCCTTAAAAAAATTGCAAACGTATTCCGGATGTAATCTTTTAAGAGATTACATGGGTGTTTAAAAAATCTGTCATAATGTAAAGTTTAAGTTGGAGTGAACGTCTTAATTGACGTTCACTTTTTTTTGGTCCTGTTTATATCCAAAATAAAAATCTTTACATTTTGTGGGTTTACTGCAAAAGCTTCATCCCGGCTTTATTATACTTTTGCAGTAAAAATGAATGAGTATTTTAAAATAGGAAAAATGGCCGCGACTTTTGGAATAAATGGCCAAATGGTGCTTCAACATAATCTTGGCAAAAAAACTTCTTTAAAAGGCCTTGAAACTATTTTTATTGAAGAATCAAACAATTCTTTTCTTCCTTATTTTATCACTTCTGCTAAAATAAAAAACGAGAAAGAGATTTTTATTTCTCTTGAGGGAATTAATTCAAAAGAAGCAGCAAGGCCACTCATCAAAAAAGAAGCTTGGCTTACTGAAAATGATTTTAAAAAATATGCATCAGCTTCGGCACCAATTTCCTTTCTTGGGTTTATGATAATGGATAAGGATGAAGAACTTGGGGAAGTACTGGAAGTAATTGAACAACCGCACCAGGTTTTGTGCAGAATTATGATTGGTGGAAAAGAAGTGCTGATACCTGTTCACGAGAATTCACTGGACAAAATCGATAAAAAAAACCGCAGATTGTATGTAAATCTTCCAGACGGTTTATTGGATATTTATAAAGATGCCTGATAAAAGGGAAATTGTAAATTTACACTCCTTATGGCTTCTCCGTCAAATATCATCGCTCATTTCGATCTCGATTCTTTTTTCGTTTCGGTAGAAATTTTGAAAGATCCTTCGTTAAAAGGAAAGCCTGTAATTGTAGGTGGACAAAATGAAAAAGGCATTGTTACAACTTGCACTTATGAAGCACGCAAATTTGGTGTTCATTCTGCGATGCCCATGAAAACTGCGATGAGACTGTGTCCACAGGCAATTGTTGTTTCAGGAACTTATAGCGAATACGCCAGATATTCACAATGGGTAACAGATATTATCGCTTCAAAAGCCCCTTTATTTGAAAAAGCGTCTGTTGATGAATTTTACATTGACCTCCAGGGAATGGATAAATTTTTTGATCCATTGAAATGGACGATTGATCTTCGACAATTGATTATGAACGAAACCGGGCTTCCCATTTCTTTTGGAATTGCTAAAAATAAAATGGTGGCAAAAATGGCTACCAATGAAGCAAAACCAAATGGCTTTTTACAGGTTCCGTTAGGAAAAGAAAAAGAATTTTTAGCGCCGTTAGAAGTTAACAAAATTCCAGGAGTTGGCGAACAAACAAATAAAATTTTAGAATACCATAAGATAAAACTGATCAGGGATATTCACAACACCAATGCTGAAAGCCTTGAAAAATTATTAGGTAAATGGGGATTCGATCTTTGGCATAGAGCGCAGGCAACTCACACTTCTGTAATTGCACAATACCGCAAAACAAAATCCATTTCGAAAGAAAATACTTTTTTTGAAAATGTAACTGACATTGAATTTTTAATGAGTGAAATTGTGAGAATGACTGAAATAATTTGTTTCAAATTAAGACAGGAAGCAAAATCTGCCGCCTGTGTTACCATCAAGATAAGATATCCTGATTTTGAAACCACTTCTCAGCAAACCACCATTCCTTATACTTCTGCCGATGATGAAATTATCCCGGTAGCAAAGGCGCTTTTTGATAAGTTGTACCGAAAAGGAAAGCCTGTTCGTTTGTTGGGAGTCCGGCTCAGCGACTTCAGTAATCAATCTTTACAGGCCAATCTTTTTACCGATTCTGCAAGAAAAAAAACTTTGTACAAAGCAGTCGATGAAGTAAAAAATCGTTTCGGAAGAACCAGTGTGACGCGGGCCTCAGGAAAATAGGCCTCCCTGCCCTCCAAAGGAGGGTTTAGTAAAACTTCAAATGCACTTTGACTTTTGGAAGTAAAACCTCATTATTTATTCGTTCACTGTCTTTTCATTTTCACATTTTCGAATTTTCACATTTTCACATTAAAGTTATTCAACCATCATGTCATGCAATGTTTTCTTCTCCAAAACTTTTAAAGTGGCATCACGCGCAATCAACATCATTTTTCGTATCCCGCATGTGGCTTCATCACAATCAACGCACTTTTCATAAAAGTTTAAACTTACACAGGGAAGTAACGCAATGGGGCCATTAATAATTCTTATTACTGTAGCAAGGTTTAATTTTTTTGGGGAAATTTTTAAAATATAGCCACCGCCTTTACCTTTCTTGCTTTCAAGCATATCTGCCTTCTTAAGGTCATTAAGGATATGTTCCAAAAATTTTAAAGGAATTTTTTGGTGAATGGAAATCGTAGAAATCTTCACCGGTTCTTTTCCATAATTTTCGGCAAGATGCACAAGCGCCCTAAAGGCATACTGGGTTTTTTTTGAAAGCATTTGGCAATTATTTTGACCTGCATAAAAATAAACTGAACCAGTGACAAATTTATAAAATAAAGTCTACTAAATTTGTAGGATAACTTATATTTGCAACAATTTTTTAATAATAAAAATAAATCATCATGAGTTTACAATTAGGCGATACCGCTCCTGACTTTACAGCGGAAACAACAGAAGGAAAAATTAACTTCTATGATTATCTTGGCGATAGCTGGGGAATTCTTTTTTCTCACCCTGCTGATTATACTCCGGTTTGCACTACCGAATTAGGAAGAACCGCACAATTAAAAAAAGAATTTGAAAAGCGAAACACCAAAGTGCTGGCGGTAAGTGTAGATCCTTTGGATAAACACCAGGACTGGACAAAAGATATCAACGAAACTCAAAATTGTAATGTTGATTTCCCTATTATTGCTGATGAAGACAAAACAGTAGCCAATCTTTACGGAATGCTTCATCCAAATGCTTCAGCAACTACAACTGTACGGTCACTTTTTATCATTGGCCCTGATAAAAAGATAAAACTAATGATCGTTTACCCCGCTTCTACCGGAAGGAATTTTAATGAAGTATTGAGGGTACTTGATTCTTTACAACTTACTTCAAATTATAGTGTTTCAACTCCGGCAGACTGGAAAGAAGGTGAAGATGTAATTATTTCTCCGGCAATAAGCACTGAGGATGCAAAAACCAAATTTCCTAAAGGTGTAAGGGAAGTAAAACCATATTTGCGTTATACGCCACAACCGAACTTGTAAATAATCTGTTTGAACGTGTATAAGGATATGGTGTTAAATCATCATATCCTTTTGTTTTTTATCCAAACACTTTCCTGTTCTTCTTCAATTGTTGCAAAAGCGCTTTCATATCTTTTGGCAAAGGCGCTTCAATAAAAAAATCTTTGCCGGCGGCATCTTTAAAACTCAAACTAAAGGAATGCAAGCCCAGCCTGCTGATAAGGGGGCGTTCTTCTAATTCGTTCTGGCTCAACCTGTATTTCTTTTTGAAAGAAGATAAGAAAACCGGCTTACCATCTCCATATATTTCATCACAAATAATCGGATGACCGAGCGTTTTTGCATGCAATCTTATTTGGTGCATTCTACCACTTTGTATTTCAAAGCCAACCAATGAATAAATTCCATAATTCTCCAATACTCGGTAATGGGTTAATGAAGGCTTACCTTTCTTATTAATAACCATTGTCCCTTTTTTTACAGGATGCTCCATTACAGATTGATTTATTGCTCCTTCTTTTTCAGGCATATTTCCATGAACGATTCCCAAATATTTCTTTTCGATATTTCTTTTTTCAAATAATTGAGAAAGATATTTGTGAGTAGCTTCGTTTTTTGCAAAAAGAATTAAGCCGCTAGTATCGCGGTCGAGGCGATGAACAATAAATATTTTCCCGTATTTCTGATTTAATATTTTGTACAATGAAAATTGCGTATCATCATGCCTGTCCGGTATGGTAAGCATTCCCGGTTCTTTATTTATCGCAACAAAATCATCATTTTCAAATACGATGTCAAGTCCTTTCACTTCTAATTATTTTTTCTTCAGATGAGAAGCAGGAGCAGCTTTTACCAGTTTTTGATTATTACCTGCGCCACTTATATTTTTCTGTTTATTCATGTACTTCAATAACCGAATCTCTTTTTCACTGAGGTAACGCC
Organism: uncultured Chitinophagaceae bacterium; assembly: GCA_963811285.1. Taxonomy (GTDB): domain Bacteria; phylum Bacteroidota; class Bacteroidia; order Chitinophagales; family Chitinophagaceae; genus Ginsengibacter. The sequence continues at coordinate 161,490 of CAWEQV010000023.1, read as the reverse complement.
AACGGCCTCGTTCTACATTTTTTTTAGTAAGATTTGCATACATTACTCTGTCAAGCCCTTTTACATCATAACCCAAATGTTCAAAAATTCTCCGGACGATCCTGTTGCGGCCACTATGCAATTCAATGCCGATAACAGACCTGTCTTTTGAATCTGCATATGCCAAAGCATCCGCAAAAATTTCGCCATCCTCCAGCTTTATCCCATTTAATATTTTTTCAAAATCCGCTTTCGTCAAGGGCTTGTCGAGTTTTGCTTCATATACTTTTTTTATATTAAAACTCGGATGCGTCAACTCCTGGGTAAGTGCGCCGTCGTTAGTCAAAAGCAAAACCCCGGAAGTGTTTCTGTCAAGCCTTCCTATTGGATAAATCCTTTGGTCAGTAGCATTTTTAGTAAGTTGTAAAACTGTTTTCCTGTTTTGTGGATCGTCGGTTGTTGTGATGTAATCTTTAGGTTTGTTTAATAAAATATAAACAAGGTTTTTGGTAACAAATAATTTTTTACCGTTGTAAACCACTTCGTCCTTTTCATTCACTTTAAAAGCCGGTTGTGTAACCACTTTTTTATTGACAGTAACTTTTCCATCAATAATTAATTGCACTGCATCGCGCCGTGAAGTGACTCCACAATGAGCGAGGAATTTATTCAAAGGCATCTCTGCAAATGAAGAATCCTTTTTTACAGCATGCACACTTTTTTGCTGTATTTCTGTTTTGTTCTGTGGATATTTTTGTCTTTTATTTGGTTTCTTTTCTTGCGGCTTATTTACGAAAGCGCGGTTTCGGGCTGCACGTTTCTCTTCAAAATGTTTTTCTATATCAGCGGCCCGTTGTTTTTTAGCTTTCTTCTTATCCTGCTTGTGCTTTTCTTTTACAGCAGCATTATTTTTCTTATTAATAAATTTCTGGAAGGGTTGTTGGCTCATTGAGAATTAATTTGCTGTTTTGCAACAGTAATGAAATAATAAATGCAAAGGTAAATTAAAAGATATGCCGGTTTAAGGGTTTACATTTTTATTATACCTGTCGAATTAAATTTGAAAAGAATAAGTTTTGACAATAAAAGATGGCTTAATTTTCATTTCTTCAGGTTGATTATCTTTGAGATATGGAGACCGTACAACTATTGATAAGTGGAAAAGTACAGGGCGTTTTTTTCCGGGATTCTGCAAGAAAGGTTGCGCAAAAACTAAACATCACCGGCTGGATAAAGAACAGAAAAGATCAAAAAGTGGAAGCAATGATTACAGGCGATGAAAAAGATGTGAAGGCGTTTATAGATTGGAGTAAATCAGGTCCTGACACAGCGAAGGTGGAAGAAGTAATCGTTTCAAAAAAAGAACAAACATTTTTTAAGAAGTTTGACATTCTGAGATAAAATTAAAGCCGAAAACGAGGATTTCTTTCTCCTGTTTTGGTGAACAGCTTTAAATCTCCATCAAACATCTGACACTGCATACGAAAGAACAACATTTTAATAAATAAACACTTTATATAAAAAAACTTCCGGGAGATCCGGAAGTTTTTTTAATAATTTAATCCTGGGGTTTGTTGGTTTTTCAGGTTTAAATTTTACGGGAATTTGAGGGTTAGTGTTCCTTCGGTTCGGTTTAACTGCAGATATTGGATCAAAAAAAGAAGTTGACTGATATCAGATTTTAATTTAGTTTTTCAGGATTATTGTAAATCTTTTTTCAATGGATATTGTTTCCCGATTGTTATCGGTAGATTAATGTTTGTTGAACATCAATCAACTTCCGGAACAAAAATAGAGAGAATGTGAGCAGTCAACAATAGCACTATTGCTGATTTTTTCGCTTAAAGAATTACGGTTTTATTTCGTAAAAACGCGTTGAAAAATATCGAAATATTACGTATCAATTTTCAGAGATTTCTTCTATAAGGAATAATTGCTAAATTTCAACTAAAAAAATATTTATGGCACAGTTTATAAAAGTAGCCCAGAAAGATGGTATTGAGATATTAATAAACACAAACATCATAGAAACTATCTTTCCTGATCACACCCTGGCAAATTGCAATGCGCTTATCAATTTCAATAAAGCTTCTGCGAAAAAAAGTTTTTATACACAACAAACTGTTGAAGAAATATGGAAAATGATATTGCAATAAGTGATTAGAAAAGAAGATTAAAATTACCTGCTTAAACGATTAATAATTTCTTTACAATGAGGAAAGGCAGTTAATAGTTCTTCTTTATGCGCTATTTCAAAATCAGCAAAATCAAATCCTGGCGCTACGGTGCATCCACAGAGACTGAACTCACTTTCCGGTGCTGGTTCTGCAGCAAACCACGCTTTCGCAGGAACAATAAATTGAAAAGTTTCTCCCAGATAAATGTTTGAACCCAGTTTGATGCAATAATATTTTCCATTAGGTTCGATTATGTGAATCAACAATGTGCCGCCCGCATAAAAATGCCAGCATTCATCGCTTTTAATCCGGTGAAAAAGAGAATGCTCACCCTGCCGCAATAAATAATAGATAGCAGTAGAAAAAGTTCTTTCACCTTTAAAACGCGATGGCAAAGCTTCAGAAGCAATAGTTTCCTGAGAACGGTAAACTTCTTTAAAAAATCCTCCTTCCGGGTGAGCCTGCAACCAGAGATGGGATATAAAATAACTGGCATTCATTTGAAACTTGATTTGCTTTTTTTATGTCTTTACGCTTTTACTAAATTAATACATATTCAGAAGAGCGCGGAATATTAGTGGAAATGATTGCACAATCACTACTGCTTACTTCTCAATTTTATATGAAATAAAAGCTGGCATGAAAATTATAACAACTATAACTGGTAAAATAATTTCTTTCCGAGGCTTAAAAGTGTTTAAAAGAACCGAATAATTTATATAAGCAGAAGAAGGCAATGTCACGGGAAAGAATTAAGAAATTAATCTTACCAAAAGTAGCCCTTCCGAGGGCTACCTTTTTTTAATTGAAATCCAAAGCTGTTGATGGAACTTTCAGAAATTTTAAAGGAAAAGATTAAAAAAGAAGGGCCGGTATCTTTTCGCGATTTTATGGAAATGGCGCTCTATTATCCTGCACTGGGATATTACAATTCTGAAAGAAATAAGATTGGGAAAGAAGGTGATTATTATACCAGTCCTGTTTTAAGTTCTCTTTTTGGAGAACTTGTTGGAAAACAGATAGAAGAAATGTGGCTGCTCCTTGATAAGAAACCTTTTACTATTGTAGAATATGGTGCAGGAACCGGCGCTTTGTGCAATGACATTCTGCATTATCTTCAAAATAACCAACCTCTTTACAATGAATTGAAATATTGCATCATCGAAAAAAGTGAAGCAATGCAAAAATGGCAAAAACAAATGCTGCCTTCAAAAGTTTCATGGCATACTTCAATTGAAGAGCTGTCACCTGTTAGCGGTTGTATTTTGTCAAATGAAGTACTTGATAATTTTCCGGTTCATAGGATGAAGATGCAGAAAGAACTAATGGAAGTGTTTGTCAATTACAACGATGGTTTTGAGGAATTGCTAAAACCGGCTGATGAAAAACTGAAAAATTATTTACAGGAACAGGATATTATTTTGTCTGAAAATTATTGTACCGAAATAAACCTTCAGGCGATTGAATGGATAAAAGATGTCGCTTCTAATTTATCAGCCGGATTTGTACTTACTATTGATTACGGATTTTCATCAAAAGATTTATACAGCGCTAAAAGAAATTCGGGTACGCTTATCTGTTATAAAGGCCACCAGGTTAATTCTTCTCCTTATTCTGATATAGGAAAACAGGACATTACAGCGCATGTCAATTTTTCGGCGTTATGTTGGTGGGGCAAAAAATATGATCTGCAATGTTCAGGTTATACGACGCAGGCGCATTTTCTCCGTTCATTGGGTTTAATGAATTACCTGAGAAAACTGGAGCTCGAAAATCCGAAAAACAGCCGCGATTTTGTTTTCCAGGTACACCAGTTATTGATGGATATGGGCAATAAGTTTAAAGTGCTTATTCAGCAAAAAAGAGTGAAAAGCAAAAGGCTAACAGGTGTTCAGTTTGGAATTCCGCTGCCATAGTTCCTAAAAATCAGAAGGGAAAGTTTCAGGAACTTTTCTCCTGTCGACATGTAACGCTAAAGGATGCAATGCTTTTGTCTCATCAATAAAGAGGAATGCGTCGTATCGTTGCGGTAATAGTGAAGGCACATAATTTCCGTATTTTTCCACTGCCGGATCATATACCACCCCTATCGCGCGATGTCCCATTTTCTCAAAATATTCTTCAGGAATTTCTTTATTAAAAAGCAGGTAACGGTCCTTATCACTTTGCTGATGCAGGTGATATTCCACACTTCCTTTTTGTGCTTCAGGCACCTCCATTACTTCCATGGGTGCGCCCCATTCTTCCCCGGCAATCACGCTGCCGCGATAAGTAGCAAAGCCTGCCAGGTATACGTTATCTTCGCCGTACTCTTCACGCGCCAGTTCACCAATATTTACCATTCCGGCCCTTGACATTCCTGTAGCCCGTGCATCTCCGACATGCGTGTTATGTTCCCACACTATTCCCTTTGCATTTTTTCCATAAAATTTCATCAGGCGGTCCAAAGTTTCCATCATATGCCTGTCACGCACGTTCCAGCTTTCATTATCAAAGCCAATCATTGAGCGATAATATTTTTCGGCATTTACTGCTATTAAAGCATTCTGTTCGGTATTGAAACCCGCTTCACGATCACCGTCAAGGAACTGCGCTTTCAACCTTATTTCTTTTAAAAGCGCCACCACTTCTTCCCTGCAACCCGCTTCTCTTAAAGTATAACGGGCATATTGCTGTTCGTTTTCATTGAATGGTTCAAAACATTGAATCGCTTTTTTTACAGAGTTAGCAGCATTTGGATCTTCGGTTTCCAAATAATGCATCATCGCCTTCATTGAATCCCATAAACTGTAAACATCAAGGCCATAAAAGCCCACTTTTTTTTCTACCGAAAGAGGTGCGTTGTGTTCCCTCATCCATTCGGCAAGGCCGGCCACTTCCCAGTTTCCCCACATCCACGTAGGCCAGCGATCAAAATTTTTCAAAACATTTTCAATATCGCCGCCAGCGTCTTTATAATTTTTGACAAAACGATTGATGGCATAACAATCAGGCCAATCACCTTCTACTGCGATAAAGTTGAAACCTTTTTCCTTGATCAGCCTCCTTGAAATAGCAGCGCGCCATGTGTAAAATTCGTGTGTGCCATGTGAAGCTTCGCCTAACATTACTATCCGGCGATCACCGATATCATCCAGCAAATTGTCTAAATCTTTTGAATTCTTTAAGCGAAACATACCAATTCTTTTGGTTTAGAAAGCCACAATTTGCTTGCCAGATGAGAAGGTATAATATCCTGAACCGGGAATCAGTTAGTCCGCGTTTAACACTTTGTGTAAATGACGTGGGTTTCCGCCCTCACGCCAATGATGCTCAATTTTTTCCAGCGGAATACCTTTCGTTTCAGGAAGATAAAAATATCCCCAGATAATTCCCAGAACGCCAATCGCCGCATAAAACCAGAAGGCTCCGGCAGGATTTCCATTGTCTACAGCCTGTACTGTAAAAGTGTTGGTGACGGCATCATATACTTTTTCGTGTGTAATAATGCCTGCGCCCGAAGCGGTGAATAATTTTACAATTTTAAAAAAGGTGAACGCTACAATCCCGTTAAAGAGCCAGTTCGAGAGAGATCCTATGGAAGATCCAATTCCTCTTACCCTTAAAGGGAAAATCTCTGAGATGATCAGCCAGCCAAGCGGGCCCAGGCTGATGGCGAAAAATGCGATATAAACCCATACAAAAATAATCGCGAGCCATTTACCGGTATCTCCTAAACTATCATGAAAAGCAAATACCAGTCCCAATGCAAACAGTGAAACGACGATTCCGTATAAACCGATAAAATACAGTTTTCTGCGGCCTAACTTATCTATCATAAAAAGTGAAAGAACAGTGAAAGCTACGTTTACTGCTCCTACGCTTACTGCTGCCCATATAGCGGCATGCGCGCCCTGAAAGCCCACAATCATAAATATTTTCGGACTGTAATAAATAACCGTATTGATGCCTACAAATTGCTGGACAAACATAATGCCCACTGCAATAATTAAAGCATGCCTGAGCCACGGCCGGAATACTTCCCGAAAATTCGGACGGCTTTTGTCTTTCTGCAATTCATCTTTCATCCGCTGCATAGATTCTTCTATCAGCGCCGGTTCTTCTATTCTTTTCAATATTTTAAGTCCCTCTGTTTCACGGCCTTTACTCATCAGCCATCTTGGTGTTTCAGGGAGAAAAAATACGCCGATAAGCAGGATAAGGCCAGGAATGATGCCCATATAAAACATTGGCCTCCACGATTGCAAATCATTATTATTGGCAAAAGCAAGATCGCTTAGGTAAGAAACAAGGATACCGATAGTAATAAGCAGTTGAAACATCGACACCAATTTGCCACGAATATGTGTAGGAGAAATTTCAGCAATATATAGCGGAACAGAGAAAGAAGAAATACCAATCGCTAACCCGATAAACAATCGCGCCGCGATTAATGAACCTGGGCTCGGCGCCCATCCTGACCAGGCAGCGCCAATGACAAAAATAACAGCCGCGCTCATTATGGTTTTCTTTCTTCCGAAAATATCTGACAATCTCCCGGTAAATATCGCGCCGAGTACCGCTCCCGCTAACCCGGAAGTAGTAATATTTTCAACCATGCTGTTGCTCAAATGAAAATCCTGTTGAAAAAACGGGATGGCGCCGGAGATAACCCCGGTATCAAAGCCGAATAAAAGACCGCCTGTAGCGGCAACAGCAGCAATAATCACTACCAGGTTTTTGTTGTATGATTTTTCTTTCATAGCCAATAAGTTGACAACTTTTAAATTATGTAAAAAGCTTTAAATGCCACGCTTATTACTTACTAAACCGGATTGTAGGCGACAAGGAGTGTTGAAAAAATTTAAGATATATTAAAAAAAACAGATTGCGTCGCCTGGCAAGCATATACGTCGTCATTGAAATTACCATTAGGAAATACTAAAAGAACAATCAAATTTAATGGTCTATTCGTACTAAACAAATAAAAGATGCAGTTTTTGTTTATTAGGTGCTGAAAAAGCCTTCTCCACTTTATGAAATTGATATGTTTACTCTTGAAATTATTTTGCAGAAAGCATTCTCATAATTGATTGAAATATCTACACTTTATCAACCATTTTTCTATTAATAAAAAACCGGCAAAAAAATTGCCGGCTTATTTAAACCCCGATACCTTTATGATTCTGTTTTTACCGGAACCAGCAATTGTTCATCAATTACTTTTTTCAAAACATGTTTCGGCAGAGCCCCCGGCTGCATCATCGGTTCACCATCAGCGCCTATAAAAAGCAACGTAGGAATACTCTGAATGCCAAAAACTGCAGACAATTCCTGTTCTTTATCCGTGTTCACTTTATAAATTATTAACTTTCCTTCGTATTCATTTGAAAGTTCTTCCAGAACAGGAGCAACCATTTTGCAAGGGCCACACCAATCAGCATAAAAGTCAATAATGGCCGGCAATCCTTCGTATTTCCAATCTTTGTCGGTTTCGTAATTGAATATTTTCTCTTTAAATGTTTGAGTCGTAAGCTGTGTTGTTGCCATAGTGTAGTTTTATTTTTTATAAAGGTAAAAAGGATAATCCGGGTTATTGGTAACTTTTGTTACTCTGAAAGGTCATTAAAGATCTTCTTCTCTTTCCAGCATCAGGATGGCGCTTTGAGGCACAATAAAATACTTTTTGCCTTCATACATCACTTCAGTAGCGGCGCTCATAAGAAAGATAGCGAGGTCGCCTTCTTTTGCCTGCAACGGCACATAGTTTACTTTTTCTTCTTCGCCTTTCCACGGCTCATCTTCCAAAGGAAGAGGAATGACATAACCGGGGCCGGTTTTAATAATATAACCTTGTTGCACTTTTTCTTTTTCATGTACTCCGGGCGGCAGATAAAGCCCACTTGCAGTACGTTCATCCGGGCGGCTTGGTTCTATCAAAAGCCTGTCTCCTATCACTATTAGTTTCTTCAACCGGTTATCGGGTGTTATATGCATGTTCTTTTTGTCGCAAAATTACGGATAGAAAAATTCAAGATGATTTTTTCAAAAGCGTCGCGTTTTAATAAAATAAAAATTCAGAGAATTTATTCGTTTACCTGCCAAATCCATTTTTTAAAATTATTATCTAACTCTTAAAAGTTGGTTAACTTTCAGGAAGATTTAGAAATATTTATTCAACAAAAGAAAATGAAACAATATTTGCTTTTTTTGGCTTTGCTTATTAGTATCTCCGTATTTTCACAAACCACTATTAACCGTGATCCTGCAATTGAAAAAATGGTGAATAAAGTATCTGTAGATTCCCTTCAATCTTATATTAACACCTTGGTTTCATTTGGAACGAGAAGCACTTTAAGTACACAAACGGATGCAGCAAGAGGAATCGGCGCGGCTAAAAACTGGGTACTGAAAAAGTTCAATGAGTTTGCAAAAAATTCAGGCGGAAGAATGAGTGCGGTTATTGATACGACAACCCTTAATGCAGGTTCTCGCTTAAATAGAAAAGTAGTTTTGGGAAATGTGATGGCTACTCTAAAAGGGACTGATCCAAACGATCATCGCATTTTCATCATCAGCGGCCATTTAGATGCAATGCGAACTAATGTGATGGACAGTACCGGAGATGCACCGGGAGCGAACGACGATGGAAGCGGCACTGCAGCAGTGATAGAATGTGCACGAATTATGAGCCAGCATTCTTTTCCGGCAACAATCATTTTTGTCGCAGTGAGTGGTGAAGAACAGGGATTATATGGTTCCACTTTCATGGCTGACAAAGCAAAAAAAGAAAATTGGGATATAAGGGCCGTTCTTAATAATGACATTATTGGCAGCAATAACAGTAATGAAACGAATATTATCAATAATACAAAAGTGCGGGTATTCAGTGAAGGGATTCCTGCTACTGCTACCGAAAAAGACATGGCCAGGATTAGAGCGTTAGGATTAGAGAATGACAGTAAATCAAGAGAACTGGCGCGGTATATAAAAGAAATCGGCGAACGATACGTTGATAATCTCGAAGTAAAACTGATATACCGTCCGGATCGTTTTCTGCGTGGTGGTGATCATATTCCTTATTTAAAAAACGGATTTACGGCGGTAAGAATTACTGAAATGAATGAAAACTTTAATCACCAGCACCAGGATGTGAGAAGAGAAAAGGGGATTGAATATGGCGATCTTCCCAAGTTTATAGATTACAAATACCTCCAAAAAAATACGGCTCTTAATTTAGCCAATTTATCAAATCTTGCTAAAGCCCCATCAGTTCCTCAAAACGTAGAAATCGATGTGAAAAATTTATCAAATTCTTCTTCCTTTTCGTGGCAAACGCCAGAGTATGGAAAAGTAAAAGGTTATTATGTTTTGATAAGAGAAACTTCCAGTACTATGTGGCAAAAGAAAATGTTTACCTCCAAAAATTCAATTACAATTCCCTATTCAAAAGACAATTATTTCTTTGCTATTGAATCTGTTAATGAAAGCGGGAATGAGAGCCTGCCTGTCCTCCCCGCCATTCAGAGAAAATAATTTTCTGATTTAAACACATAATTTTTTGTTTAATAAAATTATTTAATTTTGTTGAGAATTAAGATTATTACCATCTAGTCCACAAGTAAATTTTTGATCTGAGGGGGCAGTATAATGCTTGATTTTTGCTACTTTTTCTAAATACTGTCCGGATTATTGTTCCCTCTCTTTAAAAGCAACCCATTACTACCTTTAGTTACCGGATATTGATTTTTCTGATTATAGCTAAACCTTTAAATCAACCTAAAAGCTTGTGCAGTTATGAATTAAATCGATTTTCCCACCTTTAATTATACAATTATGAACGAACAAGATCAAAAATCAACAACCAACCGTCGCGATTTCCTTGGAACGCTGGCGATGGGCGCTGGTGCTTTAACAATGGCAACACTCGCTTTTCCTGCACAACTTGCAGCACATTCCAAACACTTTTCAATTTCTTCTGAGGATCCTGAAGAATGGTTAAATAAGATCAAAGGCAAACACCGAATCGTTTTTGATGCAACCCACCCCGATGGCATTATGCCGCTGGCATGGCCGAGAGTTTATCTTATGACCAATCAGCAGTCAGGTGCCGATGTCAATGATTGCACTGCCGTTGTTATTTTAAGACACGAGGCCATACCTTATGCTTTAAACGACAGTGTATGGGAAAAATACAAGCTGGGCGATGCAACCAAAATCAATGATCCGAAGACGAATGCGCCTGCAGTTCGTAACATTTTCTCAAACCCGGCAGATGGCGATTTTTCTATTCCTGGAGTTGGAAATGTAAAAATCGGCATCAATGAATTAATGAACGATGGCGTGCTCTTTGGCGTTTGCTCGGTTGCTATTTTAGTTAACAGTCATGTCATTGCTCAGACAATGAATCTTGATCCTGACACAGTTCACAAGGACATGTTGGCCGGCGTTCTTCCTGGAATACAATTATTGCCTTCCGGCGTTTGGGGCGTTGGAAGAGCGCAGGAACATAATTGCAATTATTGTAATGGCGCCTAGAATTTAAAGAGAAAGAACATATGAGCAGAAAAACTTTTTGGACGATCACGGCGGTGTTTCTTATTTGCATTCTTTTTGCCCTGTTACTCTTGCCCCGAAAGAATAAAATAAAAAATACCGCCAAAACTTCTTTTACTGCGGCGACATTATGGAATCCTCCTGATACCAATAGTTTGCCGCATGATTCTGCGGGTAATTTGATACGGTATGGAAGGGAACTGATTATGCACACTGCAAAATATTTAGGTCCAAAAGGAACTGTAGCGCACATTACAAACGGAATGAATTGCGACAACTGCCATATCGATGGCGGCACAACTATCTTTGCAAATAATTTTTCAATTACCGGCATAAGTTATCCCAAATTCAGAAGAAGAAGCAACAGCATTGTAAATCTTGTAACTCGTATCAATGGCTGTTTTAAAAGAAGTTTAAACGGAATTCCACCGGGTGATTCGAGCAGGGAAATGAAAGCAATGATTGCTTATATTAAATGGATAAGCAACAGTGTAAAAGAAAACGACAAAAATGTTTTTGGTACGGCAACAGAAAGGCTTTCTTTTTTATCTCGTGCTGCAGACACCTTAAAAGGAAAAGATATTTTTATGGTTCAATGCCAGGTGTGCCACGGGCAAAATGGCGAAGGCAAATTCCTTGACGACGGGCGCGAATATTTATATCCTCCTTTATGGGGAAGACACAGTTATACCAACGGTGCGGGGCTTTATCAGTTATCAAACTTCGCCGGCTTTGTAAAAAATAATATGCCTTTTGGAACCTCTTATAAAAAACCATTTTTAAGTAATGAGCAGGCGTGGGATGTTGCGGCTTACATTAATTCAAGACCAAGACCTGTTTTTAAAGAACTGCAAAAAGACTGGCCCGATATATCAGGCAAGCCGGCAGATTATCCATTTGGACCTTACGTTGATAGTTTCCCGGAAAGTCAGCATAAATATGGACCGTTTGATCCAATCGTTTCAGCGGAAAAGAATTATAAAAACCAAAAGAAGAATTGAGTAAAAAATAAGACTACGCGAATTGAATCTAACAACAAGCAATTTTCTTCACCCTGTTTTCATGACGCCCTCCTTCAAATTCAGTATGAATAAATATTTCAAGCATTTTTTCTACTTCGCTTTCTCTTATAAAACGTGCAGGAATACAAATAACATTAGCGTCGTTATGTTTGCGCGCCAATTCTGCCAGTTCTTCCCCCCAACAAATAGCAGCTCTTATATCCTGGTGTTTATTCGCGGTTATGGCAACACCGTTACCACTCCCGCAAATCAATATGCCAAAAGCAGCTTCCTTATTTTCTACTGCTTCTGCAACAGGATGCGCAAAATCCGGGTAATCCACAGAATCCGTTGAATGGGTTCCAAAATCTTTCCATGTTACATTTTTTCCATCAAGAAAAGAAATGATTGCTTCTTTATAATCGAAGCCTGCATGATCACAGCCAATAGCTACCGGGAGTGATAAATTGAAGGGAGACATAGCTTAACGTTTTTACGCGGTAAAGATAAAACAATGGAACCTTTTGAGTCGCGACATTAACAATTTTCCGCTTGAAAATGAGAAAAATTTTTGATGACATAACTGAGAAATCATTAAAAAAAAGCCCTTTTCGGGAATTAAAATTCTAAACAGTAATTTTAACCCCAAAAATTAAAAATGAAAATGCTTGAAAACAAAGTGGCGGTTGTTACCGGCGGAAGCCGCGGTATTGGTGAGGCTATTGTTTTGAAACTTACTGAAAGTGGCGCTAACGTTGCCTTTACCTATATTAGCAGCGATGAGAAAGCAAAAGCTTTGGAAGAAAAAGCAAAAGCAATGGGGATAAAAGCAAAAGCTTACAAAAGCAATGCCGCTGATTTTTCTGATTCTGAAAATGTAGTAAACGGGATTCTAAAAGAATTCGGAACGATAGATATTTTGATAAACAATGCCGGTATTTCAAAAGATAATTTATTGTTGCGCATGTCACCCGAGCAATGGGATGAAGTGATGGCAACCAATTTGAAGAGTGTTTTCAATATGACTAAACAAGTAATTCGCCCAATGATGAAAGCGCGAAGCGGAAGCATCATCAACATGAGTTCAATAATCGGGATGAGAGGCAACGCCGGACAAAGCAGTTACGCCGCTAGCAAAGCCGGAATTATTGGTTTTACGAAATCTGTAGCAGCGGAACTTGGCAGCCGAAACATAAGATGCAACGCTATAGCGCCCGGATTTGTTGAAACAGATATGACACATTATTTAAAAGAAGGGGAAGCGGCAAAATCATTTTTAGAAAAAATACCTTTGGGAAGATTTGGAAGCGCTGAAGAAATCGCCAACGTAACACTTTTTCTTGCCAGCGACATGAGTTCTTATATCACAGGACAAGTGATCAGTACTTGCGGGGGGCTGAATATGTAAAACAGGGAATTAGCAATCGGCAAAAAAAAAACAAAAAGCAAAAAGCAAAATGATTGAGGCTACGATTTAATTGGTAATTGTAATTCGTAATTTTTAATTCTTAAATAGAAACATGGAAGCATACAAAAAACTCTTAAACAATAATAAAGAATGGTCGTCTTCGCAGGTAAAATCTGACCCGGAATATTTCACACGGCTTGCTGCATTACAATCACCTGAAATTTTATGGATTGGCTGCAGTGACAGCCGTGTTCCGGCAGATAGAATTACCGGCACTCATCCGGGCGAAATATTTGTGCATCGTAACATTGCGAATATGGTGGTGCCTACTGATCTTAATTTATTAAGTGTTCTCCAGTTTGCAGTTGAAAATTTAAAAGTCCGTCATGTGATTGTTTGTGGACATCACAATTGTGGCGGAATTGCAGCAGCAATGTCAAACACAAGCTACGGCCTGCTTGATCAGTGGGTTTGGAACATTAAAAATGTTTATCGCATGCACCGTGATGAAATTGATGCTTGTTCAACAGAAGAAGAAAAACGAAGTTTGCTGACAAAACTCAACGTTAAAGAACAAGTAATGAACCTGGCCAAAACGTCCATCATTCAAAAGGCGTGGAAGCAAAGACAGTTGCCGCATTTACATGGCTGGGTGTATGACGTGCGCGATGGAATTATCAATCCTATTTTTGAAATGGAGGCAGGTACTGAAGTTGATCCCATCTATGAGATCAACAATATTTAAAAGAATTTTAAGAAAGAAAATTATTTAAAGAAGATTGAATTGGTAACTTTAGAATAATTAAAAAATGCTACATGGCCTTTTTTCATAACATAGGAACCTTCCTCTGGAAAATATTCAAAGCTATTTTTGTTAGGGAAAAAGATTGCTGCAAATAAAGCCGGCTTTTCAGTGAACAAATAATTTTTCGTGATTTTTATTTTGCAGTAAACACTTTTTCCAAAATTTCAAGATTCATTATTCCTTGTTCAATATTCGATATTTCGAATTAGTGTAATTCCTCGCAAACACCTCTTCGCCCAAAGTGTAAGACAAAAAAAAAGACCATCGTTTCCGATAGTCTCTTAATTTTTTAATCTTCCGGGTTGGTTTTCTCAAGGATAAAGATTAGGCTGGTTTAAAGCCTGGTTTTCATTGGGATAATTATTTCTCTCAGGTATTGAATAAATTTAAAAAAGAAGTTGATTGATATCAGATTTTATGTTGGTTTTTCCGGGATTAATGGAAACAGGCTCTTTTCAATGGATTTGGATTTTTGATTAATGTTTGTTGAACATCAATCAACTTCTGAGAACAAAGATAGGGTTGCAGGTTTTGCCGCACAAGCGCATTATTGACTGTTTTGGCGAGTATTGAAATTACTGTTGCAATCGTATCATTACGGTAAAAGCCTATCGTATATTTACTTTATTGATATATCAGTTATACACTATCACAAACTTTATCCTTATGTATAAACCAGCGCTCAACTTAAAGTTCGTCAATGTCCTAAGGTGAAATACCAACAGCGGTTTAAATATTATCAACTAACACAGTTTATTTTAACTCCCTGGCTATTCGCATTTCCTGGGGTCTGATACATAAAAAAAGCCCCTGTTTTGCAGGAAGCTTTTTAAATCGATTATTTTCAAGAATTGAAATCGTTAATCATCATCATGTCCAAGTCCATGATGATCATTGTTAAATTTTTCTACACCTTTTACACTCGTCATCTTTTGAGTAAATATCTTTCCTGATCCTCCACCTGTAATAAATAATGTCTTTTCGTTTTTTCCGGCAAATACATTGTTGGCTGAAGAAACCGGAATTGTCAGAATATTATCTCCGTTTGGATTATAAACCCTTATTCCTCCATCGGCGCATACATAAATATTCCCCGCATTATCTAAAGACATACCATCACAAAAATTAAGACCCGGAACAAATGGCTGCATGTTGCTGAGTGTCCCGTCATGATTAATATCAAAAACCCAAATTCCACCCGAGCCATTGTAAGACCATTGGTTTACATACAATTTTTTTCCATCAGGAGTTCCAACAACACCGTTTGGCCATGAATCAGCATTCCATCCTCCCATTGTCGTTACCCTTACTAATTGGTGGCTACCCGGGGCGAGATAATATACATGGCCACCTTTACCAGTTGCTGCCTGCTCAGAATGCGTTGGCTCCCAGTTTTGTCTGCGGGGATCTGAATCATCCCAGTAATCTCTTGGAAATATCGGGTCTGTAATATAGATACCCTCATTTGCCGGGTTGATCCATACATCATTTGGGCCATTTAGCAATTTACCATTGTAATTATCAACAAGCACCTGATGGCTCCCATCCGGACGAATCTTCCATACTTCTCCATGCATATCTGCACAAGCGATAAGGTTACCATCGTCATCAAATTCCATTCCATTAGACCGGCCGGTACCAGTTAACCACAATGTTACATCACCGGTTTTTGCATCCCATCTGTAAATTTTATCATGGTTCTGATCAGTAAAAAACACATTTCCTTGTTTATCAACTGCAGGGCCTTCGGTGAAGACATTAGTAGCTTCATGATCATATGGAACTTCAGTAAATGTTCCATTAGTAAGATGTGTGGAACTAAAACGATCCTGATTCGAAGATTTGAGCGAAGCATCTTCAGATGCAAGCTGGCCTGAATCCTTAATACTTTTTTGGCAAGAATAAAATCCAAGGGTGCATAGAACCCACAAGAAAAGAAGTAGTCTCTTTTTCATAACAAAACAATTTTAAGTTTAAAAAAAATTATTAAAAAAAAGTGGTTCGAAGAGAAGCAATCTTTCGTAGGTTTAAGTAAAGATCCTGAGCTTATATAAAAAAAACTTCCAATACAACCCAGTGAAAAATATTATACAAACGCAAGTCCCCCCTATTTGGCAATATTTATGGATTAGCTAAGCTTTCCAATTGTCTCCCATACCAGGAGGCCAGTGAAAGGCTTTGGAAGATGGTCATTTTTTTGCTGCTATCTCTGGACTGGAAATGAGGCATTTTTAAAAGCTAAATAAAAGTAACAGTTTAAAGCGGAAGCGGCTAATTTGAAAATGGGAAAATGGTGCAACAACAACTACTTCATTATACGATTTACAATCCTGTGCTGAAAGTCCGATTAATCAACTTCCTTTTGTAGCATCAATTTTAAGTCGGGAAAACCGTGATATTGATCATCCAATATTTTGAAGACTTTTCCATCCTTAACCACAACTTCAGTAGGCCAAGATTGGATCCCTAACTTCTTGACCAGGTAGGAAGCAGTATCCGAAATTACATCAAATTGAAAATCTGTTTTCTTCAAAAATTTTCGAAGAGCGCTTTCTTTGTCTGGGGCAATACCGGCAAAAAGTATACTTTTTGAGCCGGCATATTTATTTTTTAATTCATTAAGATCGGGAAATTCGTGTACACAAGCCGTGCAACCAATAAACCAGAAGTCAAGCACCAAAGTTTTGCCTTTAATAAAATCAGAATTGTATTCTTTGCCATTTAAATCAGTAAAATTGATTTCCGGCAGTTGCAATCCTTCCCACATAAAATCTTTATAGGTGACCGCGCCAATACTTTGTAACCAGGTTGTTATGAGGGGATCAACAGTAGTGTCCAATTTATAAAGCCGATAATAAATCTTGGAGGCAGAATCTGATAAAAGCCTTACCGGCAGGTATTTACCTGTTGCAACCTGTTTCAAAAAAGTCTCTTTGGAAATTGGTTTTGAAAAAGGATCAAACCCCATAAAGTCAGTTGATAGATCCATCGCCGTTATCCAATACTCTATAAAACTTGAACTATTCTTTAAAATATCTTGTGGCTTTTGAAGTGGATCACCATAAGGAAGTTTTTGTGTGCAGGAATTAATTATCAGAAACAGCAATAAGAGTAAAAAAGTTTTGGTTTTAACTATCATTTCTTAAAGATAAGAAAAATCGTGACTTTCAAAAAAAGGGGAACTTTTTATTTAGAAAAACTAAAGATTTATATCACTCGCAAAAATTCGCCAGGTGGGTTAGTTATAAATGTTATAACTTGAAGGAAGCGATATTACTGGCAAAAATCTTAACCGCAATGGCAAGCAAAATTACGCCGAAAAATTTTCGGATAACAATTAGTCCACTTGGGCCTAAAGCCTTCTCTATCCAATCAAGCGATTTTAAAACAAGGAAGATGATCACCAAATTTATTAGAATACCAAAAAGGATATTGATATCATGGTAGTTGGCTTTTAATGACATGATCGTGGTTAGCGTTCCTGAACCGGCAATCAACGGAAAGGCAATAGGTACCATGCTTCCGCTCTTTGGGTTGTTGTCCTGTTTAAAAAAATCAACACCCAGTATCATTTCAAAACCGATAAGGAAAATCACCAAACTTCCCGCCACGGCAAAGGAATGAACGTCCACTCCCAGCAGTTGTAACAATTGTTCTCCCATAAATAAAAACAAAATCATTAATGCGCCGGACGCTATGGTCGCCTGCAAAGATTGTATCTGTCCGCCCATTTTATCTTTCAGCGAAATTAAAACCGGGATGGAGCCGAGAATGTCAATTACAGCAAATAAAGTAAACGTGATGGTCAATAATTGTTTAAGGGAAATATTGGCAATCTGCGGCATTGATAATTTTCTTTCAAATTTAATAAACCTGTTACCGAGGTCACAAAATTATATTTAAAAAAATCACTTTTTTAAAATCCTGCCTTTATTCCGCCATTGAAATTAAACCCTTTGGTTGTAAATCCTCTCGTAACAAAATATTGCTGATCGGTAATATTCTCAAAATCGGTAAAAATCTTAAACGACTTATTGATTTTGTATTCTCCATAGAAACCGATTGTGTAGTAACCTTTCACTTGATAATCCGGCGCCCATGTATTGCAGGTTCAAAAGCTTTGCTCGCAGATTTAAAATTGGCAGAAACAAAAAGATCTTCTTGTTACCTGGTAGTTCAAAAATAATATTGAGCACATTTTTTGGCCTTTTGTAAAGATTAAAATAGGAAGTATCTTTTCTATCTCCCGTTTGATGTTACAATTTTTCCATCAGTGAATGTGTAATTGAAGGAGGCAGAAAATTTCGGAGAAAACCGGTATGAGGCCTGGGTTTCAATTCCATAATCATTTTGTTTATCGGCATTGATATATTTTCCGGCATAGGTTATCGGATCGGTATAAAAATAAAACACATCTTTCCCATCTCTTATAAAACCGGTAATTCTTGCTTTTATTTTTTCAGCCGAAAGTTGTGCACCGACCTCAAAACTTGTTGTTACTTCCGGTTTTAAATTTTTATTCCCATATTCTGAATACAACTGATAAATGGATGGAACACGGTAGCCTGACGAAAGATTGGCGTATACTTTATAATGCTCATTAATCAGATAAAATGGATTGAAAGAATAGGTAAAATTATTACCATAAATATTGTGATGATTCCATCTTCCTCCTGCTTCCACATTAAAGCCCTTTTTATTTTTGAACATCAGCGATGCGTAATAACTGAACTGTTTCGTTATTGCGCTATCTGCAGAAATAGGCAAGGCAGGAAAACCATAATCAGGATAATAAATATATAATTGACTGCTTGAGTTTCTCCTGTAATCGGCACCTGTTAGTAATTCAAGATGACCGGTAAAATTCAGGCTGGTATATAATTCAGCAAAATGCGAGGTGGCGTTATACTTGCCGCTTTGAAATTTCGTGTAGCCACCAACGTCAGATGAATCATCCAAGAAGTTTCTGTTGAAACGATTGTAGGAATACTGAAGCCTGAAGAATCCTTTTTTTATTTTTTTGTCAATTACCAATCCTGTAATCAAATTATTATTGTGATTAGTATAATCCTTATCATCCTGGAAAGCGCCTGCATCAAGATCTGCATGATTGCTATTGTATTTCCCAAAAAGTCGAACAGATGTTTTTTTGAAAGGCGTAAAAGTATAATTAAGATGAAGCACATCCTGATTAAATCCGTCTTTATCAAAATTATTTTTTCCTGTTGAATCCCAGGCTGAAGAAAAGCCCTTGCTTTTCATTTTATTGTAGGAGACAAAAAACGTTTGTCCTTTACCCTTGGTTCCAGTTAAGGAAACTGCACCTTTGTAAGTATTGTAACTTGCGGCAGAAAGATCAACGTTTACATCCAAAGGTTTTTTACCGGATTTTTTAGTGATGATATTGATCACTCCTGCTACCGCGTCCGAACCGTATAAAGTAGATTGTGCGCCTTTTAAAATTTCAATCCTTTCAATATTATCCAGAGCAAAATTATTGAGGTCAAATTCGCTACTGATGCCGGAAGCATCGTATAAGGGAACGCCATCCATCAAAATCAATGTGTTGCCGGCCACTGCACCTCGCAGGTAAACTGTTTGGTTGGTTCCTAAATTATTATCAGCGCCATTAATGGTCAATCCCGGTTGTTCATTCAAAACCTCGCCCAAAGATTTTCCAAAGCTTTTTTGCAATTGCTCTTTTGTAATTACATCAACAACTTTTCCTGTTTCACTTTGTTTGGTGGGGAACTTGGTGGCGGTAACCACTACTTCACTGAGGGTTTTAGCGGAGTCTTGTTGCGCGTGAGCCGAACTGCTGAAAATGACAGCAGCCGCAATAAAAATTTCTTTTTTCATTTTACAGAAAATTTTTTTTGTGACTGCCTTCGAATAAAAAATGAGAAATATAAATGCTTTAAGCTTTTACACTTCACGCTTTTCTCCCGAAAGCTTTGAATTGTTTTTTATGCAAGTGGCAGGTCTTCTGGCTTAAGGTTTACTTCAACGCCTTCCCGTTTATAAACAGTGGCGAAGATTGAAGCTTCTCATGTGAGTCCTTTTACAGCTACGGGGATAGCTCCGGAATTGAACCGGATTCCCATTTTAATCCCGTCCCGATAATTATCGGGACTGAAACCAATTACAATGCAAATGTAAAAGCAATAAAATATGAATTCAAAAATGAGTTATACACAATGTTGTATAAATATTGAAAGCAGAAGAGAAAGACAAAATAAAATTCGTGAAAATTTATTGATTCACTTCGTTCACCAGTCAGAATAAGAATCAAAGTTATTTATTTGTTCACTGCAACAACATGCTACTTTTTATCAAACCGAAATGAAACACCGGCATAATAATTTCTTCCTGCAGCAGCATTGTAATATCGACCGCCAAAAGCATTGATATCATTTCCCAAACTGTACTTCGCGTCAGTGAGATTATCGACGCCGGCAAAAATTTCAAAGCCTATTTTTTTTGTAAAATCTTTTTTGTATCCAAGTCGTGCACCCAAAAGATTATAAGAAGGCGCATAAGCCGTGTTGGCATCATTAAACGCAATCTTATCGGTATAATTATAAGTAACGTTCAGGTAAATACCGGGTTTTGATGTGACGTCTAGTCCTGCTACTACTGTGTTTGGTGAAGCACCAGGCAATTCATTTTTTGAAAAATCATTATTCACCTGTTTAAAACTTCCATAATGAAAATCGTGAAAAGCATAGCTCGCAAAAAGTTTTGTCGAATTAATAAAATTCTTCGGTGCATCAATAATCTCGTACGAGGCATATGTTTCTATACCTTTTTGTTTGGTAGAACCAGCATTTACATAATAATAAACGTTGTTAGCATCGATGCGTTGTACAATCGTGTTTTTTAGGTCGAAGAAAAATCCGCTGATATCAAAAAAGAGTTTGTTTTGTGATGCTGTTCCTTTAATTCCCAATTCATAATCTGTTCCGCTTTCCGGTTGAAGGTTAGTACCAAATAATCCATCGGAACGAAGTACTTCAGAAACGGTTGGTGTAGAAAATCCGCCGGCAACACTTCCATATACCGATATATTTTTGCTAAGTTGTTTAAGCACTGCAATGTGTGGAGGAAGTTTGTTTTTGAAAACTCTTCTCTGCGTAGTTGCGGGTTTTGCAGCAAGATTTACGTCCTGGATAGAGGATTTATTGAGGCTTGCTCCGGCTGTTATTGTCCAGCCATGTGGCAATTCAAAATCCGCCTGCGCAAAGAACATGTATTGCCAGTTATTTAAATTATCATCCGATTGCATCGAGTCAGCAACGCCTAACTTGTTTCCATAATCCCTGGTATTAAAAAAACCTTTTTGCGCTTCTGTTCCAAAATCAAGCTGGAAGTTTGTTTTGCCAATTTCTTTTTTATATTCAAACACACTTCTTCCTCCAAAATGCGGTTCTTTCCTGTATTCATAAACGCGAATATTAGGATTGATAAAATCAGTGTAAGATCCATATAAAGAAGTGGTATTGTGCCAATGTTCATTAAACTGGTAATCGTTACTAAAGCCGGTAAGAAACGTCTTTTGATAAATAGCTGCTTCGTTTGCTACAGCTCCCGGTTGCGAACCGGCGCCGGGACGTGCTTGCTTTGGATTATCATTGTATTGTGCAAGCGTTAGGCCGCCAGGTGTTTGATAATAAAGATCGCTGTAAGACATGTAAGCATGCAAAGTTTGTTTATCGTTTACTTTCAAGACACTTTCCCATGTAGCAATATCGCGACGCATCTTTGCTTGCTGCCTATAACCATCGCTGGCTTGATGAGAATAATTGAAACTGTTTTCACGATTTGCATTGCCTGTTTTTACGTTCGCATTTATGCTGTTCGTATTAAAACTTCCGTATGTATAATCGAGCGAAATTCCCGGGTGCCAGTTAGCGGGCAAAGTGTGAATCAGCATAGCGCCACCAATTCCCGCACCATATAAGCTGCTTGCGGGGCCTTTAATTATTTCGATAGAATTGAAATTGTAAAAACTCAATTGGTTGAGATACGTATTGCCAGTCGGGTCCGTTAGCGGAATATCATTGAGATAGATTTTCACATCCCGCACACCAAAAGGAGAACGTAAAGAACTTCCACGAATATTAAGCCGGTAGCTGCCCGGCGAACGTTCTTCCATGCTTACACCCGGAGTAATATTTAAAGCAGGTAAGATGCTGATATTGCTAAAGCGATTCAATTCAGCCTCGCTCGTAACGCTTACCGGAGCGGCCACATCAATCAAACTGCGGTTTTGTTCATACGCTTTTACGATCACATTTTCCAGGGTTTTCGCAGAATCTGTTTTGGAAGTTATTTGAGCAGAAACAGCAACAGGGAAAAACAAAAAAAGAATCAATATTTTTTTCATTGGTAATAATTAAAAACGCAAATGTAACTCACAATTATTTTCTATCCTTCTGTCGAAAATTAACAATTCATTTACTCTGGGCATAATCCGGAATTACCAGGATTGGAATGAGAAAGACCAGCAACGTTTAAGAATGTATCTTAGATTGGATGGTGCACAATAGATAATTGATGATTTGAAAAACCGATTTGCCGGGATAAAAAACTAGTGGTAACTTTTCGGACATTTTCCCGGAATTTTAAACCCTTATTTTTTAATTCTATTTATTTACCACTTATCCAACTCTTGTCTCCTGATACATTCAAATGATTATTTTTGTTTTATGTCTATCAAAATTAAATTACTGTTTATTCCCATTTTTATATCCACTTTCGCCTTTTCACAAAAGAAATGGACGTTATTGGAATGTGTTCAATATGCGATGGATCATAACATTTCTATTCAGCAAAGCGCTTTGCAAACCGATCTTGCAGCAATTACCTATAAGCAAAGTAAGCTTTCGCAAATACCAACGTTAAATTTTTCCAACAGTGAAGGATTGAGTTATGGTAAATCTAAAAATCCGTCATCAGGAATTTTAGAAAACCAAAACTACTTTTCAGTAAGCCTGAATCTTCAATCAAGTGTTGATATTTTTAACTGGTTTTCGAAGAGAAATACAATCCTCGCTAATCAATGGTCACTTGAAGCTGCTAAAGCTGCCACTGATAAATTAAAAAGCGATATATCATTAACGGTAGCTAATTCTTATTTACAAATTTTGCTGGCACGCGAGCAGCAAAAGGTTGCAGAAGTGCAGGTGCAGCAATCAAGAACGCAATTGGAAATTGTTCAAAAGCAAGTATCAGCAGGCGCTTTAGCTGAATTTAACGCTACTGAAATTGAATCGCAACTGGCAAATGATACAGCCAACCTCATTACAGCAATTGGAAATGTAGCGCAAACAAAATTTGTTTTAGAATCTTACCTCAATCTCGATGTGGCTGATACTTTTGATATTGCAGAGCCCGCCCTGGAAGATATACCCATCATGCCAATAGGCGATTTACAACCTGCAGATGTCTATGCTTCTGCTTTACAAAATCAACCACTTCAAAAAGAAAATGAATATAGTCTCAAAGCTGCCGAGAAAAACAGCCTTGCTGCAAAAGGAGCAATGTATCCTTCTATTTCTGCTTTCGGAAATCTTAATTCAAATTATGGATATTTTCGGACGCCGACCTTTACACAAGTTTTTAATGGATATGCACCCAGCGGATTAGTAGTTTCTGATAATTCAGGCGGCTACATTGATGTTCAAAAACCATTGTATGTAAATGGGACGAAAAACGGCTATATCACTTCAGATCCTTTCGGCACACAATTCACTAATAACTTCGGGCAGGGGCTCGGAATTAATTTGTCAATTCCACTTTTTAACGGATGGCAGGCAAAAGCCGCTTATAAAAGATCAAAGATCAATATAAAAAGTCTTCAGTACCAGCAGGAGCTTGATAACCAAACGCTGAAACAAAATATTTACGAGGCTTATAATGCTGCTGTTGTTGCGATGAAAAAACTATCTTCTACATCAAGAGCAGTAGAGGCAGCGCAAAAAACTTATGATTACGCCTTGAAAAGGTACCAGGTGGGAATGTTGCGAACATTGGAATTAATCACCAATGAAAACAGTTTATTTACTGCAAAGTTGCAGTATGCGCTAAACAGATTTGATTACGTGTTTAAAATGAAAGTGCTGGAATATTACAAAGAGGGAGGCATCAAATTTTAAATAAAAAGAATTTAATAAAACAGCAAACAAGAAAAAATGAATAAAAAACTTAAATGGATAATAATTAGTTTAATCGTTCTGATTGTAGTCCTGGTCGTGTTGAAGAAAACCGGTGTTCTTGGAGAAAATGAGGGAATAAAAGTAACAGCCGAGAAAGTGCAAAAAAGGACAATTGTAGAAACAGTAAACGCAAGTGGAAAGATATATCCTGAAGTAGAGGTAAAACTTAGCCCTGACATTTCCGGTGAAATCATAGAACTGAATGTAGCAGAAGGCGATAGCGTGAAAAAAGGACAGGTACTGGCAAAAATTTACGGAGATATTTATGCAACACAAAGAGACCAGGCAGCAGCCATTGTGAAACAACAGGAAGCGCAGCTCGACAATGCAAAGGCTGGGTTAGGTGCATTGGAAGCACAACTGGATGAGGCGAAAAAAACATACGATATGCAAAAACAATTGTATGATGAAAAAGTAATTTCGGCGAGTGAATTTAATACTGCCGATGCCGCTTATAAAACGGCGCTTGCCAATCTTAATGCGGCAAAACAAGGAGTGAAAGGAAGCCGCGCTGGGGTACAAAGTTCGCAGGCAGCTTTGCAAAAAGCCGATAAAGATATTAGCCTTGCAACATTAAGATCGCCGATGGATGGAGTGGTTTCTTTGTTAAGCGTTAAAAAAGGGGAACGGGTTGTAGGAAGTTCAATGATGGCAGGCACTGAAATGATGCGGATTGCCGACCTGAGTAAAATTGAAGTGCGAGTGGACGTAGGTGAAAACGATGTTCCTAAAGTAAGGCTTGGAGATAGCGCCAGTATTGAAGTAGACGCCTTCAATGATCGCAAATTTACAGGGGTCGTAACTCAAATTGCCAGCAGTAATAATGGTGCTTCCACCCAAAGCGACCTTGCCAATACGAGCACTGATGTTACCAATTATAAAGTGTATATCCGCTTAAATCCTGATTCTTATAAGGATTTGGTTGGAAAGAACAGAAGATTTCCTTTCAGGCCGGGAATGAGCGCAAGCGCCGATATCCAAACAAAAACACATGTGAATGTTTTATCGATTCCTATAAATGCAGTTACAACAAGAGAAAAAAATGATTCCACATTAGATAACTCGATGAATAATCCTGTGGCTAATGATGAATTAGCAGTAAGCAACCAGGGCGATAATGACCTGGATGTAGTTGTTTTTGTAGTTCAGCCTGATGGGAAAGTAAAAAAACAAAAAGTGAAAACAGATATCCAGGATATCAACTACATCGAAATAACAGATGGCTTGAAAGAAGGCCAGGAAGTAGTTTCAGGGCCTTATGATGTAGTTTCAAAAACATTAAAGGATGGAGACAAGGTGAAAGTTGTTCCGAAAAATGAGTTGTTCACCAGTAAGTAGTTTTATTGTTTTTGAGTAGACAAACAAATTTTACTATTTTTTATTTTCATAAAAGCGTCGTTCATCCGGCGCTTTTTATCTAAACATTTCTTCAGCCTTCAAAATACTTTCCGGTTTTCCCACATCTATAAATTTTGAATGACTGTGATCAAAAGCCGTAATGTCATTGGTTTTACAGAGATCAAGATAAACATCTACCATTGAAAATTTTCCCTGCATTTTCATTAAAGGAAAAATACGCGGAGAAATAACATGAATACCACTAAAAGCTTTTTCAATATATTTTTCGGCTTTTCTACTTATTTTTTCTTCCCCTGTTTTTACATTTCTCCAGCCACACAATTGATTTTCATCATTAAATAAAAAATAGCGCGAAGTTTTGCGCGAAGTAACTGCGAGTGTAGCAAGTGGTTCCTTTTGAGAATGTTGCAAAATCATTTCTTTAAGATCTAAATCGGTTAAAACGTCCACGTTCATAACAACAAAAGGGTGAGAATCTTTTCTAAAAAACCACGAAACTTTTTTGATTCCTCCGCCGGTTTCCAACACTTCATCTGTTTCATCAGAAAATGAAATTTCACTTCCAAAACCTTTATTATTCTTTACAAATTCGGTTACCTGTTCAGCAAAATGATGAACATTAATTACCAGTTCTTTTATTCCAAATGAAGCCAGGTATTCAATATTTCTTTGAAGGATTGTTTTATTATTTACAACTGCCAAAGCTTTAGGATGCCTGTCAGTAAAAGGTTTCAAACGCGTACCCAGTCCGGCCGCCAATATCATTGCTTTCATAAAAATTAATTTTCAAAACCTTTCAATTCCTGAATTCCCTGTTCAAGATGATTCAATTGAATTTTTACTTTAAACTTATTCCGAAGATACCGCGCCAAGGCGTCAGCAGCGTATACACTTCGGTGTTGTCCACCGGTACAACCAAAACTAATGGTAAGGGAAGAAAAATTTCGTTGAATATAATTTTCAACTGAAATATCAACGATGTTATAAACGCTGTTCATAAATTCCGGCATCGAAGTTTGTTGTTCCAAAAAATCAATCACCGGTTTATCACGGCCGCTAATCATTTTATATTCCTCAAATCTCCCGGGGTTCATTAGTCCACGGCAATCAAAAACAAATCCGCCTCCGTTCTCACTTTTCTCTTTTGGATATCCGGACTTTAAATAAGAAAAACTATTAATCGTAACTATCAATTGGGTTGATTCATTTGCCTGTAGCGGCCGGAATTTATTGATCACTTGATCCTGAACAATCAGGTTTAATATTCTCTCATATTCGGGCAATTGAATACCTATGTTCCGGTTGTTTAAGAACCATTTGATATTGCTAAGCGCCAGGGGAATGCTTGTTAAAAATTGAGCTTTTCTTTCGAAAATTCCACGAAAACCGTAAGCGCCCAGAACTTGCATTAGCCTTATCAAAACATAGCCATTGTATTGATTAATAAAACGCTGCCGTTCCAACGGTTTTTGCAAAATTTCTTCCACGCAATCCATATAATATTCGAGCAAAGAATTTTTCCATTTATCAGAAAGATTGGCCCTTGCCTGCCACAAAAGAGACGCAACGTCATATTGCAGCGCGCCTTTCATTCCGCCCTGGTAATCGATAAAATGGACTTCATCATTTTGGACATAAATATTCCTGCTTTGAAAATCGCGAAACATAAAATATTTGTGTTCCACCCCCGTAAGATAAATGCTGAGTTTATCAAAATCACTTACCAGTTTATCTTTATCGTAGGGGATTTTAAGTGTGTCTAAAAAATAATATTTAAAATAGAGAAGGTCACTCAAAATAGCTTTCCTGCCAAACTTTTTAGAAGTCAGACAATAAGAAAGATTCAAATCTTTCAGGCCTTTTATTTGAAGATTGGCAAGGGATTTTAAACTTTTTTGAAACAGAGAAAAAACATAATCATTTTCTCCGTGCTTTTCGAGTTCGTTTAGTAATGACACCGGCCCAAAATCCTGCTGTACATACATTTTACGGTCTTCAGAAGTAAAATATATTTCAGGAACAGGTGCGTTAATTTTTGAAAAACGGCTGGTAAAATATAAGAAGGTTTCAGTCTCACGGATATTTTCATCATAAGTGGCGATAAACGATTTTTTTTCAGTGGTTATTCTGAAATAGATGCGGTCGCCACCCGACTTTGGCAACTTTTGAAAACCGGTTATTTTTTTTGAATTGTGCTTCTTAAAAAATTCCAAGATGTCTTCTGCAATGGGGTCCATATAATACTATAAGTGGTAAAACTAATTGATTTTGAAAAAAAGAGGAAAAGAGAATTCATTTTTTTGAAACTGAAAACCATCTCTTTGAGTCACAGAAAATAAATTGATACCTGCTGGTACTTCCTCCTTCTCAACTGATTTAATTTTTAGATATTTTTTCAGGTAAAATATTGTTAGTGGAAAATAAAAACTTTGTGCAATTGTCTGTTTACTGTTTTTAATATTTAAGGTCAAAAACATAATTACATCTAAAATTTATTGATAGAAATTGGTGAAATTCGTGCCTGAGAATCACTTTTTCAAATTCAATTATGTACACAACAGAAGAGGTAAAGGAATTACAAAAGGAAACGCAACGGCTTCTTAAAAATGATGGAAATGCCTTAGAACTTAGGAAGATTTTGCGTTTTCACGAATATCGATATTATATTTTGAATGATCCTTTAATTTCCGATTCTGAATACGACGGTTTATATAAAAAGCTTGAGAAGCTTGAAAAAGAAAATCCTTCAATCATTACTGCTGATTCGCCAACACAAAGAGTGGGAAGCAGTTTGAATGCTGATTTTGTAACTGTTCCTCATTTGGTTTCGATGCTGAGTCTTGAAAACAGTTACAACGCTGAAGACCTGGTAGGCTGGAGCAATCGCTTAAAAACCTTAACGGACAATCAAAAATTCACGCTGAGTGCGGAACCAAAATATGATGGCGCGAGCATTTCACTTATTTATGAAAACGATATGCTCGTTCGTGGCGCAACGCGGGGAGATGGAACTGCGGGAGATGATATTACTGCAAATATCAGGCAGATTGGTTCCATTCCGTTATCAGCAAGATTTTCTGATCATGGAATAAAAAAAATTGAGATCCGGGGCGAAGTTTTATTGAATAAACAAAATTTTAAAAAATACAATGAAGCGCTTGCTGAAGAAGGATTACCGCCGCTTGCGAATCCAAGAAATGCTGCCGCCGGATCACTAAGAATGAAAGACCCTGCGGCGGTAAGAAAAAGGAAACTGGAAGCGATTCTCTATCACGTAAGCTTCATTGAATTGAATGAAAAAGGATTAAAAAAATATCCTGAAGAATTAAACACACATTCCGGTATTCTTCAATTGCTTTCCGGCTGCGGCTTTAGAACGCCTGTGAATGAAAAGAAAGTTTTTTCTAATATAGAAGATGTAATAGCCTTTTGTCATCAATTTGAAAACAAAAGAGATGAACTTCCTTATGAAATTGACGGCATTGTTGTGAAGGTGAATGAAATTGAAATTCAACAGCAGGTGGGAAGTACTACTCATCATCCGCGCTGGGCGATTGCGTATAAATTTAAAGCCCGCCAGGCAACTTCCAAATTAATGAATGTAGAATTCCAGG
The DNA here is from genome assembly GCA_963811285.1 of uncultured Chitinophagaceae bacterium. Lineage (GTDB taxonomy): Bacteria > Bacteroidota > Bacteroidia > Chitinophagales > Chitinophagaceae > Ginsengibacter. The sequence continues at coordinate 132,395 of CAWEQV010000023.1, read as the reverse complement.
TTGGCCGCACAGGCTCGATAACTCCGGTTGCTAAAATTGAACCAGTTCCTATTGGCGGCGTTACCGTTACTTCTGTTTCACTTTTTAATGAAGGTATTATTGAAGAAAAAGATTTGCGTTTAGGCGACACCGTTATTGTAGAAAGAGCAGGGGATGTAATTCCATATATTGTAAAACCGCTGACAGAGTTAAGAACCGGTGATGAACGAAAAATTATTTTCCCAAAAAATTGTCCAGTCTGCAATGATGAGCTGGTAAAACCTGAAGGTGAAGCAGTGTGGCGCTGTGTAAATATCAATTGTCCTGCGCAAGTGGTAGAACGAATTATGCATTTCGCAAGTAAAGACGCAATGGACATAAAAACCTTTGGCGCCGCCAGTGTTGTTAAGTTTTATGAACTTAAACTGGTCAGCGATATTCCTTCAATTTATTCGATCGATTTTGATAAAGTAGCTTCGCTTGAGGGCTTCAAACAAAAGTCTGTGGATAATTTAAGATCTGCGATTGAAAATTCAAAGAAACAATCTTTAAACCGTTTGATTTACGGATTGGGGATAAGGTATGTGGGCGAAACAACTGCCAAAACTTTATCAAAAAGCGTGGATACGGTTTTTGATCTTCCGAAATATTCTCTTGAAGATCTTCAACAACTGCAGGATATAGGCACAAAAGTCGCTGAAAGTGTTTTTGATTTTTTTCACAATAAAGACAATATTGAGATGCTTGAAAACCTTTCCAGCAAAGGATTAAACATGAAAGGTGATAGATCGGAACCGGTTAGCGGAAAACTTTCCGGATATACTTTTCTTTTTACCGGAACCTTGCCTACTTTAAAAAGAAGTGAAGCGGAAAAACTTGCCGAAGAGAATGGAGGAAAATTACTGTCATCTGTAAGCGCAAATTTAAATTATCTTGTAACAGGAGAATCCGCAGGGAGCAAACTTTCGAAAGCTCAAAAGATAAAAACGATAAAAATTATAAGTGAAGAAGATTTTTTGAAGCTGATACAAAGTTAGTTTTGTAACTTCAATGAATAAAAATTAGCCATGATAAAAAAACTCAACGGTGAAATATGGAAGCCATTAAAATTTAAAGGTTGGCAATCCATGAGAAGTAAATATGCCGTCTCATCTCATGGGCGTGCAGCAAGTTATAAAGAAGATATCCTTTCAGATGGCAAACTTCTTGCTGGTTCACTTACAAGCGGGTATCCGACCTTAAACCTGCATCTTAACGGGAACAACGGCACACTTTATTTGCACCGGGAAGTGGCTAAAGCGTTTAATAAAAAAACTTCTGCAAAACAGAAATACGTCATCCATCTTAATCATATAAAAACGGATAACAACACAAAGAATTTAAAGTGGGCCACTCAAAAAGAAGTGAATGAGCATCAGCAAAAAAGCCCATCCAAACTTGAATACAAAAAAGTTCAAGGCAACCGCAAAAAAGGATTAAAGCTTACTGCATCACAGGTAAAAGCAATTAAAACCATGCTGGCCAATCCACGACGCAAATTAACTCACCAGCAAATTGCAGATAAATACAATGTAAGCCCAATGACGGTTTACCGGATAAAAAGTGGTGAAAACTGGGCAAGCATTCAGTAAATATTTTTAATAATTCAGCTTTAAAAGCTTTTCTAAAATTTCCCAGACTTTGATTTCCCCTTCTACGATTTCTTTTTTAAAAGCATTAAAAAAGAACAACAACAAACCCTGGTTTGATAAGAACCGGGAAAAATATCTTATTGCAAAAAACAATTTTGAAGATTTTGTAAAGGAACTTCTGCAAAAAATGATTTTGTTTGATGGTGATATGAAAGATCTTAGTATAAAAGATTGTTGCTTTCGGATAAATCGTGATATCCGCTTTTCAAAAAATAAAACACCTTATAAAATCAGTTTAAGCGCTTCATTTAATAAAGGAGGTAAAAAATCAATTTATGGCGGGTATTATTTTCATCTGCAACCCGGAGGAAACAGTTTTGTCGGTGGAGGTTTATGGCATCCTGAAACGGTGGAGTTAAAAAAAGTGAGACAAGAAATAGATTATTGTTTTCCGGAATTTAAAAAGATAATCAGTGCACCTTCTTTTAAAAAAAATTACGGAGAACTGGAAAGAGATGAAAATCAAATGTTGGTCAATGTGCCAAAAGGTTATGACAAAGAAAATCCTGCTGCTCAGTTTTTAAAGATGAAAAGCTTTGTAGCTACAAAAAACATTTCCGATGATGTTTTGATTAGTTCAAAATTAAGCCATGAAATTATTCTATCTTATAAAGCTTTACTGCCTCTGGTAAAGTTTATAAACCGTGCTTTTGAATAGCATCAATGAACAAATAAAAAACCCATTTTTTTATTTCAAAAAATGGGTCTTCAATCAATCAATAATTTCTTTTAAACATTAGTGCTTCTTAACGGCCGTTGTGTGTGAACATCGAAATTGATTTCCTTCTTATCGCGTAAAACTTTGATCTTAAAATCACTGTTATGATTTTTATTATGAATCTCCTGCATGACATTGTCTACACCACTTACTTTTTTTCCATTGATTTCTGTAATAATATCTCCTTCTTTCATACCTGCTTTATCAGCCTGTGAGCCCGGAAGAACATTTTGAATTTTGACACCACTACTGTCTTCAGTATCCTGTATTTGCAGACCAAGCCGCGAACGATTATTATTAAAATTGAAATTTCTAAAATTACCAGGAGGAATGGGTAGCATTCTGAAATTAAAATTGTTGTTACCGTTTCCGAATCCATTCATTAAATCCTGGCCCTGCATATTTAAATCATTTGACATTGATGGCGTTTTACCTAACTCAACTTTTACGGATTTTTTCTTTCCATCACGCAAATAGTTGATAGTAACTTTATCACCCGGTTTGTAATTCTGGATCGCATTTCTTAAATCTTCAGGAGAACTAATTTCTTTATCATCCACTTTTGTAATGATATCACCTTTTTGCAAACCTGCTTTTTTGGCACTGCTGCTATCAAGTACACTATTAATAATTACACCATTATCTGTTTTTGCAGAATATACGCCAAGAAAAGCCGTATTCGGATTGTTATTAAACATTAATAGATTTGGCTGCGTCATAAAGTTTCTTCCATTAGCGCCGCCCATAAAATTGCGTCTGCGGGTTATCGTTACATCGCCATTATAATCCGAAAGAGGCTTTCCGTTTACCGTCACATGGTTACTATCAATTTCAATTATTGTTTTTCCTGAATCATTTGCGTTTTTGTGAATAATGATCTCTTCATTTTTTCGGAACTGCTGTTGCTTTTGTTGTGAAAAACCGTTGAATGCAAGCGTTGTGCAACAAACGGTAAAAACTGCCGGTAAAAAAATTGCTTTCATTTTAATAAGTTTTAATATTAATTTTTGTATTCTCAAATTAAAACTGATAGAATAAAAAACAAGATTTTTACGGTATTAATAATTTAACGTTAACATAAAATTATTGATAATAAGTCAGGCGCTTATAGAAGTGACTTTACTTTCTCAATTATTTCATTCAATTTTGTAACATCCTGCCCACCTGCAGATGCAAATGTTTTCTGGCCGCCGCCGCCGCCTTTTATCAAGGGCGCTACATGTTCTTTTATTATTTTTACTGCATCGTTTTTTTCGGAAGAAATAAATTTGTCGTCAACAGCTACTACTACATTTGCTTTACCACCAATATCTGCAGAAAGAACAATCAAGTACTTTTCTAAATTTGCTTTTAAAAGTGAAACCAATTTTTTCATTGCATCTGAATTGCTAACTTCCACAATGGAGCCAATAAAATTTATTCCATTTATCAAAACAGAATTCTTCTTTAATTGTTCGTTTACTGTACCAAGAACTTGAAATTCCAAATCGTTTACCTGCTTACTTAATTTATCTTTTTCATCAAGTAAATTTTGCACGGCTTTAGCAGAGTCTTTTGGATTTTTTAATTGCTCTTTTAACGAATTTAATTCTTCCAATTGTTGGTTGATGTAATCTTCTGCGGCTTTACCACTAACCGCTTCAATACGCCGTAAACCTGCCCCAACAGTAGTTTCAGTAGTAATTTTAAAGATGCCTAATTCGCCGGTATTTCCCACGTGAGTGCCTCCACAAAGTTCAATAGAATAATTTTTATCCATTGCTACAACGCGTACCATGTCGCCATATTTTTCGCCAAAAAGAGCCATAGCACCGGTTTTCATCGCCTCTTCCTTAGGCATTTGTTGTATCACCACCGGGATGTTTTCTCTTATTTTTTCATTGACAATTGCTTCCACTTTTTCAATTTCTTCTTTCGTCATTTTAGAGAAATGAGAAAAATCAAAGCGCAAATAATCTTCATTTACCAAACTTCCTTTTTGCTGAACATGCATTCCCAAAACTTTTCGCAATGCAGCGTGCATCAGATGTGTGGCACTATGATGCACAGCCGTTTTATTTCTTTTTTCTACATCAACTTTTGCAATCACTGTCGACGAAATATCAGAAGGCAATTTTTCGGTAAAATGTAAAATAAGTTCGTTTTCTTTTTTAGTATTGAATACCGGAATTCTTTCTTCTCCAAAAACCAATTCTCCTGTATCACCCACCTGGCCGCCACTTTCAGCATAAAACGGAGTTGTGTTTAACACAATTTGATACGTTTCTTTCCCTTTTGACTTTGTCTTTCTGTATTGCAGCACTTTACTTTCAGTTTCAACTTCATGATAACCAACAAAACCATTTCCTTCTTCCTCTTCATTTACAACCAGCCAATCTTCTGCGTCTATCACACTCGCTGCACGGGAACGGTTTTTTTGTTGCTGCATTTCTTTTTCGAAACCAACTTCATCAACACTTAATCCGTTTTCGCTCGCCACTAATTTTGTCAAGTCTAAGGGAAATCCATAAGTATCATACAATTCAAAAACTTCCCTTCCTAAAAACTTTAAATGATGTGAGGCTGGAAAAACTAAATTATCCAACTCACTTAAAATCTTTGCATTATTGACGTGATTTCTTGCCTTTTCATTTTGATTTATAGGTGTAGTGAAAAATTCATCCTCTAAATATCCTTTAAAATTATCTACAATTTCATCATTAAATACTTGAAAAGAATTCTTAATTAGATTTTCATTGAACAAAGAAATTTTTTGCCTCGAAAGAGTATCCAATTTTTTTAATCCTGCATCCAAAGTCCTTAAAAAATTACTTTCTTCCTCATGAACTACTTTCTCTACAAAATCTTTTTGCTTTTCCAATTCCGGAAAAACATTTTTAAATTGATTCGCAATCATTGGAACCAATTTATAAAGCATCGGCTCTTTTACATCCAGGTAAGAAAAATAATACCTCACCGCTCTTCTTAAAATTCTTCTTATAACATAACCCGCGCCAGTATTTGAAGGTAATTGCCCATCTGCAATGGGAAAGGAAATAGCGCGAATATGATCAGCGATTACACGAAAAGCAACCGCGTCTTTTGAATCGGAATTATCATATTTCTTTCCTGATAATTTTTCAATTTCCGAAATTGTTCCGCTAAAAATATCTGTATCGTAATTGCTTTTTTTGCCTTGCAAAACACTCACTAATCTTTCAAAACCCATTCCCGTGTCTACATGTTTTGCCGGCAGCAATTCCAGCGATCCATCTTTTTTGCGATTGTATTGAATGAATACAATATTCCATATTTCAATTACCTGAGGATTGTCTTTATTAATTAAATCTTTTCCCGGAACCGATTTTTTTTCTTCGTCACTTCTTAAATCAACATGAATTTCTGTGGAAGGGCCGCATGGGCCAGAATCGCCCATTTCCCAAAAATTATCTTTCTTGTTTCCAAAAATAATTTTGTCTTCAACAACCTCCGACTCCGGTAAACCAGAGTCGGACAGGCATTTTTTCCAAAAGGATAGCGATTCCTCATCACGCCGCAAGCCTTCTTTTTCATCCCCTTCAAAAACAGAAACATACAAATCACTTTCTGAAATTTTATACACCCGGGTAAGCAGTTCCCACGCCCACGCAATCGCTTCTTCTTTAAAATAAGGAGGTGGATCGCCAATCGCATTTCCAAAACTCCAGTTGCCAAGCATCTCAAACATTGTATGATGATAAGTATCTACACCCACTTCTTCCAGATCATTATGTTTCCCACTAACCCGCAAACATTTTTGCGTATCGGCAATGCGGGAATAAGGGGCGGGTTTGTTGCCCAGAAAATATTCTTTGAACTGGTTCATACCGGCGTTGGTAAAAAGCAATGTCGGATCATTTTTAATTACAATGGGTGCAGACGGAACAATATGATGCCCTTTGCTTTTAAAAAAATCAAGAAATTGCTGGCGTATTTCTCCACTGTTCATCATAAAGCTTCAATATTTAAAGACCGGTTTTGTCTGTTAAGAAGTTATCTTTGTTAAGATAAATCATTTAATGGCGCAAAGGTATTTGCTTTGAAGGCATTTACAAACACTGCGTTTTAAATCAGGGAAGTATTATGCCACTATCACAAATCAATTTCTCATTTGACGATGATTCATCTGTCAAAAATCAAACGAAAGAATCAGTAAAGCAACAAATAAAGCCAAAATCCAAACGCGGCAGAAAAAGTTTGAAAGAATACGATGCAGAACCTGATGTGATAAGTGTTCCAGAGGATGAGGTTCTTTTTCAAAAACAATATTATTCTATTGGCGACGTCGCTGCAATGTTCAAGGAAAATACATCGTTAATAAGATATTGGGAGAAAGAATTTTCCATTTTAAAACCGAAAAAAAATAAAAAAGGCGATCGCTTTTTCAGGCCCGAGGATATAAAAAATTTAAAAATGATCTATCACTTATTGCGTGAAAGAAAGTATACAATCGAAGGAGCGAAGGACTTTATAAAAAACAATAAAGCTGCAGGAGAAAAGCATGAAATGATAGAATCGCTTGAAAAAGTAAAATTATTTTTGCTGGAATTAAAAAATAACCTGTGACCCAATATCGTTATACAATTGTAAAAAAATCCATATTTCACAATTCTTCTATTCGCAGATAACTCTCTATACACTAACTTTGTTACTCTAATTTATTAAAATGACTGACATTGCTATCGCACCTCAGAAACTAACTTCTAAAGATTTTGCTACCGACCAGGAAGTACGCTGGTGCCCCGGTTGTGGTGACTATTCGATTTTAGCCCAGGTACAAAGAGTTTTTCCAACACTTGGAATACCAAAAGAAAATTTTGTGATCATCTCCGGAATCGGCTGTAGCAGCCGCTTTCCTTATTATATGAATACATATGGAATGCACAGTATTCACGGTCGCGCTACTGCAATAGCGAGTGGTTTAAAAGCGAGCCGGCCGGAACTCAGCGTTTGGATTGTTACCGGCGACGGTGATTCTTTAAGCATTGGTGGAAACCATACGATTCATTTACTCCGCAGAAATTTTGATGTTAATATTTTGCTTTTTAATAATGAAATTTATGGGTTAACCAAAGGCCAATATTCGCCTACCAGTGAACAAACAAAAATTACCAAAAGTTCCCCTGTGGGAAGCATTGACCATCCTTTCAATCCGGCAGCGCTGGCCTTAGGAGCTGATGCTACATTTGTGGCAAGAACGATGGACAGGGACCCAAAACATTTACAGGAAATGTTGCTTCGTTCTGCTCATCACAAAGGAGCCTCTTTCCTTGAGATATATCAAAACTGTAACATTTTTAATGATGGAACTTTCGAAATATTTACTGATAAAAAAACCAAGCCTGAAGAAACGATTTTCCTGGTGCAGGGCGAACCATTGGTTTTTGGTGAAGCAAAAAATAAGGGATTAAAATTAAATGGATTGCAACCTGAAGTGGTAGAGTTAAATAGAAATGTAAGTGTAAATGATTTGTGGATCCATGATGAAAAAGATTTTTACAAAGCTCAAATACTTACAAGGATTTTTGAAAATCCAAAATCTTCAGAGCATCATTTTCCAAGGCCGTTTGGTGTTTTTTATGAAAGTGACAGGCCATGCTATGAAGAAGTCATGTCAAAACAAATTGACAACGCTAAAGCAAAATCTGCTGCTGATTTGGATAAATTATTACGAGGAAAAGAAGTGTGGACGATTAAAGAATAAACACCCTAGTTTTTATTATTCAAAAAAACAAAAGGCTTTAAAACTTTATTACCCAAAGTTTCACGAACTAATTTCCTGTCGGAAGAAATCTTATATTTATTTACATTGATAACTTCATAAACTGTTACCAGGTTATCAATTTTTTCAACGTAAAAAAGTAGTTTATGAAGAAGTTCTACTTCATGTTCTATTGATTGGGGGTTAGATTTTTCCTTGAACAATACCAAAAGATCTCTATTGAATTTGTCCATTTTGATTGGTTTTTAATAACCTACCATGCCGGTCTTACTAGGACATCCGCACTTGCTCTTGCGTGAAGCACTGCAACTCATAGCAAGAACAGAGAGAATAACTAATAATATCAGCAAGGCGCGGTTTACGTTTTTCATTAAAATATTACGATTTGGTTTATGGTTAATAAATTTGAATGAGCTATTGAATTATAACTCAATCCATTTAATAATTCATACCACCAAATTAAACTATTTTCACCAATAAATATTGCAAATTTTTTGAAAAAAAGTAAAAACCCTACTATTGAAAGTAGAAAACTGTGTGTATTGGTAGCACCACTTGATTGGGGCTTAGGTCATTCAACCCGTTGTATTCCAATTATTAAACAACTACAATTACAAGGATGCGAGGTATACATAGTAGCAGATAAAAAAGTTTATTCATTGTTAAAAAAAGAATTTCCTCAAACCGTATTTTTACGCTACAAAGGTTATGAAATTGAGTACAGCCACAACAAGTATTTTTTTATTGCAAAACTGCTTTTTCAAATTCCCAAAATTTTTTTTAGAATTTTCCAGGAAAAAAGATGGTTAAAACAGACAATAAAGAATTATGATATAGACGGCATTATATCGGATAATCGATTTGGAATGTATCATAAAAATGTTCCTTCGGTTTATATCACCCATCAACTTTTTATTAAAACAGGTAACCAATTTATTGAACGGCTTGCACAAAAAATTCATTTCCATTTTATAAAAAAATTTAGTGTTTGCTGGGTACCCGATCTGGAAAAAAACGGGCTTGCAGGCCAACTTTCACATCCAAAAAAATTGCCAGGAAATATAATTTATATTGGTCCGGTTTCAAGGTTTTCAAAACTTTTTAATGGAGAAGAAATTTATGATTTACTCATAATTATTTCAGGTCCTGAACCGCAACGAACGATTTTTGAAAACGATATTTTTGAAGAATTAAAAACTGTTGAAGGAAAAATTTTTTTAGTGAGAGGCCTTCCCGGCGTAAATAAAAAACCGGCCAATTTCAATCATGTAATAATTGAAAATCATCTGGCTGCAAGGGAATTGAATGACATAATATTAAAGTCAAAAATGGTATTGTGCAGAAGCGGTTACACTTCGGTAATGGATTTGAGTGTGCTACAAAAAAAAGCGATTTTAATTCCAACACCGGGTCAAACCGAACAGGAATATTTATCAGAATATCTTTTGGAAAAAAGATATTTTTTTTCAATGCAACAAAAGCGTTTTTCGATAAAGAAAGCGCTGGAGCTTGCAGCTAATTTTAATTTTAATACACCAAATGTTGACCGTGATGCCTATAAAAAAACCGTCGATGAATTTGTGTCTGTTTTAAAAAGTGTCACCACCTAAAAAGCCCTTATAGGCAGGAAAATAAAATCTCTTTTATTTCTTTGTTTACTATCGAAACATTAATCTTCTTTTTCAATCACACGCGCACTTCTGTTGAAACTTTCAGAAAGAGAAATTAGCGTTTCTGTTCGTTCGATTCCTTTTATTTTTTGCAAATTATCATGAAGGACATGCCGGAGTTGATTAATGTCTTTGCAAACGATTTCCAGGTACATGCTATAGTTCCCGGTTGTGTAATTAAGGCGTATGATTTCCGGAATCTTTTCCAGTTCAGTTGCTACTACATCATAAAGCGAACTTTTTTCGAGGAAAATTCCAACAAATGCAGTGATGTCGTAGCCAAGAAGGCTAAGATCAACTTTTAATCTTTTCCCTTTAACAATCCCCAGTTCTTCTAATTTCTTGATTCGCACATGAATTGTCCCGCCACTCACATAAAGTTTTTTACCCAATTCTGCATAAGGCATCTCAGCATTTTCCAACATTTCCTGGATTATCTTCAAATCCAATTTGTCAATATTAAATTTAGAAGCCATAAAGCGATTTTGATTTTAATTTTATCTCACGAAAATAGTACATTTATTGAATTTTTTCTATATTTTTTTGATTTTTCTTAAAAAACTTTTCTATTAAAGTGAATCATATTAGATTTGCATCAGATTAGTTCTTAAAAATTGTGGGGTGATGAAATTTGGCAGACATGCCCTCTTGTCTCGGGGGTGAGGATCACAGGATAAACATAGCATAGAGCCTCTCCGACTAAAATCGGAGAGACCAGGGTCGACCACTCAACTTTGTGCTACGGCTAACTGCCTCGTGAAGGTTCGAGCCCTTCCCCTACAGCATAAAAAGACCGCTATTTTGTTGTAAACCAATAATTTAGCGGTTTTTTTATTTTATATGGTTTCAGTAAGAGTTTCAGTAACAGGGGAAAATGAACTATTTATAAAAACAGAGGCATTTGAAAAATAACTTGCGTAATAGCCCTCTCGAAATAAACATTATCCAGTAGGCAAAGCCAAATCGTCAATTTGTGTACCTGAGAGGATTGTTGAATGTGGGGACGAAGTAGCCCTATCAATGGACTTTATACCTCCGTGCATAATTTGATGGGACCTTCCAAAAATAGCCATTGAAGCGTTATCCCAAATCAGTTTAATTATGTGGTTTGATTTATTCGCAATTGAAAAATTTATCCTGTCATTTGCTATATCAAAATGACTTTTTCTTGTCGCCTGCAGCTTGTTCAGCCGTATAACCCGCTTTTATATCTTATACGATGTGAACCGAATTTGTCTTGGCAATTTCACTCTTTCTGTTGCCAGGGACAGTCACCCGATGACTTTATGACTTTACAAGTGTCGGGCTGAGCAGTCATAAACATTTGTTTGAAAAACATTGAAAAAAGTCTTTGACTGGTCTTACTCATCAATTATCTCTTTTGTCAAGGATATCACTATCATAAACCCACCGAAAGTAAGAAAAAGAGAGGAACTCCAGAGATTAACTGAACGATCTATAGCCCGATTTTGCAATTTTACAAGTGCGTATATTAAGACCAAAAGACCTATTAGTATAAAAAAAATTCCAATCACAAATCGCAAATCCAAAAATTTTTTCATAAAGACGTTTATATATTTAATAAAAAACTATATTTAAGATAAAGGTGATAAGCAAAACAACTACACCCAGCACCAAGGGATTTTTATACCAACCTTTTCGGTTATCTTTTTGTTTAGGCGTCAAGCTGTATACCAATCCAACCAACGAATTTTCCGGTTTGGGTGTAGTAAAAAAGCTTATCGCTAATGTTACAATGAAACAAACGATAAATGCGATGCCCGCAATATTAAAGGCTTGACTGGTTCCTGAATAAAAAGTATGAATATTCGCTATCCAGCCCCCTTTGCCCTCAGCCGTTGTTAATCCATGCGTTAGCGCTGCCGCTGCAGTTCCGCTTATCAAGCCATAGAATGCTCCGTTTGCTGTCGTTCTTTTCCAAAACATTCCCAGGAAAAATGTCGCAAACAAAGGCGCATTTACAAAGCTAAACACCAACTGCAGCAAATCCATAATACTATTAAAACCTTTGGCAATATAGGCAGTTGCAATTGATATCAATATTCCGATTATAGTTGTTCCTTTTCCCACGTATAAATAGTGTTTTTCGGAGGCGTTTCTCTTAATGTAGGATTGATATATATCAAACGTAAAAACGGTATTAAAGGCAGTTACGTTTCCTGCCATACCTGACATAAAAGATGCAATCAAAGCCGTAATACCGACGCCTAAAATACCGTTAGGATATAATTTGCCTAGCAATAACGGCATAGCCATATTGTAGTTAGTTTGTCCATCAGCATTCAGGGGTAATTGGAAGCCGCTATATTGCTTTTGCAGGGCCAATAAAATAATTCCTGGAAGAATTACAATTACAGGCATCAGAATTTTAGGAACACTTGCGATGATAGGTGTCCGTCGAGCAGAATTCAGATTTTTGGAAATCATCGCGCGTTGCACTACCAGGAAATCAGTACACCAATAACCAAAGGCAAGGACGAATCCCAATCCAAAAACCAGACTGAAAGCGTCGACCCCCATCGGGTTGGTAGATGCATGCGCCATACCTTTCCATAAATGTAATTTGGCATTGTCTACATTATGAATGATACCCTGCCAGCCTCCTGCTTTTTGCATACCTAGATACACCAATGGTGTGATACCCAAAACGATCAAAAAGAACTGCAATACTTCGTTGTACACAGCACTGGTAAGGCCTCCCAAAAAGGTATAGATCAGGACAATACCAGCAGCGAGAAATACAGATACGTTGAAATCCCACCCTAAAATTATATTTAGCAGCATAGCCAGCGCATATAAAGAGATTCCGGACGAAAAAACAGTCATTACTGCAAACGTTATAGCATTAAAACCTCTTGTCTTTTCATCATATCGCATTGCCAGGTACTCAGGTACTGACCTTGCCTTACTCCCATAATAAAATGGCATCATAAATACACCAAGGAATATCATGGCAACAGCAGCCCCCATCCAATAAAAATGAACTGAATATAACCCATACTTGGCTCCATTAGCAGCCATACCCAAAACCTCCTGTGCACCGAGATTAGCTGATATAAATGCCAGCGAAGTAATCCATAAAGGAATACTTCGGTTACTCATTAAAAAATCATTTCCCGTTTTTATCTTCTTCTTTAATACATAACCGATTGTTACTACAAAAAGAAAATAAACAGCGATTATCAAATAATCAATAAGCTCAAGTTTCATATCAATTTTTAAAAATATTACCGGTTATTTTTTTCTGCCATTCCCATGCGCTTGTTACCATTTCTCTTAATTCAAATTCTGCTTTCAAAATCTTCTTTTTATCCCATATGTATTTTGTTGTTCTGAAAAATGAACGTCACTTAATGACTTTAGCTTTTCTGCTGCATTTTCTGAAGTAATATCCCGTTGTGGATTGGCCAGCATTTCATAACCCACCATAAACTTCTTTACTGTTGCAGATCTTAAAAGCGGCGGATAAAGATGCAAATGCCAATGCCATTCAGGATGATCACCATCATTCACAGGGCGCTGGTGCATTCCTGCTGAATAAGGAAATGATATTTCAAACAGGTTATCATATTTTGAAGTGAGTTGCTTAATAATTACTGCCAATGATTTTCTTTCAACAGATGTGAATTGCGTTATATCCTGGATCCATCTTTTACTTACAATAATTGTTTCATACGGCCATATTGCCCAAAAAGGAACAAGCGCAACAAAATGCTCATTCTCCAAAACAATTCTTTCCTTCTTCTTTATTTCAAGTTCTATATAAGCTGACAGCAAGCTTTGCTTATGCTTGTCATAATATTTCTTTTGTTGAAAAGTCTCTTTTGAAACTTCTAAAGGAACCGATGAAGAAGCCCATATTTGTCCATGAGGATGAGGATTGCTACAACCCATCAGTTCTCCTTTGTTCTCGAAAATCTGTATGTATTTAATGGAAAAATTTTTTGATATTTCTATAAATTCAGTTTGCCATATTTGTATTACTTGTTCAATTGCATCTGTACTCATTTGAGGTAATGTAAGATTGTGCTTTGGTGAGAAGCAAATCACCTTGCAAATACCACTTTCACTCGAGGCAACCAACAAATTTTCTCCATCAACTGTTCCAACCGGAGTATCCATTACCAATGCAGAAAAATCATTGGTAAAAACATAAGGATCCGTATAATCCGGATTTACGTTTCCGTCTGATCTATTATTGCCTGGGCATAAATAACATTTGGGATCATAAGCAGGCCTGTTATCTCTTGGCAATTCTTCCACTTTCCCTTGCCAGGGACGCTTCATACGATGTGGTGATACCAATATCCACTCGCCTGTTAAAATATTAAGACGGGTGTGTGAATGTTTTTTTAAATCAAACATGATACTAAATAATTTTTGTTCCGTTTTCCGGTGAAACGATATAACAATCTAATTTTAAGCCGGTCTCATCCTGATAAGCGGGTTTTACTTTTTCTATTAATTCATTAACAGCTTCTTCTTTTACCAGATTTATGGTACAGCCACCAAAACCTCCTCCCATCATTCTTGCGCCAATAACTGAATTATCATTTCTTACAAAATCGACAAGAAAATCCAATTCCTTGCAGCTTACTTCATAGATACTACTTAAACCATGATGTGTCAGGTACATCTTTTTACCTAATGCTTCTATATTATTACGTTGTAGATCTTCGCACGCTTTCTGCAAACGACCGATCTCCTGAACAATAAATCTTGCACGCTTATCAATTAATTTGTCTTTCGGTAACACATATTTGTCGAGCATTGCCTCTGTAATATCCCGTAAAGAATGCAACTTGGGTTCATGTTCTTTTATCCATGTTACTGCCTGCCCGCATTCTTTACGTCTTGCATTATATTCAGAAGAAGCAAGTGAATGGTTAACCTTTGTATCAAACAATAAAATTTTTATGCCATCTAATTTGAAAGGAACATATTCATAATTGAGTGTACGGCAATCCAGTTTTATTACATGATCTTTTTTCCCCATCATTGAGGCAAACTGGTCCATAATTCCACACATTACTCCGACATATTCATGTTCCGCTTCCTGGGCCATTTTTATCATGGTAAGATTGTCAAGGTTTGATTGAAGTAATTTATTTAAGGCGAAGATAACCGCGCATTCTATTGCAGCTGATGAAGATAACCCTGCGCCAACAGGTATATCACTCATTAATACTGCGTTAAATCCTTTTAGAGATAGAGTTCTCTTTCGATACTGGTCAACTGCCCCCAAGATAAAATTTGTCCAACTGATATCTCTAACAGGTTTTAGATCTTTTATAGAAATAGAAAATTTTTCATTAAGGTCTGCCGCAACTAAATGTATCTCTTCATCATCACGTAATGAAATGGCTATATAAGCAGCTTTATCAATGGCAGCAGGAAGCACAAATCCCTCGTTATAATCGGTATGTTCCCCTATAACATTTATACGGCCGGGCGAACGAACAATTAGCGGCTCGCCTTCAAATAGCTCTGAATATTTTTGCAATATTTTTTTCTTCATTGTTTCAATAGGCATAGCTGATACAATTGATTATCGTAAAATAATTTTTTGTGTTACCAATCCTGGCGAAGAAAAAGTTATTGTTGTAAAAACCGCTTTTTTTTGAAGCGACAAATAGCAAATCATCCTGCCGTGCAATACTTTTCTCTTTTTATCTTTATAATTTTCATGGCTCGTAGAACTTCCGCTTTCAAGGCCAATCAACTTTGCATTCTTACTAACGGAAACAGTTATTTCATTTTTTGCATCATAAACAACGTTGCCATCTTTATCCACCACGCTTACCGGTATCTGAACCACTCCCGATTTTCCTACAGGGTCGTTGATAATTTCGGCCTTCAGGGTATAGGCATCACCTGCAGTTTTCAAAATAGTTTCAGCAGCTTTACTTCTATTCTTGTAACCTATAATTTTTAATTCACCTGCTTTAAATGAGATATTCCATTTGATAATGCTGTCCGGGAACGAGGATAAAAATTTTTTTCCAAACGATTGTCCGTTTAAAAACAGTTCAGCTTCATCACAATTGGTAAAACAATTTACACGAACAGTGTCGCCATCTTTCCAATTCCATTTTGGCTCAGCTCTCAAATTGCGCCAGGTGTTCCTGTTATTATCGTTAGGTGTTTGTGTTGTACCGATATAAATCATAGGTTTTTCAGTCCACAAACTTTGCCTGAAATAATATTCAGGTTTTGGAAATCCGCACAAGTCAATCAAACCAGCACTGTTACTTCGTTGTGGCCACCTGCCCGCTTCTCCCAAATAATCAATCCCAGTCCATAAATATTGTGCTGAAATAAATTCATCCGAATCAACTGCATTCCACGCACCTAACTGTTTACCATTTTCACTCCCGTAAATTTTTCTTTGCGGATAGGTTGCATGATCTTCTTTATATCTATATTCCTGGTAGTTATATCCTACCCAATCCAGGTTTTCGGGATAAGACGTTGTGTTACTCATTACCACGCCGGCCAGTGCTGCCGTTACAGGTCTCATGGTATCATATAGTTTTACGATTGTTGTCAATTGCTTTGACAATACGCCCAAGTCATGTGCCGATGGATGATCAGGCAAATAACCTTTGCCATATATCTGCGGGTTATTTCCTGAATCAAGCACTGGGCTTGAATAAGGATCGTTTGGATAATCAATTTCATTGCCTATGCTCCATGCTATAATGGAGGGATGATTGAAGTTTCGTAAGATCATATCACGCAAATCAATATCAGCCCATTCTTTAAAATATTTATGGTAGCCGTCTTTACCCGGCTTACCTACATTCCGTCCTTTTATCCATTTATTTTTCCCGTACATCCATTCGTCAAAGGCTTCATCCAAGACGAGAAAACCCATTTCATCACATAGCTTATACATATAGTCGGCATGTGGATTATGGCTCATACGGATTGAATTGCAACCCAGTTCTTTCAAAGTCTGCAAACGAGTTCGCCAAACAGCTTCAGGTACCGCGGTACCCAACGCTCCCGCATCGTCATGAATACAAACTCCTTTTAGTTTAATATTTTTATTATTGAGAAAGAATCCGCTGTCTGCATCAATCCTTATACTTCTTATACCAACTTCATTACGATATGTATCGATAATTTTATTGTTGTTAATGACTGATACATTGAGTGTATATAGTAATGGATCATCAACAGACCACAACGTTGGTTGATTAATTGTGACATGAAAGTTTTGCCATGAGGTATCGTTCGGTGATATGCTGATTGCTTTGTTACCCTTTGCAACAATAAAACCCTTTGGATTCCGCAAATTATAATCAAGTGAGAGGTTTTGACTTTTGTCGGATTGATTCACTGTTGCAATCTTCAATAATACATCTGCATTACTTGCCGTAACATTCGAGGTACTGAATTCAACACCCCAGTTAGTTATATGAACCGGCGCCTTTACTTTGAGATATACATTGCGATAAATACCGGAACCGGTATACCATCTTGAATCTGCAAAATCACTATGGTCAACTTTTACTTTAAGTATATTTTTTCCACCATAGTTGAGATACTTCGTAAGCCCATATTCAAAGGAAATGAAACCGTTAGGCCTGTTTCCAATATAATGCCCATTCAACCAAACTGTACTGTTCTTATATATGCCATCAAAATAGATAAATATTTTTTTTGATTTCCATGATGCGGGTGCACTAAAGGTTTTTTTATACCAGCCAATACCTGCTGGCAAATAAGCTGTGGCACTTGCCCAGTCTTCACTGAAAGGTCCCTCGATGCTCCAGTCGTGAGGGATCTGTACATTTCGCCAGGATACGGTGTCATTATTGCTTTCCCAGCCATTGTTTATATCCCCTTTATGAAATTGCCATCCATCATTAAAAAGCTCTTTCTGAGCCTTGCATTGATTAATTACGCTGAGTAAAAAAATCACGGAGAAAATAATTTTTACCATTTTTTATTTGTTTACTATCTGAATCACCTGCACAGAGTCATTATTTTTGGATATAACAATTTGTTGATGATTATTTGAGTTTATTTTCAATACATCTCTTACATCACCATCTACATCCATTTTTAAATTGCACGGAACAAGTGTGTGGCTGGGCTTGTCCCATGTTAAGAATATTCCTTTACCAGCATCTTCCCGGCCCAGTTGTACACGAAAAGGATAAAAATTTCCTGCTGCAAAAATTGCTTTTATGCCATTATTAAGATTAACATCAGTTGCACCTTGTATAGCGGAAAATTGAGCTGCTACAGGTAGTTCATGCAAGACAAATTTCCTGTTGCCTGTATTCTCAAGCCAGCAATTTTTAAGTTCATTGACCCTAAGTTTTATCATTCCCTTTCTTTCATCGGGTGTAAAAATATCGTTGAGCTTTGCGCGGGCATAATCTTTATAATATGGAAATTTATTTTTAAGTAAGGCTATTTCACTAAGCATTTCATTGCGTGAAGCATAAGGATAACTTGTATCATTTATATAATAGCAGACTATGGGTTCTGTTTTCCCTGTATGAAAAAAATCATTTACGCATAATGTCATTGGCTGTTTTGCAGAAGCATGAAACTGAGTGTTTGGTGCAAGATTGCCGAGCAAAAAATCTTCATCGCCATCGTCATCTATATCCATCGGAATAATGCAAGTCCATAAACCATTTGAATTTTCCAAACCGTATTTATTGGTTTGATCTGAAAATTTATTTTTTTGATTGAGGTAAATTTTTACAGGCATCCACTCACCGGTAATGACCAGGTCGGGATAACCGTCCTTATTTATATCTGTAAACACAGCTGAAGTAACCATTCCTGCGTAGTGTAAGGACGGTGCGACAGAAGCAGTAACGTCAACGAACCTTAGATTATGATCCGACGATTTATTTTCCAACAAGTAAGACTGAGGAGCTAAACCATATTTACCCGGAATTAACCGGCCACCAACAAAAAGATCCGGCTTACCATCATCATTAAAATCTCCAACGGCAACGCAACTTTTCGAAGTTTGCATAACCGGCAATGCACTAATGGCTTTGGTGAAATTTCCTTTACCATCATTCAAATACAACTCATCCTGGTATGCAGGACCATCTGGCATTTCATTTCCACCTTTTACAATATACACATCCAAGTCTTTATCTCCATCGGCGTCAAAAAATACGGCTTGTATATCATCACTTTGGTTACTCTTTTGCCATGGTTGAGAAGTTGACAGCTTAAAGCTTCCGTTATGTTGCTGCATGTACAAACAAGCTTTGCCGCCTTTTGGTGCGCCGATAAAAACATCTTCCAAGCCATCACCATTCACATCAGCTTTACACATTTTAGGCCCTTGCTTAGATAGTTGCCAGGGCAGTAAGGGTTCTGTTGCGAAATCAACATACTCGTTTTCCCCCTGAAAAAAATTAATGCCGGATTTCTTTGAAACATCTGTAAACAAGGAAGTTTTTACAGGTTCAATATTCAAACTTTCATTTACTGATGTTTTTTCATTAATGCTTAATATTTGATTTGCTTTTACATTCTTAAGCCTCGTAAAGCCACCAGTTGGCCAGCGAACAGTAAGTGTTGAAACCATACTGCCCCTACCTAACCCAAAATGAACTATTGGCTGCATTGATGAGAGATAACCGCGTACCGGTTGCTGCTCTGCTGTTTGCAGTTTGCCATCGGCAGTTGTAATAGTAATCTGGCTTCCAACTGCAAGCGTATTGCGGTCTTTGCCTTGTAGTTTGATGTTAAGATAGTTCCCTTTTGAAATATTATTGTTTCGATATACAGAAGCCCTTTCGCCCATGTTATTTACAATCAGGTCGAGGTCTCCGTCGTTATCCAAATCGGCATATGCGACACCATTTGAAACATTGGATGTATGTAAACCCCATTTATCAGTTACCGTTTCAAAAGTTAAATTCCCATTATTACGAAATAGATAATTTGAAAGTTTTGTTTGCGGAATACTATCCAAAAGCTGATATGGCGATGCATTAGGGCCGTGCATGTTAATATAGTTCGCAACAGTGAAAGACTGGAAATCCAGATTGGAGTAATCACGCCAGAACCCATTTGTAATGTAAAGGTCTTTATACCCGTCATCATCAAAATCCGCCAGTAATGAAGACCAACTCCAGTCAGTGCTTGAAACTCCCGCCAACTGGCCAATTTCTGAAAACTGCGGAATATTATTTTTAACAATGCCTGTATTTAATTGCAAAGTGTTGCGCATATCCTGCCGCATATAACCACTGTCTACAAGAAGATTATAATGGTCATATCCATCAGGGCCACGCAGAACTTTTCGCCGGTAATTATCTTCAGGCCACATATCAGGTACAATTATATCCGGCAAACCATCATTGTTATAATCCGCTACATCGCAACCCATAGCTGATTTGGAAATATGCTTTATTGCTTCTTTGGTTATTTGTGTGAAGGTGCCGTTATGATTATTGAGCAACAAAAAATCCTGCTCATCATAGTCGTTTGTCATGTACAAATCCTGCCAACCGTCATTGTTTATATCAGCAGCAACAACACCCAGACCAAAATTGTTGCCACCACCTGGTATGCCAGCCTGCGCTGATACATCAGTGAAATGGCCTTCATCATTTCTGAAAAGATAATTGCTGTAATAAGGGTGCCTTTTATGTCGTAGTTTATAGGTATTAAATAAAGGATTATAAAAAGTTACCGCATGGTTTAGCAGAAACATATCCAAATCCCCATCATTATCATAATCGAAAAATAGTGCCTGGTTGCTATTGGTACCAGGCGCATCAAGCGCATATTTTTTGGCTTCATCTTCAAAATACGGCACGCCATTTTTTATACCTTTATTGATAAACAGTTGATTGCTTTTGCTTTGTTCATCGCCGTTACCCGAATAACAAACGTAAATATCAAGAAGGCCGTCCCCATTCACATCAGCCATAGTAACACCGGTTTTCCAACCAGATTTACCCGCAACATTTGCAAAAGTAGTTACATCTTCAAATTTTAAATTTCCTTTGTTAATATAAAGCCGGTCTGGTAATTGATTTGCTGTAAAAAAGATATCGGGCAAGCCATCATTGTTGACATCCCCTACAGCTACACCTCCTCCATTGTACATGTATTCATAAGTAAAAATATTTTGCTGTTCAGATTCTGTAATGTTATTGGCGAAGGTGATGCCACAGTTTGCAGAAATATCAGTGAATTGTTGTAATGCTTTTTGATGGCAACTGTACAAAACAAAAACTAATGCCGCGCATACGACAAGACAGGTGTATTTACTGTAAATCGGTATTGTTTTATAAAGAGAGCTTACATTATTATTGCCTTTTATTCTAATCATAACAGGTTTATTATTATTTAAAGCCTGATAGTGGTAGTTATCTTTACTTTTTGCATAATGGATCGCATCTTCACTTTTTATTATTGCCAGTGAAGTAAAGAAACAAATAAGCTGAAAATTTATCATTATTTATTTGCCCAAATGATGATTCTTCAACGAAAGATGCGATTAAAAAAATGAAAAGAATTTTCGTAATCAGCATGTAATAACTTTTAGTAACTTCCAATTTATTCTGCTGATAATCTTTCATCAAAAGCTTTACCCGGTTTATTCAAAATAGGTTTGTCAAGTGTATGCACATTATTCATAGAAGGTTTTATCATTTCAAACAGAACAATTTCATTTTTTCCTTTTTTCAGCCACTCCGCAGGTATGTATAAAGTTTGCTGGGGACCTACCTTCCAATATCGGCCAAGGTTATGGCCGTTAATCCAGACACAACCTTTTCCCCATGAACTCATATCAACATAAGTATCACCGATTTCATTTAAAGAGAAGGTTGCTTTTTTAATAACAGGGTCATCAACCTTCGGTTTATTGTTATAGACAATACTGCTCATGTCTTTCATTGGCAATGAAAACATTTTCCAGCCGAGCAGTTCCTTTCCATTTAGTGTTACTTTTTCAGTAATACCTTTATTATTCTTTAGAAGATTAGTGCCAAAATTAATTCTACCCATATTTTCAACCAGAATGTCAATGGTATTTTCTCCCTTCAATAATTTAACAGGAAGACTATCTTGTTTCAGCATCCGGTTTAATATACCTTGTCTTTTACCGTTGACGAAAACAATCCCGTAATCACGTAATTCTTTTATCACGAGCATTCCGGATTTTGCATTGTTTATTTTGGTTCTGTATAAAACATAACCATATGCCTGGTGTAATTTTTCGAAAGTGAGCGGTCTTTCGTTTACAACCGGTCTTGGCAAAATGCTGAAGATATCAACAGATGAAGTGAAGTGGATAGAAGGAATTTTAATCGTTTTTTTAGGTGCCGGCACATCAGGCAATTTATATTTAACATGCTTTTGAATTACTGCACGAAACTTCATGAATTTATCCGTTGCATTGCCTGCTTCATCCAAAGGCGCATCATAATCATAACTACTCACCTGGGGCTGAAAATAAGAGGTGTCATAATAATTAGCACCATTCATAAAACCCCTTGTAGTGCCCCCATGAAACATGTACATGTTAATGGAAATGCCGGCAGCAAGCAACCTATCCAACTCTGTAACGTAGCGTTCAGCCGGAACAGTGTGATGGTTTGTTCCCCACCAGTCAAACCAGGCCGGATACCATTCCGCAACAAAATATGGTCCCTTGCCCCCATGATATTTATTAACCAGGGATTTGATCAATGCAGGATCACTGCTACCGTTTACCTCTGGCAGTAAGCCAGGCAGGCTACCTTTTGCAATGTCTTTTACCGGATCGCAGGTAGAAAGTTGACAGTTAAGTCCTGCATCAATAAACATCTTTTTATTTATTTCCATGTATTGTTTATCGCTGCCGTATGAACCATATTCATTTTCTACCTGAACCATTAAAATATTGCCGCCGTTTGTTATCAGGTAAGGGGATAACTGTTTGCCCAGTGTGTCAATATATTTTTTGTATTCTGCAAGATATTCCGGCTCTTTACTCCGTATCACCAAGCCTTTTTCATTCTGCAACCAATATGGATAACCACCAAACTCCCACTCCGCGCATACATATGGACTTGGCCTTAGTATTACCCACAAACCTTCTTCCTGTGCAGCTTTTACAAAAGCTGCTATATCTGAGTTACCGCTAAAGTTAAAACTGTCCTTTTCGGGCTCCTGGACATTCCAGAAAACATAAGTACCAATTGTATTTATACCCATAGCTTTTGCCATCTTCATTCGTTGATGCCATGCTTCACGCGGTACACGCGTGTAATGCATTTCTCCGGAAATTATTTGGAAAGGCTTGCCATTCAATAAAAAAACACTGTCAGCTAATGCGAAAGTAGAAGTAGTACCCTGCGAAAAAACAGCACCATAAATTGTCAAACTCAATATTCCGAAAATAATCCTTTTTATTAACTGCATTTGTTACCTATCTCTTTTTCAATAAAACATCATTGTAAATTTTCTACAGTCCTGTTATCTGCCATTGCTGGTTAGCGTCGCTGTTCCAATACCATTGTATTAAATTCCCCCCATTGGCGATTGATTGGCCGTTTACATCAAGTGCTAAACCGCTTTTTTTATTAATAACTTTATAATATCCAAAGCCAATATCTATAATTTGCCATTGCTGATTAGTGCTATCAGTATAATCCTCTTGCACAATATTTTTACCTGCACTTACTGAAGCGCTATCAATATCCAGCGCTTTATTGCTGTTTTTATTAATGATTGAAAAAATTCCATTCCCAACTGAATTAAACTGCCATTGCTGGTTATTTCCTCCCACATAATCCCATTGAATGACTGCAGCACCATTATCTATGTCAAGAGACTTGCCACTATTTTTATTAATAACCTTGTAATATGCTCCTGAAGTAAACTTAGCATAAGGCTGCGCAAGTTCTGTTTGATTCCACGCATACTTAAGGCGAGTGAGGCCCGTAGTATTTTTTGTTTGAATAGTAGATCCGGATAAAGTAAATACACTATAACTGTCGTTAGTCCTTAAACCAGGCCAATATATGCCCCCAATCTTTGAACTATGAATCGCATTAGTCATTCCCTGAAAGTAAGCTACTTCAACATCAGTTCCCGGCGCGGATAAATAATCTTTATCATTGATCATGGGCACGCCAAATTCAGTAACAATAGTTCTCGATGGATAAGCTAAGGAATTTACAGGCTGCTCCCAATCTGCAGTTGTCTGTTTATTTCCGTCAAACCAGGTATAATAATGAAATGACAGAAGACAGGTGTCAAATCGCTTGTCTGAACCGATACTATTGACATCAGTGGCATACCCAGCTCCATCCAAAATAATTCTGGCTTTCGGTAACTTTGGGTACCTCAATAGAAACCGTGCATAAATAGTGCTCAAATCAGTAACACTATAACCATGTGGTTCATTGAATACTTCAAAATAAATATTTCCTTTAGAGCTATAGGTAGTAGTAACAGAATCCCACATCGCCCAGAAGGAAAGTGCATTATCTATCATACCGTCTTTTGATGACCCAGCCTCCCAATAAGCAAGCACTACTTTCATATCCAACGCTGAAGCTTCATCGATTGCCGCCTTATATTTTTGCCACCAACTGCCTAAAACCGTAGGAGGATTTATTGGTAACCTTACTGTGTTCGCCCCCGCTGCTTTAAAACCATTTAAGATATTTTGAGCTTGCAACTGAATCGTAGCATAATCTTCATTGGAACTTGTGCCAGACAAAATCAAGTTGTCATCGACAAAATTGTCTCTTTCATCCGCCCAGTTAACGCCTGCAAAATCTGCAGACGAGAAGGTTACCGCAGGTGCGTATATAGTTTCTTTTTGCATAAGTTCTACAGCCTGTTCGGACCTGTTTTTTACAATTCCCAAGAAAAAGCATTAGAATTATCGGAGGCATCAAATTCTTTACATGCATGAGTTTATCACTAAATTTTAAAAAAAAGGCAGCCGGATTAGATAAAACAGCCGCCATGATGCTTGATTATGAAAGATGGTTTAATAAATTTTTACAGGTATTTAATAACCCGGGTTTTGTTCCAGTTGATTATTGCTTGATTGTATCTCTGTCCGGGGGATTGGCAACCAATAATTCTTTTCAGAAAACGATCGGCCATCCAGAGCTACGATTCTTTTGTATATGTATCCACTTCCTGTAGAGTTGACACTTATACCGTAAGCCGGCTCGTTTTCAGTACTGTCTGCAATTTTCCATCTTCGCACATCGTAAAATCTTTCTTCTTCAAAAGCCAGTTCAATTCTTCTTTCATCTCTGATTGCCTGTCGCATCTGATCCTGAGACAGTCCTCCCGGTAATGGTGGCATATTTACTGAAGCTCTTTCCCTGATGCTGTTTACGGCATCATACACGGAAGGATCCGGGCCAACTGCTTCGTTTTGGGCTTCTGCATAATTTAATAACACCTCCGCATAACGAATATAGAACCAGGGTTGATTGCCGGCAACATTCCATGGATTATCAATTGGATAGGAATCATTCATAAATTTTTTTAAATAATATCCGGTTTTTGAGGTGTTCCAGTTGGAAGGACCGTCTTTACTATCTTTACCACCGGGCACATACGTTTGAACCGGGTCTCCACGATAATTTGCTCCATTATATAAAACAGTCGCATAAAACCTTGGATCCCTGTTTACATATGGATTAGTGCTATCATAACCAGAACCTGCTTCATCAATATGTTTCCCATTACTCATTTCATAATCGTCAACAAGATTTTGTAAAGGAAGGTTACCGCCCCAGCCACCATAACCATTAGGACCATTAGATATTTCCAGACATACATGTCGCGCATTTATTGTGTAAAATCTTTCAAAAATAGCTTCCGGGATTGTCCGCAGTCAGGAACAACTTGTCATAACCTCCCTGATACAAAGTGTATTTTCCCATATCCATGACCGCTTTCGCAGCCGCAGCAGCATCAGTCCAACTGCCAACATTATATAACGGGCTTGCGGCATACAATAATAAACGCGACTTTAAAGCCAATGCTGCGCCTTTGGTAGCTCTTCCGAGCTGCCAGCTATTACTATTGTCTGTTGGAAGTTTTTGAGCAGCATTATCCAACTGCTGAACCGTATAATCAATACAATCTTTGAGAGATGAACGTTTAAAAAGCCCAGGTGACTGCAGATCATCGTTTAGGTTGGTGACTGTATCACCCACTAACACCACCCCGCCGTAATTGCGTATAAGATCATGATACCGAAAAGCTCTGATAAATTCCAGTTCACCGGTAAGTCTTGTTTTATGTTCCTCACTCATTTTCACCTTATCAATGTTTTGTAAAGCATAGTTGCACTCTCTTATACTCCGATAACTGCGCGCCCAGATAGTGCCTGCAATACCGAGATTTTCAGGAGCCAGTTGGCCCCGTTGAATTAGCCAGGTGTTGTCATCGTTATTATAAATGGATTCGTCGGTGATCGAACTCCAAAGTGCATATTCAAAACCTCTTCCAAAACCCGGAGGTGACCCTTCACCTTCTTTATCTTGAAGCCTGGCTCCCATATAACGGTTAATGACATAGTCTTCAAATAATGACGAGTCAGAAGTAATCGACACGTCAGAAAGTCTGTCGGTCGGTGTAATGTCCAGAAAATTTTTTTTGCAAGAAGAAGTAGCTAAAATCGCAACAAGTAATATGGGCGATATATATTTATTTATTTTCATTTTGATTGAATTAAAATTTAACACTAATACCTAAATTTATTATTCTTTGCTGTGGATAAAATTGACCACTACCACTATCGCCTTCAGGATCATAATCTTTTACCTTTGACCAGGTAACAAGATTAAAGGCACTGACATATATTCTCGCAGCTTTGAGCCTGATTTTGTTAATTATCGATCCTGAAAGACTGTAGCCTAATTCAACATCTTTTAATCTTAGAAAAGCGGCATTATTCAACCAGAAGGTATTATTATATAACCCTCCACTGATAGCACTGGATGCCCTGTCTGAAACCTTTGGATAAGTTCCATTAGGATTAGAAGGACTCCATCTGTTATCCGCCCAGCTACTGTAGAAGTTTCCTATACTTCCTGATTCCGGTAGTACATACTGACTAACATCGGCCTGCCCTGCAAAAACAGCCGACAGATCAAAGCTTTTATACGAAGCATATGCATTAATTCCATAGGTGATTTCAGGTATATTTCCATACCTGGTTCTCACTTGATCATCAGCAGTTATTTGTCCATCATGCGTATAATCTTCATATATAAGATCACCAATTTGAGCACCTGGAACATGAGGTAACTTATCTAACTCATCCTGTGATTTAAAAATCCCTATTGCATTATATAGAAGATATGTGTTTAATTGATGTCCTGTTTGTTTTTGATAGTCCAGCGCCCCGCTCGCTTCGTCTATAAAAATTATTTTACTTTTTGCATAGGTGAAGTTACCAGAGACCCCCCAGGAAATTTTCCCACTTGAATTATATCCAAGTGTACCTTCAAAACCACCACTGTTTACTTTTCCTATATTTTCTGAAGGAACCAAAGCATCTGAGCCATACGGGTTAACTATGCCGGATGTTGCAGGAATTGAAGCATTTCGATATGCGAGGATGTTGAACCTTTTTTGTTGAAAATATATCGCTTCAAGCGTGAAATTTTTGAGAATTACAGCATTAATCCCGACATCTAATTTTTTTGCTACCTCCCAGGTAATTGATGGGTTGGCTAATTTGATAAGGTCAATGCCCGGATAAATGCTTGGTCCATTTCCGGGTGTGCTCAACACATAATAATTATTAAATGAATAATTTTGGAAGTATTGGAATAAGCCAACATTGTCATTACCAAGAGTTCCATATGAAGCACGGATTTTTAGGTCATTTATTATCTTACTTGAAAACCATGGCTCCTTGGAAATCCGGTATCCTGCAGAAACGGAAGGAAAATAACCCCATTGATGTCCCGGAGCGAACGTGGATGAACCATCAGCCCGGAATTGAGCTTCAACCAGGTATTTTTCAGCATAATTGTAGGCAATACGACTTATCACGCTTCTTCTTGTAAACTGGTAGCTGCTTCCGTAATTTATAGCATCTGTAGGAGCTGTACCGCCTTGTGATATTTCGGGAGTCTGCGATGTAGGGAAATTATAACGGGTGGTTCCAAAAGTTTCCTGATGAGTTTTACTTTCTTCATATCCCACGAAGGCATCCACCTGGTGAAGGCCGAAGCTTCTGTTGAAATTAAGCCTGATATTGGAAGTGAGCAGTGACTGATTTTGCTGTGATTCCGCTAAATAGGCTTTTCCTGCTGACCCACCGACCACAACGGCATTGTAAGTATCTGAAGAAGCATCGTAATTATAAACATTATAAGGGGTATAGAATCCTTTCGCAAAATTGTTGAGTTTGTCTAATGAAACAAATCCATCTAGTGATAATCCAGTAAGACCAGGAATTGAATAATTTGCTTTTAATATCCCATTAAATACTTCTGATGGATTTTTATAAATACCTCCGGCACTGGTAGCCAGAACTGCTGGATTATTATTTTCAATTCCGGAACTTGGAAAACCATTAGGGAAGAAGGCATTTACAATTGGCTTTGCCCGGTAAATTGACCGAAAAATATTCCCTGCTCCTGACGCAGCCGGATATTGTCTATCCTCTTCTCTTCCAGCAAGTGAAAGGCTGACTTTTAATCTATCGGTTACGTTCGCATCAATATTTGAGCGGAAATTGTATTGATTGTATTTGGTTGCACCATTTTTGTAAAGGCCATCCTGGTATAAAGTGCCTAAGGAGACATAATATTTAATTTTATCAGTGCCCCCGTTAACACTTAAGTTCTGATGATTTTGCAGAGCGGTATTTTTTAAAGTTGCCGCTTCCCAATCAGTGTTTGGATAATTAAGCTGATCTGAACCATCCTTAAATTTTTGAATTTGGTCTGCACTATACGCCTGGTTCATTCCATTGGATGGACTGGCATAATAGTCAATCTCATTCATGATCTGCGCATAGGTGGCTGCGTCAGCCATTTTCGGAAGCCTTGTCGGAGAACTAAACCCTTGGTTAAAATTATAGTTTATTGTTGGTTTACCGGAAATACCGTGTTTTGTTGTGACAAGTATTACACCATTTGCAGCACGGTTTCCATAAACAGCAGCTGAAGCATCTTTCAAAACACTGATACTTTGTATATCGTTCGGATCAAGACGCCCCAAGTCCCCGATTTGACCAGGTACACCATCCACAACCACCAAAACCGAATTGCTTCCGGTAGTGGCTAACCCGCGTATATATATATTTGAACCGTCATAACCCGGTTCGCCGGATCTGTTATTGATTGTCATTCCCGAAAATCTTCCTGCCAAAGAATTCGTGAGATTTGGCTGAGGACTTTTAATCAGGTCGGCTCCCTTAACAGTAGATATGGATCCCGTCAGGGTAGCTTTTTTCTGTGTACCATAGCCTACTACCACAACATCGTTTAACTGGCTGGCATTTGCAGTCAGCGAGACATTAATATCTGTCTGTTTGCCAACCGTTATTTCCTGGCTGGGATACCCCACATAACTGAAATTTAATACAGCATTAGGTGGTACTTTTATTTGATAATTGCCAGCAGAGTCTGTCGTTGTTCCCAGAGAGTTGTTCTTTACCTGGACAGAAACACCGTTTAGAGGCTTGCCTTCTGATGTAACTGTTCCGGTCACAATCTGTTGGGCTGAAAGACGATATGACCCAAACAGGAAAAAGAACAATAACAAAGCTGGTGCTTTTTTCCAAGCAGAGGCGACTATGTAACGAGCAAAGAGGCCGCTTCTCTTTAGAAGTTGTATAAATTTCATTTTGCAGAAGTTTTAAAATGATAAATAGAAATGGGAAGACGACAAAAAGTTTTGCAACTGTGTATCATATCAAACGTTTTTAAATTATAAATGAGGTTTACAACTGCAAACCTAAGGGCTTATGATATTAACATAGGTTGGTATATCAGCCAAAAAAGAGGGGCATTTTCGATTTTTGATAAATTTTTTTAGAAAAAAAGGGGGGCAAATTTATCTAAGAGATAGGCAATATACTGACAGTAAGCAGATTACAAAAAAATTAGGCTATTGACCGTTTATATTGAGAAAAAATTATTTTTTAAAATTTTCTCCCAAATTTTGGTTATCATGAAATTGCTTTCGGTACTTTCTTTTGTACACCGAAGGATTGACGCCGAAAAGTTCTGAGAATTTTTTTCTAAAATATTTCAAGTCATAAAAACCTACAGCACTTGCAGTCTCATTTATATTATTTTCCGTATTGATTAGCAATTTTGCTGCTTTTCTTAGGCGTACATATCGGATAAATCCGGCTACTGTTTGCCCAGAAACCGTTTTAATTTTTTTGTATAAGTTAGAATGACTAATTCCTATTTCAATAGCCAACGTTTTTATGCTGAATTGATCATCATCTAAATGATTTTCAATGATACTCATACATTTTTCCAGAAATTCTTTATACTCGGGAGACACTTTGTATTTGTTGATTCCCAGGGTAATTTCATTGTAGAAATAAGCCTGTAAGGTATTTCTACGCTTCAAGATTGATTGAACCCGCGCTTCTAAAATATCTTTATCGAAGGGTTTTTTTATGTAATCATCAGCTCCGCTTTTCATTCCTTCCAACTGTAACTCGTCAGAAGAGGTACCGGTTAGCAAAATGATTGGTATATGGCTGACTGTTTCATCCTCTTTTAAAAGTCGGCAAAGGTCAATCCCATTGAGACCCTTCATCATTATATCGCTAATTATTAAGTCAGGTAATTGCTTATGTGTAGTCTCAATTCCCTCCTCTGCAGAACTCGATTCATAAACGATATAATTAATTGAAAATACATTTTTGAGATATTGTCTCAGATCCTTATCATCATCAATCACAAGAAGTGTCTGCTTCTCATGCGCGAGATCTTCATCTGGTAAATTATCATCAGTGGTATCTTCAAAATCAGACGGCTCGGATAATTCATTCAATAGCTCTGATGGTTTTTCCGTAGATATTTTAACAGAATTATGTATATCTCCAATACCTTCTAACATCTCTGATCCATTCGTATCTTCCAAAGAGGTCTGCTGTTGTGCGACTTTCTTCTTTGAAAATGCTTCAAGATCATTGACCCGTTTTTTTAAAGTGATAAAAAAAGTTGTGCCTCTGTTCTCGTTGCTTTCATAATCAACTTCTCCCCCGTGCGCTTCAACAAAATGTTTGACAAGATATAATCCAATACCAAAACCACTTTTATCTTGCGACCTTTTTAACTGGTAAAATCGTTCAAATAATTTGTGCCTTTCCGTTTGGGGAATACCGCAACCGGTATCTGAAATGGCCACTTTAATAGTTGTAGACATTTCCTCTATCGAAAAAAAGATTTCACCATTTTCAGGCGTATATTTAAACGCGTTAGAAAGGATATTAAATAAGGCAATTTCAATTTTCTCCCTGTCAATTTGTATTAATATGTTTTTGTTCTCGCAATTAAGCTCATAGTTTATATTTTTTGACTTTGCCTGCTCACTGAAACATAGAAAAACGTTCTCACATAGAGTATAAAAATTTACTGTAACAAGATTCAATTTATCGGATTCAGAATCAGCTTTCTTAAATAACAGTAGCTGATCGACCAATCGCAGAAGTCGTTGTGCATTGCGATATATAACTGTAAGTTCGCCCCGATCCTTCAACTCAATTTTCTTATTTAAGAGATCTTTTATAGGATTAATTATTAGCGAAATAGGTGTTCTGAATTCATGTGAGACATTGGTAAAAAAAGCTATTTTCTTTTCATTTAATTCTTTTTCTTGTTGAGTTTCTAAATGAGCTAATTTTACTTCATACTTAAGCTTTGTTCGCCGGTTTTTATACATTACATAAAAGTAAACAAGAGCTCCTCCTAAAACGATATAAAGACAATATGCCCACCACGTTCTGAACCATGGAGGCAAAATGATAACCTGCAGCAACTGGTGTTCCTTACTCCAGACCCCGTCAGGGCCACTTACTTTTACCTCAAAATTATAGTTCCCCTCTTGTAAACGTGAATAATTTGCGACACGGGTATGGTTCACATAATTCCAGTTCTTATCCCATCCTTTTAAAATATAAGCATAGCGGAGATCCGCAGCTTCTTTATAGTCAAGTGCAAGAAAATCAAGAGAAACAGAAGCCTGGTTATAAGGAACAATAATTTTTTTGATTTGCGCATAATTACGCACAGCAACATATACGGGATTATCTTCCACAGGATGATTATCTATCCGGAGCCCTGAAAGAAATAACCGGCGTTTTACCAATTTCAGAGACAGACTATCAGGAAAAAAAACATTAAACCCTTTTATCCCGCCAAACAGGAATTCACCGGTACTTAACTTCAACGCGCCATTAAAGCTGAATTGACTGCTTTGCAATCCGTCCGACTGGGAAAAATTTAAAAAAGTTTTCTTTAGAACATCAAATTTCGACAAACCATTAAATGTACTTAACCAAAGATTGCCTTCTTTATCTTCAAGAATGCGCAGAATAGTATTATTGGGAAGACCATCAGTTGTAGTAAATCTTTTAAAAGAGTGATCGGTTCGATTAAAAAGTAGCAAGCCTCCTTCCTGTGTTCCAATCCAGAAGTTATGAAATTTGTCTTCGTGTATGCAACGAACGGTGTAGCCTATATTGTAAAACTTATGCTTGTTTTCAAGTGTATCAATCTTTATAAGTGATGAGTAATTTCCGGCCCAAAGATTTCCCTTATCATCTTCAGACATACATTGAAGATCTGAGAGACTATTATCAAACTCCTCGAACTTCTGAGCTTTTGTGTTATAACGATAGAGGGCTCCGTTACGAACAGTAGCTGCCCACAAATTTTTTCTACTGTCCTGGAATAAAAACCAGCAATGGTTGTTAAAAGAGTTCGTACGGTTATTAAAAAAAGTAAAATGTTTAAAACTATGCGTATTATGGTTGAAAAAGTTAACTCCTCCAAACCATGTTGAAACCCAAATGTTATCATTTGGGCTTTTAATAATACTTGTAATAAAATTATCACTTATTGACGATGGATCATCACTTCTATGCAGATAATTTTCAAAAGTGTTATTGTTTCTGTTCCAATAGCGTAACCCTGCTCCATCTGTTCCTATCCATATATGATTTTTATCTTCTTCAGAAAAGGTAAATATAAAATTCTGAACAGGGGATATATCTGATTTTCCCGCTCCGTATACCACTTTTTGGATTGTATTGGAAGCTGGTTCTAATATATTAACTCCTCCCCGTAGTGTGCCAACCCATTTCCTTTGCTCGCTGTCTTCATATATTGTATAGATTGAGTTGCTATTTATTTTTCTGCTATTATCTTGATATGTTGAAGTCAGAGGGACGGCCATCTTTTGATCCTTACCGAGTAATAATATGCCAGAGCCATCTGTTGCAATCCATAGCCTGCCTTCCTTATCTTCAATCAATGAGGTTACAGAAGTTTTGGAAGGCACGTAACTACTCGAAAAACTGTTCTTATTTGAATCATACAAATACAATCCGTTATTTTCTCCCACCCATAAATTTCTTTTGCGGTCCAGGAATAGACAATTTGCATTTTGAATAGTGTTACTGCAATCTGATAGCTGGTGAAGCTTAGGATTATATATAAAGAGACCACGATTTTGCAGAAATATATAGGCTACCTTTTTCACAAAATCATAAGCAATTGCACTTACATAATACTCAGTTATAGATTGGCCATTTTCGATAATAGGAACCTGCTGTCCAATCTCATTATTATCGAAATAAAATAATCCATGGTGTTCAGTTCCTATTAGTATATTTTGACTATCAAGTACTTTTACTTCCACCACGTTGTCTTTCAAACTTCGTTTAAGTTCTCCGTTATAAAGTCTATAAGTTGGAGTGGAGAATTTTGCGGTACTGGGGCTATATATACTAACGTCCCGTTGGCCGCCGATCCACAGATTATATTGATCATCTTCATCAATTTTATTAATGATATTTGAGTTGATCGAATTGCTGTCTCCTATTACATTTCGAAATACTTTAAAACCATAACCATCATATCTGTTCAGCCCGTCGTAAGTGCCAAACCACATAAAGCCATTATGATCGCGAAAAATTGCGGTCACCACGTTATTCGACAAACCATCCTCTATTCCCAAATATTTCGCTGTATAGTTTTTTTGGGCATATCCGCGTCCCAAAGCGAAAAGAAAGATTACTAAAGGGAAGCTATTTTTTAAACGGGACAGCAAACGTTTCATGTAACAACAAATTTCGGTTAAATATACTAGTTAAAAAAAGTTTTATAATAGCATTAGAGTGACGGTTAAACAAGCAATTATTAAATAGTTTTGGACGTCATAACCCACTTTTTAATCAATCTTTATCGATTATTTTTTATTAACTTTTACCTTATATAGTTATAAAATCCGGAACGAGCGTACTCATTTAATAGCCGTATTATGGGAACTAATATCCTTATAGTTTTAATTAATACAGACGAGCTCGATAATAATCATGAGAAAAGTTCAGATGGATAATTCGCTATTGCCTCTTAATTCGGAGATGATATTTTATAGCATCTTCCTTTACAGATTTCTTCAATTGCTATGGATTTCACTTATACCGGGGTTATAACGAGGGAACCAACATTCGAATCCCTTCTATCCAATCTAACGTTGATGGTCATACGCTTTCTTTAACAGAGTATGGAAGAAATCACAGCCCTTCCCCTACAGCATAAAAAAGCCTTTGTAGTGGGTTACAAAGGCTTTTTTATTTCTACCATTTGCTGGCTATTTCGCGAACACTTTCTTCAAAATATCAGTAACTCTTTCTGCCGGATTTTGCCTGATATTTATTTCTTCAACGGCTACATAATGAAAAATCCCATCTAAAGCTTTTTGCGTTACATAACTGTTGATATCTGTATCTACAGGCTGTGAGGAAAAACGATTGTAAGCAGTAAATACATCTTTCCAATATTTTGTAGCATCTACTTTTTTGAGTGATTCTTCAATAATTGGTTTGAAAGCGGATGTAAGTTGTGGAGTCGTTGTTCTTCTTAAATAAGAAGTAGCAGCGGTATCTGTGCCACGCAGAATGTTCAAAGCATCGGTCACAGTCATTTGTTTGATTGCCGAAAGGAAAATAGGCGCAGCAGATTTAGAGGCATCTTCGGCGGCGCGATTCATACTTAATTCAGCATTATCAACCAATTTACCCATCCCAAACATTCTCATCTTCTTTTCAATATCCTGAACCTGCTGAGGCAATAATATTTTTACAGCCGCATCTTTAAAGAAACCATCAGTTGAAGAAAGTTTATCAGTACTTTTTTTTGCACCAAGTGAAAGCGCTTCTTTTAAACCTGATACAATTTCATCGGTAGATAAATTAGCTGTTGATGAAGAAGATTTAGTAATAATGGATGTTGCTTTTTTAAACAAGCCGCCCAATTTATTGGACGAATCTTTTTGTGCGGAAACAGAAATTGAAAAGAAAAGTAATAAGGCAACAGAAAAATATTTCATAGGAGGATTTTTTATTTTCAAATGTAGAACGTATTTTATTCCCGATTTGATGTGTAAACTGTTAAATCGTTTAAACGCAGTAAACAAACTTTTATTCTACATTTTAAATTTGTAACCGACTCCCTTTACTGTTGCAATGCAATCATCGCCCAGTTTTTGCCTGATCTTTCGGATGTGAACGTCAATAGTTCTATCGCCAACGATTACTTCAGTTCCCCATACTTTGTCCAAAATTTCATTTCTTAAAAAAACCTTTGAAGGTTTTGAAGCAAGCAGCGCAAGTAATTCAAATTCTTTTCTTGCAAGAATAATATCTTCATTTTTTAAAGTAACAATGTACTTTTCACGATCAATTGAAAGATCACCAATTTGAAGAACACTTCCTGTTTCTTTGATAATACGTCTAAAAAGTGCATTTACACGGCTTATTAATACTTTCGGACTTATTGGTTTGGTGATATAGTCATCACCACCGGTTTCAAGGCCTTTTATTTCCGTAGTGTCATCATTTAATGCAGTAAGAAATATAATAATCGTTTTTTCAAATTCTTTATCAGCGCGCAAAATTCTGCATACTTCAAAACCGGTTTTACCAGGCATCATCACATCTAAAATAATAAGATCCGGCTTATGCATCCGAGCCAGTTCAATAGCTTCATTTCCGTTTGTTGCTTTAATTACATTATATC
The DNA here is from genome assembly GCA_963811285.1 of uncultured Chitinophagaceae bacterium. Classification (GTDB taxonomy): domain Bacteria; phylum Bacteroidota; class Bacteroidia; order Chitinophagales; family Chitinophagaceae; genus Ginsengibacter. Next base: position 96,321 of record CAWEQV010000023.1, on the reverse strand, counting down.
CTTCAGCCTTGAGATTGAAATTGAGAATTTCCAAAATATCCAATTCATCATCAGCTACTAAAATCGTGAAAGGCTTGGCAGGCTGGTTCATATTTTGCAAACCTATATTAAATAATTATTTCCTATCGTTTGTTTACAATTTATTAATATTAAAGTCACGCCTAAGGGATTTGAAAAGTTCCTAACAAAAGGTTAATAAGAGCCTGCGATACCGTAATTTTATTACTTAAAACAATTGATAAGCGTAATGCTTTGGCTAAATTTGCTTATTGGAAGTATTTTTGCTTTTAATAACCTAAAGATAACCATGAGGTTTTTATTTTATTTTTTTCTGCTTATTGCGATTCTTGCCTCTTTCCGCTTCCGCTAGTGACACTACAAATATTCCCATTAGCCGGCGGATCTTTCATGATAAGATAAAGGAAGAACAAAGGCTTGCGGATAAAGCCGACGGCCATCTTGATGGGCTTGTAAAAGTGAGTCCCAATCCGGATGTGAACCTGCAGGTGACAGATGCTTTGATGCGGAAAATAAATGTTCTTCGAAATGATATAGAAATAGACAATGCGATCCCGACGAACAACGATAAAGTAAGATACCTGCGATATGTAGAAGATCTTTTAAAGGATTTTATCCTGAACTGGAAAACACGTAAAATCAATCCTTCATTAGCTCCGTTATTGGTAGATAATTTTGAAAAGATTGTAAAAGCAAACATTAAAGGCGAAAACATGACGCCTTTGATAAAAGAAGTTCCTTACGAAGTAGGCATAATCAATGCCTCTATTTTTGTAGAAAATCCAGGATATAATGAAAGCAAAATTGCTTTATTTCTGGAATTTTGCAAGCTTAATCCAGATAAAATACTTCAAAATCTTGCGCCTTATGTAAATCAGCCTTTTGCTGACAGTCTTGTAATTGAGGCTTTCAAAAATAGTCCAAGCCAGCTTTATACTTATGCTCAGTCTACCAATAGCCCGCAAGGGAAGCTGATTAGGAAAATAGAGGATCCAAGAATACAGACGGTTGTAAAATTAAGTACTAAGAACCGCGCTCTCTTTTATTTTCCTTTTTTGGATGATCTCATCAGTGGAAAAAAGACGATCGACGAAATTGAAAAGGTTGCGGGCGCTTCAAACGCTACTTACGATAGTGTAGGGTATTATCGAATGTTGGTAAAAACGGAAATTGAATATTATGGGCGGATGGTTCAGGGCGATACGCCGATAGCTATGTTAGGAGCAAACGGTTTGTTGGATATGCTTAAAGCAAAAGGATACCAGCATTTTATTTACGCAATTAATGTGCTGCACGAAAATCCTAGTCCTGCTGTGCGCTTCAGTGCTTTACAACCATTGAATGCGCAGGAACTTTATTATATGATAGTTTTGGGAGAAAATGATATTTATACTTCAAGTTACAAGTACAGTTTTGATAGATTGATTCAAAAAATGGGACCTGATCCTCATGGAGATTCATTGCTCATTTCAGTGAATTTTGACCATTTTAAGAAGTTTATTAAAATGGCGGCAGGTTATAATAAGCTTGATGAATTTTTAAAAACTATGCCGGAGAATTCAGAGAAACTAATGCAGGCTTTTGTAGCTAAACTGGAAATTACAAAGACACTGGAAGACGCTGTGGATGTGGCAGATTCTTATGGAAGCATTACCAATCCTGATTTACAAAAGTCAATGCTGCAAAATGTGGAATGGAATGAACAAAGATGCATTAAAGAAGATAATGAACGGGGTAAAAAAATTTACAGCCTTTTGAAAACAATCTTTCTTTCTGCCGACCCCAAAAATGGGGTAGATCTTTCGAAGGAAATTGGTATCCCACCCATTTATACCGTTGATTATAATTACCTGGCAGATGATTCAGGAAGAATAATTGAACAGGTATTTTTCTATGGCGATAAAGACGGTAAAGCGTCTTATGCAAGTTTCATGACTTCGTTCCCGCGAAGTGAATGGAGCGTTACTCAAAAAAGTGAATGGACAGAAATAAAATCTATAAAAGGCAAGCCGATTTTAATTTATGCAAATCTTCCATTGGATAATCAAACAGATGAAGATGCAAAAGCGCAGGCGGATCTTATAGATTACCTGCAGGAAAAAGGCCTGACACCATCGATAGTCATACATCGCGGCCACAGTTATCATTTGCCATATACCATTAAGCAATTGCCTCAAAGTGCAAAAATTATTATGTTGGGATCATGTGGCGGTTATCAAAACCTTAAAACGATTTTAAAATATGCTCCCGAAGCACACATTATTTCTACCAAAGAAACCGGCGCAATGAATGTGAACAAACCCATCATTGATGCATTAGATAATACCCTCCGGGCAGGAAAAAATATTGACTGGAGACAAATGTGGGCCACATTACAAGCACAGTTTAATCATGCTCCACAACAGGTAAAAGAAACTTTTGAAGATTATATTCCGCCTCAAAAAAACCTGGGTGCTTTATTCATCAAGGCTTATAATAAAGAAGGTGGAACTGACGATGATGAATAAAGTAATGAAGCAGAAATAAAAATAATTGAAATTTCTTCGTTTACTATAAAAACTACTCAATAAAAAGGGGCCGGATAATTTCCGGCTTTTGCAATCTTATTAATTTCTTTTTATCTCAGCTTGTGCAGATAATCATTGTTCTCAAACTCCTTATGCACGTCAAGCAAATTTCTTAAGATGCTGCTATTTATTAGTTTCCCTTCCATTTCCAAAACAAATCCACCAATAATTTTATCATCTACTACAGTTTCCAGCTTAACGTTTTCGTAAGAAGTGCTGGCTTTTATTTTAGAAACAAAAGAGTCCGCTAATTCTTTGCTGATCGGCATCGCTGTAGTAAGCTTTGCATTATGCAAACCAATAATAGTATTGTATTGTTCAATAAACGAACTGACAACGCCAGGCAAATTGGCTTCGCGGCCTTTATTACAAATCAACTTCAAAAAAGTTTCTGTAACAGTAGAAATTTTTCTGGTAGTGATGGCATTTATTATCTTGTATTTTTTGTCAGCATGAATGATCGGGCTATCAAGCATCAAAACAAAATCCCGGCTTTTATCCATCACCGATTTCAGGAGCATTATGTCATTATGTATTTCTTCGAGCTTATTATATTCTGTAGCAATATCAATAAGGCTTTTGGCATAACGTTGTGCTAAACGTGGATTATTCATATCGCTTTAATTAATTCAATTCAACATTCTGAGCCAGTTGTTCAATATATTTTTCCTGGGCTTCTTTATTGTTTAATTCCCTGCGCAATACTTTCTCGCTCACTTCAAGAACCAAATTTCCCACCTGGTTTTTCAAATCAGTGATAGCCGCCATTTTTTGTTGATTAATTACGCTCTGGGCATCTGCAACTATTTTGTTGGTTTCTTTACGCGCCTGCTCTTTAGCATCCTGGATCATTTTATCGCGAATTTCTTTAGCTTCTCTCAGCATTTGAGATCTTTCTTCGCGCGCCTTTGCAAGCAAGGCTTCATTTTCACTTTGCATTTGTTCCATTTCTTTCTTCATATTTTCTGCAGAAAGAATAGAATCAGAAATGTTTTTTTCCCTGTCATTTAAAGATTTTAAAATAGGTTTCCATGCATATTTTGCCAAAATAAAAAACACAATTCCAAAAGCAATAAGCGTCCATAAAATCAAACCTAACTTAGGAAGTAAAAGTTCCATACTTTATTATTTATAATTAAATATAAGAATTTTAAAATTTAAAAAAATACTGCATCCTCCGCCCTGTGCTTTGGATGCAGTAAATAACTCCCGTTTTAAGCGCCGGTTACGGGTTTTAAAACGGCCAACAATCCTGCAATAACTGCGAAAAGAGCAACCCCTTCTACCAATGCAGCCGCAAGGATCATGTTAGCACGAATTTCATTCGCTGCTTCCGGTTGGCGGGCAATTCCTTCAACTGCTCCTTTACCTATCTGGCCAATACCAATTCCTGCTCCGATAGCAGCCAAACCAGCGCCGATAGCTCCACCCATGTGCGAGAATCCAGCTTCAAATAAAAAAGTCATTAGTGACATAATTCTGGGTTTTGTTTATGAATAAAAAAGTTTATAAAAAAGCGTGGTCATTTGATGGCACGTCATGGTCGCTTCCTTCAAAGCCCTGCCCGATAAAAATTGCGGTAAGAGCGGTGAAAATGAAAGCCTGAATAAACGCTACCAATATTTCAATCAGATAATCAAAAACGACAAAAACGACAGAGAACGGAGAGAATCCCCATCCTGCAACATGGCTCATAGCGCCAAAAATAAAAATGAGTGAAATAAAGGCAAGAATTACAATATGCCCGGCAACCATATTTGCAAAAAGACGTATAATTAATGCACCGGGTTTGATAACAAAAAGTCCAAAAAGCTCAACCGGCACCAAAATTACTTTTACCAAAAAAGGTACATCCGGCGGCCAAATAATGTGTTTCCAAAAATGAGTAGTCGTACTGGCGAGGATAACGACGAGTGAAATCAAGCCGAGTATCAAAGTAAATGCAATGTTTCCGGCCACATTTGCAGTGCCTGGTATCAAACCAAAAAGCGCATTGATAAGAATGAAAAAAAATACAGTAAGCAGATAAGGCATATATCGTTGCCATCTTGTGCCCAGGTTTACTTTAGCAACTTCTTCACGGATAAATATAATTATAGGTTCCATGAGGTTTTGCGCACCGGTTGGAGCAGAAACAACTCCTTCACCTTTCTTATATTTTTGAGCAATTTTAATCATCAGGAAACAAAACAGCCCAAGTGCAAGAAAAGTTTGAATCACATTCCTGGTGAGTGAAAAATCATAAACTTTTACATTCGGATCAATAGGTACAATTGAATTTTCTCCTTCCATACGGTAACCATCATACGTTTTATCATGTTCAGGTCCGAATCTTTTTGAAGAAAAAACAGAAAGCCCTTTTTGGGGAGAATAAAGTATTACAGGAAGATAGATCGCTGCTTCAAAATTATCAGTAGAAAAGAAATGAAATTCATAAGCATCCTGCACATGATTCATAATGGCTTTTGTAGGATCAAACTTTTCTTCGGATTTTTTCTGATCGGCAGGCTTTTCCTGTGAAAAAACGTTTGTAGAAAACACAAGTAAAAAAAGGCTGAAAACCGCTACCAATAAAGATTTCATGCATTTAGAACCCATACTTCTTCTGAATTTTGCGCAAAGATAAGGGTTTGCAGCATGATACGAAAAATTGATACCATTATTTTTATCGCTTAATATATATTTACATTTTTTTAGGACTGAAGGCTGCCACTTGGATTTTAACTGCAGGTATTTCAACAGAAGGAGGGTTAACTTTGCATAAATGAAACAGGTAAAAGAAATATTGGCTCTTCCCTTTATCGGCCTGATAAAAATTTATCAACTTATCATTTCTCCATGGATGGGCCCTTCATGCAGATATACACCTACCTGCTCTCAATATGGAGTAGAAGCATTAAAAAAATATGGGCCATTGAAAGGAAGCTGGCTCACTTTAAAAAGAGTTTTGAGATGCAATCCCTGGGGCGGCCACGGACACGATCCTGTTCCTTAGCTAAATAAAAATCAGGTTCTTTTGTTGATTTACTGCTAATCTATTCTCAATATGGATCATTTGGATTTAAGCCTGTACTTCTTGGTTACTTTTGGATTATTAAAATACTTGTCAAGTTCTTCTTTGTTACTCGTATCATCCACAATAACGACATCAATCAGTTGAAGTTGGATTTGTTGTAATTCATCTTTCATCTTCGCTATTTTTTGAACAATATCCGGATCTTTATCGCCAACCAAAGCATCATCCGTTAATAAATATTGAAGCCTTTTGATATCGTTTCTTACAAGCGAAGCTGCGTTCAATTCGTCATTCTTATTTGGTGCAACCGCTTCTTTTACCGGAACCAAAGCCACACCTACACTTGGTAAAATTTTTCCTGTAGTTTGAAGATTCTTGTCTTGCATGGAAGAAAAAACAGTTCCTCCGAGTGAAGTAGTAGCAGAGGTAAGATCAAAAGTAGTTCGCGTATGTTTTGTGCTTTTGATCTTTTTATCCAGGCTGCGAAAAGTACTTTTTAGTTGAAGAATATATGTTTCGATACTGCTGTCGAGCTTATTGTATTCCAAAAGCCGATGAGGATAATTGACAGCCTGGTTAACTTTTACCGTAACTTCTGCCGTATCACGGTTATAAAATTTATCAACTCCAACAAACTCCAACAAAAGTGTTTTCTCTTTTGTTCTCTCATCTTCTTTTATAAAATCATAAGGAGCTACCCATGTAAATTGATCACCACATTGAGTAATGGGCGTAACGGATCTAATTGGATAGTTGGAAAAATAGGTGATCGATTGGAGTGGAAAGCTTCCCTGTTCGCACTGCAGTTTAAAATTTAAAGTATCTCCCTCGTCTATTGTAAGATGATTGCTAACAGTAGGTTTTATTTTAGACGGGATTATATCAGTATTATAAAATAAAATAGAAAATGTCGTATCCATTTTATCTGTAGGATCATTAAGGTTTTGTACACCAATTTTTACCTTATATTGTTTATCATAATTTAATTTGCCGGAAAGGAAATATGATTTTTCCGCCTTAAAATGTACTACTCCATTGTCTTTGTTTATTTTTAAGCCAACCGGAGAATTTTTTAAATACCAATAATAATTGTAAGGGTTTTTATTTATTTCAAAACGATAATCCAGTGTCGAATCAACGTGAAGCGTAAAATAAGGACTGAAATTTTTTATCCTCAAAAGAGTATCTACCGGCTTCAAAAATATGGTGTCTTCAGGAGGCAAATGCACCGTATCGTCATTTCCCATAAGAGCATCTTCTTTATCTTGAAATAAACTATCTGTCACCTGGCTTTTGACATGTGTCGAAAACAATAACAAAATAAAAGGCAGCAAAAGCTTGGAAGCGGCGTTTTTAAGCATGTGCAAAAGTATAAAACAATTTGCGCCAAATTCCTTAACAAAATAAAAAAAATGTTTAAACTTTTATAAATAGAAATTGAAAATCAGTAAATTATGAAATCAAAATCTGTTTTAGAAAAATGAATAAAACGGATCATTTGAATTTATCCATCACCATTTCGGGTGACCCGGAAATCTTTTTCATAATTAGAGAAACAGCTTCAGCTATCTCGCTTTTATTTTCTACAAGAAGTGCAGCAGTGCTTTTATATTTTTCACTTTCTGAATTGGATTGCCTCATATGAACGACTATTTCTTTCAATTCATTATCCACATCTTTGGAAGCCTGCACTAAAATCAACACAGTAATTGCCTCCAGATCTTTTTCGTTTCCGTTTTTTAAAAGAGGGTTTTTATGCAATTCCTGAACCAGGCTATCAACGTTCACTTTTTTTCCGGTTAATTTATTGGCATTTTTTTCGATTAAGTTTTTAACTTCTGGCTTTATGCTTTTCATGGAGTTTTGATAGAAAGTATTCGCTTCAGAAGGCAAAACATTATTTACCTGGGCAAAAGTGTAGCGTGAAAGAAATAAAAAAAGCAGAGGTAACATATTTTTCATAAGTAAAAATTTTCGTCAAAAAATTTACTCAAAGACGTAGTAACATGTAAAACGCTTAAAACAAAGAAATATTGAAGAGATTTGATGAAATATTCTTAGAGACACATAAAAAATTTGATGAAGTGTCTTTCAGTAGTTATTACAACAGATTTTGAATAGGAAGAAGATTAGAAAATTTAAACTTAAACATTTTATTACTCATTTATAAATAATTAAAAATGAATCCAAACCCTAAATTAAAAGGACAAAGTGCTTTAGTGACAGGCGCTAACAGCGGCATCGGAGAAGCAGTTGCGATTGCTTTGGCAAATGACGGCGCTAATGTAGTCGTGAATTACATTACTCATCCTGAAAACGCCGATGCTGTAGTAAAAAGAATTGAAGACAATGGCGGAAACGCGATCGCTATAAAAGCGGATGTAAGTAAAGAAGAAGACGTTCAATCGATGTTTAAACGAATGTATGATAAGTTTGGAACGATTGATATTCTTGTAAACAATGCCGGCATACAAAAAGATTCGCCGTTTGAAAGTATGAGTTTGGAGGATTGGCGATGGGTAATTAATGTGAATCTAACAGGACAATTTTTGTGTTCTCGCGAAGCAGTAAAAGAATTTTTAAGGCGTGGAGTTGTTTCTGAAAGAAGTTGCGCTGCAGGTAAAATTATTTGTATGAGTAGTGTTCACCAGGTAATTCCATGGGCCGGTCACGTAAATTATGCGGCAAGCAAAGGAGGAATTGAATTGATGATGAAAAGTATGGCCCAGGAATTAGCGCCTAAAAAAATACGGGTAAATGCAATCGGTCCCGGGGCCATAAAAACACCTATCAACGTAAATGCCTGGGATACTCCCGAAGCCGCTGAAAAGCTTTTGACACTTATACCTTACAAAAGAATCGGTGTTCCTGAAGATATTGGCAAAGTAGCGGTTTGGCTCGCAAGTGATGAATCAGATTATCTTGTTGGCACAACGGTTTTTGCAGATGGCGGAATGCTTTTGTATCCGGGATTTACAACGAATGGCTAAGTCAGCAACAAAGAGAAAAAGAGAAAATGGAAAATAAAGAGTTAAAGAGATTACAGGTAAATGCAACAAAAGAAGTTCCAATAGAAAAATGGGGGCCTTACTTAACAGAACGACAGTGGGGAACGGTGCGTGAAGATTACAGTCCTGATGGAGAAGCTTGGGCTTATTTTCCCCATGATCATGCGCGAAGCAGGGTTTATCGTTGGGGAGAAGATGGATTGGGAGGTATTTCTGACAACAACCAGCAATTGTGTTTTGCGATTGCATTATGGAATGGCAAAGATCCCATTCTGAAAGAAAGATTTTTTGGGTTGTCAAATAGGCAAGGCAATCATGGGGAAGATGTAAAAGAACTTTATTACTACCTTGACAATCTCCCTACTCACTATTACATGAAATTTCTATATAAGTATCCACAAAATCCTTTTCCTTATGAAGACCTTGTTGAAGAAAATGCAAGGCGTGATAAGCTTCAACCGGAATATGAAATTTTAGATACAGGAGTTTTTAACGACGACAAATATTTTGATGTTTATATTGAATATGCAAAACAAAAAAGCGAAGACATTTTTATTAAAATCGAAATAATAAACCGTGGCCCGGAGACCGCGCCGGTTACCCTTTTACCCACTTTATGGTTCTACAACAATTGGCAATATGCAGGTGAACAAAATAAGCCAAACATCGCTTATGTTTCTGATCATTGTATCAAAGCCAGCCATAAAATTCTTGGAGATTATTTCCTTTATTTTGAACAAACGGAGGATGTACTTTTTACAGAAAACGAAACCAATTTTCAAAGATTATTCAATAAGCCTAACGATACAGAGTTTGTAAAAGATGCTTTTCATGAAGCCATAATTAATGGAAAAGGTTTTCAAAAATTAAAAGAAAAGAAAAACGGAACAAAATGCGCTCCTGTTTATCATTTTGAAATTGAACCAAAGAAATCTAAAACTGTCTTTCTACGCCTTTCAAATAAAGAAGTTGAAGAGTTTTTCCCTGAAGATTTCCAAAATATTTTTGTCAAAAGAAAAAATGAAGCGGATATTTTTTATGAAATCATTCATCCTGCTTCATGCACCGAAGATCAGAAAAATATTCAGCGGCAGGCATTTGCAGGTTTACTTTGGAACAAGCAATATTACCATTATGATCTTGACCGTTGGCTGAATACCAGCGATGGAATTACTCCTGATACACCTGAACGTAAAAACGGTCGCAATTGTAGTTGGAAATATTTGAAAAACCAGGATATATTGTCAATGCCTGATAATTGGGAGTATCCTTGGTATGCAGCGTGGGATATGGCTTTTCATTGTATTTCTTTGGCAGTGATCGATCCTCTTTTTGCCAAACACCAGCTTACGCTTTTAATGAGAGAATGGTATATGAATCCACAAGGACAATTGCCTGCATATGAATGGAATTTTAGTGATGTAAATCCTCCCGTACATGCGTTTGCAGCGCTTCAGATCTATAAAACGGAAGAACGAACTCACGGTAAAGGCGACATCGTTTTTCTTAAAAGCGTGTTCCAGAAACTGATCATCAATTTTACCTGGTGGATAAACAGGAAAGATGAAAACGGTAATAGTATTTTTGAAGGCGGTTTTCTTGGACTTGATAATATCGGGCTTTTTAACCGTAGTATGGTTCTTCCTGGAAATGCCTACTTAGAACAAGCCGATGCAACCAGTTGGATGGGAATTTTTGCATTGGATATGATGAACATCGCTCTTGAAATTTCTATGCATGATCCTTCTTTTGAAGATTCAGCTACCAAGTTTTATGAGCATTTTGTAATTATTGCAGAAGCATTAAACCAATTGGGATTATGGAATGAAGAAGACAAGTTTTTTTATGATGTGCTCTCTATAAATAAATCTGAATCTTTTCCATTAAGAGTTCGTTCAGTGGTTGGACTAACACCTTTATTTGCTGTTACGGTAATTGAAAAAGAAGTTTTTGATCAGCTACCTGATTTTACAAAACGAATGAAATGGTTTCAGGACTACAGGAAAGCCAATCATTTATATCTGCCAAGTGAAGTGAATAAAGATTTTGAACGAACCTTGCTTTCCTTAGTAAACAAAGAAAGATTGGAATATTTGTGTGAGAAATTGTTAGATGAAGCAGAGTTTTTGTCCGACGGAGGAATCAGGGCGCTTTCGAAATTTTATGAAAAAAATCCGTACACGTTAAACTACAGCGGTAGCAGTTATTCCATTCAATATGATCCCGGAGATTCTACTTCAGATATGTTTGGCGGTAATTCCAATTGGCGCGGGCCGGTTTGGATGCCGGTAAATTATCTTTTTATAAATGCATTTAAAACCTTTGGATATTTTTATGCTGATGATTTGAAAGTTGAATTTCCTTCTCATTCAGGAAAACAAATATCCTTGTCAGAAGTTGGAAAAGAAATTACGGCGAGATTGCTTCACATTTTTGAAAAGAACACCGAAAATGAAAGACCTTGTAATGGAGACTACAACTGGTTTTATAAAAAAGAAGAAAATAAAGACCTGGTTTTGTTCAATGAATATTTTCATGGCAATACACTTCGGGGCCTGGGCGCAAGCCATCAAACAGGCTGGACCGCGTTGATTGCTAACTTAATTCTTGATCTGAAAGAGGAAGATTAAAACTAATTTTTTAATCTAAGTAAAGCCACTGATTCAATATGATGAGTGTGCGGAAACATGTCAACGGGTTGTATTTTTTCTACCGAGTATTTTTCATTCAATAACTGCAAATCACGCGCCTGCGTAGCTACATTGCAACTTACATAAACGATTTTTTCGGAAGAAATTTCTAAAAGTTTATTTACCAATTTGGGATGTAAGCCGGCACGTGGCGGATCTACAATTACTAGATCCGCTTTACCATGTAATTTGAAAAAATCATCATTACAGATTTCAATCACATCTCCTGTAAAAAAAGCCGCTGAACCAAGATTGTTTAACGCCGCATTTTCTTTGGCATCTTTTATAGCATCTTCCACCACATCCACTCCTACTATTTTCTTTGCTTTGCCGCTCAAAAATATTCCGATACTTCCGGTGCCGCAATACAAATCATAAACAGTTTCAACGCCAGTCAGCATGGCAAAATTCTTTACCACATTGTATAAAACTTCAGCCTGCTTTGTATTGGTTTGAAAAAAAGATTTAGGAGAAATTTTGAAATCAAATTCGCCAAGCTTTTCAATCACGTGTCCTTTTCCATAAAAAACCCGGGGTTCCAAATCATTAATACTGTCATTCCATTTTTGATTGATCGTATAAATAAGTGTAGTAATCGCCGGAACTTTTTCCAGCAGGTAATTGGCAATTTTATCAATCTCTTTTTTGTTGTCATTACCAAATACGAGATTTACCATCAGCTCGCCAGTAGAACAATTTCTTATTACGATATTTCTCAAAAATCCTTTATGCTCTTTAAGATCGTAATAGCTATAGTTGTTGTTTTCAGCAAATTCGCGCAAACTGTTCCTGATAAGATTATTCACATCATCCATTAACCAACATTCAGTGATATCAATTATTTTATCATACAATTTGGGGACGTGATAACCAACAGCACCACCGGGCCAATCATTTTCTCCTAAACTTTTCAACTCGTCCGGTGTTAAAAATATTTTATTACTGAAAGTAAACTCCAATTTATTTCTATACCCGGTAGTTTTTTCAGAGCCAATGATCGTCAAAACAGAAACATCATCCAGTTTACCAATTCTTTTTATAACATCTTTTACTTCCTGCTCTTTATACTCAAGCTGTTTTTCGTAAGGAAGCATTTGCCATTTACAACCTCCGCAAATACCAAAATGAATGCAAAAAGGCGAAATTCTTTCATCGCTGTAAGTATGAATTTTAGTCACCTTTCCTTCTGCCCAGTCTTTTTTGTTTTTTGTCAATAAAATATCGGCAACATCACCTGGAACAGCACCTTCAATAAAAATCACTTTGCCTTCAATTTTAGCCAACGCTTTTCCTTCAGCGGCATATCCTGTTACGGGAATATTTTGTAACTGTATTTTTTTTCTTCTCACGGCGGCAAAAATAAAGGATGTTGTATCAAGGAAGTTTATAAATTATTCAGAAACTTTTTGGAATAATGAAACTAAAATTTCGTTTAACATCTGTGTGAGTACCTCAAACAGGTGCTAATTAAAATGTTAACTATTTGTTTGCGCCTTTTTTTACAAATCAAATTGAATATTTTTGTTTTTCATTTTTTCGAATCATGAAACTACTTTTTTCTTTCTTCCTTTTTGTTTTTGCTTTTACGATTGTGGACGCACAAGGGTATAAAGTGACGCTACACGCTCCTCAATATAACAGCGGCCTGGCTTATCTTACCTATTATTACGGCAAAAATATGAATGTGCAGGATTCTGCGATTGTGAATGCAAAAGGAGTTGCGGTATTCGAGGGGAAAGATAAAATATTGCCGGGCGTTTATTCGATTGTTTTGCCCGGGAAGAGTAAATTGTTTGATTTCCTGGTAGCAAAAAAACAAATAATCAATATTTCTGTTCCGGACACAGCCGATATTCTCAATACACTGGTGATATCAGGTGCGGAAGAAAACGGCCTTTTTGAACAGTATCAAAAATTTGCATCGGCAAAAGGAAAATTATTACAAAAGGAATTAGAGGCTTATAAAACTTCAACCACAAAAGCAGACAGTAGCGCCCACGAAAAAAGGTACAAAGAGTTGAACGATGAACTGAATACTTACAGGGATAATATTATTAAAGATCATCCTGAATCTATGCTGGCAACTTTACTTACCAGCATGAAACCTGTTCCGGTTTTATACCCTAATCCTAAAACGCATGAGGATTCGGTAGCTAATTTCCAATATTATAAAAAACATTATTGGGATGGAATTACGTTTATGGATGACCGTATCATTCGTACTCCTTTCTTTTTGCCAAAGCTCGAGAATTATTATACAAACGTTGTTCCGCCGATGCCTGATTCAATAATAAAGGAGTCTGATTATATGCTGCTGCTGGCGCGATCATCTCCGGAAATGTATAAGTTTTTATTGAACTGGCTTACCGATGAATACATCTATCCAAAGTACATGGGACAGGATGCAGTTTTCGTTCACCTGTTTGAAAAATACCATTCTAAAGGCGTTTCAAGCTGGCTTAATGAAAAGCAGTTAAAAACGATTTCCGACAGAGCATATATGTTGATGGCCAATTTAATTGGTGAACAAGCTGCCAATCTTCAAATGGTTGATTCATCGGGCAATGAAAAGCCTTTATATAATATCAATTCCGATTATATCGTTATTTGTTTCTGGGACCCAACATGTGGGCATTGTCAGAAGCAGGTTCCGCGATTGGATTCAATTTACAAGGCCAAATGGAAAAAGGAAGGCGTGAAAATGTATGGAGTTCTTACAGAGACGAAAGATCTTGATCAATGGAAAAAATTTATAAGAGATAAAAATTTGGGTAACTGGATCAACGTGTATGAAACAGACGCGCAGAAAAAAATAGTTGAGGATTCAAAACAAGCTTCGTATAAACAGTTATATGATGTAATTCAAACTCCTACTTTGTATTTATTGGATAAGGATAAAAAAATTATAGCAAAGAAATTAACGATGGAGCAATTGGATGATGTTCTTGATGCGAAAATAAAAAGCCAATCTGCTAAAACTGCCAACCGATAGTAAAGCAACAATTAATCATAATTTTTATTTTAAGAAAATAAAAACTTGTTTGTCAATATGAGATTTGTTTTAAAAATATTTTAATGAAAAAGCTACTTCTCATTTTTGTTTTTACTTCATCATTATTTTTTACATACGGTCAAACAATGTTCACTTTTGGTAAACACAAAGTGGATGCATCAGAATTTTTAGCTGCTTATAATAAAAACAAAACAACTACCGCAAACGATTCACAGGCACTTCACGATTATCTGAATCTTTATATCAATTTTAAATTGAAAGTTCAGGCTGCAAAGGACATACATCTTGACACTTTACCTTCAATGCTCGCTGATTTGCAAAACTTCAGGAGCCAGATTCAGGACACTTATCTTAAAGATCAGGATGAAGTAAACAGACTGGTTGATGAGGCTTTTGTACGAAGCCAAAAGGATATTCATACCGTTTATTATTTTTTAAAAGCAGGTGACAGCAAAGATTCTGTAAATGATATAAAACTGATAAATGAAGCATCTGAAAAACTAAATTCCGGGCAATCGGATTCAGTAATTCTCGCTAAAATAAATGCAACGAGCCTGGACAAAATTCAAAAGCAGGATATTGGTTATATCACCGTTTTTACTCTGCCTTACAATTTTGAAAATATTATCTATGCATTAAAGCCAGGAAGAGCCAGTGCTCCACTTCACACAAAAAATGGTTGGTATATTTTTAAAAATGAAGGAGAAAGGAATGCAGTAGGTAAAATAACAATTGCACAGATCTTATTTGCCGTTCCACAAGGAAATGAACATGAAAAAGAAGCAACAAAAAAGCTGGCTGATTCGGTATATACCGCTTTACAAAACGGAGCGGATTTTGAAGCACTGGCAAAAAAATATAGTGACGACAGAACCACCTTTATGAATGGAGGAAAGATGGCTGAGTTTGGTACAGCTAAGTACGATACCGTTTTTGAAAATCACGCTTTTTCTTTAATGAAAGATGGAGAAATATTACAACCTTTTGAAACCAAATTCGGTTATCATATTATCAAACGCATTTCTGCAGAACCTGTTCCTGCTACCAAAAATGATGAACAGTTTATGTATAACTTAAAGCAGCAGGTGTTGAATGACAGCCGCATTGAAACTGCAAAAGAAAAATTTCTGAAAGAAATTTTCCCTGTAATTAAATTATCGAGGAAAAATATTAATGAAGAAGATTTGTGGCGCATTACCGACAGTGCTTTGCTGAGCAATAAAGAAATTAAAGTTGGAAATGTGAATGAAAACACCACTTTGATTTCGTTCAACAATAACGAAAATGTAAAAGTGCGTGACTGGATTCTTTATGTAAAAAACAGTAATAAAAAAGTAGATGGAGATCATGAGACGTATAAAAAAATCTTTCCTGAGTTTATCAATGAATCCGCGATTTCAAATTACGCATCCAGGGTCGAAAATTATAATCCCACATTTAAAGCGCAGTTAAATGAATTTAAAGAAGGAAATATGCTTTTTGAAATCATGCAAAGAAAAGTTTGGGGCAAAGCTTCATCGGATACTGCTGGCTTAAAACAATTTTACCAGTTACATAAACAAAAGTATTTGTGGAACGCAAGTGCAGAAGCGGTAATTTTTTCATGTTCTAATCTCGATGTGGCGAAAAATGCAATTGCCGGATTAAAAAAAGGAAAGAACTGGAAAGAAATAGTGAATGAAAATCCTTCTAAAATACAGGCGGATTCAGGAAGGTTCGAATTGGGACAAATACCTGTTGTGGACAGAACTGCATTTTCATCCGGACTGATCACTCTTCCCGTAGTTAATAAAACTGATGGTACAGCAGTATTTGCAAAGATCTTTAAAGTATACCCGGATAATCAACAAAGAAGTTTTGAAGACGCAAGAGGACTTGTAATAAATGATTATCAAAACTACCTTGAGCAAAAATGGATAGAGCAGTTAAAGAAAAAATATCCTGTGACTGTCAATCAAAAAGTATTTCAATCTCTCTTGAAATCCAATTGATCTAAGCTTTCTCTTTTTAAACCCTTGCTTTTAGCAAATCTTTACCAAATTACTCATTTCCTTTGCACACCGTTGGCAGACTTTTTGAAAAAGTTTGTAGAACGAATTATAACTCATTAAAAACTAAAAAACTACGTGATGAAAAAATTATCAGCTATTGCTTTATTATTAGCAAGTTTTACAACCGCGAAATCTCAGTTTTATATCCAGGGAGGTGTTAACCTCGCAAATATTTCAACTACCAATTCAGGTGCTACTCAAAAAAATAACATGCTAACCACCTTCAATGCAGGAATTATGGCAAGGTCAAATTCAACAGAACCAATTGCGTTGGAAGCGGGTTTGTTACTCGAAGGCAGAGGTGCGAAAGCAGATACTTATCTCACTTCTTCTACCGACGACAATTATGTAAAAACAAAATTCAATCCTCTTTATATTGAATTGCCTGTGAACTTTATTATTCGCTTACCGCTTCAGCACAAATCAAATATTTTTTTCAATGCCGGACCTTATGTTGCAATGGGAGTTGCAGGAAAATCAAAAGTAGAAACCAAATTCCTGGGAAGCGTTTCCAATTCTACAAGTGATATTCAATTCAACAATGATAATCCTTCAACAACACAACAAGAAGATGCCAGTTATGACAAGTTAAAAAGATTTGATTACGGTGTTAACCTTGGTGGAGGCTTTGATTTGGGAAGTGTAATTTTAAAAGCAAATTATTCTTTAGGAATGGCAAAAATAAACTCAACTCAAACTGATAACAGTGCCAATGATAAGAATAAATATAGAACCGTTAGTGTATCTGTTGGCATTCCTCTTCAGAGAAAATAATCGAAAGTAATTGACAATAAAAAAGGCTGGCATTTTTACTGTCAGCCTTTTTTAATAAAGATTTTAAACAATTTCTTTAGCCACATTTACTACTACATGGGGCTTGCCGAGCGTATAATAATGCAAAACCGGAACACCTGCTTTTTTTAATTCTTGCGATTGCTGTAGCAGCCATTCTGTTCCTACTATTTCGACTTCAGCATCTGTTTTGCATTTCATAATTTCATCACTTAATTCTGTAGGAATATCTACATGAAATGTTCGTGGTAAAACAGTTAATTGCCTCTTTGAGGTTATTGGTTTTAGACCCGGAATAATTGGAATTCCGATTCCTATTTCACGGCAATTTTTTACAAAATCAAAATATTTTTTGTTATCAAAAAACATTTGCGTGGTAATATAATCAGCTCCTGCATCAACCTTCATCTTTAAATAGTTGAGATCACTCTGCAGGTTCGGCGCTTCAAAATGCTTTTCAGGATAGCCGGCCACTCCAATGCAGAAATTGGTTTTATTGCCGTCTCTTATGTCATCTTCCAAATAAATACCATGATTTAAATTTACCGTTTGCTTTATCAGTTCAATTGCATAAGAGTGACCGTTTTCTTCAGGCACAAAAATGCTCTCATTTTTCGGTGCATCGCCGCGCAGCAATAAAACATTATCAATTCCAAGAAAGGCAAGATCTATTAACGCGTTTTCTGTTTCCTGCAAATTAAAACCTCCACAAATCAAATGCGGAACTGCATCAATTTTATAGTGATTCATAATGGCCGCACAAATTCCAACCGTGCCGGGCCGCTTGCGGATTTCCACCTTTTCAAAAGTTCCATCTGCTTTTCTTTTAAATACCTGTTCACTGCGGTGATAAGTGACGTTAATGAACGCCGGATTAAATTCCATCAAAGGATCCAAATGATTGTAAATCGATTCAATGGTTTTGCCTTTTAAAGGAGGAAGAATTTCAAAAGAAATAGAAGTGCTTTTTGATTCTTTAATATGATCGGTAACTTTCATTTTTTTAAAATAGATGCAAACTTAAGTGCTAATGAGAAGAATGCAAAGAAACTGCGTTTGTACATAAATTCATTACTTATTTATTGAATAAAAAAAGCAAGTATTCCTGTCGCTACTAATGTAACACCGGTTATAATCCCGGCATTGTGTTCCAACGTATGCCAGTTTAATTTTAAAACACCCAGATAGGCAAATCGCACCAATAACACCATTCCCCCCGTAGTAATAACTAAATACAAGGCTGCTATAAACCATATAAGCCAGGGCGCTTGTGTTCCTGCGAGTAAGAAATACGCCTCAATTTCCATGCAGGGAGATAGGAACATCGCCAGCACCAACGCAATGATGATCGTCTTTTTCGATTTCTTTTTCTTAATATCATCACTTAGGCGAAAGTGTTTATGATTGTGATGGCGATACATAAACAAAAGCCCTAAGATGATTAAGATTATTGGCGCAATATAATGGGTAAAATTCTCAATCTTTGCAGCTATTTCAGCACCAATAAATCCAAGTACAAAGCCTATCACGATAGTACTTAATCCATGCGAAATAGCGGAGATAAAAGTTACCTGAGTTACTTCTGCTACCGACCATTTTTCCTTTCTTCCAATTGCTATAACAGGCAGCCAGTGATTAGGAATTGTAGCATGCAAAAGGCTTAAAACGATGCTGCCAATAATTATGCTGTACATTTTTGAATTTGTAAATCTGAAAATAAAACGACGTGCAAGATACTTTCATAGCCTCTTTTATCGCAAATTATTTCGAAGACAAGCTTTCAAAAAAAATCTTTTTAGAAAAACGATGAGAGTGATGGAAAATAAAAATCTTGCTTTTTTATGCGTTTACTACAACTATTTAAGCAAGTAATTTTTTATCATCCCTTTTTTCTTATAATAAAAATTAAATTTGCCAAAAATCAATAGCAGAAAATAAACGTAAACAAGAAAAAATAATAATCAGAAAATGAGTTACATCGCAAGCATCCATGCACGCCAGATTTTAGACAGCCGTGGCAATCCAACTATTGAAGTAGACATTCTTACAGAAAATGAATACCTGGGAAGAGCCGCCGTTCCTTCCGGAGCCAGTACTGGCGTTCATGAAGCAGTAGAGCTTCGGGATAATGATAAAAAAGTTTACAGCGGAAAAGGCGTTCTTACGGCCGTAAATAATGTAAATACTTTGATAGCGGATGAATTAATTGGCTGGGATGTAGCAGACCAGACAGGAATAGATGCTAAAATGATCGCGATCGATGGAACTGAGAACAAAAGTAATCTGGGTGCTAACGCGATATTGGCTGTAAGTCTTGCAGTTGCAAAAGCTGCAGCGTTGGAAGCGAACCTCCCGCTTTACCGCTATATTGGCGGGACAAACGCAAAAATTCTTCCCATTCCCATGATGAACATTTTAAATGGCGGCGCTCATGCAGATAATAAAATAGATTTCCAGGAATTTATGGTAATGCCGGTTGGTGCATCTTCTTTTAGCGAAGCGCTTCGTTGGGGAGTTGAGATATTTCATTCTTTGAAAAGTGTACTAAAAAAGAATGGCTACAGTACGAATGTGGGCGATGAAGGTGGTTTTGCGCCGAATATTCAAAGCAATGAAGAAGCAATTGAAACTGTAATGAAAGCGATTGAAGGCGCAGGTTATAAAGCCGGAACAGAGGTTGCCATAGCTATGGATCCCGCAGTAAGCGAAATGTATAATGCCGATAAGAAAGTATATCATTTTCATAAATCAGATGGAAAAGAGCTGAGTGCTGAAAAAATGGTTGAATTTTGGGAAAGCTGGGTGAAACAATATCCGATTGTTTCTATTGAAGATGGTATGGCAGAAGATGATTGGGCCGGCTGGAAATTGATGACAGAAAAGCTGGGCAGCAAAATCCAGTTAGTAGGCGATGACCTTTTTGTAACAAATGTAAACAGGCTTCAGAAAGGAATTGATGAACACATTGCTAATGGATTATTGGTCAAAGTAAATCAAATCGGGTCTTTGACAGAAACCATCAATGCAGTTTCTCTGGCACAAAACAATGGTTACAACACCATTATGAGCCACCGGAGCGGAGAAACAGAAGACACAACTATCGCTGATTTGGCTGTTGCATTGAATTGTGGACAGATTAAAACAGGATCTGCAAGCCGCACTGATCGTATTGCAAAATACAACCAGCTATTACGTATTGAAGAAATATTAGGCGAAAGTGCTGTTTTTCCAAAAGGAAAAATTAAATTTGGTAGAAAATAGGTTTCAAGCAAGGCGCTCCAAAAAAAAAATTTTTTCATAAATAATTGATTATTAACAATGAAAAAGCTTCGTTACGTTTTTACCAATAAATATTTAGTAACAGGCATGGCTTTTGCAATATGGATGATGTTCTTTGACAGAAACGACTTTCCTTTACAGATCCGGAGATTAAGAGAATTGAATAAAATGGAGCAAAATCAAAAAAATATGGCTTTGCTTATTTCAAATACTCAAAAAGAACTGGAATTGCTAAAAACTAATCCCGAAACGTTGGAAAAATATGCCAGGGAAAAGTACATGATGAAAAAGGATAACGAAGATTTGTATATTGTTACATTTGATTCATCATCAATAAGATAAATCAGTAATTACAATATTTTTGAAAGGAATTCGTTTTAGGTGAGGATAGGATATTAAATTTTTATTAAAGCCGCAAATTTTTATGATTAACATTACACAGGAAGACCTGATTAGATACCTGTATAAGGAAACTTCAGAGCAAAAAACAGCATTAATTAAGGCTGCATTGCAAACTGACTGGAATTTAAGGGAGAGTTATGAAAAATTATTAACTTCTCATACAAATTTAAATAGTATTAAACTTTCACCACGATCTGAAAGCGTTAATAGTATATTGAAGTATGCATCAAAAAAACATGCCCACGTAACTTCACACTGAATTTTTTAAAAAATTTCAACTTATTTTTATCCCGCCCAGAAAGCGGGATTTTTTTATGACCAAAAAAGAAAGATACCAGTTTGTCATTAACTATTTTGTGCAAAATAACCCTGATGCGAAAACTGAATTACTGTATGATAATCCGTATCAATTGCTGGTAGCAGTAATCCTTTCGGCGCAATGCACGGATAAAAGAGTGAATCTTACAACGCCGCTAATATTCAAAAGTTATCCCGATATTGAATCGTTAAGCCAGGCGACACCTGAGAACCTTTTCCCTTTGATCAAGAGCATTTCTTATCCGAACAATAAAACCAATCACCTCATTGGGATGGCCAAAAAAGTAATGAATGAATTTGGCGGAAAAATTCCGATGACTGTTGATGAATTAATGAAATTACCAGGTGTGGGCCGAAAAACAGCCAATGTAATCACATCCGTAGTTGACAACCAACCGAATATGGCTGTGGATACTCACGTATTAAGAGTGGCAAACCGCATAGGGCTGGTAAAAGCAAAAACACCGCTTGAAACCGAAAAACAATTAGTAAAAAACCTGCCGAAAGACCTAATTTATGTCGCCCATCATTGGTTGATATTGCACGGCAGATATGTTTGCATTGCAAGAAAACCCAAATGTGAAATTTGCGGTTTAAAGCCAGCCTGTAATTATTATCAAAAAGTTATTGAACCCACTATTAATTAACAGTAAAGAAACTTTAAAGGAGTTTTTTTATTTCATTAATAATTTCGGATTTGGTAAAGGGAATTCCTTTTATTTTATTCAATCCTTTTGCATCAATCAAATATTTATCCCGGATAATTTTAATCAGTTGCCCGTTGTTCAATTCCGGAATTAAAACCTTGTCAAAATTTTTAATTATTGTTCCCAGGTTTTTAGGGAAAGGGCGGATATAACGGAGATGCGCATGTGAAACTTGGGCACCTTCTTTCAGTAATTCGGTAACTGCACTTTTTATAGCTCCATAAGTACTTCCCCAGCCTAATACCAACACCTTTCCTTTTTCCGGGCCATTGTCAATTTGTAGTTCCGGAATATAATCTGCAATCTTTTCAATCTTTTCTTCACGAATCTTCACCATTAATTCATGGTTTTCAGGGTCATAGCTTACATTCCCCGTAATATCCTCTTTTTCAAGACCTCCAACCCTGTGTTCGAGGCCGGCAGTACCCGGAATTGCCCATGGCCGCACCAGCTTTTCGTCTCTCAGGTAAGGTTGAAATTTTTCTTCATCTTCTCCGCGAGCGCTTTTAAATTTCACTTCAATCGGCTGCAAATCCTTGCTTTCAGGAAATTTCCATGGTTCTGATCCATTGGCGATGTAACCATCACTTAAAAAAACTACCGGTGTCATATGTTGAACAGCAATCCTTACTGCTTCATAAACTGCATAAAAGCAATCGCTTGGGGTAGATGCAGAAACTACCGGAATAGGGCTTTCTCCATTTCTCCCATAAAAAACCTGTAAAAGATCGCTTTGCTCTGTTTTTGTCGGTAATCCTGTTGAAGGGCCTCCACGTTGAATATCGCAGATCAACAATGGAATTTCCAGCATCATTGCCAGACCCATTGCTTCAGATTTTAATGCGATTCCAGGGCCACTTGTGGTTGTTACCCCCAGGCTTCCGCCGTAAGCGGCACCAATAGCTGCGCTGATAGCAGCGATTTCATCTTCTGCCTGGAAAGTTTTAATTCCAAAATTTTTATGCCTGCTCAACTCGTGCAAAATATCGCTTGCCGGCGTGATAGGATAAGAACCTAAAAAAAGTTGCAAGCCGCTTTTTTGGGAAGCGGCAATTAATCCATAAGCCAATGCCTGGTTGCCATGAATGCTTCTGTAATTTCCCGGAGGCATAACTGCTCTTTTTACAGAATACCGGGTAGTGAAAGTTTCTGTTGTATCTCCAAAATTATATCCCGCTTGTAAAACCTTAATATTACTTTCCAGGATATCTGGTTTTTTTGCAAATTTTTCTTTTAAAAAGTTTATCGTGTTTTCCGGATTACGATTGTACATCCAATATAAAAAACCCAATACAAACATATTTTTTGCACGATCTTTTTCTTTGGTGCCCATCGTAAAATCCTTCAGAGTCTCGCGGGTCAGTTTCGTAACTTCCATTTTTATCACTTGATAGCCTTCAAGACTGCCGTCTTCCAAAGGATTAATTCCATCCGGATAATTGGCTAATCGTAAATTTTTTGCATCGAATCCTTCAAGGTTAGCAATGATGATACCGCTTCTTTTTAAGGAAGACAAATTGCTTTTTAAAGCTGCAGCGTTCATTGCAACAAGTACATCGCAAGTATCTCCGGGAGTGAAGATCCTATCACTGGAAAAACGAAGTTGAAAACCACTTACGCCGGGAAGCGTTCCCTGTGGCGCCCTTATTTCCGCGGGGAAATCAGGAAAAGTAGAAAGATCTATACCTAATAAAGCGGTATTATTGGTAAACTGGGTGCCGGTAAGTTGCATGCCATCTCCGCTGTCTCCTGCGAATTTGATTACCACTTCCGGTAAAATTGCTTCTTGTGTTGCCATTTTTTATTGAATTGTCAGCAAATTTAAATATAAAGCGTGTTTAATGATTGATAAATATTGTCATCATAACGCTACATTTTCTTCCTAGATTTCATTTTTTAGAAAACATTCAATTGATCAAAATAAAAATCCTTAAAAATTGTTGTTTTACTGTCAGGCAAAATCATTTGCCATAAAAAAAAAGCGATACCCGTTCATGAGCATCGCTTTTAGTCTCTTAAATTAGTTCATTACCAACCTTTTTTAGCAACACCATCTTTCACAGCTTGTAACGCATTGGCTTCGCTGAGCATAGTGGTCATTTTGTTGCCTTTTCCATCATTACCCTGCGCCATGTATCCGCCGCGGGAAGTTTTAGTAATTACTGCATCCTGCATGGGAACATTTTTTTCTTTGGTTTTCATGCAATAAGCTGTTAACATTTTTGCCATCGTAAGTCGGTTTATTGTTTAAAAAAATTTGATTAACGCTCATAGCCGGGGCTATTGTATTTTCAAATTTAGGGATTTATACTTATTTCACATTATATATTTGCTAACATATTAAAAATCTAAAAATTGAGTGAATTTTTAACTTTCGTTAAATTCACCTTGAGCTTGTATTTTAAATACATTTCATACGAATATTCAAGACCTGTTCCGCTTGAAATTTTTTCGAGGAAATCCTTATAGGGAATGAAACGGAAATCAAAATAGACATTTTTATATATCTCTTTATCAAAGATAAAACTGGCAATCAATAACTCCCGGTTTCTCTCTACGAGGCCCGGGTATTTTTCTGAAACAGATTGAAACAACGCCATTCCTCTTGGACCAATATATCCGTCTCCGTACCAATACCTGAAATCAATTCCTACGTTTTTAAATTGAAACAAAAGATGTGATAAAAATCCATTCCCTTCATTAAAAGGCTGGCGCTTTTGACCTGAAACATCTTTATAATTGACATAATAATTATCAAAAACAATTTTCTTAAATAACTTACGGTCGAAGTTGTAACTAAGAGAAGCACCGGTTGCAAAATTGGTCAAAGAGGTAAGAGGCGTATTTAAACTATCATATTGGCCGCCTTTATGAGAGTATAATAATTGAATGGGCAAATGAATATCCCAGTTGTTCTTCTTAATAATATTCAGGTTAGCCACATAACCAATATCAAACTGTTCTTTAAATTTATCACCTGGGTGAATCGCCTTTCTCCAGTTTATAAATAGGTCATGGTTATAAGGCTTTGTATCTACTAAAAACTGGAATCCATTTTCCAACCGTTCTTTGATGATCAATTTATAATCATAGATTGGTTCTATATAACCGTGATTTAGATTTCCTTCAATATTGCCAATGATAAACGAAGAATGTTTGGCCCTGTATTTTACTTCAAATGTCGGAGCAATGGTAGTATACTCAGGCCTTCCGAATTCTTTTTGCAAATAAATCCCGGCTTTCATCATCAGCTTTGGTGATATTTGGTATTCAAGTTCAGGTATTAATTCATAACCAAATAAAGTGCCGCTCAAAGGAATATTTCCAAACCATTCCGTATTATTAATATAATTAAGATTATAGAGATTGAATGAAAGTTGCTGACTGTCGACGGGATTAATAATTGTATTGTTTTTAAATACAGGATAATCAACCTGTGCACTGGCATGAAAGCTTATAAACAATAGTAAAGCAACTAATTTTAAAGAAAAATTTTTCATAAATCCTTAGAATATGAGGATGCAATATAGCATCATCACATTAAAACACATTCCCCAAAATTGTGTGGCCTTTAAAATTGACTTTATTAAAACAAAAAAGCTTCCTCACATGAAGAAGCTTTTAATATAGACTAAAAAATAATTAAACATCTAACCGTGCATATTTGGCGTGAGTTTCAATAAACTCTCTACGCGGCGGCACATCGTCTCCCATCAACATGCTAAAGACACCATCCGCTTCTACCGCACTATCGATGGTTACCTGTTTTAAAGTACGTGTTGCAGGATTCATGGTGGTTTCCCAAAGTTGTTCACTATTCATTTCTCCCAAGCCTTTATAACGCTGTATATGAACCGCTTCTTCCTTACCTCCTGCCACTTGTTTTATCCATGCTTTGCGCTCTTCATCATTAAAAGCATAAGCTTGCTCTTTTCCTTTTTTCAACTGGTATAAAGGTGGCTGGGCAAGATACACAAAACCCTGTTCTACCAGTTCTTTCATATACCTGAAAATAAAAGTAAGAATCAATGTGGCGATGTGGCTTCCGTCAACATCCGCATCCGTCATAATAATTAATTTATGATAACGCAGTTTCGAAAGATCCAATGCTTTAGGATCCTCCGGCGTTCCAATCTTTACCCCAAGCGCTGTGAACATGTTCCTTATTTCTTCATTATCATAAATCTTATGTTCCATCGCTTTTTCAACATTCAAAATCTTACCACGAAGTGGAAGAATTGCCTGATAACTTCTGTCTCGGCCTTGCTTTGCTGTTCCGCCTGCTGAATCTCCTTCGACCAAAAACAGTTCGCAACGGAAAGGATCTTTATCACTGCAATCAGCAAGTTTGCCTGGTAAACCGCCGCCTGAAAGTACACTTTTACGTTGTACCATTTCTCTTGCTTTTTTAGCAGCGGCTCTGGCCTGCGCAGCTAATATTACTTTCTGGATAATCGTTTTTGCATCTTTTGGATTTTCTTCCAGGTAAGCAGTAAGCACTTTGCTTAAAGTAGAATCTACAACACCCATCACCTCATTATTTCCAAGCTTGGTTTTTGTCTGGCCTTCAAATTGCGGTTCAGGAACTTTTACTGAAATAACGGCGGTAAGCCCTTCACGAAAATCATCGCCCTCGATCTCAACTTTTGCTTTTTCAAACATTCCTTGTTTTTCGCCATAACTCTTAAACACACGCGTTATTGAACGCCTGAATCCCGAAACGTGTGTTCCCCCTTCAATCGTATTAATATTATTTACATAGCTGAATAAATGCTCCTGGTAACCTGTATTATACATGAGCGCTACTTCTACTGTAACATTGCTGCTTTCATCAAAACCATCACAATAAATAACAGTAGGCAACAAAGGCTGGCGGTTACCGTTTTTATCAATCAATTCTACAAATTCTACAATACCACCTTCGCTGTAAAATGTTTTAGAATAAGTTTTACCATTTTCATCTTTATCACGCAGGTCGTTAAGCGTGATCTTGATCTTTTTATTTAAAAATGACAATTCTCTTAATCTGCCTTCCAGAATTTCACGATTATAAACCGAAACAATAAAAATAGAAGGATCAGGCAAAAAACGAATGGTAGTTCCTGTCTTGTCACTTGTGCCAATTTCTCTTACAGGATATTGCGGAACGCCTTTGACATATTCCTGTTCAAAAGTTTTTCCATCGCGGTTAACAGTAACATGAAATTCAGTACTAAGTGCATTAACACAACTTACGCCCACACCATGCAAACCACCACTTACTTTATAAGTATTTTTATCAAACTTACCGCCTGCATGTAAAACAGTCATTACCACTTCCAATGCACTACGGCCTTCTTTCTTCATAATACCTGTAGGAATACCACGGCCATCATCAGATTCGGTAATTGAATTGTCTTCGTTAATAGTAACGGTAATATTGGAGCAATATCCTGCGAGCGCCTCATCAATAGAATTATCAACAACTTCATATACCAGGTGATGAAAACCTTTGTTTCCAACATCGCCGATATACATTGCAGGCCTTTTTCTTACCGCCTCAAGTCCTTCTAAAACCTGGATACTATCTGCCCCATAACCATCCAGTTTGGGGGTTATGATTTCTGCTGTTTCTTCTGCCATATAAGTGGGATAAAAATCAATTTAGAACGTAAAAAATTTTACGTCGCAAAGTTACGAAAATATGGAGTGAATACCTAAAATATTGAATGCAAAAAAGGCCGCGTTTTGAGACGAAAAAACAGGCGAAATAAATCAAGTTTTTATGTGCGAGATCCTGATTTTGCACCTGTTTTAAACTAAAAAAGGGTTTCAAACGATTACGTTTGAAACCCTTTTTGTGAATTCTGCTCCCCCTGCTGGACTTGAACCAGCGACCCTCTGATTAACAGTCAGATGCTCTAACCAACTGAGCTAAGGAGGAATATGCATAAACTTTTTTCCTGCTTGAATCAATGATCCTCTGATTAACAGTCCGACGTTTAATCGACTATTTCTCTTAGCGGGGTGCAAAAATAGAGATTTTTACTTTGCCACAAAAATTGATTTTAAACTATTAATTTAAAATCTAAAATTTATTCATCTCCGTTTCATAAAAATCATAAATAAAGGGCGTGCAAAGTAAAAACTAAAAATCTTCCGAATAACTTTGTTTGCTGTAAATCTCTTTTATCAGGGCCGCTATAGTTTGACTGGCCGATGAGGTTTTTATGTATCTTTAGTTCTTCATCCTGCAACAGGACTTTTGTGCAATTAATAAGAAAAATAATGACTATGGTTAAAATTATAGCCTGCTTACTTGTTTCCGGTGCACTACTGCTCCGGGGAAATATTCTAATGGCACAGTCTGCCGATACAAAACGTCCAACTGCTGAGCGTCTCCCACCTCCCACCCGCGACCCACATACTTCCGGTTATGTTACTGCTACAGAATTGCCTGATGGCTCAGTGCCTTCGCCTGACAAGAATGGGAATTTCATTATTGGACCCACCCATAATCCTGCCCCCGAAATAACCGAACAGGAAAATGTACCACAGGGAACGATTTATAAGTTTACTATGGAGTCCAAAGACAGTAAAATTTATCCGGGTATTGCGAGGGAGCCGCATACTTTTGGTACGGTTGATTCTGCAAACCCGGCTAAACTTATAGTAACCACGAGCCATCCGGCTCCATATACCCGCCATGTGGAAGTGTATGTTCCAAAACAATACGTTGCCGGCACGACAGCGCCATTTATTGTCGGTGCAGATGGCCCGGACCACCTGTTGTTCACCGCGTTAAATAATCTTATTGCCGAAGGCAAAGTGCCTGTGATGATTGCCATATCAATTGGTAACGGAAGCGGCGATGCGCAGGGCAGTGAACGCGGACTGGAATACGATGCCATGTCCGGCAAATACGCTGAGTTTGTGGAGCAGGAAGTGCTGCCATTGGTAGAAAGTAAATGCAGTGTGAAACTAACCAAAGACCCTGAAGGCCGCGCTACAATGGGTGGCAGTTCAGGAGGCTCCTGCGCTTTAATAATGGCATGGTACCACCCCGAATGGTATCACCGGGTACTTACTTATTCAGGTACTTACATCAACCAGCAATGGCCGTATAATCCTGAAACCCCGCACGGCGCATGGGAATTTCATGAGCATCTTATTCCCGCAAAGCCCTGTTAAGCCAATACGCATTTGGATGGAAGTAGGCGATCGTGACCTTTATAATCCTAACGTAATGCGCGACAATATGCATGATTGGGTAGTTGCCAATGAAAATATGGCAAAAGTTCTTGCCGCGAAAGGGTACAAGTATCAGTTTATTTTTGCGCGAAATGCCGGACATGTGGATTATAAAGTAAAACAACAAACCCTGCCTGAAGCTTTGGAATGGTTGTGGAAAGGGCTATAAACCGCCACAAAAGCGCAATTACTAAAAAAAGAACCGCTATTTTCTGTACCTGTTAAATTTTGTATGTAACAAAGTTCATACAGTTTTTTAATATTGAATATTGAACAAAGAATATTGAATAGTAGATTAGTAAAGCAACAAATAATCCTGATTCTTATTTTATTGATACTTGCTTTTTAGCAACGTTTCCGGAAGAGGAGATTGTATTTACTCCAAAAATCGCAGCGATGAAACAAACTTAATAATTAACTTTATACAATTGCATCAAAACATTAATAACCTTTTTTGTAACTATAAAATCTATTTATGAAAATTCTTATAACCACCTTAGCCGGTTTTATCCTCACTGCAACGCAGGCACAATTGCCAAAAGCAGACATCGTCGCGACAGCAAAAGGAAATCTAACCATCCAGCCGGTGTTTCATGCCTCCCTGGTGCTTGAGTTCAATAAGATAGCCATATATGTTGACCCTACCCAAGGCGCGGATGTATATAAAGACTTAAAAAAGCCTGACATTATATTAATCACCCATATTCACGGGGACCATTTTGATATGAAAACACTGAATGGGCTTGACCTTTCGGATGCAACATTTGTAGTACCACAATCTGTGGCAGGGAAGATGCCGGCTGAATGGAAAAATAAAATCGTTGTATTGAACAATGGCAGCAGCACCACACAGCATGGAATTCCTATCAGGGCAATCGCGATGTATAATATGCCCGGTGATTCTACCGTGCATCACCCAAAAGGTAAAGGCAATGGTTATGTACTGAACCTTGGTGGCAAAAATTTTTATATATCCGGCGATACAGAAGCCACACCTGAGATGCGCAGCCTAAAAAATATCGATGTAGCTTTTGTTTGCATGAACCTGCCTTATACTATGGACGTGGAAGAGGCGGCCAACGGCGTACTTGAATTCAAACCAAAAATCGTTTACCCCTATCATTACAGAACGCCCGGTGGTTTCAGCGATGTAGCGAAATTTAAATCACTGGTTAATGCACAAAACACTTCCATTGATGTACGCTTGAGAAACTGGTATCCCGGCGTTAAATAATTTTTGTGGTTCCGGGAAAGTGTGCTTGCTAAATAGGGTTCGATATAACCGGGAAATTACTAATTAATAGAAACTATAAAATATCGCAACAATCGCACTTGCTCGGGGAAGCAAGTGCGATTGAATTAGCTATTAGATATTGAAGATTGTTTGCTTACGTAACTTAATCAATCCTTAAAAAGCATCGGAGCAAGTACATAAAGACTACGCCGCCATGTCTCAAACTCGTGACGTGTATTTTGAGAAACATAAGACACAGCATTAAAACCGGCAGCTTTCAAGGAATCCGCAGCCTTTGTCACACCATCCGGGTTTTCAAAACTGCCACAACTCATAAAGATGAGTTTTACTTTTGACTTGTCTTTAATTTCTTCAGGCTTGTAGGTACCGCCGCTAAGAAGGCCATAATATGAAAATACATCCGGACGGGCAAGAGTGATTGTATGTGTTTCAAAGCCACCCATTGAAAGACCCGCCATAGCACGATGTTGCTGATCTGCTTTTGTACGGAAATTAGCATCGACATAAGGAATTAATTCATCAACCAGAACTGTCTCGAATGGCTTGATACCAAAATTTCTAAGCCCTCCGCCACCAGGTCTTATCTCATTAGTCATCCCATAGGTCATTACGATAATAAAAGGTTTGATCTTGCCATCTGCAATCAGATTATCCATGATCAGATTCGCATGTCCCTGGTTACTCCAGGCTGTTTCATCCTCACCCCAGCCGTGTTGTAAATACAGTACAGGGTATTGTGTTTTTGTATTTTTCTCATAACCTGGGGGAGTATACACAAATGCACGGCGGGAAGTGTTTGTACTTTTGGAAGGAAAAAGTATTTGCTCTACACGACCGTGAGGAACATTTTTTAGTGCATAAAAATCCTGATCGTGTGCGGGTATTTCAATACCACTTTCCCAACGGGTAGAACCATAAAAATTCAGGGTGCCGGGATCGTTGAATACTCCTCCATCAATAAAGAGATGATAGTAATGGAAACCTTCTTCCATTGGGCCTGCCGTAGTGCCCATCCAAACGCTATCCGTAACTTTTGTTAAAGGAGTTCCGCCTCTGGTACCTCCGAGGCCAAGGCTTACCCTGACACTCTCAGCCTTCGGCGCCGTTATACGAAACCTTGCATATCCTTGTGAGTTTACTTGCGGATATTCCTGTCCGGGCTGATTTAAGCTGGAAGGTTTGAAATCTTCCAGTGGCGCCGTCTGCGTTTGAGCAGAACAGATTCCACTAATTAATGTTGTTGCTAATACAATAGCTGTAGATTTAAAGTTCATTGATTATTATTTTAAATTAAAAATGTGAATTAAAACCAAAAAACAACCACACTATTCTTAAAACAGGTTTGTTTGCAGGAATCCTTGTTGCAGAAAAATTGAACTAACTAATTCCTGTCATCAAACCTTAAAGCCAACCCTGGCCTTCTTTAAAGTTAAAGCACTTCATTAACCAACGTTCCAATTCCTTCAATAGAAATTTTTATTTCATCCCCGCTTTTCAAAGTAAAATTATTCTCCGGAACAATTCCCGTTCCTGTCATAATTAAACATCCATGAGGAAAAGAACATTCACGATAAACAAATGATACTAATTCTTCAGGCGAACGCTTCAGTTGACTCAGAGCTATACTTCCTTCAAAAACTTTTTGATTATTTCTGTTTATCTCTAAATGAATGTTTGTATCCTTGTTCAACGGATTTTCAGTAACGTAAACGCAAGGGCCAATTGCTGCACAAGCATCATAAGTTTTTGCCTGCGGCAGGTATAACGGATTTTCTCCTTCAATACTACGGCTGCTCATGTCATTGCCAATAGTGTAACCAACAATCTTTCCGGACGATGAAACAACAAGTGTAAGTTCAGGTTCCGGCACATCCCAGGTAGAATCTTTCCTGATCTTTACTTTTTCTTTGTGTCCAACAACTCTCTGTGGGGTAGCTTTAAAAAAAACCTCGGGTCTTTTCGCTTCATATACTCTTGCATAAAAATCTCCTCCACCCGCATCTTTGCTTTCTTCCTGCCTCCCAATTTTACTTCTTAAATAAGTAACACCACAAGCCCACACCTCTTGTCCATTTGCAATAGGAGCAAGAATATCATTCGGATAATTTTGAGAAGGAGAAAGGTTTTTGATTTTTTCTTTCATCTTTTGCAAAAGCCCATCATCATTTATAAACTCATCCCAGTTTTCTTTTTCAAGAAAATAAAAATCATTCTCATTTTCTATTACAATACCTTGTTTGGTTTTCCACAATTTCATGTTTTCTTACTTTTTCATTTAGATAATGCTACAATTAATGCAAATCTCTCGTCACTTCTCCGGAGGATCCTCCATTTAAGATATCGAGGTCAGCCCCTAAGTGCGCCTGCTGCACATGATCAATATAAAGTTTTACATAACCTCTTTCTGACATTGGGTTTGGAGCAGTCCACTCACCTCTTCTTTTCTGTAGTTCTTCATCGCTTACATGCAAATGCAATTTTCTTTTTTCAACGTCCAATTCAATCATGTCTCCATCCTTTACCAAAGCGAGAACACCTCCAATAGCAGATTCAGGAGAAACATGAAGAACCACTGTACCTGCTGCGGTGCCGCTCATTCTGCCGTCTGAAATCCGAATCATATCTTTGATTCCTTTCCGTAATAATTTTTCAGGAAGATCAACATTGCCAACTTCAGGCATACCAGGGTAACCAACAGGCCCTACATTTTTTAAAACAACCACTGAGTTTTCATCAATATTTAAATCAGGATCATCAATCCTTGCATGGTAATCTTCTATCGTTTCAAACACAATTGCCGGACCGGCATGCTTCATTAGTTCTTTACTTGCGGCGGAAGGCTTAATAACTGCACCTTGTTCACAAAGGTTTCCTTTAAGTACCGCAATACCCGCGTTTTCCTGCAAGGGTTTGTCGATTGTTGCAATCACATCCTGGTTGTAACAGATAGGAGTAGTATTATTTTCTCCAATTGTTATCCCGTTTACAGTGATAGCATCATTGTGTAAATATTTTTTTAGTTCTTTTATTACAACAGGAAGCCCGCCAGCGTAAAAGAAATCTTCCATTAAATATTTACCTGACGGTTTAAGGTTAACAAGTAAAGGAATTTTACTACCAATCTCATCAAAATCTTCAAGCTTTAATTCAACACCGATTCTTCCGGCAATGGCGAGAAGATGAATAAGAAAGTTTGTTGATCCACCAACAGCAGCGTTGACAATAATTGAATTTTCAAATGCCTCTCTTGAAAGAATTTTTGAAAGTTTCATGTCTTCTTTCACCATTTCGACAATTCTTCTCCCTGAAAGTTGTGCCATCACCTTCTTTCTTGAGTCAACTGCAGGAATAGCAGCAGCACCGGGAAGTGTTAGGCCCAATGCTTCTACCATACACGCCATTGTTGACGCTGTGCCCATTGTCATGCAATGGCCCGCACTTCTGGCTACGCCAATTTCTGCTTCTAAAATATCTTCTGCCGTATAATTTTCAACGAGCTTTTTTTCTTTCACCATCCAGTTGAATGAACCCGAGCCTAAACATTCACCTTTAAATCTCCCGTTCAGCATAGGCCCACCTGGAACAACAATGGTTGGAAGATCAACACTGCAGGCACCCATAAGTGTTGAAGGAGTTGTTTTATCACAACCCGTCAATAACACAACACCGTCAATCGGATTGGCCCGAATCGTTTCTTCTGTATCCATTGCCGCTAAATTGCGAAACAGCATTGTTGTTGGACGCATCAGGGTTTCGCCCAAAGAAGTAACAGGAAACTCTAATGGAAATCCGCCTGCTTCAACAACACCACGTTTTACTACCTCAGCAAAATCCCGAAGATGACCGTTACACGGAGTCAGTTCACTCCATGTATTGCAAATACCAATAACAGGACGGCCCCGAAAATAATCATCGGGATACCCCTGGTTTCGCAACCATGACCGATGTACGAATCCCATTTTGTCGTCCTTGCCAAACCAACCGGCGCTGCGAAGTTTATCTTTTGAAAAATTATGACTTGTAGTTTCTTTCATGAGTAAGTTGTATTCAGTTTTCAAATATATTGATGTTTTGCGAGTGCAGTGTTATAAAAATTTAAAAACCAGTAATTTCTGCACATAATAATAAGCTTTAAACGCATCTTTATATTCTACTCTTTTACAACAAACCAATTTAAATACCCTAATGTAGATACATAAGGTTGTTTCACTACTATTTAAATTAAAAGAAACAAGGGGCAGGCAGGGATAAATCACTTGCCTGCACCTGTTCCCGTTTCATTTATTTATCCCAGAACACCCTTGATGATAACTTATCACCACCCATAGCTGCCGCGGCGGCTTGATAGTTTTCAGTATTTGCAGAAGCTTCAACATCAGGATAAGACAACCTTCTTACAAATCCAGGGCTTCCAAGATCACCAACGACAGGATTAGGAGCTAAATCAGGATATCCGCTTCTTCTAAAGTTGGCAAATGCTTCCGTCGGGTTTCTGATATTTACAATCCAATATTGGGTATTGATTAACTTAAGGGCATCGGTTGGGTTATAGGCTACATCAGGCTGGGCCAGATAGTTATTTACCTCTGAAGCAGAAATAGCAGTAGCTCCGGGATACATAGAATAAGTTGCCATATCAGCCCGAATTCCATCTTCGTAGTAATTCTGAGCAGCAGCATCACCACCAGGAATCCAACCCCTGTGAGCCGCCTCAGCCAGCAGTAAAGAAGTCTGTGCATATGTTACATAGAAAATGGGAGCTGCCGGGGAGGCCAGTATATTTACATTAAACTGTGAATAGTTTAATCCTCCAGCCCTGGTACCTCTGTAAGGTGCCTGTCCAAGTACGCCCGCATCTATCCCTATTGGGACTCCAAATTGATTTGCTAAGACAGTATCGGGGTTTGGATCTGCTGAAACATTTCCGGGATCTGCAAAATTGGCAATCATGAACTGTGCGCGTGGATCATTGGTCGACTTAAGTTGATCTACAAATGGTTCTGCTGCATAGTTGAACTGGGAAAAGTTTCTCAGTCCAGCATTGTCTCCATACGAATATATTGTTCCGTCGTATTTAACAAATGCATTATCAGCGTTAGATTCCATCACTCCACCAGCAAATGCTTCAGCTACAATAGATGCGGCTTTTGTCGGGTTAACCTTGGAATACCTCATTCCCAATCTCAATAGTATAGAATTACCTAACTTTTTCCATTTGGCTACCTGATCTGCTGCATTTGTTGTTTTAGTGGAGGGCTCAGCATTTGCACCGTAAAAAAGGTCAGCCGAAACGTAGTCGCCGGAAGGATTCAAGGCAGCTACGCCTTCTTTAAGCTCCTTGTATAAATCATCGTAGACAGCTTCGCCAGCATCATACTTAGGATAGAAAATTTGATCGGTTACCGCTTTTCCTGCTTCGGAGTAAGGAACATATCCATAGTCGTCCACGAGTCCCATAAAAATCTGTGCCTTCCATATACGGAGCATGCTCATTAGGTTTACACGAGACGTATTTGGACCTAGCAGAGCCATTGCCTGAACAATATTTTTGATATCTGAGGTATATTCACCCCACTTGGCGTTACTGTTAAGATCTACATCCGCATTGAAACTAAACCCAAGAGTAGCTCCCGTATTGTAAGGGGTTATAAACTGCTGAACAATCGTATTTTCTGCACCCCAGTTTCCGATATTGGACGTTTCTGCTCCTGCAAATAAAAGAGCAGGATCAACTGACGTTATTGCATAAGGATCGGTGTTTACTTTTACAAATCCCTTATCGCATCCTGCAAATAGTAAAACACTGCTTATCAGGATTAATTTTTTTATTGTCTTTATCATATCTTAAAATTTGACATTTAAAGTAATATTATAGTTTCTGGTTGTCGGCAATGAGGCATCCTCATACCCGGATCTCGTGTCGCCGGATGACTGAATAGCTTCCGGATCTAAACCCGGTAAGTCTTTATAGATTATGGCCGCATTACGAACAGAAGCCGATAACTTTAGTCCTTTAAAGAATTTCAGGTAATTTGACTTTAGAAGTACATCTGTCAGATCATACGATAAAGAAACACTTCTCAACTTGATAAAATCGGACTTAAAGGTAAAAGGATCTCCAATTTGGAAATTTCGGTAATCAGCCCAGTAACTCTGTAGGCCATTGCCTGCAGCCATAATCGGAGTAGTGTCAGGTAAGCCTGAACTTTCATAAACCGCCCCCGGAACTATTAGTCCTGTTTCACGGCCCTGTAAGGACAATTTAGAAAGCCCTTGTCTTGTCATATTCAACAGAGTAGAAGATAATACGGTACCTCCGAACTTGTAATCAATGAATACTTCGAGATCCAGGTTTTTATAGCGAAAGGTATTCCTCCATCCACCTGTAAACTTAGGGATTGAACTGCCGACCGGATAAAAGCCGGTACCTATCGGGCCTGAAGTTCCGTCAAAGACTAAACGCCCATTATCGCGTACGAGAATTTGACCCTTAGCATTTCTTGCATAATGCCTGGTATACAACTGGTTCATGGCCAGTCCTTCAGTGTATCTTAATTCCCCGAGAAACTCGTTACCAGTACCATTAAAATAAACCAGTAACCTTGTTCCGCTGGCAGCGCCAACATTAAGTACTTTTGTTTTCAGATAAGCGTTATTCCATGAAGTCGTCCAACTAAAAGTTTTGTTTCGTATTACATCATATTCAGCAAGGGTTTCTAATCCGCTGTTCTTTAAGGAGGCCTCATTTTGTTTTGAGGCAGTATATCCTGACGTGCTGGAAAGCGCAACATTCAATATTTGTTGCGTAGTTATTTTATCAAATGCGGCAACATCTAAATGCAGCCGGCTATTAAACATTGTTAATTCAAGACCTACTTCCTTTTCAGTTACCGTAAAGGGCTGCAATAGTGGGTTAGGGGCATTGCTACCGGAGACACTGGCTAAAGTTTGGCCATTAAAGGGGTTTGCATTGAAACTATAAGTTAGTACTCCTTCGTATGGTCCTACGCCCGCTACATCACCAACCTTCGCCCAGGAGCCTCTCAGTTTACCATAATTAAGCCAACTTGCATTTTTCAACAACTGCGAAAAGATGAAGCTACCGGATACGGAGGGATAGAATTTACTGTCGTGAGCAGGATTCAACACGGAAAACCAATCGTTTCTTCCCGTAAAATTAATATACAATAATCCATTGTAACCAAACTCGGCCAAACCATAAAGTGAATTGATACGGCTTTGGGAATAACCCAGAGGATTTGCATTTTTAATTGTACCATTAGTAATTGTGTAAAGATCAGCAACTGTAAAATTACTTGCACTTTCGCTCATATTGTGATACGTAGGTCTTCTTGTATTGCCACCAAAATTGGCATCAACAGAAAATTTTCCAAACTCTTTACTCGCACCGAAAAGAAAATCTGCATTTATATCAGTTGTCCAGGTGTTGTTTATATTGTAACTACCCCGGTAGGTACCATCACTATTGGTTAATACAGCGGCTCCGGTAGCATTTGTATTATCCCACTCTGCGAAATTATTATAGCGATCCAGGTTGAATCTGCCTTGTGCATAAAGCCAATCGGTTATATCATAACGTAATGTAGCCGTTCCCAGTAAACGGTTTCTGTTTTCTTTGAAGTATTCGCCGGATTGTAAAGGGACGTAAGGATTATTAATTGTTCCCAGGAATCCGTTTGTCTTCCATTCTCCTCCAGTTACAGGATCAAATGCATGATCCCTGTATGCGGAAAGAGGCACGGAAACAGCCATCCTGTTAAAGAAATTTACAACCCCCGGGCCTTGTGTTCCTATCTCAGGAGGATTAATGTAATCTTCATCAGCGTAGTTAACATTGAGTTGCAATTTGAGCTTTTTCGTTACGTCATGATTGATTCCCACATTGAAAATTCTCCTCTTATATTTATTGCTTGGTACAATACCCTGAGCATCGGTAGTTGAGATAGATGCCCTGAAACTTCCCTTTTCGTTACCACCTGACACTCCAAGTGTGTTTGTAAAGTTTGTTCCGGTCTGTAAGAAGTCGAATAAGTTGTTAGGATAGGCAGAGTAAGGCCTCATTTCTCCATCATAATTAATTGTTGGAAGCCCATCTAATTTCGCACCAAAACCAAATTGTCCATTACTTTGAGCCTCACCAGCGGTTGTATTCTTAACACCTCCCTGTCCCTGTCCATATTCAGTTTGACGGATTTCATCCGTATAATCCAAAGGTTGTGAAGTTGTATAGCTTGAAGTATAATCAACTCCAATACCCTTGTTCCTTTGGCCCGACTTGGTGGTAATAAGTATGGCACCTGCAGCAGCTCTTGAACCATACAGTGCAGCAGCAGTTGCTCCTTTTAACACAGTCATACTTTCAATATCGTCGGGGTTAATGTTTGCCAGATTATCGCCACGGTCCCGTTGTTGACCTCTGCCTTCTGCACCCCTTGCATTCTGATCCAAAGGAAGGCCATCAATTACCAGAAGTGGCGCATTATCTGCTCCCGCAAAACCAACCTGCCCACGTAATCGTATTTGATTACTGGCACCTGCTCCCGCAGCGGGGGGTGTAATATTGACACCAGCGACTCTTCCTTCCAGTGATTCCCCTACGTTTGTGGTCCTGTTCGTCACAAGTTCATTCGGGTTAACAGTGGTGGTAGCGTAACCCAGCTTTTTTTCCTGGCGCTTGATACCCAAAGCCGTTACCACTATGTTTTCCATGTTCCTGGCATTCGTCGCCATCGAAACGCTTAATGATTGCCGCCCGTTTAAGGGCACTTCCTGTGTGAGGTAACCTACATAACTAATCACAAGGACGTCATTTCCTGAAGCTCTAATCCTGAATTTCCCCTCATTATCAGTTAAGGTAGCGCGGTTAGTACCTTTTACCAGCACCGTAACCCTGCTCATGGGTTTCTCAGCCTCATCAGTAACAGTACCCGTAACGATTTGCGAAAAGGCCGCTGTTGATAAACAAAGAAAGGAAATTAAAAAGAAAACCCTGTTGAGTTGTGCAGTAATCTGCTTAAGTTTTTTTCCCATAATAGCAATTTAATTGTTCGTGAATAATGATTTTTAGTTAATAACCGTTAATACGTTAATAAAGCCGTTAATACGTTAATAAAGTAGTAAGTGTCATTTACAAGGACACACAGTTGTACAAAATAGCTGCATTTTTTAACGAAAACCTTCCAATAATTAACAGTGAAAGATATTATACACCGATAAGTGTAGTTCTGTTAAAGCCATTTTTTAATGACGATAAAAAAACCTTAAACGAGGAGCAATATAATAGACATGCCTCCTTTATCAGTGGCAGACGTCTGAATGATATGGATCCCAGGCAGTTTGTAAGGGTAAGGTGAATTCCAATGATAGCTTGTGAATATTGGATCACTTATTATATATGCACCGCTATATATGTACCGATAGTAACAGGATTGATCCAAACATGATTAGGCGCATTCAATAGTTTAATGTTGAAGTTATTTACCAACTCTTCGTGACTACTGGCCGGTGAATTTTACATAACTCTTCATCCATATATCGAATTCGATGCCATTGAAATATGCTGTACCTTTAAAAATAAAGTTCTCTTCAGTATCTGTATATTTCCAAAAGAGATTTCAGAAGTTTTGAACAAAATGTATAAGCGAAAGTGGCTTTACACTGTATAAATATGCATACAGTTTTACAAAAAAATCAAGTTTTTGTAACCACCTTTCAATAAAAACCAGCGAAAAATATTGTACAAGGGTATGCGGTTTTATTAGTAATATTGCTTTGCAAATTCACAAACTAACGATTGCATGAACCAATACTTTTTAAAAAAAGAATGTAAAGAGTTTCATGTTTTTCCCCATGTCATTGAATTTGCCTTAAAAAAAATTAACAGTATTCAGTTTGATTCTTTTAAAAAAGGAACTTCCAAATTCCTTCGCTTTTATTATGTAATTGATGGGCGCTTCGATTGGATCATCAACGATGAGCGGCACATACTTTACCCCAGTGACTTTGCAATTATTTTACCAGGGCAAAGTTTTGGTGGCGAAAAAGATTTACTTGATATTGGCACTGTCTCCTGGATGCACCTTGAGTTACAGAAATTAGAACTGTATAGTAAAATATGTATGGGTAACTGGAGTCGTCTAACAGATAGTGAATGCACAACGATTGGAAGAATACTGTTATTGAACAAATCTCCTGTTTTGTCAAAACTAAAAGAAGCAGGAACAATATTACAAAGAATGCATATGGAGTTCATGAACCAGGAGATCGGATATACTACACGTATCAATCAATTGATAGATGAACTACTTATTTTATCAGCGAGGCAATTAACAAGACAGGATAATTTGCAAAGAGATTTTCCTCAAACATTCATGAAATTGGAACAAACGCTCCATGAAAATCTTTCGCACCAGTGGACAGTTGAAGAAATGGCTGCACTAGTTGGGTTAGGCACTACTGCTTTCTCAGAAAAAGCAAAGAGTTACACGGGTTTCACACCGTTGAATTACCTGATCAACATCCGGATTGCTGAAGCAATTAAACTTTTGAAACGTTCCGAAGTGCACGTAACAGATATTGCATTGGAAGTGGGCTTTTATTCATCACAACATTTTGCCACCACTTTCAAAAAACTTACCGGTTACACACCAAGTGAGTTTCGAAAGAAAAATATAGTACCGAATGAGTAAAGTTTTTAAAAATGGATTGTATCATTACAATTGAAATCGGAACAGGAGCAATAAGAGTAGCAGCTTTTGATTTGAATGGCATGACGCTCGGCTCTTCAAAAGGCTCCTATCCTACTTTTCATGTAAAGCCGGGTTTTAGTGAGCAGGATCCTGAACAGATATTTATTACCATGCTTTATATATTGAAGAACTTTTTAAATGAAAAAATTCGTCCTAAAAAGCATAAGGTGATTTGTCTTTGTTTCAGTTCGGCTATGCATAGTGTATTAGCTATTGACAAAAATGGAGTACCCCTTGGCAATGCAATCGCCTGGTCAGACAATCGGGCAAAAAAAGAAGCACGTGACTTAAAAAGTTCTTCTCTTGGAAAATCATTGTATAAAATAACGGGTACACCGATACATGCCATGTCGCCACTGAACAAAATCAGCTGGTTAAAAAATAATGATAAAGAGCGCTTTGCCGCAACACAAAAGTTTTTGTCTATAAAAACCTACATCATACAACAACTCACTGGTGAGTACCTCGTTGATTATAGTATCGCTTCTGCCACGGGTATGCTGAACATTCGCACATTGAAATGGGAAGCTGATGCGTTGAAACTTACAGGCATTACCAGTGAAAAACTTGCAGATGTTGTTTCTGTTTTTTACTCACCAAAAAAATTAAAAAAGGAATACCAGGCGTCTCTAGGCTTACATGATAAAGTAAAATTGATAGTTGGCTCAAGTGATGGTTGCATGGCTACATTAGGTGCAGGCGTTTGGGGAGATGGAAAAGCAACCGTAACTGTTGAAGAAAGTGGAGCTGTAAGAGTACTTGGAACAAAAATTTTAGAAGATGAAAAACAACGCATATTCAATTACTTGCTAACGGAAGGCCACTATGTTTCAGGTGGACCAACTAACAATGCCGGAGCTGTATTTGAATGGTACGCAAAACAATTTGGCAATTTTAAAAAAGCATTTGACCTTGAAGACTGCATCAATAATTTGATTCATGATGCGGGCAAGGTTCCGGCAGGTTCGGCAGGATTAATTTTTCTTCCTTATTTGCAAGGTGAAAGAGCTCCCATATGGAACGCAGATGCAAGAGGAGTATACTTCGGTTTGAATATCAGACATGAGCAGCAACATTTTGTTCGTGCCACCATTGAAGGTATATTATATGCCATTTACAGTATAGGTAAAACTTTAGAAGAACATCAAAATATCACAAGCCTTTCTGCAAACGGAACATTTGCATCTTATCCTTTCTGGACACAAATGATGGCAGATATTTTCAACAAACCTGTTCATATCAAACAGGGATCGGGTTCCGATAGTGTTGCCTTTGGATCTTTTTTGTTGAGTGCCACAGAAATTGGGTTGTATAAAAATTTAGATGAAGCCGCAGAAACAGTAAAGCTTCCTGACAGCTTTACACCAAAGAAGCAACTTCACGATGTTTATATGAAACACTACTCCATTTTTGAAAGATTGGGTGTAAAGCTATATGATGAATTTGAAACTATCGCTGATTTACAGCAGGAAAATTAAAACCGTAATTAACCTTTTAACTTGATATGAAAAGAAAATCCTTTTACAATCTTTTTTATTTAATCTCAGCTAATTCTTTTAATCGCCTGGATATTTATAACTATTGAACAACTGCATAATTTCGGCGGTTGGCTGTTGATGTTATTCTTTTTCGCCCTTGCAATTGCATTCCGCGGAAAACAGCTTTTGAAGGGGCTTTCTTATACAGTAATGATCATCGGCATAGTGAGTTTTGCCATGTATTATCCGCAATATTTCGTAACGATTGGAACTTTTAAATTATCTGTACTCATTATTCCTTTACTGCAAATCATTATGTTTGGAATGGGAACGGAATTAAGTGTGAAAGATTTTGTTAACGTTGCGCGTATGCCCAAAGGAATTATTGTCGGAGTTGTTTTTCATTATCTGATCATGCCCTTGGTTGGTTTTTCAATAGCTACCTTGTTTCACTTCCCAAAAGAAATTGCGGCAGGAATTATTTTGGTTGGATGTTGTCCAAGTGGATTAGCATCGAATGTTATGTCATATCTGGCAAGGGCTAACCTTGCACTTTCTGTTTCGGTAACAACTGTTTCTACTTTACTTGCACCCTTCTTAACGCCATTGCTTTTAAAATGGTTAGGAGGCAACTTTGTTCAAATAGATCTTTGGGGTATGGTGTGGGACATCACAAAGATTGTAATCATTCCTTTAGTTGCGGGACTTACTTTTCATTACCTGGTGCGTGGAAGATTTAAGTGGCTTGATAAGATCATGCCCTTCATTTCTATGGGTGGCATTGCGCTTATTTTGGCAATAATGGTTGCTTCAGGCAGAGATAATCTTTTACAAGTCGGAGCCTTACTATTGCTTGCGACATTTCTTCACAACATTATAGGATTTTTCCTTGGTTATTGGTCTGCCCGTTTATTGAAATTTCACGAAGGAGATTGCAGAACCATAGCTCTTGAGGTAGGAATGCAAAATGCCGGACTTGCTTCAGGTCTTGCTTTGACA
The DNA here is from genome assembly GCA_963811285.1 of uncultured Chitinophagaceae bacterium. GTDB lineage: Bacteria > Bacteroidota > Bacteroidia > Chitinophagales > Chitinophagaceae > Ginsengibacter. Next base: position 52,729 of record CAWEQV010000023.1, on the reverse strand, counting down.
ATGGGAAAAGTAGCTACTGCCGGATTAGCTCCGGCCATCTTCGGACCTGTAATGAACATTAACGGATCCTGTTTGGCCAGTTGGTGGCATAACCATTTACCCAAAGAAAAAACTTCAGTAAAAGAAGATAAACCCGTAGAAATAAATGTGACTTAAATTTTTTCATTTTAAAATAAACTAAAATCATATGTCAACGATGAAACGCTTCCTATTTCTTTTTACAATGATTGCATTCGTGCATCAGGCAAAAGCACAGCATGTGCAAATAAGCAAAGAAGATTTGATTACATTAACACCCGAATGGAAAGGAGAACGATTTCCTGACGGCCGCCCCAAAGTACCGGACGATATTATTCGAAGGATGAAGGCAGTAAGTATAGAAGAAGCATGGGCGGTTTTAAACAATGCGGGATACCGTTACCAGGTGGCTGAAGGATGGCAGCAGATCAATCCCGATAGTGTGCTGGTTGGCCGTGCACTGACGGCAACCTTTATGCCCGGACGCCCTGATGTTTGGAAAGTAATTGATTCGGTGGGAAAAAAGGAAGGAAGAAGAGGGCAGAATGTTTGGCCGGTAGAAATACTTCAAAAAGGAGATGTATATGTAGCCAACCAATTTGGTGCAAAAAGAAATGGCCCTACTATTGGTGATAATGTAGGTAATGCTATTTATGCAAAAACAGGAAATGGAATTGTATATGATGGTGCCGTAAGAGATTTGGAAGGCCTGAAAGAAATCGGAGGTTTCACTTCTTTTTTCACAAGCTATGATCCTTCGTTTCACAACCCGGGTATGGGCAATAGCAGAGACTTAACTACTATGATAGTGGGAATTAATCACCCTACCCGGATAAGAACCGTAACAGTTATGCCTGGTGATGTAGTGTTAGGGAAAATGGGAGTTGTTATTTTTATACCTCCACAGTTTGCCGAAAGAGTGGTTGTTACTTCAGAAATCGTACGATTAAGGGATATGTTCGGTCATCAGCGATTAAGAGAAGGCACCTACACTGCCGGACAAATTGATGCCCGATGGACACCTGAAATTGAAAAGGATTTTTCGAAATGGCTAAATGACCACATTAGTGAATTACCTGTTCCAAAAGAAACCATACAGAATTATTTAAAAGACAGAACATGGTAGAACAGTTGTAAGCTAGCAATAGCAAAGCAACCGAAAAATTAAAATAAATATTAATCACTATCAATATAACAATTATGTCAACATCAAGAAGATCATTTATTACCAAAACAGCAGTAGCTGCAGCATTAACTCCATTTGCTTCCTTATCCAAAACTTATGGACGTGGACTCGAAGATGCAATGGAAAGAACACCTAAAATATCTCCACCATCGGATTTAAAAATTACTGATGTAAAATGTGCCTACTCGGGAGGGGGATTATTTGTAAAAATTTTTACGAATCAGGATATTGTGGGGGAAGGGGAAGCAGTTGATGCCATTGGTGGAACTTATTATTTAGTACAACGCTTAGGCCGTCAGCTACGTGGAAGAAGTCCATTAAATCCTAACCTCATTTTTGATCAATTCCTTCAGCAGGGCCATTTTTCGGGGGCACAATCAGGTATGTATGTAGCTGTTTTAAGTGCTTTTGATGCAGCGCTATGGGATTTGTGTGGCAAGGCATTAGAAGTACCTGTTTATCAATTATTAGGCGGTAAGTTTCGCGATAAAGTGAGGGTATATTGCGATACTGAATTATATGCTGTTCGCAATCCTACGCCTGATGACTATGCAAAAGCAGCAAGAGGTGCCGTTGACAGAGGATATACCGCAGTGAAGTTTGATGTTGATGAAGCAAATGACCCTAATAAATATGACAGGTGGAACTGGACTGCAAGTAATGCAGAAGTAGAAAGAATGTATAATGCTATTGCGGCTGTTCGTAAAGAAGTAGGTCCGCACATTGATATCTGCGTTGACATGCACGGACGTTATGATGCACCTACCGGAAGGAAAGTCGCAAAAGTAATGGAACCATTAAATCTCATGTGGCTCGAAGAACCAGTACCCGCTGCTAATATTGATGTATATAAAACGATCACCCAGGAAACAAGCACTCCGATTTGTGGCGGAGAAAATTTTTATCTAACTTATGGTTACACCCGTTTGTTATCGGAGGCAGCCATCGATATAATCATGCCCGATCTTCAAAAATGCGGCGGACTTGGTGAAGGCCAGCGGATAGCAGCTCTTGCCAATGCCTACTACACACCTTTCTCACCCCACATGGTAGGATCATTTCTTGGCGCCATGGCCTCCGCACATGTTTGTGCAGCGGTTCCTAATTTTCATATTCTGGAATGGCAAACTTTAAGTGATACACAACCTAAATGGAAGGAGATCGTTAAGTATGATAAGCCATTTATTGAAAATGGTTTTCTTGTTGTGTCAAACAAACCAGGAATTGGAGTAGAGATCAATGACGAAGGTTTAAAAAAATATGCAACACCGGGAGTACCCTTCTTTGCGTAACTGTAAAATATTATTTAGCAAAACAAAGCATTAAGTATTATTAACAAACCACTAAACTTGCTAATAATACTTCAATGATCAATGAAACTCCACTTAAACAACGAATAATCACTTGGGCCATTCTTTAGCTAAACTCCAATCTTTCTTTCATCTTTCAAATTTTCTAAACATGAAGTCAACGATTTTCCTGCTGCTTACATTCATAGCGTTCAATGCTTTCTCACAATCGCTTAGCAAACGTATAGTACATAACGATCCGGCTAACTACAGACAACTAAATGCCGTACACGCCGGAGCCGGACAAATGAAATTCACCCAACTATTTGGAAGTCACACTTTAGCTACCAATCTTCTTTACCTGCACGCCGGAGAAATTCCGGATAAAGCCGGCATAGGTGAGCATTTTCATCATAAGATTGAAGAGATGTATGTGATATTTGACGGCGAAGCAGAGTTTACCGTAAATGGTCACACGTCTAAAATAAAAGGTCCGGCTGTAGTGCCCTGCAAAATGGGCGATGCGCACGGCCTTTATAATTCAAGCGGCAAAACGCTCAAGTGGTTGAACTTCGGTGTAAGCACCATTAAGGGTCACGGCGACAACTTTGATCTTGGAGATACACGCGTTGGTGCAAAGCTCGATCCTATACCTCAATTTGTTTCTGCACAGTTGAAAAAAGATTTATTAAGACCAAATAGTAATGCTTACACAGGAAATGGCATTCTTTACCGGCGCATATTTAATTCTGATATTTTTTCCACAGCATGGGATCATGTTGATCAGGTTATCATTCCGGCAGGCAGCACTGCTAAAAGACAATTGGATGGAGTTGAAGAAGTTTATTATGTTATGAAGGGCTCCGGAACAATAACTATTAATTCCGAATCTGCTCCAATAAAAGCAGATGATGCTTTCTATGGATCTTTAGGCGAGGCACTGTCCATTTCCAATAATGGTAATGATGATCTTGAAATGTTAGTAGTAGGTATTGCAACTTCTAATCAAAAAGATCCAAATCGCGTGAAACCGGTTGCTAAAGGAAAAGCAATGGTTTTGCAGATGGACTTTGTAGTGGCAAAGGAAGATGCAGAAGCTTTTGAGAAAATGTATAGTTCCACTTATGTGCCGGCTATGATGCTACAAAAAGGTTACCTTGAATCCAAACTACTTCGTCTTTACCCTGATAATGTTGAAAAAGAAATTGAAGGAGAGCCAACCACCTATAATTATCAGATACAGATTTCCTTTGACACGGAAGCAGATCGGCGAAAATGGGTAGCAAGTGATCAACACAAATTACTTGCATGGCCTTCAGCAACAAAACTTTCCAAATCATACAAATGGCGCGGTTACGATGTTTTAGCTGAAGATGATCAACGATAAAGTATTAATCACGCATTTAAAACCGCTTATGTACATTAAAATTCGTTCAATTCTTGCTTTAGCTTTTTCCATTAACATTTTTTGCGTTAAAGCGCAAGACATTCCACCCACAACATCGCTTGTTTATCCGGGCGTAGATGGTAAGCTGGTGTACGTGGCAGACAGCCTTGGTAACAAGATTCCTGATTTTTCAAATGCAGGTTACAAGGGCGGAGGTGTAAGCATTCCGCTTGTGCCAATTAAAGCAATTGTATGGCCGGTACCTGGAGATAATTCAGATCATTTGCAAAAAGTAATTGATAGTGTATCAGCATTACCTTTTGATGTTTCTTCAGGATTCAGAGGGACTATTTTATTAAAAATGGGTGAATATAATCTCGAAAAACCTCTTTACATAAGAGCTTCCGGGATCGTGTTGCGTGGTGAAGGAATGAGTGATATCGGCACCATCTTAATTGGCAAAACAGAAAAAGAAAAAGCTGTGCAAGGTCGTGGGCGCCGCGGCAGGCCTGCTCTCATAAATATCGCCGGCGATGCCGGAATAAAGCTACAGGAAGATACAAAGCAAGTTATTACGGACAAGTATGTACCTGTTGGATCTGTTACGTTTAATGTGGCATCTGCCAAAGCATTTAAAAAAGGGGATAAAGTAATTGTAAGACGCATCGGCAACGAGGCATGGATTAAAGAATTGGGAGAAGACAGTGCAACTGTAGGAAGAAAGCGCTGGCAACCTTTCAATATTAATTATGACAGAACCATACTGGATATAAAAGGAAACACTGTAACTATTGATGCACCCATTTTTTGTGCTATTGAAACACGCTGGGGAGGCGGGGAATTAATCAAATATAATGACGACCGCATTGAACAGGTAGGAATTGAAAATTTGCGTGGTGTTTCAGAATATGACCCTTCCATTCGTCAAAAAACTTATGGCAATATGGATCGCGACAAGTTGGATCCAAAATATCAATACCAGGGAGACGAATATTTTTCTGATGAAAATCACTACTTCAACTTTATTAATATCAGCAATGCTAAAAATGTTTGGGTAAGAAATATGAGTGCATTTCATTTTGGCAGTAGCGTGGTGCAGGTGAATGCAGGCTCTAAATGGGTTACTGTACAGGATTGCGAATCATGGGAACCCGTTTCCCAAAGATGGGGTGCAAGACGGTTTACCTATCACATGAATGGTCAATTTTGTTTGGTGCAAAGATGTTTTTCACAGAAAGGGAGACATTCATTTGTTTTACAGGCTCAGGAATCCAGTGGCAATGTTTATTTGGATTGCAAAGCTGTAAATCCGTATGCAACAAGTGAACCGCATAACCATTGGGTAACCGGTGTATTGTATGATAATGTAAAAGCACCGCTTACAGCAAGATATTGGGACTACATCATTGGATGGGCTGGTGCCAATATTGTTTTCTGGAATTGCGAGGGAGATTTTTTAATTCAAAAACCACCAACAGCCCAAAACTATTCATTTGGTCATATTGGTGTAAATGCAACCATCTTTAATGCAGCGCTACAAGATTTAACCAAACCAAATGGTCATGTGGAATCAATGGATATGCATGTAACACCACGTAGTTTATATCTTACGCAATTGAAAGAAAGACTTGGCGAGCAGGCTGTAAAAAATATTTCAAAGAGTTCAAGTGTTCTGGAGTAATTGAATGTAACAACTTTAAAGGAATCATATATGAAAGCAAAACTTATCATTCTATTATTAGCATTAAGTGTTTCTTTTACAAATCCTCTCATTTGCACAAACCATTTCGAAAGAAGAAATGATTTTCCTGACTTCGGAATGGAAGGGCGAACGATTTGCAGATGGAAGACCGAAAATTCCTGATGATTTATTGGAGAGAGCAAAACATATTATGATTGATGATGCATGGACCGTTTTAAAAAATGAAGGTTATCTGAATCAATATGAAGGTGGTTGGAAAACAGTAAATGATTCTACAATGACAGGTCGTGCATTGACAGCTATGTATATGCCAAGCCGTCCTGATGTAGAAAAAAATATCAAGGCAAGAGGCGCTAAGCAAGGAAGAAAAGGCAATACCAATTCATGGCCGATAGATATTCTCAGCAAAGGAGATTTATATGTTGCCGATGCTTTTGGAAAAATCAGTGGCGGCCCGATTATGGGCGCCACACTTAGCTAATTCCATTTATAGCAAAGTCAGGTAATGGCGTTGTTTTTGACGGGGCATCAAGGGATTTACAGGATATATCAAATATTAAAGGGTTCAATGCCTTTGTTCGTGATTTTCATCCATCGTTTACGGAGCAAATGGTTTTAATGGGATTGAATACACCTATTCGAATTGGCAATGCCATTGTACTTCCCGGCGACCTGGTGATTGCAACAAAAGAAGGTGTTTTGTTTGTGCCGGCACATCTTGCAGAAGAAGTCGTCAGCACTGCCGAATTTGTCACAAGAAAAGATTTGTTTGGTTTTGAGATGGTCCGCAGCGGCAAATACAGCACCGGCGAAATTGACAGCCAATGGACCGACGAAATAAAAACCGAATTTTTAAAATGGCTGGAAGGCCATCCGGAACTGGGTAAGATGACCCGTGAAGAATTGGACAAAGTAATGAGTAAAAGAACGTGGTAACTTCCGTTGCGGCTGCAGTTTTTGTGTTACCACCTGTCAATTTTTTATTCTAAACCGTTTCAAAAATGAAAAAAATCACAGATGTCGAAATTTCTTTAGCAGTTACTTGCTAAAAAGAAACTTGTGATGCAAGATTTGTTTGTTACGGGTAGTTTGTTATATTTGACTACAAAATTATTTGCTTATCAGAACTTCATTCCTTGCTTTAAGCCTTTGCATACTATGTATTCATACGTCTGCTCAAAAAAATGCTCCGGGATTTTATGTCACCTTGAACGGAGATACGATTACCGGAAATTTTCTTCACTTCAAAGAATGGACGAACAATCCATCAAAGCTTCTATTCGAGAGCAATATCAAGAAGTTAATTGAACTCACACCAGATATGTGCAAAAACTTTACCGTTACCGGTTTTGATACGTACGACGCCCGGGAGATTAAAAGAATGACCAATGCAAATGCATACTACGACAATCACTTTTTTGACAAGGAAAGCAGTGAACCGACCTACGACACGCTTACATGTTTTCTGAGAAGAATATACGCTCATCATTCGATTGTGTTATATGAGTTCAGGGATAGCAAACGGGCGAATTATTTCATACAAACAAATGACAGCCTTATGGAATTGATTTTTAAAATTGATTACAAAAACGGAATGCTGAGTAAGGATAAAGAATATATCACACAATTACAATCTTTGTTTGCAAACTTTATTAATGGCAATAAAAAGCTGGAAAATAAGCTGCTGGGATTAGCTTATACGGAAGAGGATTTCGTTTCATTTTTAAAAAGCATTTATGGCATTACTGTTTCGGGTAAACCAAAAGTAAAATATCCGCCGGAGCTTATTTTTTCAGGTGGAATTGCCTACAATACCCGAAAGGTGATACCATTATACGATGTGTTATATGTACGAAGTGCGATGAACTATAATCCCAGCATTTCACCGGTCTTTTGTATTGATTTTGTTTCTTACAGTCAAAGGAACTTTGGTAAATACTTTGCTTCCCTGGGATTAAAGTACACCAGTTTTCAAAACGCAGGAGAGAAACCCTCCGTTGAAAGATGGGAATATAAAGCACAAGTAATAGGACTTGATATGGGCGTTGGCGGAAAATGGATTCAAAAAAGGGACCTGGTATGGTACACTTCTGCTCACTTGTCGGCACTTCATCTTTTTAAAAACGAGGAAATAAGAAAAAATTCTACCTCCGTTACAGAAAAAGATGGAACAAGTTTATCTTTAAACTTGAGTCTTAAACTGGCTTCGTATTTAAACGTTGGGGAATCTGGGCACAATATAATTTCCCTATCGCTACCCATGTATATACAGGCTATATTTCCAGATTGTATTCCCTTTATGGAGGCGTAAGTTGGAGAATGCCTTTGAAGAAAAAAAAATAAGCAAATCCTTGCTTCTGTTTGTGAGGAGATGAGAAGGTAAGGTGCTATTTTTACAGCATGGGATGTGTTAGGAGCTTGGTGACAATCCATCAATTTTTATTCAAAAATTATGCAACATGAAAAAGCTGTTCCTACTTTGCTTCTTTATCGCAAACGTGTCGTTCACGACAAAACTATTTGCAATTATCCGCCTCCCTCCTATCATGAGCAGCAACATGGTTTTGCAACAAAATGCGCAGGCAACACTGTGGGGTTGGTCAGACCCGAGCGAACGTTTTACCATTGCCTGTTCCTGGAAAGATACTCTTGATACAGTAACGGCATTCAATAGTGGAAAATGGAAGGCAAAAGTCAGAACCCCATCAGCTGGCGGACCTTACACCATTACCATAAAAGGCAGATTCAATACGATTGTTCTTGACAATATTTTAATTGGCGAAGTTTGGATTTGCTCCGGCCAATCAAATATGGAAATGAGCAACACGCAGCAAATAAGAGATGAACTGCCCAATAGCAAAAATGACAATATTCGTTTCTTTACTGTTGACAAAGCAACATCAGAATATCCCCAGGACTTCGCGGATGGTAAATGGGTTTCGTGCAATGAAGAAACTTTAAGAAGATTCAGTGCTGTCGGCTATTTCTTTGGAAAAAAATTGAATCAGGAATTAAACGTTCCTATCGCACTTATTGAATCTGCCTGGAGCGGAACACCGGTAGAACTTTGGGAACCACAAGAGGTAATTGATAGCGATCCTGTAATGCAGGAAGCAGCAACCAAAATAAAAAATGTTTCCTATCGACCGAACAAACCAGGACTTATTTACAACGCAATGATTTACCCAATTTCCAATTTCACAATTGCAGGTACTATCTGGTACCAGGGCGAAGGAAACACGCCGAGAGCTTATGCTTACGAAAAAATGTTTACGGGAATGATTGGTCAATGGCGAAAACAATTTGAACAGGACTTCCCTTTCTACTATGTACAAATTGCTCCTTATGCTTCTTACCAAACACCATATGAGGCAGCACTGTTAATGGAACAGCAAACGCGTTCCTTGTCTTATCCAAAAACAGGAATGGTAGTTATTACCGATCTCGTTGATAATATTAAAAGCCAGCATCCGCACGACAAGTTAGATGTTGGTTTGCGATTGGCAAATATTGCTTTGGCAGAAACTTACAAAAAAGATATTTCTGCTGCTAATTACAAAAACCCGATGTATAAAAAAATGGAAATTAGTAAAGGAAAGATCAATTTGTATTTTGATAATGCTCCAAATGGTTTTATGATAAAAGGAAAGGATAAGCAGCCAACTGAATTTTTTATTGCCGGAGCCGATAAAAACTTTTTGCCTGCAGAAGTGAAATTAGAAAAGAACGAAATCGTTGTTTGGAATAAACAAATTCCCAATCCTGTTGCTGTAAGGTTTTCATTCACCAATATTGGCATGTCGAATGTATTTAATAAAGAAGGATTACCAATTGTGCCTTTTAGAACGGATGACTGGGATGTGGATGCAGTAAACCAATAATAAATTGTATAAGTTATTCTGTATGAACAAAAAAGCATGGTTTCTTATCAGTGTTTTGTTCGGAGGTTTTTCATTTGCTTTTTCACAGCAGGTAAAAATCGTTTATGATAAAGTATCACCGCAAGCAAAGTATGCTGCTGAAATGTTGGAGAAAACTCTCACCACAAAAGGATATACATTAACGGAATCAAAAGCAAACATCGTCATTACCCTTTCTACAAACGTCAAACAACTCAAAGAAGAAGCTTACGCAATACAAGCAAACGGTAAAACAATTACTATCACAGGTGGTGACAATAGAGGAATGATCTATGGAAGTTTGTCTCTTGCTGAAGAAGTTAGAAACGGCAAGCGGTTGGAAACCATAAAATCACAAAGTGAAAAACCAAATTATTCTTTTCGTGCCATCAAGTTTGATTTGCCCTGGGATACGTATCGCCATAGTGATGCGCTGGATTTGCATTACGAAACCTGCAGGGATTTGAATTTTTGGAAAGCCTTTTTGGACATGATGGTGGAGAACCGTTTTAACTCGCTTACACTCTGGAATCTTCACCCCTACACATTCATGATCAAACCTAAAAATTTCCCCGAAGCATCTCCTTTTACCGATGCCGAATTGAAAGAATGGCAAAAACTCTTTCATGGTATTTTTCGGATGGCAAAAGAACGTGCCCTTGATACCTATATTATTCCTTTTAACATTTTCGTTAGCCCCGAGTTTTCGAAAGCACATAACGTGGACATGGATAATCTTAAACACGATTTTTTTGTGAAAGGCGATACGTCAGAACTGGTGAAGCGTTATACCCGTGAATGTGTAACTCAAATGTTGCAGGAGTACCCTGAAATAACTGGAATGGGACTTACACTTGGCGAAGGAATGGGTGGCATGACACCTAAACAACGTGAAGACTGGATGAATCAGACGATCATCGAAGGCATGCGCTTGTCAGGTCGTAAATTAAAACTCATTCATCGCATTCCTTTTTCAAGCACCACCAACTCTTTGGGTGTAACCAGTATTGAAACAGAAAAAATGACGAGAAAAGAAATAGATGCACAAGGAGAACTTTCTTTTATTCAACTACCAATTTTTGCGGATTTAAAATACAATTGGTCGCATGCTCATTCAACACCTACACTGGTAAAAGTACACGGCGGAAAATTGCACGATACTTACTTCAATCCGCCACCAAAAAATTACAAGATCGACTGGACGGTTCGCAATGAAGATTTTTTTTGTCTTCGTTGGGGCGTGCCTGATTTTATCAGGGCACATATAGCAATGAACGACCAGTCCTATGTGGGTGGATATATGATTGGCTCTGAAACCTACATTCCGGCAAAAGATTATTTTACAAAACCAGGAATTGCTGTTAATTGGAAGTATGCTTTTGAACGGCAATGGTTGTTTTACAAATTATGGGGAAGGCTGTTGTATAATCCTCAAACGCCGGATGACGTTTTTAAGGCAGAATTTGTTCACCGCTATGGCAAAGCGGGGAACAATTTATTAAGGGCTTTTTCATTAGCCGGAAAAACACCTTTACGCCTTGGCTCATTATTTGATTTTACAATGGACCTGACATTGTATGAAGAAGGTTTCATGGCTTTAGATAATAAAACAAAACGTGTTGAATATATTTCGGTTGATCGCCTTATTCATCAGCCGGTAACTGATCCTGATTACGTATCTGTTGAAGAGTATGTTAAAGCAATATCTTCCGGAAATCCTTCACTAAAAATAAAGTAACACCTCCGGTGCTAATTCAGATGCTTGAGCATGATTGTAAAGAGGCACTCATGTTGGTCAAAGATATTAACACGTCCCGAAACAATGCCCTAATGTTCGAAGTTGCTGATGTAAAGACCTGGGCCAACATGGGATTGCATTTTGCAGAGAAACTGAAAGGAGCAATAGCTCTGCAAACCTATCGTATAAAAGGTGGAGAAGATAATAAACAAAAAGCGATAAAGCACCTGGAGAATGCCTTAAAATACTGGGATGAAATTGTTCGCATCACACGTCCCATTTATAACGATATGCCACTAGTCCATTATAGTGAACAAAACGGCGTACGTTCAGAAGAAAACAAACATCTGACTTTCCACTGGCAAAAACTTCGTGCAGATGTAGCGAAGGATGTACGAACAGCGAAAAATGCAACCGTGTATGGCGGTAGGCAGAAAGAATGATCAGTTTTTTAAATTTGGAAAATTTATTCTTCAACTTCGACCAATAGTACAGAGTAAGGATCCATTTTAAAACTCAAATCTTTCGCAAAGAGTATTGTTGCTTCATTCGATTTAATGGCATCAGGATGTTCCATAGAAGGTGCATCATTCAAACCAGCATGGAGAGTAAATATTTTAACGACAGCATTACCCGGAATTGCTAATCCTTTCAATCTTACCAATAAAGTATTGGCTGTAGCCGCATAGTTTACAGCTTTTATAACGATCCGTTTTCCATCTTCAGTTTTTGCAGCAATCGCATCAATTGTTCCAGCAGTCCAATCTTCAGGCTTCATCTGGTCGATATCATCAAAAAAGGCGGAACGTTTTTCAATATCCCTGAAAGTCCCCGATGTGGAAGCCAATTGTATTGGTGCATAGTGATCCCGAAATAATTTTTCTACCACGTATCCCGACCCCGGAAACCATGATACATGATCATGATAGATGAAGGCCCTCCATTCGGGATTATCGGTTGTGTTGCGCATAAGCAGCGCAGGACAACTCATAGACAATTGGGGACTTAATCGCTCATAAGCAATCAGGCTTCCGGCCGTATGTAAACCGGCACGCCAATCGTAGGTGCCACAAAGGCTCCATTCAAGCACGCCAATTTTAATATTCGGATGACTTGAATTCTGAATGTAGTGCTCCAGGTTGACGAGGTAATCCGAAATACGCTGAACGCCCGATTGAAAATTCTCGGGTTCATATTCGTAATTATGACATCCCAGGATATCAAAATTAGCTCCGGCAATATCAATTATCTTCTGACTCCAGTTCAAATCGTTCGAACGTTTTTGCCCACAAGCAATAATCTTTGATGCGGGAGCAATCTCTTTCAATTTCTCTCCATAAACGTTTACGATGTCTGCATATTCATCAGCAGAAAGGTTATGATTCATCGGTTCATTATCAATCTGGAAATAGGGAATATTATACGGTTGTGGGTGGCCGTTAGCAGCCCGTATTTTCCCGAATTTTGTGGTTGGTGGGTCAACGAGGTAATGCACCCAGTTCATTGCATACATTACTTCTTCTGCCCTGGTTGATGTTGCTGGCAAAACAATTAGCGGTTTGGCATCCAGTTGACGGCATAGTTCAAGAAATTCATCTGTACCAAATCCATAATAATCGGAATATCCTCCCCACATTTCATTAGGGTGATATACCCTTGACACAGCCGGTCCGATTCCGTCCTGCCATTTGTAAGTGGAAGCGAAAGAGCCGCCGGGCCAACGAATGAAGGAGGGTTTCAATCCTTTGAGCGATGCAAGAAGATCGGGGCGAAATTTACCATGGGCTCTGGCATCCGCAGTCATCATTGAAATAAAATCAATTAGAACAGAGCCTGAACCGGTGGCGCTAATTTCAAGTACGGCTTGTGTGTCTGTTTTGGATGCTGTGAAAGTATACTTTACTTCTTGCCATCCTGTATCGGAATACGGTAATGAAGTTTTTGCAATTTCATTGTTGTTCATATCGGAAATGCGAAGTGCGATGAGTGGATTACCGGCTTCGTGTTTTATCCAAACCGATCCATTATAAGCCACTCCGCTTTTCATATAAATGCGTTGCTGGCGGATTCCGGCAACACCATCGTTCGGTGAAAGACGGATGCTCCTTAAACCGTTTTTAAAATTTATATCTACAAGTTCAACCTTTCCGTTTTTCTCCAACGGCTTCCAATAAGTTTCAAAATCCTTTCCTTCAAAACCCTGGCCCCGCACCTGCTCTGCATACAATCCGTCTACCACTGAATGATTAATATGTTCCAGAAACTGGCCGTAAATATTTTTATCTATGGTGCTTACAGGATGATCGACATCCACCAGGAGAACTGCAACACCAGGAGTTTCCTCCTGTAATTTTTGCTTTGTTTTGTGATCGCGAGAGGATGAACAAGCTAATAAAAACAGTGAACTATATAGAACAGGCAACAACTGAGATTTGAAAAAGCGTAGATTCATAAGATTGAAATTTCATAAAGAAAGTAAGTTATTATTTGCAGAGCATTTCGGATGCAATTGTTACCGACGAAAACAAAAAACAGCTTTGCAGTTATTCAAATGCCAGGAAATATCTACAAATATTGAACGAAACCTTCCATGTTTGTGCGTATTTTAAACACCTTGTCATGGCCAACAATGTAAAGTGTTTTCATATCACTGTCGCCAAAGCAAAGACTTACAGGGAATGAAGGGAGATTGATCATTCCAACAAATTCCCCTTTATTGTTAAATATCTGTACCCCGTAATAAGTCGCAACGTAAATATTACCTTGTTTATCAATGGCCATTCCATCAGCACTGGAAGATTTTCCTTTTCTGTCTAATACGCTTCCAACCAAAAACAGTTTGGCGAACTTTCGCCCGTTGCTGATAGTTCCATCTGCATTTACATCATAAGCCCAAATAAAATTATCCTTATCACTTTTTACAGGATACCACGATTCATCATCATAACAATTATTGATGTAGAGGGTTTTGCCATCAGGTGACAGTAAAAGACCATTAGGCATTGCAAATTCATTAGGCTTGGTAATCCTTGTTATTTTCCCGGCAGGAGAAACATAATAAACTGCACGTCCTGGTTGAAATTTTTTTTCTTCCATGGTGAACTGCGGATCGGTAAAATAAATACCGCCCTTTGCATCAGTGATAATATCGTTAGGACCGTCAATCGGTTTTCCATCGTATTTGTCTGCAATTACTTTTACCACTTCGCCTTTGGTTGTCATCTCAACTACTCTATGTCCCATCATATCACAAACAAGCAGATGACCGTTTTTATACGGGTACAATCCATTCGTTTGCATTTTCCCTTGTGTAATATAGTGGTAACTGCCATTCGGATCCAATTCAACTGTGGAACTTTTTTTCGGATTGCCATTGAAATCCTGATCGAAATACATGTTGGAGAAATAGATCTTGCCATCCATCCATTTCGGGCCCTCTGCAAAGGTTAATCCGGGTTTTGTTTTTTTACCATCGACAAACAGTTCCAGTTTTGAATCTTCGGGAATGATTGCATGATAAGCAGCCATTCTTGCTTTTTCTTTTTCTAAATAATCTGCACGTGAAGGCCAAAAAATATCCAATGCATCACAACCAAGGTCTCCAATTTCAGCTGCATGCACCATATTTGATGGAATACGTACCACATCATTTGTTTTCATACTTTGTTTTTCATCCAAAAGAATTTCATTGCAAGCGCCCCGTAGCACAAACATCATTTGTTCTTCCGGATGTATATGGGACGGAAAAGTTGAATTTGGATCCATCGAAATAAAACTTAGCTGGGTGTTCTTTCCTGAAACCAGTCTCGAATGTGCCTCTTTAGCAAGTGTAGTCAATTGAATATTGTACAAATCATAAACTTTATTCGGTACCACGTTTGGTGTTTGTTTTGTTTCAACATCTGCTACCTGGGAAGGAAGATTTTTTACACCAGCTTTTTGAAGATAATCAAGACGCAAAGGACTGTAAGCTTCAAGCAATTTTGCACCGTTTGCACCGGCAGTTACAGCATTTTTACTTCCTTTTTCAAGATAGACAAAATCAATTTCTGGTGTACCGCCATGCGTTCCATCGGGTACCTCTCTTTTTTTCGCTAGCATCGTAACAGGTACTCCGTTTATCAATTGATCAATAGAGCCTTCAAGCACAAAAACAAATCTGTCAGCAGGCAAAGTTTCTTCAGGAATTTTTGCATTTGGTGACAGTTGAAGGATGCTGATCATTGTGCCGCTTCCCCAAAAAAGTTTAGCGTTCACACCCGGATATAATTGAAAGCTGTCCAAGTTACTCACACTTGTAACTTTAGCTGCTTCGAGATTAGATTCAATCGAATTTTTGGGAAGGCCTGCAATTTCTCTTGCAGTCAAATTATACTTTGAAACCAGCTCCTGGTTTTTCTTTTGCCATTTTGGGGTTACATCTGAAGTAGAAGTGCAACGTGACAGGCAAATGAAGCAAATAGCAAACAGTCCATAAAAAGCAATTTTATTTATTCGTGTTGCTCTCATAATTACTTTTGTTTTTTAAAGTGCAGATGAAAATAATTATTTCAGTTCAGATAAATGTGCAGGATTTAGAGGCATATTTTACTGAATATTTTTTGATGTGGCTTCTCTATTTTTAATCGTTATTTAATTTTTTAGCCCATCGTTCATATAATGTTATGATGTTTTCGTAGGCTTTCACCGCTATATTTAAGCCGATTAATACCGAAACTCTGCCAAAAATATCTTCGCTTTTGTCATTTGCGGTGTATTTGATAAGCTACTATCTCTTTAAGTGGACGATAGTTTTGTCTTTCCGATACCAATTTGCAAACCAAACAAAACGATTTGAGAGATTTTAATTTTGCCTTTTTACTTCATTTACTGGTTTCTTCAAATTGCTAAATTGCCTCTCTTGTAAATTCTCCATTTATTTTCCTCATAATGTTAAGAGGATTTTTATCTTTTAATCCTTCAGGCAAAAATTCCTGCGGACAATCCTGATAACACACAGGACGTAAAAAACGTTTGACCGCTTCTGTTCCGACAGACGTAAAGTGGGCAAAGGTTGTAGCAGGAAAAGGGCCGCCATGCATCATGGCATTACATACTTCAACACCTGTAGGAACACCGTTGTATATCACTCTTCCTACTTTCGATACCAATATGTCAATACAGTTTTGAAATTGTTTAAAATCATCTGAAGTTCCAATGACAGTCCCTGTCAATTGTCCATGCAAAGAATGCAAAGCATTTTGTAACTCTTTCTCATCCTCACACACAACCACTAAAGATGTAGGGCCAAAAACTTCGTTTTGCAATGTATTGTTTTCAATAAAATTTTTGGCTGTTGTTTGCGCCAGCGAAGCGCTCCCTTTATATTCTGCGTTTGTATCGTCACCAGTCCATACAACATTTACTCCTTCCTGTGAAATCAGTTGCTGCCGTTCTTTATGATATGAAGAACAAATCGTTTGGTTTAACATAGTTCCAGGAGCCACCTGTTGTAAGGATTGTGCAAGTTTTTGGATGAAAGTTTCGGTCTGGTCATTTTTTAAAGCAAATATCAATCCGGGATTGGTACAAAACTGTCCAACGCCAAGTGTGATAGATGCAGAAACTTGTGAAATTACAGTATCTACATCCTGCTTTATTTTGTTGGGAAGAATTAAAACAGGATTAATGCTGCTCATTTCTGCGTAAACAGGAATTGGTTCTTCTCTTTCGTTTACAGCTGCTTTAAAAAGTGACATTCCTGCACGATAAGAACCAGTGAAACCAACGGCTTTTATTCCCGGGTCTTTTACTAATTTTTGTCCCAATTTTGAACCTTCTCCAATTAAAGAAGAAAAAACACCATCCGGCATATTACACTTCTTTGCAGCATTAATAATAGCTGATGCTACCAATTCATTTGTACCAAGGTGAGAACTATGTGCCTTTACAATTACAGGGCAACCAGCAGCCAATGCTGAAGCGGTATCACCGCCGGCAGTAGAAAATGCCAAAGGAAAATTACTCGCAGCAAACACAGCAACAGGGCCGATTGGCTGAAACATCATTCTCAGGTCAGAACGGGGTAAAGGTTTGCGATCTGGCAATGCAGTATCAATAATAGCTTCAACAAATGAGCCTTCACGCAACAGCGTAGCAAATAGTTTAAGCTGACCCATCGTCCTTCCTCTTTCGTTTATTATTCTTGCCGGCGGCAAACCACTTTCCAAATTACCTCTTTCAATCAATTCATCACCTAATAAAAGAATCTCATTTGCAATAGTGTCCAGGAATTCTGCTCTTTCTTTAAAAGAAGTTCTTTTATAAATTTCAAAGGCAGAAGAGGCTTTCGATATAGCTTCATCAATTTCCTGCTCGCTTGCTACAGAAAATTCCCCTGGCAAATTGTTTTTCAATACAGTACTGAAGGCATATAATTTTTTTTCTCCTGCCCCCTTTCTTTCAAAAGCAATAAAATTATCTCCTGATATCATGGTTTACGTTTTTAAATGAAATAAATAGATTCTTATTCTTATTGCCTTAGTTTTTGCAGATAACTTTCATCAAAAAACAGGCAATTTCGCGGCATTATTTTCTATTCTTTTAACTGTCTGATTTTCAAGCCGTGTATCCTTTATAGTATGAATGTTAAGATCACTTCTTCATTAGCAATAAGCGTTGTAATCAGTTTTCTAAAATCAGTCGTTATTCCAACCTCTCTTACTATTAAATACAAAGCACTCAAAACAAAAATGTAAAAACTTCCAATAAAACCCACCGAAAGATTTTAAACAATAACAAAAACATGTCGAAACGAATCTAATGCTTTTCTATTGATATAAGATGAAGTTTTTATCCTGACCGATTTGAAATAACTTAATTAGACAGGAAGCGTGTTTCTTTCATCGGTGCAAAAAATACATACAAAATCAATTTTGTTTGTATGCTGATGTCCGGTTTTTTACCTTTTCCATGCATTTGCATAAAAGTCTGCCAAACTAAACGTTCAAAAAATCTCAAATATTCATGATGAAAGTGTAGTTATTGGGAATTTGTGGCTCACAGTTATTTTGTGCAGTTCCTTTGTTTAATTTTTGTAGTTTTTGATCAATATTTTCTTTTTCCTTCTGCAGTGAATCCTTCATTTTGTTTAGTTCCAACTGGTGATTGGCTTTTAAAGAATCAACTTTTTGCTCCATAGTCTTTATCTGATTTTCCTGTACCTTTTTTAATGAATCGATATTTTGGTTATAACGGTAACCTCTGCTATTCACATCCGGGGCAGGATTGTCCTTACGGGAATCGCTATTCCACTCGTTATTACTATCATCAGAACGGCGGCCATCCAATGTATAAAGTCCGTCTTCTCTCATTATATATTCAACTCCTCTTTCATAATCAAAATCGCCATTATTGTCACTATAGTTATACCAATCATAATTATTCCTCCAAAAACCTTCGAACCTTACTGTATTCCATTTCTCAAAATTCCTGTTAATCTTAATATAGTGCCCAACGGGAACTGCAATCGTCATTTCAACAAACTGGTTCCTGAATTTATCAGTTGTATTGATGGCTATTGATCTGTCTGCCATCAAAAGGGAATCGTTTTGAAAAACATTAAAATGAATGAGGGATGCTAATGAATCAGCATTTCTCCTGTTGCTTCCATTGCAAAGTTTTACCTCGCTAACTTCGAAACTATCAGAAGTGGATTTCGTGATTCTTATTCTAATATTAGTAATGTAAGCCGTGTCCTCGTCCATTCCAAAAGTAGCAAAAGGTTCCAGTCTGAACCAACTGTTATACCTGTTATAATTATTGTCCTTTATCGGCATCACTTCAAGCCTGCTTACATGTGCGTCGTTGAGTTGAATGTTTTGAACATTCATTGAGTTAATACTTCTGAAATCGCGACCAATAGAAATGAATAATCCTACAAAACACACAATTCCAACAATCCAAAGTCCAAGGAATGACCAGCGCATTAATTTGTTTGTCTTTTTGATCCGGGCAAATCTTCTTATGATAAAGGTTATGATTCCTATAACGGGAACTGCTATAAAGAAAATGAGAGTACCCCAGGCAAATACAGTTTGCCAGCCTGTAGTCAGCACAAAATCCTTCAAGGGGAATAATCCGATAGCAACAGTTGCAATCGCGAACAAAGCGATTATTATAGATATCGCAATAATGCTCAGGATAAAATACATAAATATCTTAAAAATGGTAGTGATAATATTTCCCAAAGCACCCGAGGAACGATGAGCCACATAGTGAATTTCTTTACTAAACTCGGTACCCTTTTCCCTTGCTGCAGCGCCGGCTTCCATTCCCATTTTTCCAACTTTTTCGCCTACTTCTTTTCCCATTTTTCCAACTCTTTCGCCTACTTCCTGCATTTCTTTTAAAACTGAATTTTTAATAGAATTTAAATCGACCCTTTCTCCTTTCATTTCAAGCTTTTCACTGGTGGTGTTGGCCTCAGGAATTACCAGCCATAAAATAATATAGATGATAAAACTGCCTGGGCTAAAAGAAAAACTTAGAAAATTTGGAAAAGTCAACGGCCCAAAATGCCCCCACCTGAAAAAGAAGGAGATAAACGGTACCAAAAATATAACCCTTGGGATCCAGGGATTGATATTAAAATAGCTTCCTATCCCGCTGCAAACACCGGCAATTATTTTACCGTCCGGATTGCGGTACAGCCTTTTTCTTACACCATTTTCGATCATATTGCTTCCCGGCACAAAGGCCCATAATAAAATGTAAGCCAGAAGCCCAACGCCGGAAATGATAAATAATATCCTGACAAAAACCGGGTCTATTCCGAAATAGGCAGCAAAACCACTGCAAACACCTCCAAGTATCTTGTTATTCTCATCACGATAAAGACGCCTTCCTTTCCAGCTCCAGTCGCCCTGGAAATAATTTTCATCGCGTTTTTCATTTGTGTAAGACGACTTGCCGTTTTCACTCTCGCCCTGTTCTGCTTCTTCCAGTTGCTCCGGGCGTCCCATGTTATTAATAATTGTATTTACATCATCGTCGGTGATGCAGGTGCTTCCGCCTTTCAAACGTTCCTGGAACAATTCGCTGATGCGGCTTTCGATATCATTGATGATCTCATCTTTCCCTTCCTCATTGGCAAAATAGCGACGCAGGCTTTCTATATATTGTTGCAGCAACTCATAAGAACTTTCTTCAATCGGTACGACCGTACCCTGAAAATTTATATTTATTACTTTTTTCATTTCTGTTGAATTTATTGGTTGTTTGTTGTTTCTGAATTTTTGTTTTTGCCTGTTATCGTTTCTACTGCGCCGGCAAGTTCCAGCCATGTCGCTTCCAGTTCTTCATAAAATTTTGCCCCTTTTTCAGTAAGGGAAAAGTATTTCCTTGGCGGGCCGCTGTTACTTTCAACCCACCGATAAGTAAGAAACTCAGCATTCTTTAATCTTGTAAGCAAAGGATATAATGTTCCTTCCAGGATATTGAGGTTAGCAGATTTCATCATATCAATAATATCGCTTGGGTAAGCTTCTCCAAGCTTTATTATCGACAGTATGCAAAACTCCAAAACCCCTTTTCGCATCTGGCTTGCTGTGTTATCAATATTCATTTTATTGGTTTTAAATCTGGGACTATTATTAATTTCTAATACAAATATAAGGTATTTAATAATACTATGCAATACATACTACCTGTTTTTTGAAGGTAGTAAGTTTATAGCATGAAAAGGATTTGCCTGAAATGCTTACCAGAAAGGGTTTTGAAAGGATTTTCGAGAAAAAAGTGGATATCTAATGTTATAGAAAAAAATAATCGATAAAAGGTATTAATAAGCTTTGGCTGAACGGCAAAAACAATAAACCAAGAACTGCCGTTGCCTAATGACATGGGTATAAATAAATTTTTCAGAGACGCGCTTAGTAGTATATGACAATTAATTAAACTTATTTTATCAAACTCCTATCCCTTAAACTAACTCAGCTTTTCTTTTTCATGAAAGCAGAACACCTTCTTTGACACCGTTGGTACCAAGGCTTTCTGCTGAAGTAAATCTTCAGTTGCCCATTGTTGATGCTAAAGTTTGGTCGATAACTGTTTGATTACCATTAAATGTCTTGGTAAAAGTCCTTTTACCGGATACAATAAACATCTTAAACAAAATCCAACAAAGGATATTTTTTGCCTAATATCTTCTCATCATCCGCACCAAGCCAGTTATGTAACAGTGTAGCATATACGCTTTTAAAATCTACTTTATGAATAAGGTCGCCTTCATTAAGCGCATTTAAATCCGGCATTGCATTTATTAGTCCTTTTTGCTTTAATCCACCTCCAACAAAAAACATATTGTTTGCTGTACCATGATCTGTTCCACCACTTGCATTTTGTGATACTCTTCTGCCAAATTCACTAAAAGTGATTATAGCGACATCTTCAAAACGATGATTGTTTTTCATATCAGTTACAAAAGAGTTTATAGCATCATTCAGTTCTGTAAATAATCTTTTCTGCTGGTTTTCCTGGTTTACATGCGTATCGAAACTGCCAATGCTAACATAATAAACTTTTGTATTGATGTCACTTAAAATGAGTGAAGATATGGTTTGCAAATTCTTTCCCAAACCTGTTGCAGGATAACTTTGCGAAGAAGGGCGAAGCCGGCTTTGTTCATAAATATAATCGGCACTGTTTAAAGTTTCACTCAGGGTTTTGTAAAGATAATCAACCACCGGTTCTTCATTTTCATGAACTGCATTAATTTGTTTAAAATATTTTTCATTGCTGGAACTGTATAATGTTTTCGGATTGCGCAAAGCCAGCCCTTTTATTTTTTCACCTTTCAAAGCAAGGCTTAATACATCATCAATTTCAAGTGCCTGAGTAGGTTTTTCGCAGCCACTACACTGCGCATCCAAATAACGCCCAAGCCATCCGGTACTGATGTATTCATTACTGTTGCTGGCGCTTTGCCAGATGTCCATACTTCTGAAATGAGAACGGTCGGGATTAGGATAACCCACACTATTCATAATGCCAAGATTACCTTCATCAAAAAGATCTTTAAAAAAAGGCAATGCGGGATTAATACCAGCTTCATCAGTTAACTGAAGTGCTTTATCTTTTTGTATTCCCAGGTGTGGCCGTGATTTGTAATAAATATCATTGCGGATAGGTATAACGGTATTCAATCCATCATTTCCGCCGCTTAATTGCAACACAACTAATACTTTATTTCCCGGAGGAACCAAAGATTTTGTTTCGAAAGCCTTCAGGAATTTAGGCATCATTAACGAAGCCGAAGCCAATGAACCGATTTGCAAAAATTCTTTTCGTTTTATCAGCATGACATTTAATTTCGTTTGTTCGTAATTGTTACATCATTGAAAATCAACACAACTGGTACTCCGGCGTACTCATTAATTCAATCATTGTTGATTTAATAAAACCTTCTCTTGAATTACTTTCAATGTATCTTTTTAAAATATTTGGGTTGATAGAGCCGGCTGTTTGCAAAACAATTTCATTCACCTTTTGCAAAAGATCTTCACGTTTTGTGTTTGCAAATACTTTGTAAACGGAATCCCAGTCAACTGTTACAGAAAGTTTCTTTCGATTGTTTCCCGGATCGGCACCTTCTCTTCCCATCATAACATCATCGTCTTCTTTTGGTGTTATCAACATTTCTTCAGAATCGGTAAGCAATTGGGGAAGCCGCATACGAAACATCAGAGCGCTGCTGTCTATCCAGTTCTTTCCACCAGGCCATCCTGCTACATTTGGCGGAAAAAATAATACCTGACCCAATACTTTTTCAAACAACATCTGTACTTCAGGCCGATCAAGTTCCATTGGTATTAATCTTCTGACGCCAACCAATAATTCTACAGGTGATTTAATTCTTGTTCCGATATTTTTTTCTTCATAAAACCATTCGCTGGTGAAAATATCATTCATTAACTGCTGAATACTATAATTACTTTGATAAAACCGTTCGGAAAGAAATGCAACCTTTTCAGCATCCACTTCTTCGTTTACAAAAAATTTATACATCTTTTGTGTGATGAAATTCGCAGTTGCTTTTTGTTCAAGAATAATATCAAGAATATCATCTCCATCAAAATTTCCTGTCTTGCCCAGAAAAGTTTTTGTGCCGTTATCATGAAGTAATGGCCGTTCCATAAATTCTCCACGCAAGTTAAAACCCCATCCTGTAAAGGCTCTTGCACCTTCTTTTACATCTGATTCTGTATAATTTCCTCTGCCCATTGTAAATAATTCCATTACCTCGCGAGCAAAATTTTCATTGGGATGCTGTTTTTTATTTTGTTGATTGTTCAGGAAAGCCAGCATAGCCGGGCTTTTGCTCACTTCACGCAAAAGGTCTGCCGAAATTTGAAAAAGCGTTTTGCCTTATAGTATTTATTAATTGTTGCTGAAAGAAAATATTAAGAATCCTGCAGGCAAAATGGCCATGCCAGAAAAGGCTCATTTTTTCCCGCAATTGCGCTTCACTGTTTATCATTTCGTTGAGCCACAAAATGTTTAGATCTCTTATATTTTCGGCCGATTGCTTTCGAAACTGCTTTTTTTGCTCAAGTGTTAATTGCTGCATTTTGCCGATATCCTGTAACCCTTTTATCAAACCATCATAAGCATTATTGGCAACTTGTAAAGTTACAGGCGCTTTGGAAGAAGTTTTTATTAAAAGTTTATAAAGATCCTTTTGTGAAATATCACTTAATTGATTGGCATTTTCGGCCATTGGGCCAAAGGCAGCGCGCCAAAGAAGGTGCTGGTTTTTTCGCTGATTGGTTAAGGACATACTTTAATCTATTGTGAGGTGCGGATTGGATGAAAATCGAATCTGCAAAAACGATAGACTAAATGTAAAATAGAAAGTTTAATCCGGATTACGGTTTTCTTGATCAAATGCGTGTTTTACCGATAACCAGTAAACCGACAAATTGGATATTTTTTATTTTATTGATTATTGAATTTTTTGTTCACCGAAATACTTCCATAAAACTTCAGGTAATGAAATACCATCTTCTGTTTGATTATTTTCAAGCAAAGCCGCTACAATCCTTGGAAGCGCTAATGAAGAACCATTTAGTGAATGAAGCAATTGGGTTTTACCATTGGCTTTAAAACGAATCTTCATCCTGTTGGTTTGAAAAGATTCAAAGTTGCTTACAGAACTTACCTCAAGCCATTTTTGCTGTGCGGCACTGTACACTTCAAAATCGTAAGTAAGCGCGGAAGTAAAACTCATATCGCCACCGCACAAACGCAGAATCCGGTAAGGAAGATTCAATGATTGCAATAATTTTTCTACATGCAAAAGCATTTCTTTCAGCACTTCATAACTTTTTTCGGGATGCACCAACTGTACAAGTTCCACTTTATCAAACTGGTGAACACGATTCAATCCGCGAACATCTTTTCCATAACTTCCTGCTTCGCGACGAAAGCAGGGAGTGTAGGCCGTCATCTTTACCGGCAAATCATTTTCCAGTAAAATATCATCACGGTAAATATTGGTAAGCGGTACTTCAGCCGTAGGAATTAAAAATAAATTGTCAGCCGTCACATGATACATTTGCCCTTCTTTATCCGGTAATTGCCCGGTACCATAAGCGCTGGCTTCGTTCGCCATAAACGGAGGTTCGTATTCCATATAACCTGCGTCCGTATTAAAATCCAGGAAGTATTGAATCAATGCGCGTTGCAATTTTGCACCTTTGCCCTTGTAAAAAGGGAATCCCGCTCCGGTAACTTTATTTCCCAATTCGATATTGATAAGGTCATATTTTTTGGCAAGATCCCAATGAGGAACTGCATCTTGTGAAAGTGTCGGTTTTACACCTCCTTCTCTTACCACTTCATTTTCTTCCGGGGTTTTTCCTTCGGGAACAGAAGTATGTGGCAGGTTTGGTAATTTTATCAGGTCATCATGAAGTGATTTTTCAACGGCAGCCAATTGCTCACTAACCGGTTGTAAAAAACTTTTCTTACTTGCTACTTCCAGCTTTTTTTCTTCAGCCAAACGTTTTTCTCCCTTTGCTATCAACTGGCCAATCTCTTTTGAAAAAGTATTTATTTTTGATTGCCTTTCATCCAGTTCAAATTGCAATTTCTTTCTTTCATCATCTAAAGAAATAATATTATCAACCAAAGAAGTTTCTGAAAAATGCTTTTTCTTCAATCTCTTTAAAACTTCTTCCCTGTTTGCTTTTATAAAATTGACCTGTAACATTTTGCTGTTTTATATGTCTGCAAATATAACAAGCCGAAAGGAGTTTGATTAGTAAATACTCAGCAAAGACAGAATAGAAATTTGATGAAAAAGCTTATTTACTGCTGGCTTGTCAAAAATTCATCCGCCTAAAGTTTCAAATCATTTAAACAATTAACTTTTTACTTTTGTGACATGAACGCACAAGACGATCTGCAAACCCGCTGGTGGAAACTCGAAAGTGAATTCCTGAAAAAATTTGGAAAAAAGCCGGACGTGGAAGCCATATTATTTTTAATAGGTATCCAGGAAATTGGTAATTTCAACAGCGCGAAAAAATTTTCAAAAGAACAAAAACAAGACCTGATGCACGTGGCAGTTTGTACACTATTAAGCCAAAGCGGATATTATGAGTTAGAAGGTTATGATGAAGATAAATGGCCACATTTCAAACAAATGAAAGAACTTCCCCAATATAATACCGCAGAACAGGAAAATTTTTTAAAAGACCATATTTTGCTCTACTTTGAAGACATCGGGCAACCATTTAAAAATTTTTAAAATGAAATATTTATTCTACCTGCTTATTTTATTTTTCTTTGCTTCATGCTCCGTTTTTAAAAGTACAAATACAGAAGGCACTGGCGAAACCTCGACTCATTTTGTAAAAATAGAAACTGATTCAGGGACAATGGTAGTAAGGCTTTCAAACAAAACACCTCAAACAACTGCCAACTTTTTAAAATTGGTAAAACAACATTTCTATGATGGCCTTTTGTTCCATCGTGTCATTAAAGGATTTATAATACAGGGTGGCGATCCTGACAGTAAAAATGCGCCGCCGGGAAAGGTGCTTGGCGAGGGTGGCCTTGATTATACCATTCCGGCAGAATTTGATACTACCTTGTTTCATAAAAAAGGAGCCATTGCAATGGCGAGGGACAACCTTGACATAAATCCAAAAAAAGAAAGCAGTTCCACGCAATTCTATATTGTGGAAGGAAGAACTTTTACGGATGTTGAAATGAATCAAATTGAAGAAAAATTTAAAATAATAATTCCTGAAAGCCACAGAGCAGTGTATCGCACGGTGGGAGGAGCACCTTTCCTTGACATGAGCTATACAGTTTTCGGTCAGGTAGTTAAAGGTTTGGACGTAATAGATAAAATTGCGCAAGCGGCTAAAGATGAACATGATCGGCCTCTTCATGATATTCACATGAAGATTTCAATAATGAAAAAGAAGGAGTATAGGAAGTATTTATAAAAATATTAATTTGCATACCTGATTCAGAAAAAATAACCGAATGAATTTTCCACAGAACTTAAGATATACAAAAGACCACGAATGGATCTCTGTAGACGGAGATGTTGCAACCATTGGGATCACCGATTTCGCTCAGCAGGAATTGGGTGATATTGTTTATGTTGATATTGCAGCAAAAGATAAAAAGCTGGAAGCCGAAACCGTTTTCGGAACCGTAGAAGCGGTAAAAACTGTAAGTGATCTTTTTCTTCCTGTTGCCGGAACAGTAACGGAAGTAAATCCTTTGCTGGATAGTGAACCCGAAAAAGTAAATACGGATCCTTATGGTGAGGGATGGATGGTTAAAATGAAAATGGAAAACCCAAATGATATAAACCAGTTAATGGATGCAGAAGCTTACCAGGCATTGATTTCATAGAAATTAAAATGGAAAATAGAAAAATTTCATTTAAATATTTTTTGCCAGGCATCGCCTGGTTTTTTATTGTAGACATTTTAACCTTGATGCCCGCAAACGATGTTCCTACAGTAAGTTGGATGGATAATATTCCGAACTTCGACAAACTCGTTCATGCCGCCTTGTTTGGAGGCCTTTCGTTTTTATTTGCCCTGCCACTTTTAAAATCCGGTTTTTCTGAAAAGCAAAAGATCAATTATTCAGTAAAAATCAGCCTTGCAGCTATTGTTTGGGGTATTACGATTGAATTTCTGCAAAAATTTTATATACCAAGCCGCGATTTTGATCTCCTTGATTGGGGCGCGGACGCTGTCGGTGTTATTATTGCCTTTTGGATCATTATCCGAATATTAAAATATTTTCGCAAAAAAGATCTGCAGTAAACGAAGTTTACAAAAGGATTTTTATTTTCTGTCGGTGAAAACTTAACCTCCTTTTAAGAATAGTTTAAACATTAGTTCTAAACATCCTTTCAACCTAATTTTATTATTAATACATTTGCGTAATGAAAAATGTTGACAACATGGAATACAATACAACCCGTAACCATCTTGCTATTAGAGAATACGGTCGTCATATTCAAAAAATGGCAGAGTATGTGTTGGCTATTGAAGATCGTGAAAAACGCCAGAAAAATGCAGAAGCACTGGTTGAATTAATGGGCTTTTTAAACCCGCAACTTAAAAATGTAGAAGACTTCCGCCACAAGTTGTGGGATCATCTTTTTTTAATAACCGATTTTAAGTTGGACGTGGAGAGCCCTTATCCAATTCCTACACAGGAAACATTGAGACCTAAGCCCGAACCCCTTCCTTATCCGAAAAGATATCCTAAGTATAATCACCTTGGTAAAAATATAGAGATAGTGATTGACAAGGCTTTACACGAAGAAGATGCCGAAAAACGACAAGGCTTTGCCAATTCCATTGCTTATTACATGAAACTTACTTACAGTAATTGGCACAAAGAACTCGTTCATGATGATAATATCCAAACAGAACTTTCATCAATTACCAAAGGTGAACTCGAATTCAATAATCGTCCGTTTATAAAACACCGGGTTGACAATTCACGTGAAGAATTTGGTGGTAGGCGCAAGAATTTTGGCTCAAGAAATAACCGTAATCAAAACCGTGATAACAGGAACAACAGGAAGTACGGGAAGAAGAGATATTAATATAAAGAAAGGTTTTGAAAGGTTTAGAAACTTTAGAGTGATTAAATTGGTTTAGGAAAAGTTCTGATAATACATGATTAAATTTATTGAGATAAGATAATTAAATACGTTGGCAACCCTGGCACAATCAAATTGCCGGGGTTTTGTTTATAAAAAATCATTCAGATTAATGGGTTCATTTGTAGTAACAGGTGGCAATAAACTAAAAGGAGAAATAACACCACAGGGTGCCAAAAATGAAGCGCTACAGGTAATCTCTGCCGTTTTGCTCACTTCACAAGAAGTACTGATCCATAATATTCCTGACATTACAGATGTAAATCTTCAGATCGAATTGCTCCAGGAATTGGGAGTAACCGTTGAAAGGATTGACAGGCATACTTGTTCTTTTAAGGCTGAGAATGTAAATGTTGATTATCTTTCTTCGCCTTCCTTTCAAAATAAAACAGGACGCTTGCGCGGCAGTGTAATGCTTGCCGGGCCCATGCTTTCCCGTTTTAAAACCGCTTACATCCCAAAACCAGGTGGCGACAAGATAGGGCGCCGGAGACTTGATACACATATTATGGGTTTTAAAAAATTAGGGGCTGAGTTTGATTATTTTACTGACGAATCTTTTTTTCACTTGCACACGTCCAAATTAAAAGGCACAAATATTTTATTGGATGAACCTAGTGTAACCGGAACCGCAAATTTAATAATGGCGGCTGTTTTGGCGGATGGAACTACCACTATTTACAATGCTGCCTGCGAGCCATACATACAACAGCTTTGTAAAATGCTGAACAGCATGGGCGCTAAAATTGCGGGAATTAGCAGTAATATGGTAAACATTGAAGGGGTAGATGAACTGCATGGAACGAATCACACCATTCTTCCGGATATGATTGAAGTTGGCTCGTTCATAGGCTTGGCCGCCATGACACAAAGTGATATTGTTATAAAAAACGCCGGCATCGAACATCTTGGAGTTATTCCTGAAAGGTTTCAACAACTGGGAATAAAACTGGAATTTGACGGAGATGACATCCATATTCCTGAGCAGGAGCTTTACGAAATTGAAACTTTTTTAGATAGTTCTATGCTTACAATTTATGACCATCCGTGGCCTGGTTTTACGCCGGATCTGTTGAGCATAATTTTAGTAGTAGCAACCCAGGCAAAAGGAAGTGTTTTAGTACATCAAAAAATGTTTGAAAGCCGGTTATTTTTTGTCGATAAAGTAATTGAAATGGGAGCGCACATTGTTTTATGTGATCCGCATAGAGCCGTAGTTGTAGGCCTTGCGCGAAAATTTCCGTTGCGTGGCATTACCATGACAAGTCCTGATATCAGGGCAGGTGTCGCACTGTTAATTGCTGCATTAAGTGCCGAAGGCAAGAGCACGATTCAAAATATTGAACAGATAGACCGCGGGTATCAAAATATAGACGAAAGATTAAGATCGTTAGGCGCAAGGATAACAAGAATAAGTTGACGTTGAGAGGAATAGCAATAGGCAAATTAAAAATTAATGGGAAAAAAGTATAACAAAATCATTTTAATCACTGCGCCTTCAGGATCAGGAAAAACATCGATTGTTAATCACCTGATGAAGAAATTTCCGCAGTTGGCTTTTTCTGTTTCCGCTACTACAAGACAGCCGCGCGATAATGAAAAAAACGGCTTACACTATTACTTTATGAATGAAAAGGAATTTAGAGAAAAGATACACAACAAAGACTTTCTTGAGTGGGAAATGGTTTATGAAGGCAAATATTATGGAACACTGAAATCAGATATTGAACGTATCTGGAAAGAAAATAAAATACCGGTTTTGGATATTGATGTGCAGGGCGCAATCCACGTCCAGCAACAATATCCCGTTAATACCATCGCCATTTTTATACAAGCGCCTTCTACTGAAGAATTAAAAAGAAGATTGAAACTGCGTGGCTCCGAAACTGATGAATCATTGCAGGCGCGGCTTAATAAATCAAGTTATGAAATGACTTTTAAAAAACATTTTGAAAACATAATCACCAATGAAAACTTTCACACAGCCTGCAAGGAAGCGGATAAGATAATCGGTGATTTCTTAAATAGTTAAAACGTTCTGTATACATTTGCAGATATGAACTGGATACCTGTTATACCCATTATAATAGCCTTGCTTCTTATTGGATTTTTTTCCGGAATAGAAGTGGTATTTATTTCTGCAAATAAATTATCGATTGAATTAAGAAAAAAGCAGGGAAATTACAGCGGTAAAACATGGTCATTTTTTTTAGAATCGCCCGCGCTCTTTATTGTTACTACACTTTTAGTTACCAATCTTCTTCTCGTTATTTACGCCTTGCTGGGAAGCGCCCAGTTAGCTTCCGTTTGGAAATATTGGTCAATAGAAAATCCCTTTTTAATTCTTGGAGCCGAAACGATTGTGGCTACAGTTATTCTCATCTTTTTTGAATCTTTATTCAGATCCCTACTTCGCGCAAACACTAACGTTGTTACCTCAAGCAACTTCATAACTTTTTGCATAAGGGTTTTCTATTCCCTTTTTTCCTTAATTGCAAAATACATCATCAGCCTTAATGAATGGATTTTAAAATATTTGTTCAATGTAAAAATTCAAAACAAAACACAATCATTTAGCAGGATGGATCTCGATCACTACGTGCAGCAATTGAATATGACTGATAGTGATGAAAACCTGGAGATGAATAATGAAATATTTGAAAATGTCTTATCCCTTTCTGAAAAACGCGTTCGTGAATGTTTGATTCCAAGGAAAGAAGTCGTTGCGGTCGATATAAATTTAACCCTGGAACAATTAAAAGAAAAATTCATCGAAACCAAATTAAGCAAGCTTGTAGTTTATGAAAATAATGTGGATAATGTTCAGGGATATTTTCACCAGCTCGACCTTTTTAAAAATCCTGAGAACTTTCGGTCTATCTTATTACCGATTCCGGTAATTCCTGAGAGCATGAAAGCCTCAGACCTGATCAATAAGTTTACGAAAGAAAGAAAAAGTATCGCGTGGGTTATTGATGAATTCGGAGGAACGGCAGGTATTGTAACAATGGAAGATCTCTTAGAAGAAATTTTTGGGGATATTTATGATGAATATGATGTACAGGAAGATTTTGTTGATAAGCAAATCACTTCCAATGAATTTCTTTTAAGCGGCCGGCTGGAACTGGATGATTTGGAAGAAAAATATAAACTGGTTTTTAGAAAAAATGAAGAAACAGAAACGCTTTCAGGCTATATCATTAATCTTCATGAATCTATTCCACGTGAAAGAGACCGCATCATTATAGACGATTATCAATTTGATATTTTAAAAGTGAGCCAGACGAGAATTGAAACGGTGAAACTAAAAGTATTGAGATAAAAATTGAACAAAAAATTTAAATAGCTAAATGCGAATTGCAGTAAATGCCGGATCTTTAAAAACCAACGCTCTCGAAATATTTATTCAATTAGCAAAACTTCATCCCCAAGATACTTTCCTGTTTTTTTTTGATACAGAAAATCACTCAGCCGATCTTCCTCAAAATATAACGCCTGTTGTCATTGCATCAGCAACAAAGATTCCGCTTAAGTGGCGAATCTGGTATAATCTTAGATTGCCAGCGGCATTAAAAAATAATAAGGCCGATATTTTTATTTCTGAAAGATTTATTTCATTAAAAACAAAAGTGCCTCAAATATTGATGGACCCGGATCTTACTTTTGTCCAGCAACCTTCATTGCTTGATAAAAAGCAAATTACATTTTATAAAAAAAACACTCCCAGGTTTTTAGAAAAAGCGAATGAAATCATTGTCAATTCAGTTTTTTTAAAAAATGAAATTGCAACCCGGTATAAAATTTCAGAAGAAAAAATTCATGTAATTTATCCTGGTGTAAAAAATCTTACTCCTTCCACTTTTGAAGAAAAAGAATTGATGAAAGAAAAATACGGAGATGGAAATGAATATTTTATTTACAAAGGAATTATTAGCATCGAAAAAAACCTGGTCAATTTATTAAAAGCTTTTTCCTTTTTCAAAAAAAGGCAAAGAAGTAAAATGCAGTTATTAATAACAGGGGCGCCGGGAGAAAAATATGAAGAATTTGTTCGTTCACTGCAATCGTACAAGTTTAAGAATGATGTAAAGGTTTTAATAGATTTACCTGAAAGTGAAAGCAAAAAAATGCTTGCTTCTGCTTATGCAATGTTATATGTTCCTTTCTATGAAAGTAAAGGTGAAGAAGTGATTGAAGCGATGAAATCGGGAGTTCCTTTGATTGTATCTGATACCCAATTTTTAAAAGAATATTGTGCTGATGCGGCTTTGTATGTCAAACCTGATGATATAAATGACATCGCTGAGAAGATGATGTTGCTTTTTAAAGATGAACAAAAAAGAAAAGATTTAATTGAGAGAGGCAAATTGCAAGTAAGTGTTTTCGAAAAAACAAATCAAACTGCAGCGCTGTTTGAAATCATCCAAAAAGTGGAAGCATTGGCCATGTATTAAACTGATGCCTTCTCTTTCTCAAGCTTTTTTGTGTGATGCCTAACATCGCTTTTTTTCAATTACTTTGTTAACTGTAATTCATTCTTTTGAACTAACGTATTTCATTTTAATCATTTATAAACGATGAGCGAACAAAAAAAAGTTAATTCTCCTTTCCGAATTCTTATTGCCAGTCTTGCCGGGACTACTATCGAGTTTTTTGATTTTTATATTTATGCTACCGCCGCAGTTCTGGTATTTCCTCAAATGTTTTTTCCTACATCTGATCCCACATCCGGAACACTGGAATCGCTGGCTACCTTTGCACTGGCTTTTTTTGCCCGGCCTGTTGGCTCTGCATTGTTCGGTCATTTTGGTGACAGAATAGGCCGCAAAACAACGTTGGTAGCTTCTCTGATGACGATGGGTATTTGTACTGTAGCCATCGGCTTACTTCCCGGTTATGTTTCTATTGGCGTTGCTGCTCCGTTATTATTATCGTTGTTTCGTTTCGGCCAAGGGGTAGGGCTTGGTGGCGAATGGGGCGGAGCTGTTTTGCTTGCTACAGAAAATGCACCTGAAGGCAAAAAAGCATGGTACGGCATGTTTCCTCAATTAGGTGCGCCACTTGGTTTTATTCTATCCGCCGGAGTGTTTCTCATAATCGGGAACGTTTATACACAACAGGAATTTTTTACAATTGGATGGAGAATACCTTTTATCGCCAGTGCATTGTTGGTCGGTATAGGCTTATATGTAAGATTGAAAATTGTTGAAACTCCCGATTTCGTGCAAGTACTTGAGAACAATGAACGCGCAAAATTTCCTTTAGCTGAAGTGTTTACAAAATATGCCAAAGCCCTTATTTTAGGGACGTTTGATAGCAATTTTAGTGTTTTTATTTTTTTACCTTCTTACAGTTTTTACCTTAAGCTGGGGCACTACCGTCCTTGACTATTCACGTTCGATTTTCCTGATGGCACAAATGGTGTCGATGCTTTTTTTTGCGGGAGGCATCATCTTGTCTGCCCATTTTGCGGAACGATATAGCCCAATGAATATGCTGTTACTTTCGTCGCTGATTATCTTCTTCTTTGGATTATTTGTGGCACAAATGTTTGTTGCCGGCCATGGGTTATTGCTGCTCACTTTTCTTTCCGGCGGCATGTTTTTGATAGGTTTTAATTATGGCCCCCTGGGAACTGCTCTCGCTTCGCTTTTTCCTGCGCCCGTGCGTTATACCGGCGCTTCGCTCGCTTTCACATTAGCTGGCATTTTAGGAGGATCACTCACTCCCTATTTTGCAACAAGCATTGCCAAAAATTATGGATTGCAATATGTCGGATTTTATCTATGCTCAGCAGCACTGCTCAGTTGTGTTGCATTGATCTTTGCCAAATCATTTTTAAAAAAAAGGGAGAAAAAATTCCTCCCTTTCATTAGTGTAAAAAAATGATTTTATTCAAATTGTTTTGAAATTCCTTTTGCCAGTTCAACCATTTTCTTAATTCCTTCTTCAGGCAAATTCCCTTTCTTAAATTCGGCAAGGACTTCAGGCAATTTGTTTTCCATCTCCAACAAGAACTGTTCTTCAAAATCCTGCACTTTTGAAACTGCCACATTACTGATCAAACCGTTAGTACCAAGATAGATAATTGCAACCTGCTTTTCAACAGGGTAAGGAGTAAATTGCGGCTGTTTTAAAATCTCAACATTTCTTGCACCTTTATCCAAAACGGATTTTGTTGCTGCATCCAAATCACCACCAAACTTAGAGAAAGCTTCCATTTCACGATACAACGCCTGGTCCAGTTTTAAGGTTCCGGCCACTTTTTTCATGGATTTAATTTGAGCATTACCACCAACGCGGCTTACAGAAATACCCACGTTAATCGCGGGACGAATACCGGCATTGAACAGGTTACCTTCAAGGAAGATCTGTCCGTCGGTAATCGAAATCACATTGGTTGGAATGTAAGCAGATACATCACCTGCCTGTGTTTCAATGATTGGTAAAGCGGTTAATGAACCTCCCCCTTTTACCAAATGCCTGATATTTTCAGGAAGGTCATTCATCTTCTGTGCAATCTCATCTTTGGAAACGATTTTCGCAGCTCTTTCCAACAAACGGCTATGAAGGTAGAACACGTCACCAGGATATGCTTCGCGTCCCGGAGGCCTTCTCAACAAAAGAGAAACCTCGCGATAAGCAACTGCTTGTTTGCTCAAATCATCAAAAATGATCAAAGCGCTTCGGCCGGTATCACGGAAAAATTCGCCGATTGCAGCACCTGCAAAAGGAGCATAGAATTGCAACGGAGCAGGCTCAGAAGCAGAAGCAGCAACGATAGTTGTATATTCCATTGCTCCATTATCTTCCAATACTTTCATCACATTGGCAATAGTGGAAGCTTTTTGGCCAATAGCTACATATATACAATATACCGGCTTTCCGGCATTGAAAAATTCTTTTTGATTGATAATGGTGTCGATACAAATAGCGCTCTTTCCGGTTTGACGGTCGCCAATTACCAACTCACGCTGGCCGCGTCCGATAGGAATCATCGCGTCAATCGCTTTGATTCCTGTTTGCAAGGGTTGTTTTACCGGCTCACGGAAAATAACACCCGGCGCTTTACGTTCTAAAGGCATTTCAAATAATTCGCCGGTGATTGGGCCTTTGCCATCTATTGGTTCGCCAAGCGTATTAATAACACGCCCTGCAAGTCCGTCTCCGACTTTAATTGAAGCAATTTTTCCAGTTCTTTTTGCTATATTACCTTCTTTAATCTCACCACTTTCACCCATCAATACCACACCTACATTGTCTTCTTCGAGGTTAAGCGCAATAGCTTTTACACCATTTTCAAATTCAACCAATTCACCTGCACTTACGTTATTCAAGCCGTAAATACGGGCAATACCATCGCCCACCTGCAAAACAGTTCCTATTTCCTCGAGGTTGGATTCAACGTCCAGATTGCTCAGTTGGCTTTTAAGAATTGCCGAAATTTCATCGGGTTTTATATCAACCATAATGTTATCTTTTTTTAAGGCTGCAAAGGTATGTAAAGCAAATACAATTTCAAAAGTAAAAAAGAGTAAAAAATCACGAAAACAGCGATTTAAAAAACGTTTTTCTATACTTTAAGAAAAATAGTCTTTAAGCACTAACGCTTCGTTATGCGCTTCATCTTTCGCAGCATATAAAAGGGTAACATTTCCTTTTTTCAAATGCTCTTTTAATGTATCGGTCATTTCATGATTTTCTTTTAGTTCCTTCGTATATTTCTTTTGAAATTCCTTCCATTTTGCAGGGTCATGATTAAACCATTTTCGCAATTCTGTTGAAGGTGCTATCTCCTTAAGCCAAAGATCTATGGCGGCCTTTTCCTTCGTCATCCCACGAGGCCAAAGCCGGTCTACTAAAATCCGGAATCCATCTTCTTTTCCGACTGGCTCATATATTCTTTTGACTTTAAGGCTCATTTTCCAGGATAGAATCCGGCAAGCGGGTAAAGCGACTTTTTCTGCAAATTTTTATTCTATATCTCCTTTATCTGCCGGATCATTTGATTGGTAAATCCCCACTCGTTATCATACCACGTCATTACTTTGCATAAATCTCCATCCACCACCCGCGTCATTTCCGTATCTACAACAGAAGCATATGTACTTTGAATAATATCGGAAGAAACCAATGGCGCATCAGAAACCAAAACTACTTCTTTGTACCGGTCAGTATTGGCTTCTTCTTTTAAAATATTATTGATTTCCTCAGGAGTTGTAGGCCTGTCAGACAAAAAAGTAATATCTGAAATGGAACCTACTACCACAGGAGTTCTTACAGCCACTCCGTCGAATTTTCCCTGGAATTCAGGTAATGCTTTAGCGGTAGCAATCGCTGCTCCTGTTGTCGCCGGCACAAGGTTCATAGCCGCCGCACGACCCATTCTTAGCTTTTTGCGATCAGGACTATCTACAATGGATTGAGAAGCTGTATAAGCATGTGTTGTATTTAAAATTGCTTTTTTAATTCCAATCCTTCTGGCAAGAATTTCAATTATAGGGCTGATGTTGTTGGTGGTGCAACTCGCGCAGGAAAAGATAGCAACTTTCCCATCCCCGGTATTTACACCATGTACCACTGTTGGAGTATCAACACTTTTGGTAGGGCCGGAAATAACTACATGTTTCGCTCCTGCCTGCAGATGCTTTTCGGCATCTTCACGATTAGTAAAAAGTCCGGTACTTTCAATCACAATATCTACCTGGTGATCTTTCCACGGCAATTGCGCTGGATCTTTTATAGATAAATAAGGAATGGTTTTATCGCCCACTTTCAGCTTTTCTTCTTCAAAAGAAACCTCTTTATCATACGTCCGGTAAACCGTATCATATTGTAATAAATAAGCTGCGTTTTGAATCGTCATCAGATCATTGATTGCCACCACTTCCAAATCGGGTGTATCCATTATTACTTTTAATGCAGCGCGGCCAATGCGGCCAAAACCGTTAATTGCAATTCTTTTCATTTAGTTTATTTTTTGATAAAGAAAATAAGCCCGTATTATGCCATCTGTTTCTTTCTTTTAGAATCGATAGCTTTTAACAATGAATCATAAGATTTGTTGAATTTCTCAACACCCTCTTCTTCCAATTTTTGAGTTATTTCATCAATATTGATGTCGTTGTCTTTTAATTTATTCAGCACCTCTTTGGCTTTTAAAAGGTTGTTCTCCAGGTGATCCTGAACTTTTCCATGATCTCTGAACGCGTCGATTGTTTCCATTGGAAGTGTATTAATTGTATCAGGACCAATAAGCGCTTCCACATATTTCACATCGCTGAAAGAAGGATCTTTGGTACTGGTGCTTGCCCACAAAACTTTTTGCTTTTTGGCGCCATGTTCTTCCAGCTTCCTGAAACGGTCGCCAAAGAAAACCTGCTTGAAATTTTCATACGCAACTTTTGCAGAGGCAATTGCTACTTCTCCAACCAGGTCATTCAGCTTCTTATCTTTTAAAACGGGGTCGAGCATGACATCAATTCGGCTAAGGAAAAAACTGGCGACAGAAGCGAGATGATCAATTGGTTGATTATTTTTCAGCCGATCTTCCAATCCTGAAACATAAGCTTCGGTAACTTCGAGATAACGCGGAATACCAAACAATAATGTAACATTAATATTAATTCCTTCACTGATGCAGGTACGGATTGCCGGCAATCCCTCTTTTGTTCCCGGAATCTTGATCATAACATTCTTGCGGTCAACTGACTTCCATAATTCTCTTGCCTGTTTGATCGTGCCTTCTGTGTCATTGGCCAGATGCGGTGAAACTTCAAGGCTTACGAAACCATCCGTTCTTTTGGCTTCATCATAAACTGGTTTTAAAATATCGGTCGCGCGGCCAATATCTTTTGTAGCAAAGCCGAAAAATATTTCTTCGTTGCTTTTATCTTCTTTCGATAACCTCCTGATGTCTTCATCATAATCCGAACTGCTTGAAACCGCTTTTTCAAATATGGAAGGGTTGCTGGTGATGCCGGTCAATCCATCTTCATCAATCATCTGCTGAAGTTTGCCGCTGTCCATTAATTCGCGATCAAAAAAATCGAGCCAAATGCTTTGGCCCAGGTCATGGATGTTTTTTACTTTGTTCATTTTTAATATTTTTTAAAATTCAGGGATGGCTATAAAGCCTCAAACCATATGCCATCATTGGGGATGAATTTACAAAATAAAAATGGGTTTTATTTGTTGTTTACTGATCCCACTCATCTTCCTTCCGCCGCTTTCCACACCTTTTCGCCTTTTTCCTTTTGACTTTTCAAAAAATGTATCGTTGCAAAAAATTCCTTTGAGACAGGCCTGATCATTAAAAAAGTGATAACAGCAGAAGCAAGGCACAATGTGCACCAGGTGTTTATAATGAAGGCTTGCAGTATCACTAAAAAAATGCTTACCAGCGTCATAATGCCAACCAAACTGCCATACAAAATCACAATCCATGGTTTTTCACGCCAGCGTATACCATTTCCAACAGAAACCAAAAGGATATCGCCAAGGTAACCTACAGCACCAAGAAGTGCATCAGGAATTGGCAGCGATTTTGAAAAAGATGAGGTGAGAATTTTCCTGGTTCCGTCTCCGAAAAACGGGTCCCAAACGGTTGAAAAAACATGAACCTGGTACAAGCCCAAATACAATGCAATAAAAAATCCTGTGAATGCCAGACAGCAAAAGTGGGAATCTTTTGTTCCATAAAGAAGGATTAGAAGTGTAACAGGGAGGTATTGAAGTCTTTTCAGAATTCATTCTTCATCTTTCTTTTGCATCGGCACATTGTAGTTTTTATTTTCCCAACGACTAGCCTTCTTCCAGAAAAAAGTAAAATAAATTTCGTCTCCATCTGCATTTTTCAATTCAATATCTGCGATATGAACACCCAGTTTGCTGTCGCGCGTATCGATATTCTGAGTGGTTTTCCATTTATCAGTTGTCCAATGAATCGTAGCATCTTCCTGCACTTCAATCCTGAGATTTTTTCCTTGCGGAATATATTTGCAAGGCCATGAAAAACGCCAAACCACAAACTTACACTTCGTGTTTTTTTCAATATACCGCTCTTTGGTATGTGGCGACATGTCAAAAATCTTTTTCTCTTTTATTGAATTACACAACTTGATGTACTCGGCGTGCGCCCACACAAGTGGCATTGCAGAACCTGAAGGCTGCCCAAAAAACAGCTCTTTTTCAGGAATATCGTCGGTATCCCAAATCTGTTCAGAAATAAGCCCGTTATTGGAAAACCTGTCCATAGATTTTAAAATATCTTTCGCCTCCCCAATATTACCGGCCGCTATTTCATAATGGCCTCTTTCTCCGGCCAATAATGGCCACGCTCTTCCAATCCCATAGCCATTTTGCGGAAAAGGATTGCCATACTTGTCTTCTCCATATCCGTCATTTGGATAACGATGCCAGCAAGGGCCATTGGGCGTATCCACCTTTAGCTTTGCATCAATCACTTTTACAGTATTTAAAATTTTCGGGTCGTCCGCGGACCTGAGGCCAAAACGAACCAAAGCCAAAGCATCTACACAAATCAATTCATACAAATGCATCTTACCATTTTCTTGATTTCGATTTTGCAGGTATATCTCGTTATTCTTTACTTCTTCTGCCGGTTCATGCGTGTTATTGAGCCTCATATAATAACCATCAACGCCAACTTCTTTTGACAAGGGAGTATCAGTAACGTACGTCCATTTTTCAATCTGCTCGTTCCAATAATCGGCGGTAGAGCGGCAATAATCAGCCATATCATGTTCGTCATTTATCTCGGCCAGGTGTGCCGCTGCAAGTAATGCCGTCACTTCAGATGCAAGGGTAAAGGCAGTTAAGCCACCTTCTTCTTCCCACCGATCTTGTTGGGTATGAGGCCCATGAAGGATCAGGAATGAAATCGCTTTTTTAATTCCTGGCCAATATCTTTTCAGCCTGCCAGCATCGAGATGCTTGTTATGATGGCACTTGTCGACAAGTATTATCGGCAATGCAATTTCATCCATCTGTAATCCAGTCCAATGAGGCTTACCTTCCAGCCACATATTCTGGCTCCATTTTCCATCGTCTTCCTGCGTCGCCATCAAATAATTAAGAATCTGGAGAACTTCCTTTTTAGAATTCAATGCAAGAAAACCTCCCGAACTTTCTACGAGATCACGGGGCCACACGAGGTGATAACCGCCAACATCACTGTCACCCTTGGTTTCACCCCAGGGAATAGAAAGACTGGCAACAACACCACCGGGAAATTTTTTGGATTTATGCAGATTCAAAACTGTAGCACTCGGCCTGAAATTTTTGCCGATTGTGTTTCTGTCTGTTTTTACATTGCTTAATCTTTTCTGAAATTGTTTCCAATCGCTGATATAATTTTCTCTCGCCGTTTCATAACCGTCCAACAAACTTCCCCAGGCGTGATGTGCCGCATCTTGTGCTGTTGTGCCGAAGCTTAATGCAATGACGAATTCAGGTGTTTTTTCAATATCTATTTCTGCGGTCAAAGCAATATTTCCATCATCTGCACGCTGGTATTGCCACTCCATTTTTTTATGAGCTTTTAAATCAGTGTAGCCGTCTGAATGGCCTACATAGCCTATCGACCTTTTTATAAATTTAGAATAGAAACAACCCACAGCCATTGAAATGCCTGCGCGATAAGCAAACAACATCGGTATGCCTTTGTAATCTCCAACCCAGCCTGTATTTCCTTCGCCCTGGTCATTAAGGTGTGGCGCAAGCAACAGGTACATTTTGAACTTATCCGTCTTTTTTTTCGGCTTAAATTTTACTTTTTGTAAAACTGTATTTCTACACGGATCCGTTATAATTTCTTTTTCAATAGTATATTTTTTTTCTTTGCAAGTATTGACCACCTTAAACGCAGGAATCCCTTCGCTCACCCATTTTATCGAATGGTCCGTATCTCTTTTCTCCTCTGAAAAAAAGTTCTCGCCATCAGTTACGAGGAATTCCATATCACGCATGCAGGCGATGTCTTCCCTCGGGAAATAAATTTCATCTAAAATGCCATGGCTAATTGTGAAAATAACATTCGAAGAGTCGGTAAAAGCCTTACCAACTCCTGATTTTGCACTTGAAGTCCAGCGGGGAGAAATACCCGGAGCGCCCGGAGCTGTAATAGAATCAGCCATAAATTATTTTATTTTAATTAAAGGGATACCAATTTTTTCATCCATTTCTCTTGTTAGATAAGCAGGAGATTCATTAAGAATAATTTCCAAAGTCGGATGCACAGTTCCTTTTATCAAATGGCCGCCATGCGCGGTTCCATCTTCTTTTGCCAGAACGATGTGGCCATGCACTTTGTACTCGCCTTTAAAAAGGGTGATATCGCCTGCCAGAGACAATACTTCCATCTGCTGATTAAAATGAGTTTTCTTATAATCTTTTATAGAAAAATCAAAAAAGCCAACCGTTGTTTCGCTAAAAGCACCAATAGCGGTGAATTGCGAAGCCGCTACTTTTTCTTTTTTGGCAAAAGCAAGCAATTGTTCTTTTGCTTCCTCACCACTTTCTAATATGATTGCGTATGTCTTTTTCTTATCGTCGTTTATTAATTTATATTTCATCGTTTTTTGTTTGTTTACTGTGTGTAAGCTATCGTAGTTATCAGCGCATTCTTTGCCTGGCGTGAATCCAGACGTGTAAATTGTAAAACAATGGGCTGATCTGAAACAAACACACTTGAATAATTAGTTTCAACCGGAACAGGCTGTGGTTCTTTCAAATCATTAAATCGAAAATGCCTTGTGCGTCTGGCAGGAACCGAAAGTTTATAAGGGCCAACCGGTTCTTTATCCGTAAAATAAAGCGTAATCTCCACATGCGCATCCTTTTCGCCGGCATTCAATATACAAGCCGCTTCATGGCTAATGAAATCCGGTGGAGGACCGTTGCCGTAACCCGGAATAAATCCTTCCGGTATCGCCCAAACCTTTTTTCC
Source organism: uncultured Chitinophagaceae bacterium (assembly GCA_963811285.1). GTDB lineage: Bacteria > Bacteroidota > Bacteroidia > Chitinophagales > Chitinophagaceae > Ginsengibacter. The sequence goes on along the minus strand of CAWEQV010000023.1, from coordinate 10,353 downwards.
TATTTCCATTTTAAATTCTTTTTATAAAATCATTGGTTTTTTACCTTAATCAATTCTTATTGTTGTTGGTCATCAAAACGGTTGCGCAAACTCCGGCCGCAATAGCGCCGATAATGCCAAAAGTGAGTTTCTTATGAGTCGCCATCCATGTTTCAGGACTAAAATTCGTTGCTTCTTTATCAAAGTTTCCGTGCGCTCCATGATCGCCCGGCAAAGGATGCCACAAATTATTTTCCCGGTCAGGTGATTCCGGTTCATCAGTTTGCTGGCCGCTGTATCCTGTTTCTGCGAGATAATCATCCAGGAATCCTGGCGCAATTTTGTTTCCCAAAATAGTTTTTACCGTTGGGTAACCTACATAAAGTTCGCGTTCAGGATGTTGAACTATGCTTACAACTGCCTTCGCCGCTACTTCCGGTTCAAATATTTTACCCATTGGCTTTGGTTTATTTTTCAGGTAACTTTTCACCCAGCCAAATTGTGTTGTATTCATTGCGGGCAACTGAACCATGCTGAGTTTAATGGCGCTGTCTTCTTTTATAAGCTCACTTCGTAATGATTCAAAAAAACCATGAATAGCATGCTTTGCGCCACAATAGGCCGATTGTAATGGAATGCCGCGATAAGCTAAAGCTGAACCAATAAGAATGATCGTTCCTTTATTTCGCGGTAACATTCTTTTTAGCGCTGCAGAAGTGCCATACACCTGTCCGAGATAAGTAACATCAGTAACATGTTCAAAATCTTTTGCTTCTATTTTTTTAAAAGGCCCAAAAACACTAATCATAGCATTATTGATCCAGACATCAATGGAACCAAAAAATTCCTCGATTTTTTGCGCAGCTTCTTCTACGGCATCTGCACTTGAAACATCACATTGGGCAATGTAAGGATGGCCACCCAGTTCTTCCACTTCATCATTGGCCGCCTGAAGGCCGTCCATGCCGCGTGCAATCAAGCCTATGTTAGCGCCGTGTTTCGCAAACTCGCGAACCATTGCTCTTCCCAAACCGGCAGATGCGCCGGTAATCACTACCGTCTTGCCTATAAAATCTTTTTTCATACTTTCTAATTTTTTAATTTTTGATTCATTCACTTTTTAATCAAAATTCAGACCACCAGAGTTTTAACGCTTACTCTTCTTCCTCATTTCTATATATTGCCCATTTATCCTCGTTATTATTTTCAATATTTTTTCTCTTTTTATCTTTCGATTCACAATAAATGGAATCAAAAACAAAACCTGCGGTAACCGCATATACCAAATGATGCAAAGCTCCTATTGCAAGAGTTTTTGGCTCTTGTTCAGTAACTGGTTTTGCCACTTTCAAGGCCGGTAACATAATTGATTTGCCTCCGAAAATAGAAACGTAATGAATAGCCGTTGCGATCATTCCTCTCAGTCCCGCCAAACTTAAAGCACTTCTTATAAGCCCAAGGGAAGTGCCATACGTCCAATGAACTTCCTGTGAAACTTTCTCGGCTTTACTTTCAGAAACCGGTTTTACATCAAAAACTTCCCTCACCGCATTTGCAGGAGTATCACTGCTTCCGCGACCGGTTATTTTCATTTCTATCATTTGAGAAACAGTGATCGCCACCGTTCCTGCCAATCCGGCTATTAATCCTACCCCGATTGCTGTTCCTACTTTGGCCAAACCGGTTTGACTATTTTCTTTTTTCATAATTTTTGTTTTTGCTTTTAAATAATAGGAATCCGGCAGCTACTAAAGATGTTACAACTAAAAATCCAACGATCCTTTTAACCGTTAAAGTGGTTGAATGCAATTTCATTCCATCCACATATTTCTTTTCGGGCAAATTTGTTTGTTTACTGTCGTTCTTTGCTTCACCGTTTTCATGCAAAGCCATTTGAAGCACTTGTGCGGTGTGCATTCCTTTCCTGTCAGATAATTGCTCAATCTGCTCGCGGCAACTATAACCATCAGCAATGATGATAGTGCTTTTCTCTGCATTTCTGACAGCTGGCAAAAGCACACGTTCTCCTGCTTTTACTGAAACATCATAATGCGCGCCGGTTTCATAACCAAAATAACCTGCTAAACCACAACAACCATCATCCAAAACCTGGTAATCTAATTTCATCTTGTCAAACACTTTTTCTTCAGCATCCATTTTTATAATAGCCTTGTGGTGGCAATGCCCGTGAACCATAGCTTGTCTTTTCAAAACAGGTATTTTAAAATCTTTCGCTTTCTTTTCTAAAAATTCAGATAAAGTAAAAGTTTGTTCTTTCAGTCTTATGGCATCTTCATTTGCCAAAAGAAGATCACACATTTCATCCCTGAAAACAGAAACACAACTTGGTTCAAGCCCTACTACCGGCGTTCCGTTTCTAATTTCGTCACGCAATTCAGATAATATCTGAATCAACATTTTTTTGGCGGTGTTTAGCATCCCAAAATCGTACAATGGCCGCCCGCAACAAATAATTTGTTTGGAAATAATCACCTGGAAACCGGCGGCTTCAAGTACTTCCTTTCCGGCAACCAATGTTTCCGGTTTGAAAAAATTGTTGAAAGTATCAACCCACAAGATGACTTTTGGTTTTCCAACATTCTTTTTTTGTTGCTTGCCAAACCAGTTTCTGAAAGTTTGCTGCGCAAAAGCGGGAATGGTTCTTTTTTGAGTAACGCCTGCGGCAAATTTGGCGACCGATCTTAAAACAGGCGCATGAGTAAGGAAATTTGCTACTCCCGGCATAACAGATGCAAGCCTTGACCACCAATAGATCCAGCCAAAGGCAAATGCCGAACGCGGCCTTATTTTTCCTTCATAATAATGTGACAAAAACTCCGATTTTAATGTAGCAACATCTACATGAACCGGGCAATCTCCCTTGCAACCTTTACATGCCAGGCACAAATCCAGCGATTCTTTTACATATTCGTCCTTCCAGCCATCCTTTATCACATTCCCCTGAAGCATTTCAAAAAGAAGATGTGCGCGGCCTCTCGTCGTATCTTTTTCTTCTCTTGTAACCATGTAGCTCGGGCACATTGTTCCTCCTTCATGGCGACGGCATTTTCCTACTCCTACGCATCGCAAAGTGGCTCTTGCAAAACTTCCTTTATCATCCTGGTGTAGAAAATTAAAATGAGTTCGCGAAGCCGGCGGATTATAAGTAGTCCCTAATCTAAGGTCAGCCAGCTGACCATAGCTGTCTATAACTTTTCCCGGATTCATCATCCAGTCGGGGTCCCAAATAGATTTGAATTCATGAAAAGCCTGCATAATATCCTTATCATACATTATAGGTAATAAGCTTCCCCTTGATTGTCCGTCACCATGCTCACCCGAAAGGGAACCACCATAACTCACTACCAGCCGTGCAGCTTCCTCAGTGAATTTTTTATATTTCTGTAAACCATCCTGGCTTTTCATTCCAAATGAAACCCGGCAGTGAATACATCCCTGGCCGAAATGCCCATAAAGAGAAGGATGATATCCATATTTGCTGAATAAGTCGCGCAAATCTTTTAAATAATCACCTACTTTTTCAGGCGGAACCGCTGAATCTTCCCAGCCGGGATACATGTCAGGTTTGTCTGGAACGAATGCCGTTGCACCCAGGCCCGATTCCCTTATTTCCCAAATCTTTTGTTCTTGTTTTGGGTCATCAAAAAGATTCATGTTGGGAGGATTATCCCCTTTTTTCAATTCTTCCATTAAAGCCTTGCATTTATTATCCGCATCCTCCTTGCTTTTACCCCCAAATTCTACCAATAACCATCCGCCGCCTTTCGGCAAAAGAGGTATGTCATCTAAATTTAACCCCTTGTTTTTCATGTACTCAATAAGCAAATGGTCAATCCCTTCAAGGCCGATGGGTTTGTGCTTCATTACCTGGGGACAAGCATGACCTGCAGTGTATACATCGGGATAGCCCAGAACAACAAGCGAACGCGCCTTTGGTTCTGGTAATAATTTCATTTCAGCTTCAAGAATTACCACGCAGGTTCCTTCCGATCCCACAATAGCCTGTGCAAGATTAAATCCCTGTTCAGGAAGAAGTGCCGGCAAATCAAAACCTGAAACACGCCTGGGAATTTTTGGAAATTGTTTCCTTATCTGGTCGGCATATTTATCTCTCAATTCTTTTAACCTCCGGTAAATTTCACCTTTCCGGCCTCCTTCTTTTATATGTTTTTCAAGTTCTTCATCAGAGGTGGGACCAATTTTCATTTTTATTCCATCATAGGTAAGAATTGTTAAAGATTCTGTATTATCGGCTGTGCGTGCGCCGTAGCCGTAAAAGGCTGCCATAACAGAATGAATTCCGCAGGAATTATTTCCCAGCATTCCTCCAATCGCACAGTGGCTATGCGTTGCAGGATCGGGGCCAAAGGTGAGGCCAGCCGCTTTTTTGGTAGCGTTTCGCATCTCATCCAAAACTATTCCCGGCTGCACGGTCACTGTCTTTTTCACTTTATCAATCTTCAAGACCTTGTTGTAATACTTCGTCATATCCATCACCACTGCCACATTACAACAGGCACCTGTAAGACTTGTACCGCCACCGCGCGACAAAACCGGCGCTTTGTATTTTCTGCAAAGAGCGACAGTATTAATAATATCCTGTTCGGTTTTAGGAAGAACAACGCCAATTGGAATTTGCCGGTAATTTGATCCATCTGTTGCATACAACGCTTTGCTGCCATTATCAAAACGTACTTCACCCTCAACTGCTGATTGCAATTCTTTTGCTAACGCTTTTACATCAACATTGCGGGAATATTTTGTTTCGAAACTAAGATGAGGGGTTTCAGTTTTGCGATCTAATGTTTCGGCTTGCTTTACCATAATTTTTTTATTAAATAAGATCAAAGCAGAAACCAGTTTTTGGAATGCTTTGACCTGTGTTAAACTTTATATTTTTGCGCGTCCTTGTATTTAAAATCAAGGCCAAGGCCGGGCCTGCTCATATCAGGAAACAACTTTCCATCAATCGGTTGTGGTACTCCGTCAAACAGCATGTTCTCAATTCTTACATGATCATAGAAATATTCGCCGGTATAAAAAGCCGGAAGAGACATGGCGGGCTGCATGTGCAAAGCAGGCGCACAATGAGAAGAAAAGGGTAGTTGATGTGCTTCGCATGTGTGACCGGCTTTTAAAAACGAAGAAATACCTCCGCAACGTGTTGCATCCGCCTGTAACACATCAACTGCACCGGCACTCATCATTTCTTCAAAATAAGGTAAGTTGTATCCATATTCACCAGCCGCTATTTGCATTGCAGGAGGTGATTGCTCTCTTACAAAATGTAATCCTTTTAAATTATTTGCCGCAACCGGTTCTTCAAACCATGTAACATTCAAATCAGCAAAATGCCATGCAAAATCCAATGCCTGTCTCGCGGTATAAGCTGCATTTGCATCTACAAATAAATCGGTATCGCGACCTATCGCTTCACGAGCCTTTTTGACTCGTTCAACATCTTTTGAAGGTTCGCGGCCGATTTTCATTTTCACTTGTGTGATGCCTTGTTCGGCCCAACCGCCCAATTGTTTTTGTAACCGGTCGATCGAATAAGACGTGAAACCACCGCTTCCATAAATTTGAAAACCATCATTAAATTTTCCGAGAAGAGAAACCAGCGGAAGGTTCAATATTTTCGCCTTCAAATCCCACAAGGCATTATCGACAGCGGAAATAGCCATCGCGATCACGCTGGAATTACCATTGTTCCTCACGCTGTGAACCATCGATTCTACGAGCTCGGGAATTTGCATCGCATTTTTTCCAACAATTAATTCCTTCAGGTTTTTATTGATAAAGTAACCGGAAGCGTCATTAGCATAAGAATATCCGATTCCGGTTTTGCCACCTGCATTTATTTCAACCAGGATCAAAGTTGTGCTATCCCATTTTATAGTGCCGTCTGATTCCGGGCTATCTGTCGGGATTGTATAAGCAGCAACTTTTACATCCTTAATATTTATACCTTCTTCATTCATTAACTAAAAATAGTTGACATCTCACTTTTCCATGTTGATTTTATGATATCCACTTCATCAGGGTCTCCTTTCAATAAAACAGAACCGTATTTTACCATCTGATCAAAAGAAATATGTGGTGGAAGTGGCGGCACGGCCGGATCAGTGATAACTTCCAGAACGGCCGGACGGTCTGCAGAAAGGACGTCGTCCCAACCCTCAGCAATTTTCTCCGGATCATTTACAAATACTCCTTTCAGACCAAGAAGTTTCGCATATTCAGCATAAGGAAAATCAGGTACACGTTGTGTTCCCGTAAATTTAGGATCTCCTGACATTACTCTTTGTTCCCAACTTACCTGCGCCAGATCATCATTATGAAGCACTAAAATTACCAGGCGCGGATCTTTCCATTTTTTCCAATATTTTGAAATAGTGATCAATCCGTTATTTCCAAGCATCTGCATGGCTCCGTCTCCTACCAATGCAATCGGAACCCTATCCGGATAAGCAAATTTTGCAGCAATCGCATAAGGAACGCCGGGGCACATTGTAGCCAAATTTCCCGACAGTGAAGCCTTCATTCCTTTGCGAATTTTTAAATGTCTTGCAAACCAATCAGCGGAGGTTCCTGAATCAGAAGAAAGAATACAATTGTCAGGAAGTTTTGGAGAAAGTTCCTGGAAGACCCTTTGTGGATTGATTGGTTTTGCAGAGTCTTTTGCTCTTGCATCCATTACTTTCCACCAATCTTCCATTCCTTTTATAATATCTTTTTGCCATGAACGATGTTTATTCTTTTTCAGATAAGGAATTAATGCCCTTAGCGTTTGTTTACTATCGCCCACTAGGTTTATTTCCATTGGATAGCGGAGACTTAGCAACTTCGGATCAATATCTATTTGTACACCTCTTGCCTGCCCAACTTTTGGTAAAAATTCTGAATAAGGGAAATTACTTCCGACCATCAAAAGCGTATCACATTCTACCATCATTTTCCAGCTTGGTTGCGTACCTAACAAACCAATCGCGCCTGTTACATAAGGAAGATCATCTGGTACTGCCGCTTTTCCCAGAAGCGCTTTTGCCACACCCGCGCCTAATAATTCTGCTACTTCCTGTATTTCATCTCCGGCATCCAAAGCACCGGCGCCAACAAGCATCGCCACTTTTTTGCCATCATTTAATAAATCTGCGGTTCTTTTTAAATCAGCATCTGAAGGCACCATATGTATGTCAGGAAAGCCAACTCCTGTGTGAGTCGCGTTATGTTTTCGTGGTGGTTTTGAAGCATCTAATTCCTGCACATCTTTTGGGAGAACGATCGCGGTAACCGTTCTTTCTCCTTTCGCGATTCTCATCGCCCGATCTACCAATGTTTGTGCTTGTTCGGGAACCATTAATGTATGAATATATTCTCTTGCCACATCTTTAAATAAACTATCCAAATCAACTTCCTGCTGAAAGTTACCACCCATCGCCATCCTGGCTGCCTGGCCTACGATAGCAACGACAGGCTGGTGATCCATTTTCGCATCGTATAATCCATTCAAAAGATGAATGGCCCCCGGGCCGGACGTAGCCATACACACACCCACTTCACCGGTATATTTTGCATGAGCACAAGCCATAAAAGCGGCGTTTTCTTCATGTCTTACCTGGACAAACTCAATTTTATCTTTCGCACGATCAAGTGCGCCGAGCATCCCATTGATACCATCCCCGGGAAAACCAAATATTCGCGTAACGCCCCATTCGGTTAACCGTTCTAATAAAAAATCACTAACTAATTTGGCCATAAAAAAAATTTTTGAAGAGGTGAGAAAATTGTTCCGAAACTTTACAGCTTAAAACTAAGCGTGAAGAATTTGAAGTTCCATGAACAGCTTTGTTGCAACAAACACTGTGCCTACCAAGTTCAAAAGGATTGCTAAAACATTCCCGTATTTAGGGCGTTACAAAGTAAAATGGAAAGTTTTTTCTCAAATTCTCCCGTAAAATAATTGATTCAAATGCAAAAAAGTTTAGAGGTAAAGATTCCTCATCTAACTTTAAAAGTGTAAAATATTCACCAACTTCTTATCGACCATTTTTGCAACAGTAAAGCAACAATTCCAAAAGATTTTTATTTTACTCCCACAGTCAAATGCGGTGCAAGTGATGAAGTATTTAAAAGAAGTGGTTGGAAAGAATTTTAAAAAATTTGACAGTAAACAAACAAATAAAAGCTCTTAGTATTTAGCCTGCAAAGAAATCAATTTCAATAAGGCATAGTCTTTGAGAAGTGCTTTTCCATTATCGGCTTTCCTAAAATGCTAAAGAGCGCCGCGGATGTTTCCCGGATTTTTGGAGCTGAGCGTAACTACTTTCCAACTTTTACACTAACTAAAAAAGCCGATAGTAAATGAGAATGAACAATCAGTGATATCAATGTTATATCTCCAAAAGATTTTTTTATTGCAATCAGTTGAAAATCCGGCTTCACAGCAGGCAGATAAGATCACCCGGCTTTTCAATTACTTTAATGTTGCTGCAGCGGGAATGTTGCTGCTGGTGGGCTTCCTGATTGTTTACATCTGCATCAAATTCCGGCAAAGAAAAGGTGACAACAATGCGCCTGTAGATGCAAAACAAAATAAGAAGCTTGAAATTTTAATGATTGGCGGCCCTTTTTTATTGCTCGTCTTTTTCTTTTATCAAACGATCACCATCATGAATTCTGTTTCGCCTTCACAGGATCCGAAAGGCAAAAATCCTGATGTAATTATCATCGGGCATCAATGGTGGTGGCAGGTGGAATATCCAAAAGCTCATGTGATTACCGCCAATGAAGTTCATCTGCCGGTAGGAAAACCATTGCTTCTTGAAATGCGTTCCGCAGATGTGATTCACGACTGGTGGGTGCCGGAGTTAGGAAATAAGATGGATTTGATTCCCACCAAAAGAAATTATTTATCGCTTAATATTAATAAGCCGGGAACTTACATTGGCGCCTGTAGCGAGTTTTGCGGAGCACAACATGCATGGATGCGTATTAACGTTATTGCGCAAACGCAAACTGATTTTAAAAACTGGCTTACAGCAAATGAAAAAAATGCAGTACAGCCACAAGATACATTGGCCAAAATTGGCGCGCGATTGTTTCAAACAAAAACATGCGCCAACTGTCACAGAATACAAGGAACGGCCGCAACAGCCACAGCAGGGCCTGACCTTACTCATCTTGCAGAAAGACGTGAAATTTTAACCGGCTTGATGAAAACCAATGAAGCTAATTTATTCAAATGGGTAGATCAGCCGCAGGAAGTAAAACCCGGGGCGCACATGCCCGATTTTAAATTTAAAAAAGATACGGTAAATGCGATTGTGCATTATTTGCTTCAATTAAAATAACATGAAGGAAACAATAGAAATACCGGAACCAACGACACATTTTCCCGGCCTTGGCGTAAGTACTGACCAGGGATTGCTGCAATGGATTTCTTCTGTTGATCACAAAATGATCGGCATCATGTATTTGCTGATGGCTTCATTGTTTTTTCTTCTCGGAGGAGTGGAAGCGTTGCTGATGCGCATCCAACTTGCGATACCGAACAATCATTTCCTGGGGCCGGAAACGTACAACCAGTTTTTTACGATGCACGGCACGACGATGATTTTTTTGGTGGGAATGCCGGCGGTACTTGGTTTTTCTGTTTATTTCAGTCCGCTTATGATTGGTGCCAACGAAATGGCTTTTCCAAGGATGAATTCCTTTGCTCTCTGGATTAGTTTTTTTGGCGGAATGCTATTGTATTTCAGTTTTTTGGCTGGAGGTGCTCCGGATGCCGGATGGTTCAATTATGCGCCGCTAAATGAAAAAAACTTTTCTATCAGCCAGGGGATTGATTACTATTGTTTGGGGTTGTTGCTATCGGGAATCGGAAGCGTTTCAACAGCCATTAATCTCATCGTTACCATTTTAAATTATCGTGTAAAAAATCTCAAACTGAACAAACTTCCCTTATTTGTTTGGATGGTTTTGGTAAATTCTTTTTTGATAATTGCTGCTTTTCCTTCTTTAAACGCAGCGCTGGCAATGCTTCTGCTCGACCGGCAATTTCACGCGCATTTTTTCAATACCATTAATGGCGGTTCGGCCTTATTGTGGCAACACCTGTTCTGGATCTTCGGGCATCCTGAAGTTTACATTTTGATTCTTCCCTCATTTGGAATTTTATCGGAAGTGTTCCAGGTGTATTCACGAAAACCGATTTTCGGTTATGCCTTCGTCGCGGCTTCAACCGTTGCCATTGCGTTACTCGCGTTTGGCGTTTGGGCGCATCACATGTTTGCCGTCGGAATGGGAAATACAGTTGATGCATTTTTCTCTGCAAGCAGCATGCTTATTGGT
>CAWEQV010000022.1:0-20490 GCA_963811285.1 uncultured Chitinophagaceae bacterium | reverse complement strand
AGATAAACCTGGCTTTCTGTTGCTGGATCTCTTTATTTTCAGTCGGATCATCGCTATACCAATCTTTAAGGCGGTCTTTCATGAGGGATTCCAGGTCATTCAACGTAATACCTTTTTTCGCATCAACGGGTTTGATTGTATTTACCGGCACGTCATTTACTTCTACTTTCGTTGCTATCCATGAAGTGTACAACCGCGGAATAGTAACGCCCAAAATAGTTCCCGGCAATCCGTGAAAAGATGCAGGACCGCCCGGCAAAGTAATTTCTTCTGTATAAAAGGCAAAGACATATACACTATCAAGCACTACTGCATATGCTTTGCGGCAATTAAAACCGGCAATCACCCTGTTTTCATTGACCAATCTCCAGTTTAGTTTGGGTATGGAATCAACTATGTCAAGGTTGCTTCCGTCCACGTTCTTCTGCATGTTATAAGTGTCGGAATTGTAATTATAAAAGTATTTGTTTTCGTCGTCGCCGCGTGTCATAAAATCAGGCAGCTTGGGTGCGCCCCAATGATCGAACTGGTAAAGGCTTTTGCCATTCGCAAATGTCAGGTCAAAATACCCTGTTTTAAACCGTGGCAATTTATCTTTGAGCATGTCCTCCCAGGTATTGTTGCCCATCGTTTTTCTTATATCTGATTTTACTTCGTACTCAATTTTTGCTTTGCTGATAAATATCTGCGCGTGCGCCCCGGCAAACAAAAACAGGAGCGTTGCCAGAAAAAACATTTTGATTTTTATTCCTGCCATGGTAATAAGATTTATTTAGATCCTTTATTTTTAAAATTCCAGGTGAAGCCGATCATGAAATACCTTTTAAGCCTGTCATTGATTTCCTGCGTATAAGTATTTCCGTAAAAGTTCCTTTCAATGCCTACGTTCTGATTCAGGATATCCTTTACCATAAAATAGGCAGTAAACTCATCATGTCTGAAAGTTCGCTGCAACCGCGCATTCCAGATATTGGTTGTAAGGTTCTTATCGAATTGAATTGTCTTCTGCCTGAAATAATAATTATAATCCGTATTTATTGACCACACTTTTTTATAATACACAGTTCCGTTAAATGATAATTGATTGGTATAGTAGTCAATTTTAGTATCGTTTTGGGTGGTGGTGTTGCTGTTATAATTTATCCCCTCGCTAACCCACAAATCATATTTCTTCTCTTTTGATTTTCCAATATTAATCCAAATGCCGGGAGAGAAAGTTTTAGAGTAGCTTTTTTGACTGTTAATAACGCTGGTATAACGGCTGATATTAAAATGAGGTGACAGATTAAACCGGGTATCAATCTTTTTTATCTTAAATCCTAATCCACCATAAAAGCCGATAGAATAATTTCCATTCACATTGACAGGCTGCGAAATTGTTTTTCCCGAATCAAGGTCAATGATACTATTGGTGGTGATCGCATTTTGAGTGACGTTTATATTCACCGATTGATACACCCACATATCCTTTAAAAAGTTATAATCCTGGTGCCCCAATCTGAATGAATTCGTAAAAGAAGGTTTCAAATCAGGGTTGCCAATTACCTGGTTAAAATAATCATTATTGTTTCTTAGAGGTTGTAACTGGTTAACGGTGGGTTGATTGGTGTTCCCGTTATAATATAAGCGTACGCTATGATTCGGTTTATAGGTATAAGTAGCGTTGGCAGAAGGATAGAAATTGGTGTAGTTTCTCAGGTAATCTTTATTAAAGGTAACGTCCTTCAAATCAAAATGAGTGAACCCAAAACCGGAACCGATATTGAGCTTTAATTTTTTATTCGCAAAATTGATCCTGGCCGACGGAATATTTTGAACGATGTTTTGTTTAAAATCATTCGACAATGAATCTACGAGGTAATCATATTTTCCCGAAGCAGCTGTATAGTCATAAGTCAACTGGTCATTAGTGCCATTATTATAACTCAACTGGTATTTAAGCTCCAGGGAAAGTTCTTTGGTGAGTGGCTCCGTATAGGTTATGCCTGCCGATAAGTTTTGTGTAGATTCCTGGTAATTCTTTTTTTCGTTCAAATCCTGGCTTCCGGAAGGATTGCCATCAAAGTAGGCCTGGTTAAAAGATTTTAAAAAGGTGTTCCCTTCATTTCCCAGGGAATACCAATAACCCGTAAAGGACAATGTGCGCCTTTCTTTATGAAACTTATGTTTGAAAATAATATTTCCTGAAAAGGCACTTTTATCGCTGTTGGTTTGTAATTGCCTGTTGCTGGTATTTTTTAGCACGCCGGTATTTCCTGTTGTTTCCGAGTTGAGAAGGTCGTTGCCTTCTGTATGATAAAAATTAGCGTTGGCAATTATTTTCACCGAATTAAACGAATCTAATTTGGTATCCAGGATTCCATGCAATTTAAAATTGTGGCGGTTCACATAACTTTCCTCATCTGAATTGGTATTCAAAACCGAATCGCCAATTTGGGTTTGCTTAAAAGTGATTTTATGATTCCTGTACTGCTGGCTGTTATATTTTGGAGAAAGATTCAAATTGTATTTATCATTCCATTTATTGCTGTATTGCATACCGGCATTTACATTCGTCATGTAACCGTTTTCCGGATCTATATAAGGTTCATCGGCAGAAATTCCTGTGTAACTAAAGGATAGATCACCATTATCATTTACGTCAAGCGAATAATTATCATTACCGCCATATTTTTGTTCATCTTGCCAGCTAAGCCGGTCCTGGCCGGTATTTCCATTTAAAAGAAAAGCAGAAAACTTTCTTTTGCCCTTGAAAGAGCCAAACAAAATATTATCGTTGTACCGGTTTTCAATGTGTTTTTCAGGACCCGCCGCCACATCAATTTTACCAAAATACCCTGTCTTTTTATTGTCTTTCAATTTAAGGTTAATGGTTTTTTGCGTCTTGCCATCATCTATTCCTGTAAATTCTGATTCTTCACTTTTCTTATCAAATACCTGTACTTCTTTTACCGCATCAGCACGTATATTTTTTACAGCCATTCCCGGGTCATCGCCAAAAAATTCTTCTCCATCCACCAATACCCGCTGCACAGTTTCGCCCATGGCTTTTATATTCCCGTCTTTATCCACCTGTATCCCCGGTAATTTTTTCAGCAGTTCTTCTACATTGGCATTAGCGCTCACTTTAAAACTATCGGCAGTATAAACGGTAGTATCTCCCCTGATTTTAAGCGGCGAGCCCGTCTTAACGATTACTTCTTTTAGCAATTCGCTTTTAGAAAGTAGCGCCGTTCCAGGAACTTTTGTGTCGTTATTCACCTGGATATCAGTGAGCACATCCGCATAACGTGGCTGGGAAACCATTAAAATATAGGGGCCGCGCTGCACGTCTTTCAGCAGGTAATTCCCTGAGCTATCAGTGCGGGTAAATGAATAAAGGATAGAATCTTTGGGCGTGAACAAAGCCACCACAGCGTTGTTTACCGGCTTGTCTTCATGAGCGTCTTTTACGTGACCGGAGATTTTAGCCGTTTGGGCGATAGAAGAATAAGATAAAAGACTTACACAAAAAAGGACTAACAATTTTTTCATAAGGCAATTAGTTCATGATGGAATAGAATTTGGTGGTATAAATATGAGATAATTTATTAGATCATACCCGCTTCTTTAACTTAAAATTTAGTTAAAGACCCTTTAATAGGATCCCGGAAGGCATAAATTCCATAAATAATTAAGAAATATTTCCTGGAATATTGATTCAGGACGGCAATCTTTGGTTTGCCCCTTTCATGGTTCGTGGCACACGAAACCTACTACTGCCGGGAGTTTAAACCTCACCCCGGCCCACTCCCCGGGGAGAGGGAGAAGCGGAACCGTATTGAAAGTAAACTGTCGCACTCATTTTCACATTTTTCAATTTTCACATTTTCACATTTGCTCCATTTTCCCATTTTCCCATTTTCCCATTAACCCCGCCTATCCGGGTTTTGCAAAGTCACCGGCTGTATGCGTATCGTTTTTACCTTTTTGCCATTGCGCTCGGCAGGTATCCATTTGGGGCTGGCATCAAGGGCATTAAAAGCAATCTTTGCCAGCGTGGAATATTTTTTAGAAAGAGGCCTTAATTCCGAAATGTTTCCTGAAGTATCCACTACAAACCTCAGCAGCACCGTTCCATAATCGTCGTCGGAAAGTTCATTAATGTGCTTAATGATGGCCTGGGATATAAAATGCGACCATTCATGCAGGCCCCCGGGAAAGGAACATTCTTTATCCGTATTTAAATACAAACCGTTATAGTCTTCCGGTATTTTTTCTTGTGAGATCACTGCTCCGTGCACATTGTATGTCGTCACATAGAATTCATTGTTGGCCACATCATCCAGGGTTTCCAGCATTTGATCAGCAACGGGTAAATAATAAAATCCTTTTGCCGTCACAGTCCTTCCATTTTTAAATTCGATAGAGTCAGAAACCTTTCCTTCCTGGTTATAATATAGCCACAAACCTTCTTTTTCACCATTGCGGTAGTTGCCTTCGGTGGAGAGGGTGCCATTTTCAAAATAATACTGGTACCGTCCTTCATGAACCTTTTGGGTAGAATCGGTAAAATGCGCAACGCAGGCAATCGGGTGTTTTCTTTTCATATAATAGCAGGTGAGCTTATACAGTCCGCTGTCTGTTGCCCCGGTGCCGGAAATTACCGCCTTCTTCTTTGGCGCCGGTTGCATGGCTGCATCAAAATAAAATGGGGTGGACGACTGGCTAAAGCCTGTTGCAAACACCACAAGCAGTAACGGGGTAAGAATGATCTTCATAAAATGTTAGTTTTAATAATATCCAAATATAAAAATCCTTTTTGAATAAGAAAACAGGCAGTGGACAAACAAATTATTCGGAATTTTACTTTGGTAACTTTGATACATGGCCGATGTAATGAACAGGTATAATGAACTAAAAGAACACATAAACAGGTTTGTAAGAATCAGCGACAGCGACTTTGAACAAATGCTGACTTATGTAAATCCCATTAGCGCGAAGAAAAAACAAAATCTTCACGAAGCGGGAAAAGTTTGCAGGTCTAATTTCTTTGTGCGGGAAGGGTGTTTGCGCTTGTTTTTTATTAACGATAAAGGCGTTGAGCAAACCATACAATTTGCATTAGAAAATTGGTGGCTTTCGGACTATACCTCTTTTTCCTCTCAACAAACATCGTTATTTTATATTCAGGCGGTTGAGAAATCAGAAGTTGTAGCGATCGATTTTTCGGCACAGGAAACCATGTTGCAGCAATTTCCCCAAATGGAAAGGTATTTCAGGCTCATTCATCAACGGGCGCACGCTGCCTCACAATACAGGCTGAAAGGTTTGTTTTCTCAAACGAGGGAAGAAATATACCTTGAGTTCTGTGAACAATACCCGGCTTTCGTGCAGCGCATTCCCCAGTATCTTTTAGCTTCGTTCCTGGGGTTCACGCCTGAATATTTAAGTGAAATAAGACGAAAAAGGATTTCTTAAACCGGTTTAAGCAATTGCACCCTTAAGCCAAATTACCTTTGTTGCATTAAATAATTATTGAGATGGAACAAAGAACCAATATCGCGGAAATGCTACCCTCATCCTACAAAGCGATGTATGATTTATCAATCACTGTAAACAAATCTACCCTAACACCGATACAAAAAGAGCTGATTAAGATCAGGGCTTCACAGGTAAACGGTTGTGCTTATTGCCTGGACATGCACACAACAGACGCTTTGAACGCCGGAGAAAAAAAAGAGCGCATTTTCCTTTTGACTGCCTGGAAAGAAAGTGATTTGTTTTCAGAAGAAGAAAAAGCCATGCTTTGCATTGTAGAAGAAGTTACCTTAATCCATAATAAAGGTTTGTCCGACGCTACCTACCGGGAAGCGCAAAACTTTTTCAATGAAGAAGAAATTGCAGAGATTATTATGACCACGGTGGTCATTAACGCCTGGAACAGGATTGCCATCAGCACAAATCTTCCATTTTAAAACAAAGCAAAATAAAAAGTATGGATACTAATAAGAACTCAAACAGCAAAACGATGAAGGCGGTCGTGGTAACGGACCAGGCTGCGGGTACGGCCGGAATGAAGCTGGCAACCCGGCCCGTGCCGAAGGCAGGGATCAATGACGTCATCGTCAGGATTCACGCGTCCGGATTCGTGCCGACTGAGCTGGAGTGGCCGTCGACCTGGGTGAATCGTACCGGCGGCAATCGAACGCCTTCGATCCCCGGTCATGAGCTGGCAGGCGTGGTCACCGCACTCGGTTATGGAACCACGGGACTATCAGTGGGACAGCGGGTGTTTGGCCTCGCGGACTGGTATCGTGATGGCACACTGGCTGAATATGTGGCAATCGAAGCACGTAACCTCGCGCCACTGCCCGGCGACGTCGACTTTACGGTAGGCGCGTCCCTGCCCATCTCAGGGTCTTACCGCCTGGCAGGGACTCTTTCAACACGGCAGGCTCCAGGCGGGGCAAAGCGTTCTCGTGCATGGTGCGGCTGGTGCGGTCGGATCGATGGTAACACAGCTTGCACGTGAGGCGGGCGCCTACGTCATAGGTACCGGGCGTGCCGCTGACCGTCAGAAGGCGCTTGACTTCGGCGCACATGAGTTCGTCGACCTTGAGAACGATGTGCTGGAAGACGCCGGTGAAGTAGACCTTGTTTTCGATGTGATCGGTGGCGACATTCAGAAGCGATCCGCAGGCATGGTCAAGGCAGGGGGAACGCTGGTGTCTGTTGTGGGCCCGGTAGAGGCGCGGCCTGCCGATGGGCTGGCGGTTGATTTCGTTGTAGAGGCAGATCGCGCGCAGTTGGGTGAGATCGTGCAGCGGGTACGCGACGGACGACTGAAGACGAATATCGGCATCACTGCGTCCCTTGATGATGCTCTCGCCGCCCTCAACCCGGGCGTACGACTCAAGGGGAAGACGGTGATCCGCGTTCGCCCGTAATATCAAAATATAGAAATCCTTTTTGATTAAGGAAACAGGGCAGTGGACAAACAAATTATCCTGTTTTTTACTTTGGTAACTTTATACATGGCGGATGTGCACACCAAAGAAATACGCAGCAATAACATGGCATGATATAAAGGCAAAAACACAAAGCCTGAAATGCTGGTGCGCAAATTTCTTTTTGCAAATGGCTACCGTTATAAACTCCACGATAAAAGCCTTCCGGGCAAACCGGATATTGTTTTACCAAAATACAAAACCTTAATTTTTGTGCATGGCTGCTTTTGGCATGGACATAAAAACTGCAAATACTTTGTGGTACCCAAAACAAGAACCGAATGGTGGCTCAATAAAATAAACGGCAATATTGCCAATGATGAAAAAGCCGCGAAAGCACTGAAGAAAGAAGGCTGGAAGATTATTACCATCTGGGAATGCAATCTTAAACCTGCTAAAGTTGCAAAAAAGCTAAACGCACTTCTAAAAAAACTTTCCTGAATTTAGGACGTGCAAAAATCTTCTGCACAGTATAAATTTATTTTTCACAATCTCTCATTGTGTTCTAAAGCATACAGCTTTTGGGAACACATAAAAATACATTTACAACATGGATATGAAAGTTGCCATCGGCGAACGAATTGCCGAATTACGCAAAGCTAAAAATCTCTCTCAGCAACAGTTTTCTTACGAAGCAGAAATTGAAAGAAGCTACTTAACACATGTTGAGAAGGGCAGGAAAAACATTTCCATCGACACATTGATTAAAATAACCAACGCCCTTGGCATTTCATTAAAGGAATTCTTTAATCAGGATGCCTTTAATGGAAAAAAGAAAAATAGATGATTGCAGAAAAAGAAGTTGAATTAATAAGCAGCAGGATTTACGTTGTGGCAGAAAAAATATGGAAGGTTTCTCTGTTTGGTCCTGATAACTACAGATCTGCCTTGATAACCCATTATTTGAGAACAAGGAAAAGGGGCTTAAAAAAACCGGCAATCCAATTTGCAAAAGAGCTGCTGTACGGATATCTGGATGAGGAAATCACGAATGCTGTAGCCGAAGAAGCGCTGCAATATCTTATCCGGTTTGAAGATGATATCCCATTTCCAAAACCTGCAATTTCCAGGTTTACATTTATCGATTTATTCGCAGGAATAGGAGGTTTCAGAATTGCAATGCAGGCACATCAGGGCGAATGCGTTTTCTCTTCTGAGTGGGATAAGTATGCGCAAAGAACTTATTATGCAAATTTTGGGGAAATACCTTTTGGAGATATTACCAAACCAGAAACAAAGAAATGGATACCTGACAAGTTTGATGTTTTATGTGGTGGTTTTCCATGTCAACCATTTTCAATTGCAGGAGTATCTAAAAAAAACAGTTTAGGCAGAAAGCATGGATTTGAAGACGAAAAGCAGGGGAATCTATTTTTTCATGTTGCGGAAATAATTGAAAAGCACAGGCCCAAGGCTTTCTTTTTGGAAAACGTAAAAAACCTGGTATCACATGATAAGGGTAAGACTTTTAAAGTAATCAGAGAAACACTTTTGGATTTAGGTTATTCATTTCATTTTAAAGTATTAAACGGGAAACACTTTGTTCCACAAAACAGAGAAAGAACTTTCATGGTTGGATTTGATGCCCAGGTTTTTAATTATAAGGAGAAGTTTGAGTTTCCTGATTTACCAAAGCCAACAAAAAAAATGAAGGACATTCTAGAAAAAAAACCTGACCCAAAATATACGCTGACTGATCATTTGTGGAAGTATCTGCAGGATTATTCTGTAAAGCATAAAGAAAAAGGAAATGGTTTTGGTTTTGGTCTTGTTGATTTAAATGGAACCAGCAGAACAATGAGCGCACGCTATTATAAAGATGGCTCTGAAATACTCATTCCTCAAAAGAATAAGAATCCACGACGGCTTACTATTCGGGAATCTGCAAGATTACAAGGATATCCCGAACATTTTATTGTGGATGCGGTTTCTATGAATCAGGGCTATAAACAATTTGGCAATTCTGTGGTAATGCCTTTGATAGAAACTATTGGAGAAAAAATTGTTGAAGTACTTGAAACAAAAAGAAAATAATGTCAAATTCAATTTCAAGATATTTTTCAGGTATTGCAGCCAAACGATTAACTGAAGTTGAGATTACAGAGATTTCCAATCAACATGAATTTAATGGAATATCCCAACTGAAAGAAATCTTTGGTTCTGATAAAATTAAGTTTAACGGCAAGTTTATTCTCTTCAATGATGAAGAAGATAAAATTATTGAAGCAGAGGGTTCCTTAACCTGGTATGATGCACGCGAAAATCATGCTTCAAGGACAGAATATAGGCTTTATTACACAGACAACTCGGTTATAGAAAATTCCTCTGTTGGAGATTTGGTTATAATTGGAAGAACAGGAGAAAATTCTCTTGCAATTATTATTGCCCCTGCAAATTCTACTTCAGAAAAACAACTCTTATGGCTCTTCGGGTTATCGGAAGTTGAAAGCAAATTTATAATTAAAGATCTATCTAATGAGAAAGCTGATTTAGGGTTTGCGGGAAATTATATTATATCAGCTTTAGGTTTCGAAGCAGAAGAAACCGATCAAAATTTCCTTGATTTGATTTTGGAGAAATTTGGAAATACTTTTCCTTCTACATCCACATTTTCAAATTTTACCCGATCTACATTTAAGGATATTTCTCCAACGGAAGATCCTGATAAAGCCATTCTTGCATATATGGAAAGGGAACTGGAATTATTTAAAACTTTGGAAAAATATCTGGTTGAAGAAAAATTAAAACAAGGGTTCGGAAATACCGGAACAGACGTTGATGATTTTATTCGATTTTCTCTTAGCGTCCAAAATAGAAGAAAGTCACGTGCCGGCCTTGCTTTCGAAAATCATTTAGCCTATATATTTAAAAGTTATGGGCTTTCTTTTTCCACACAGAATAAAACAGAACGAAATAACAAACCTGATTTTCTATTTCCAAGTATTATTGAATACAGAAATTTAAGTTTCAATAGTGCATTACTAACAATGTTAGGTGTGAAAACAACAGCAAAAGACAGATGGCGGCAGATTCTTTCTGAGGCAGATCGGATATGGCCTAAACATTTAATTACACTGGAACCGGCTATAAGTAAAAATCAAACTGACGAAATGATATCGCAAAAGATACAACTGGTTTTGCCTAGGGAATTAATATCTACATACAATAATGAACAACAAAAAGATATAATTAGTTTAATTGAATTTCTTGATGTTGTAGGAAACAAACAGAAAATTTTAAAAACTTAATTATGGCCAAAGTAAAACAAGTATTTACTCTTTCAAAATCATTGAAAAACAAATTACCATTAGAAGAAAGGGTTACAGCTGATAAAGTTCTTTGGGCAAAATCTAAAGGATTATGCGCATTATGCGAAAGGCCTTTAGGGAAAAATTTGGAACTTGTCACAGCGGATCATCGCATTGCTGGTGGCAAAAACACAATAAGTAATTTGTATTTGGCACACAAATCATGTAATTCAAGCCGCGGAAATCTTGAATTTAATTTAGCAAAGCCAATCGTTGAATTCAAAGTTTTCTGCGAGGAGAAAGGTGTTGTAACCTTTGACGATGTGATAAAAAATTATGTCAAAAATGGCAACAAACAAGTGCGATTTAAATTAAATGATAAAACTTTACAACTATTATTGGAGTCTCAAAAAATTGATTATTCGGTATACAACGATCCGGCGACCAAAACAGATTATTTTTTTGCAGAGATACCAATCGAGTATATCCATAATGATAATGAAGTACAACCACGTTTAATCACATATTCTCACGTGAGAAAACTTGCATTAGATTTTAATGAACGTCCCGTTCATGAACCAAGTAATTGCCGCTTAGTTTATACTGATGGCGATTCGGTGGGCGAGCTTCTGCAATTTGATGGACAACATAAGACCACTGCTCAAATCCTTCTGGGACGAAAAAAAATTCAAACGAAAATTTATATCAATCCAGATATAGCAATGCTTCAAGGACTAGTTGTAAAAATTCAACAGGATATTAAAAAGCAACCATTGACGAGAAGCGACACTATCGCAAAGCTTGGAGATGTGATTTCAAGTTTATTAAGTTCATATGTAACTGAAAACGGCACCCCCCGATCAGAGAAAGGTTTTATCGAATTTCAGCCAAAGGAAAAAAGAACTGAAATAAAAAAACTTTATTTTACAGAGCTTGCTCGTATCATTTTTTTCGATGAAGACAATGAATTGACAGAGTGGGTAAAACCCGGAGCAAAAAATCCTCCCACTTCCGATAAAGTTGTGATTGATAAGATTATAAAACCCCTAATCTTTCAGGGTTTACTGGAGGAAAACATGGATACCAGTTCATTGCGGGATAATGAAAGGCGACTAATTATTTTAATATTAAATACGATTGCCAGAAAGATGCTTACTCCAGATTGGAACAAAGAATCTAATAAGCTTCAAAAAATTAGAACTTCGAACTTCTTCTATCAGGGATCTATAGGTTGGTGGATGAATGAAGTTTTAATTCAAACATTAAGATATGTATTACTAAGAATAGGTGATGATAAACCTCTTTTTACAGATCCTATAAATAAAGATCAGGAAGGTCGACTTATAGAGGCAGTAGAAACATTATGTGATTGGTCTATTTGGTCGACAGATAAATCATCTGATTTAAAAGCCATGAGAAGTAATACAATAAAAAATGTGAAAGAAGTTTTTAAGGAATATGATTATGCAAAATTAGTAAAGGAAATTACACAATAAGTTTTTATCAGATTTTGGTGATCATTGAATGTGCAAAAAGAAATTTCAATACCAGGAGATAGATTTGATGTTTTGAATACAAAATGCAAAACTTCTCCACTCTTTAATAAAGATGAATTGAGCCAAAAAAATCCAGTTTTATAATACAATATGGGAACGGTTGATCTGATGTTTTAGTTTTTAAATAAAATAATAATAAGATGTTTGATTTCTCGAAGAAATTACATGATGACTCAGGTAAAAAGAATAACAATCCGTTAGATATTTATGAGACTTTGGATCGTGCAAGCGATAAGGGACCGCTGAGAGTTTCTCAGTCTTCGGTACTGCAAGCGTGGTATCAAGATTATAAATCTAAAAAAGATGTTATTGTAAAGTTGCATACGGGTCAAGGAAAAACATTAATTGGATTATTGATTCTTCAATCTAGATTGAATTTAAATCAGGTTCCTGTTATGTATTTGTGCGCTAATAAATTTTTAGTTAATCAAACTTGTGAGCAGGCAAGACAGTTCGGTATTAAATTTTGTAAAGTGGATTCCAACAATGAGCTGCCACGAGAATTTTTGGATGCAAAATCCATATTGATAACAACCGTACAAAAGCTTTTTAATGGAAGATCCAAATTTGGTTTAAGGCAACAATCAATAGAAGTTGATACTTTAGTTCTTGACGATTCACATGCCTGTATTGACACTATTCAGGAGGCTTTTACTATTAGAATTAAGAAGGAGGAATCGGCTTATTCAGAATTATTTTCCCTATTTGAATCTGATTTAATTGAACAAGGAGAAGCGATAACTGAAGAAATAAGAAGTGGGGACTATGATGCCCTCCTACCTGTACCATATTGGGCATGGAAAGAAAAAACCAGTGAAGTTATAGCTCTGTTAGTTAAAAACAGAGATAAAGATTATCTAACGTTTGTTTGGGATCTAATAAAAGATATTATAGAAGATTGTCAATGCATAGTTTCAGGTTCTTCGATAGAAATATCGCCGTACAGTAGTCCTTTGAATGTTTTTGGAACTTTCTCTCGAGCAAAACATAGAGTATTTATGTCTGCGACCACAAGTAATGATGCTTTTTTTATTAAAGGCTTGGGCGTACCCATAGATGTCATTCATGCACCTTTAAAGTATACAGAGGAAAAATGGTCTGGCGAAAAAATGATTTTAATACCCTACTTCATAAATCAAGATTTGAATCAACCAACAATAGTAGGATTATTTGGCAAAGAAAATATTAATAGAAAATCTGGAATAGTTGTTCTTTGTCCGAGTAACAAAGGTGCTGAAAAGTGGAAGAGGGCTGGATCAATGTTTCCTTTAGGATTAAAAATAGATGAGTCTATTCAGAACCTCAAAAATGGCGATTTTAGTAAAACTATTGTACTATCTAATAGATACGAGGGTATTGACCTCCCAGATAATCAATGTAGAATTCTTGTTCTGGATTCTAAACCAATTTCAATCACTTTAGCTGACAGACTTCTGGAAACTTATCGTGAAACGAGTAAAGTTATTGATCTAAAAATTGCTCAAAAGATTGAACAGGGTATGGGACGAGCGGTAAGAGGTGAAAAGGATTATTGTGTGATTTTAATAACTGGCAGAACCTTAATTAATATTTTAGCTACTAATAGATTAAAAAATTATTTTTCTCCTCAGACTAATAAGCAAATCACAATTGGTAAAGCTATTGGTGAATTAGTTATTGAACAAGCTACAACTGATGATCCTGTGAAGATAATAGATGAAATTTTGAAGGTTTCGTTAAATAGAGATGAGCAATGGAAAAAGTATTATGTGCAAGAAATGAATTCAATTGAAGATAGTGATTTAGACAATGACATTTATCAGATACTTCAGTTGGAGAAAATTGCTGAAGATTTTTTTACTAGTAACCAATACATGGAAGCAGTAAATACAATTCAAAAACTACTTGATGATCATATCTCCCCAGCCGATAAAATTGATAGAGCATACTACTTGCAAGAAATGGCACGATATGCTTATAGCTTTAAAAAGTCATTATCTAATGATTATCAAATTCAGGCCTATAAATTAAACCGTATGCTATTGAAACCACCATATGGTATTGAGTTTCAAAAGTTAAAAATGAATAAAAAAAGGAGCGAGAATGTTCTTGGCTGGATTAAAAAATTCGAAAAGTATTCTGATTTGGAATTGAAAGTAGGAGAATTGATATCAAATTTAGCATTTGGAAAAAAAGCCGATCGTTTTGAAAAAGCTTTAATGGAAGTTGGCTTAGCTCTAGGTTTTGCAAGTGAAAGACCTGACAAAGAATTAAAAAAGGGGCCAGATAATTTATGGAATATAGTAGAAAACAAATATATACTGTTCGAGTGTAAGAACGAGGTTAAAGAAGATAGAGCTGAAATCAATAAATCCGAAACTGGACAAATGAATACTGCGTGTGCATGGTTTAAAACTAATTACAAAATGGACGCCACAAAATACATACTTATTATCCCTCCAAAATATATTGCAGGGGCAGCCGGTTTCAATTATCCTGTTGAGATAATAACAAAGAAAACACTCAGGTTATTAAAAGAAAATATAAAAGGTTTTTTTAGAGAATTTTCTTCTTATGATTTATCAACTATAACAGAAGAGCAGGTTAATAAATATTTGCAATATCATAAATTAATGACTGATGATATCTTGACTAATTATACCGAAAAACCTATTCAAAAGACTTAGAACCTAGCAATATTGAAAAGCTTGCTAAAAGAATGCTTGATAGGACATCTTCATATTATTAGAATTTAAAATAATGATTTTGGTGGGGGAAATTTAATGACCTTAAGTTAGAAATTAATGATAGCAATTAAAACCTAAATCCTCATTATTTGTTCATTTACTGTTCTATTCCTTTCATCACAAATTTCATCTCTCTGTTTTATTTCCCCCTAAATTTGCTTTCTCAAATTCACATCACCCTTTATGAAAAAAATGATCACCATAGCCCTCGCCTGTTTCATTTCCGCAACCGCTTTTTGCCAAACCACCATTGCTATAGATTCAGCCAGCGCGCATGTAGGCGAGGCAGTTACCGTGTGCAGTAAAGTATATGGGGTAAAATCTTTGGAGAGTATCACTTTCATCAACCTGGGTGCTGAATATCCCAACTCACCCTTAACCATTGTAATACATGCAGAAGACAGGGCCCATTTTCCACAGCCGGCAGAAACGATGTACGCTGATAAAAACGTTTGCGTAACCGGAACTATAAAAGAATACAAAGGCAGGTACGAAATAGACGTTACCCAACCCGCGGAGATAGCCGTTCAACAATAACTTTTTACAGGTTATGATCGTAAAGGTTTTACAAAATAAAACCGGCTTTATTTGTTCGTTTACTGCTTTACGTAAACATTACCACCAGCCACCAATTACAGACTGACGCAACGTTCACTATCGTGAGACATTGCTGCGAAAAAAACCCGCCAGGCCACTAAAAGACGTTATACTACCCATAGCAAAGGGAATAGCCAGGGTGATAGATCGGTGATTAATCTTCCTTTTTTATCCAAATTAATTGGTGTCTGCCTGATCCAATTACATTAGTGCTTAAGATTAGCAAATTTTCCCGGAATTCAAAGTTTCTGATTTGATTTTGACCAACCCAATTCGGGAAAGAACTTATTTTTATATGGTGAATCACCTGGTTGGCGATAAGATCAACTTCATAATTGCCGCAATAAGCAATAAATCCATCATAGGCAGCAATTTTTTCATCAGGCTGAGCCTGCGTGAAATCTTCAGAAACAAACTGAGGTCTGTTATTTTTCATTACCTGAACAGCCATTGCTCCTTTGGCATCATACGTTATTTGCCCTGTTACATTTTCACCGGCGGGAAATACTATTGTTCCATCCTTCAATTCAGCAGTCCATTTCTTTAATTCCCATGTACCAATAAATTTTTCATTTCCTGTTTCCATAACTCATTGTTTGAACCTGATTCATCATATTGATATAAAGATACTTTTTTTATTTCCCAGGCAATGTCTCACGATAGTGGACCTTGCGTATCCATTTCATTCGCCGGGGTTTCACGGATAACTTTACTGTCACGGCGGGGTTTTTAAAGTAAGATAAGGGGGCGGCATGAAACCACGACGACGAAGGGAGCTCCCTCCTCACTAACCAATTCTTAAAAGTATAGCGAAAATAGAAATCTCTATTTCTTGTTTATTTACTGTTCCTATTCCTTTGCCCCGGCCGGGCCTGTCTTATTTATGGTGCGACGAGTGCCCTATCGGGAGATCCGGCTGAGATTACTGCTTTACCTAAACTTTACCACCAGCCACCTCAAGTAAGGGTTTCTTTTGGGGGTTGTTCGGGTTTGCCATGGGAATTCCCATGGCAAACCCGAAGGAGACTACTGTAATAGTAAGTTGAGGCCCCGGTAATTAAGCCCTTGCATGGAAGGTCATAATAGAAAAAGACCGGCAGTAAGCACCGGTCTCAAAAGGCTGTAATATAAATAGTATAATCTATTGATGCAATTGTACAGAGCCCAAATCCGTAACACTTCCTGTGGTTACGTTGCCTGTAAGGGTAGTATCTGCATACCCGTCAGCATGAATGCCGACAGTGTAGTCACCTGCAGGAAGACCTCCAAGGAGGAAATTACCCGAAGTTGTATCTGCAACAGCCGAAGCGATCGTGTCAGTCGCATTTTGTATAGCATATGCTGTGCTATGGGAGTTGGCAGGTACAACAGAACCTTTAATAGCTCCGGACGTGGCTTCAGAATAGGTACGTATAACAGGCTTAAGGATATAATTACCATTTCCTGTTTCCACAACAGATCTGCCCGCATCGAAGTCGAGCCATAACTTGTATTCAATTCCTTCTACCAAATTGGCATGTACATTAAGTTTTAGCCCTGATTGTTGAGAGGAAGGAGTAGAAAGTGCATAATTGATCCCATTGACTACTACTGAATTATTACTACCTAAGACCAGCCTTATTTGTGATAAAGTACCTGCAGGCAGTTCACTGGATGTCAGCAAGGTATCAAGGCCGTTTTTGAAATCGAGCAGGTTATAAACACCTTTCCTCGTCAAAGGAAGAGATGTCCATCCTGTATCGGAACCAGCTTTTACCAGGATACCCTGAATGTCAACATTAACGGAGTCATAAGAACCAGGATCGTCAGTGAGAGAAACCGTAAGCCTTGAAGTTCCTGCCGATTTGTTCTTGTTGCAGGCGACGAAGGAAAGACCTACCAAAAGCGAAATCGCTAAAAATAAACCATTGAGATTTTTCATTACTTGTGTTTTAGAGGTGAGATATTAAATTTTAACGTTAAAACCACTGGCATTTTTTTTCATGAACTCATCACCGGTAATGAAGCGCAAAGAAAAAATGAATTTATTTGTTTGTTTGCTGCCAGGTAGTGATTGTTTACAAATGCAAATATTGCGGGGAAAGATGAAGAAAAGATGAAAATTGGAAAAAAAAGTGTTAGAAGCGGAATCATATCTCAAAAATTTCCATTGACCATACTGATAAAGTTACCTATCCGCTTTTTTACATACCTGTAAGCATGACACCTGTTAGTGTTTTTACTGTTTGCATGTCATAGAATTGTGATAATTCAAAGTGCTATTTTTATTTAATATCTAATCTCCTTTACAATAACCATTAAAAAATATAAAGACCGTAATCCCTTTTAAAAACAAGTAGTGATTTTTTATAGGAAAGTATCGTTTGTCAGAAGTAATCAGGAATCTAAAAATTATAACAATGAAAGTTTCATCAATTTTAAAGCCTGCTGTATTTATTTCAGCAATTTTATGGGTATTCAGTTGCCAAAAAGTCCTTTTGTCTCCTTCAGAACTGAATACTGCGAATGCAAAGGTGAGTGTGCCCCAGGAGTCACTTTGGGAACCGTTTATTGGCACGGATCCAACAGTGATTGCATTGCCCGATCTGTATTCTAATTATTATGCATTTTCATTTGACAGAACGAATGGTGATGATAAGTACATCGGTATCCGTGTGAAGGGACAGTTTGCCTATGCACGCTACATGAGCTATAATTTGTATGATGCGCAAAAAGCAAGCAGTTATGGCGCAATCCCTGATACAGCCCTGGTTCCTGATGCCGGAAGTACTAATCCATTTAAGGCTTATGCTGATCCTGGTGCCACCAGCAGGAATTATACACTTACCGTTGTCCCGGCAGGTTATCCTGTTTACAGTAACCAACCGAATGTGTTCACTTTTAATAGTGATTCAATC
This sequence comes from uncultured Chitinophagaceae bacterium, assembly GCA_963811285.1. Classification (GTDB taxonomy): domain Bacteria; phylum Bacteroidota; class Bacteroidia; order Chitinophagales; family Chitinophagaceae; genus Ginsengibacter. The sequence continues at coordinate 2,477 of CAWEQV010000022.1, read as the reverse complement.
AACATAGCCACATTGATGATCAGGTATTATGTGCCTCAACAATCCGAAACGGCAGGAGTTCCGCTTCCCTCAATAGAAGCGTTTGATGTGCGCACTGGTGATCCGGTTGCTATGCCTGCAACCTATTCTATACGCGGGCAGCTTTCAGAATCTGTTTATACCACCCGGCTGAGCCCGATTTTTAAAACAGCCATTGACGACACCGTCCGGTTTTATCACGCTATAGGTCTTGGACAGTTCAATAATGCCGATAACATTTACCTCATAAGTGCCTTGAAACGTTTAAACAATGAAGTTTTCCTGTTACGTTTCAAGCCTCCTTCTTTCAGAGCCGATGGGAGTACCGATCCCAACAATGACGTTCGGTTTTGGTCTGTTACCCAATGCAGAAAGAATACAACCGCAGCAATTGGAATAAAAGATGCAGAATTTAAAAAAGCAGCCGATGGTTATGTGTATATAGCAATAGGAGATGAGAATATTAAAGGCAAGTCAAAAAAGGCAGGATACAATTTCATGCCGTGGTCAGTAAACGATACAAGTATGGTTTTGCTTTACAGGAATCTTCTTGGTGATCCTTCCTTTGCAGGATACCTTGGCAAAGTACCTGTTATCAGCATGTCGAGCCCGAAAAATATATTTATTCAAAATGCACGTAATTTCATTGGTGATTATGCGCCGCAGGGGATAAAAATGAACCGGTTAACTTTCATTAAGAATTATGGAGGATGGCCTGCTCCGGGCTTTTGATGTTAAGTGGAACACCCGGATATTATTAGTAAGATTAGATTGAAGAGTGCTTTTATGTGAATTTGGGGTTTTAAATGTAGGTAAAGTAACGACAAGGCACAGGAGCGAGGCAAAAGTAACGATAAGGCACAGGCCGGGAGGCCTGCGCCGGTTGGAGACATTTACCTTCCTTCCTAAATCCTCCTGGCAACCATACACTTGCCCCATAAAACCAGATTTAATACCTTAGACCGACGTATCTGCGTAATTAACTGTCGAAGAATGAACAATCAGTTTTACATTCCGGGGGATGGATGGTTGAAAAATGTAACCGCATTATTCTGGCAGGTAGAGGGTGCTACAGCATATGAAAAGGAAACTATTATCCCTTCCGGTATCACTGAAATTATTTTTAATTTCTCCGGTGATAACACAATCCCCGTGGAAATTGGAAATCAAAAGGATTGTATAAGACAATGCCTTATCAATGGTTTTAATACTTCGAACATTGTGTTGCATTTACCCAAAAACCAAAGTTTTTTCGGAGTGCGTTTTCAACCTGCTGCACTTAAGAATATTTTAGGCGTACCCGCATCTGAATTTGCCAATCAGGCTGTTGATCTTATACTCGTTGATAACTCCTTTAAATCGTTATGGCATTTGCTTGCCAGGCAAAATTCATTTTACAAAAGAGTGGTCATCTTCTGCGATTGGGTGACAAACAATTATTTTAAAATTGATCCGAGAGACCGGTTTTTAAACAACTTCCTAAGCACACTCAAAGGCGATATTCCTACAGTAAAAGAACTCTCTTCATTCATCAACTATTCGCCAAGGCATTTGTCAAGAAAGATATACTCGCTCACGGGCATGAACACTGAGGAAACATTGCGTTACAAAAAATATCTTCATTCTGTTAATTTGATTCACTCTACACAAAGATCGCTGACGGAAATAGGTTATGATTGCCTGTTTGCAGATCAATCTCATTTCATAAAGACTTTTAAATCCTTCACAGGATTTACACCCGGCGCTTATAGAAAAACAAGAACCGGCTTGCCCGGTCATATCCTCGCTAATGTCCGTTAAGTACAATTTTTTCTTTTAAGGCTTTCTCAATTTTGAGCAAAAAATGAAAATGAAAAACATTTTATTATTTGTCTCTGTTGCTATTGCAAGCGGCCTCCTGATGGTTAATATTTATAACTCATTAATAGATGTAAAATCGTGGGGAAGTGACATTCCTCAATCTATAGGCACTGCCAGGCAATATTTTAGTCATGTAAATCCCGGAAATTTTTTCAGGGTATTTTCTCCCATAAACCAATTAATTGCCGTGCTGGCCATTATCATTTTCTGGAAACAAGCGCCCGGAGCTAGACTCTACCTGGTGATAGCTGCAGTTCTTTACATCCTCGCAGACGTATTCACCTTTGCTTACTTTTATCCACGCAATCATGTTATGTTCAATACTGCACAACTAAGTGAAACTGCAAGGCTTACCAAAATATGGATGCAGTGGAAAACCATGAACTGGCTCAGGTCGCTGATTATTTTTGTTGGTTTGATCTTTTCCTTCCTTTCAATTCATAAGATTTATACGTACTGAAAGTTGCAATAAAAAACTCCCCATTCTGGCGCATTCTCCTGGCCTGTGCATCAGCGTTACTTAGTCTTCATTTAACAATATTGTGGAAAAGAAATGCCAACAATCTCAATCTAATCTTACCAATTCCAATAAACCTTTC
>CAWEQV010000021.1:0-197533 GCA_963811285.1 uncultured Chitinophagaceae bacterium | reverse complement strand
GACTTTTTTAAAGCCATTTACGACAAAATTAAAATTACAGGAATTTATTGGTTTACTGTAGTAGCGGAGGTCACCGTGTCAAGCTTTTTAGTAACAGTTTCAATAAAGCATAAGGTTAAGACTAGAATAATGGCATAAGGTTAAGATAGTAGAGTAATTATAAAGAGAAGTAAGTACTCCACCAATCACTCCTCCCAAGCAGCTATAAAATGGGGTAAATATTAGTAAAGCTAAAAAAAGCTCCCGTAAATACTGGCCTTACGGGAGCTTTAGCTTAAGTTTATTCTAAATAACTGTTTTTAGCGGAGAGAGAGGGATTCGAACCCCCGGAGGTGTGACCCTCAACGGTTTTCAAGACCGCCTCATTAAACCGCTCTGACATCTCTCCGGCGCAAAAGTAAGGTTTGGAACGTAATCAAAAAACAAATTGCTTATTTTTTTTAAAGGAATTTTTTAATAATTTCTATCGGGATTTTAAAGAGAAAATATTAACAAAAAAACCGTCTCCAAAAGGGAAACGGCTCTGAGATTGCCAGTCAAAATAAAAATTGTTTGACAATAAAATAATTACAAATTATTATTATTTAGTTGAATCCGCACTCATTGTATTTGTAGAGTCAGTAACCATATTTGTGGAATCCATAGGAGCGGCTGTTGTAGTTGTATCCATTGTGCTTACACTTGTAGAATCTGTAGTAGCTTCTGTTGAAGATGAATTACCATTACAAGCTGTTAAAAAAGCAGCAACTGTGAAAACGAGCAATAATTTTTTCATTTTGTTTAATTTTAGATTTTTAAATATTTCTTATTTATACTCATAATTTTAAAAAGTAACCCAACTATAAAATTTTTTTAAAAATTTAATTGGGTTACTTTTCCATTTTATACGTATTAATTATCAGTTGAGTGAAAACGATCGAACAGGAAACAGTTTTATTAAAAGGCCTTGCAGACAGTGATACAGATGCCATTGAAACGATTTACCGGGATAATTTTACAGCAATCAAGGTTTTTATAATAAAGAATAATGGTTATACGGATGATGCGCTTGATGTTTTCCAGGAGGCAATGATCGTTTTATTCGAAAAAGCAAAGTCGGGTTCTTTTACATTGACTTGCCAGTTGCAGACTTACCTGTATTCAATTTGCCGCCGGCTTTGGTTAAAGAAATTACAAAAGCAAAACCGGTTTAATCCTTCAATAGAAACTATTGAGGAAATTGTACCTGTTGATGATGAAATTGAATACCACGAAAAAAAGAACAATGATTTTTTGTTTATGGAAAGTGCATTGCAAAAAATAGGAGAGCCTTGCAAAAGTTTGCTGGAGGCTTTTTACCTGGAAAAAAAATCAATGCCGGAAATAGCTGAAGTTTTTGGATATACTAACGCAGACAACGCAAAAACGCAGAAATACAAATGCCTTGTGAGATTGAAAAAAATATTCTTCGCACAATATAAAAATAAGGACTAAAAATGGAAGACAATCTACTTTTTGACGCGATTGAAAGATATCGAAACGGTCAAATGGATGATAAAGAAAAATTGTTTTTTGAGGAATTGAAAAAAAATAATCCGGAAATTGACCAAACGGTTGCAGAACATTCTTTTTTTCTTGCAGAGATTGAAAGAATGAGTGAACAAAAAAAACTGCGTCATAACCTGAATGAAGTTGAAAATAAATTGATCAATGAAGGAGCTATTTCCGGGAAAAAAGGAAAAACAAAAGCTAAACTGGTTTATTTGTGGAACCGCTATCAGCGCACGATTGCAGTAGCTGCAGCTATCGCCTGTATTGTTTCGCTAAGTACGGCTATCTCTATTTCTAAATATTCTGAAAGCAAGAAAGTGGCGGTTATTACACCGTTGGTAGATCATAAACTAACGCAGTTTGAATATAAATTAAATGAAATTGAACATAAATTAAACGATGCAACTACTGCAACGGCGAAGCCAAAGTTTGAAGCGAATTTCAGGGCTACAGGTTTTTTAGTGGACGGAAGAGGATATTTAATTACAAATGCCCATGTAGTCCAAAATGCAAAAAACCTGATTGTTGAGAATAAAAAAGGGGAACAGTTTTATGCCGAACAGGTTTATTTGAATCCGGCAACGGATCTTGCAATTTTAAAAATTACCGATACTTCTTTCCAACAGGTGAATGATCTTCCATATACTTTTCCAAAGTCCACAGCTGAACTTGCCGAACCTATATTCACTTTAGGTTACCCACGTGAAGAAGTTGTATATGGTGAAGGTTATTTAAGTGCTAAATCCGGCTATTATGGGGATACAACTTCTTACCAGATCAGCATTTCAGCTAATCCCGGAAATAGTGGAGGTCCGGTCATTAATAAAAATGGTGAAGTGATTGGTATTATTAGCAGCAAAGAGACAAACGCTGACGGTGTTGTGTTTGCCATTAAATCAGAAAATATTTATGACGCTTTCAAGCAGGTTAAGAAAGAAAAAGACATTACCATTAAAACACCGGCTGTGAATACTTTAAAAGGCCTTGACAGGGTAAAACAAATTAAAAAATTAGAAGATTTTGTTTATAAAGTAAAAGGAAATTAAACTTTAAATTTAATAAGATAGGTGACAACAAAACAGCCCGGTTTTTCCGGGCTGTTTTGTTATATAGTAAACAAACAATTCAAGGGAAATTTTATTTTGTTGTTGTTTCTGCGAACAAATGTTCGGGGTAAACACCTTTCTCTATTAATTTATGAATATCTTCTTTTACCTGCGGCGCATCTTCTTTATAAGTAACGCCAAACCATTGTGCTGAAGTAGGAATAACTTTTATTTCGCCTTTTCCTTCAGCAATAAAAGCATCTCCGATAATCGGGATAAAAAATTCGGCTTTTGGATTTTTACCGCTTTTCCTGTAAAAAATGAAAAAATAATTTTTGAATGAATTCAAATACATTCGGATCAAACGCCCAGAAATTCATGCTTACAACCGTGTCGGCAGGCAAAGGCATTTTTAGTGCATCTTCTGTGTAATAAATTTTTCCATTTTCAGGAAAGATTTTCGTGCGTTCATTTATGTGCAATAAATTTCCTTCAAAATCTACTTCACAAACACCACGGCTTACGGTTCCATTTTCAGAAATCGTTTTTGAAAGTTCATAACCGATGATACAATATTTTTTAGGAGAAACTTCTTCTGTTAAAAATTTAACTGCTTTATCAAACGCATCTCTACCATAAAAATCATCAGCATTAATAACAGCAAATGGCTCATTAATTGCCTCTTTCGCACATAACTACAGCATGCGCAGTTCCCCAGGGTTTTGTGCGCTCTTCAGGAAGTTGAAACCCTTCTGTATAAGAAGTCAGTTCCTGGATTACATATTCTGTTTGTACTTTTCCTTTTAATTTTGGTTCAAATAAGTTCTTAAAATCTTCCGCAAAAGCTTCACGAATTACAAATACAACTTTTCCGAAACCGCTTGCTATTGCATCATAAATTGAATAATCAATAATCGTTTCGCCGTTCGGGCCAAACGAATCCATTTGTTTAATACCTCCATAACGGCTTCCCATTCCTGCCGCTAAAACTAAAAGTGTAGGTTTCATTTTCCAGATAAATTTTTTTTAATAATTATATTGCTGCGAAAATAAGCAAGAAAGATTTATGCCACAATCGTACATTACCGGCGTTTTACCTGGAATCGAATTTAAAGAGCCCGAAATGGTTCAACTCACAGATGAACTTTTTGAGAAAAATGAGGTGCAGATTTTTATGTTGAGACTTGATGAAATTCACCCGGCAATTTCAGGCAATAAATTGTTTAAGCTGAATTATTTTTTGAAAGAAGCAAAAGAATCTGTTCATAAAACACTTATTACATTCGGTGGCGCTTATTCTAATCACCTTGCTGCTACTGCGTTTGCATGCGAACAAATGGATTTAGAATCTGTTGGAATTGTACGTGGAGAAAAACCGAAAATACTTTCACACACTTTACAATTTTGTATTGAACACGGAATGAAACTCGAATTTATCAGTCGTTCATTGTATCAAAATATTAATGCGGAATTCTTACATCATTTAAAAAATAATTATGGTGCGAATATTTTAATCCCTGAAGGCGGTTTTTCTATAAAAGGAAAACAAGGCGCTTCACTCATCAGTAATTATTTTGCTGACAAAAATTTTACGCATATTTGTATGCCCGTCGGCACTGCAACTACTTTTGCCGGAATTGTTGATACAAATAAAAAGGAAAGAAATATTATTGGTTTTGGTGTATTAAAAAATCTAAATGATATCGGTGAAAGATTTGAAGAACTGAAAGTTGATCCCTCAAAAAAATATTCTTTTATTGGTGACTATCATTTTGGTGGTTACGCAAAAAAAACTGATGAATTACTTTCCTTCATGAATTTGTTTTATCAAAAACATTCAATTCCGCTGGATTTTGTTTACACCGCTAAAATGATGTTTGGAATCTATAGCCTCATCAATAAAAAATATTTTGAACGAGATTCAAAGATTTTATGCATTCACACCGGTGGGTTGCAGGGGAATGATTCTTTGGCTGAAGGGAAACTGATTTTTTAAGAAATGGAGAAATACTGTTTGGAGACCGATAAATAATGGGAGGAATCAGACCTTTATTTCAAATAAATTGAATCCATAATTTCCCCGGAATGAAGATTTTTTGGATCACGTTTACCGTGGTAAGGATTATTAATTTCACGCGAAATACTAAGCCAGTTGGCCGGTTTGTCTTCACCAAAAGCGTTTGGACTATTTTTCCAATAAAGTTTTTCTCCTTCATAACCAATGGTTTTCAAGAACGGGTATAAGTTTTCAGAAACCATACTAAAATCGCGGCGCATTTCAGTGATGTCATTTTCCTGCAAAATCGGATCGGCATTAGCTTTTATATCACTCAGATTTTGTTGAACCGCCATATAAATGGATGAGTCTTTTTCCTGTAATTCATTTAAATGAAGACTGTCGACAGAAGCAATAAAATTTGTAGTTTTTGTTTTTATTGCAGAAGTGTCGGCCTCAACAAATGCAGTTTTCATTGCCATATAAGAATTGATAAGAGAGTCAATGTCGCGATCAAATTCCGGCGAATGCTTTTTTGCTTCTGTAGTTTGAGATTGTGTTGAAACCGTAGTTTTATTGGAAGGTTTGAAAAATAAAAACCATAAAATCAAAATCACCGCAATGACGGTTACAACTGCCAAAATTCTTTTCATCTCTATTTATTTAATTCAGGAAATCAGGAAAGTTGCGCTAGTCCGTTTTTAATTCTTTTAAAGCCTTCTTCTAAATTATCCATGCTGTTGGCAAAAGAAATCCTGATATAACCCGGCTGCCCAAAAGCATCTCCGGAAACAGTAGAAACATGCGCATTGTTCAACAGATACATACAGAGGTCGCTGGAATCATTTATCACTTCTCCTTCAAAGTTTTTTCCGAAGTAATATCTTACATCAGGGAAAACGTAAAACGCACCCTGAGGCTCTGTACATTTTACATTTGGCAAGTCTTTTAGTAATTCCATGACGCGTTGTTTGCGGCGTGTAAATTCTTTAACCATTTCATAAGAAGCGGTTAAAGGCGCTTCCAGTGCGGTAACCGCGGCACGTTGGGTTATTGAATTAGTACCACTTGTAAATTGTCCCTGAATTTTTTCATTCGCTTTTGCAATTTCAGTTGCCGAAGCTGTGTAGCCTAATCTCCATCCCGTCATTGCAAAACCTTTACTTAATCCATTTATAATTATTACACGTTCTTTCAAATCAGGAAATTGAGCAATACTTTCATATTTTCCTTCTGTATGAGAATAATTAATGTACTCATAAATTTCATCACTGATAATAAAAATGTCAGGATGTTTTGCAAAAACTTTAGCCAATGCCTCCAGTTCATCTTTAGAATAAACAGAGCCTGTAGGATTGCAAGGTGTAGAAAATATAAACAATTTTGATTTTTCAGTAATTGAATTTTCCAATTGTTCAGGAGTTATTTTCCAATCGTTCTCCGGTGTGGCATTTACAAACACAATTTTTGCCCGGCATAAACGTGCAATTTCAGAATAAGAAACCCAGTAAGGAGTCGGAATGATTATTTCGTCATCGTCATTCAAAATGCTCATCATCGTGTTGGCGATACATTGTTTAGCACCGGTGCTTACCACAATTTGTTGCGGCGTATAATCAAGTCCATTGTCACGTTTTAATTTTTTGCAAATTGCTTCCCTCAATTCAGGATATCCCGGAACCGGCGTGTAATGCGTATAGTTTTCATCAATCGCTTTTTTCGCTGCTTCTTTAATATGTTCGGGTGTATTAAAATCCGGTTCACCCAAGCTGAGGTTAATTACATTAACTCCCCTGGCTTTTAATTCCCGGGCCAGTTTAGACATTTTAATGGTTTCAGATTCGCTAAATCTTGATAGAGTGGAAGAAAGTTGCATGGTTTAGAATTTTTAAAATCTGCGCAAAAGTACATTAATTAGCTAATGAGCCAATTAGCTAATGAGCTAATTTTATAATTAGGTTTACAGCAAACAAAAATAATAGAGATCGCGTTTGTAATAAAATAATAAAACAATAAAACAACCATCGAATTCAAAATGCGCTGGATTACCTGATTATCGGTTAAGTATTACTTTTGATAATTTCCTCTTTAACCGATAATTTTGCGTTTCGTTTTTGAAACCAGATTAAATTATTTTTCAAGGTATTTTAAAATAAATTTCGATTGATGAAAGAAATTGCATTCAGAGAAGCATTGCGCGAAGCAATGCAGGAAGAGATGAGAAGGGATGAAAAGGTTTTTTTGATGGGAGAAGAAGTGGCGGAATACCAGGGTGCGTACAAAGTAAGCCAGGGAATGTTGCAGGAATTCGGGGAAAAAAGAGTCATCGATACTCCTATATCTGAGCTTGGTTTTACTGCTGTGGCAGTGGGAGCGGCTCAAAATGGCCTTCGTCCGATAGTTGAATACATGACATGGAATTTTGCCAATCTTGCCCTTGATCAAATCTTAAATACTGCTTCAAAAATGTTGGCAATGAGCGGCGGACAGGTAGGCTGCCCGATTGTATTTCGCGGCCCTAGTGGAAGCGCCGGTCAGTTAGGTGCGCAGCATTCAACGGCTTACGAATCCATGTACGCCAATATCCCTGGTTTGAAAGTGATTTCTGTCAGCAATCCTTACGATGCAAAAGGGTTATTAAAAAGCGCTATTCGTGATAACGACCCGGTAATTTTTATGGAAAGTGAAGTAATGTATGGCGATAAGGGTGAAATTCCTGAAGAAGAATATTTAATACCTATAGGAAAAGCAAAAGTGGTACGCGAAGGGAATGACGTAACAATCGTTTCTTTTAATAAAATAATGAAAGTGGCATTGGCAGCCGCTGAGGAACTTCAAAAAGAAAATATTAGCGCGGAAGTGATTGACCTGAGAACGATTCGTCCTTTAGACTGGCAAACGATTCTTGAGTCAGTAAAGAAAACAAACCGTTTGGTTATCGTGGAAGAACAATGGCCTTTCGCTTCTGTTTCTTCTGAGATAGCCTATCGCATACAAAAAGAAGGATTTGATTATCTTGACGCGCCTGTTCGCAGAATTACTTCTCTTGACGCGCCAATGCATTATGCGCCCAATTTAGTAGCAGCTTATTTACCGGATGTACCGAGAACCGTAAACCTGGTAAAAGAAGTTATGTACTTAAAAAAATAATTTAGAGCCGGATACGCCGGCCTCTTATTTTATTCTTTAATTATCGCAAAGATATTTGAGATAAAAATTATTTACAATGAAGATTGGAAATTTTTCTTACCCGATGCCGGCAAATGAGCCGGTTTTAAGTTATGCTCCGGGAACGAAGGAAAGAGAACTTTTAAAAAAGGCTTTAAAAGCGCTTAAAAGTAAAAAGGTAGATATGCCCATGTATATTGGTGGCGAGGAAGTTTATACAAATGATAAAGTTGAGATTCATCCTCCACACGAAAAAAAGTTTGTATTGGGAACTTATAACCAGGGAACGGCGGCGGATGTAAAAAAAGCTATAAATGCGGCTTTGAAAGCCAAAGAAAAGTGGGCTGCTTTAAGTTGGGAAAATCGTGCGAATATTTTTTTGAAAGCAGCCGATTTGATCGCTGCGAAATATCGTGCGGAAATGTGTGCTATGACCATGCTTGGTCAAAGTAAAAATGCTTTCCAGGCTGAAATCGATGCTGCCTGTGAGTTGATCGATTTCCTGCGATTCAATGTTCATTTTTTGAATGAAATTTATAGCCAGCAACCGATTAGCAGCACCGGCATGCATAACAGAATGGAATATCGTCCTTTGGAAGGTTTTGTGCTTGCTATTACTCCTTTTAATTTTACGGCTATCGGCGGAAACCTTCCGACTTCAGCAGCCATGTGTGGTAATGTAGTTATATGGAAATGTGCCAATACACAGGTTTATAGCGCGCAAATGTTCATGAGAATCCTGAAAGAAGCCGGTTTGCCGGATGGCGTTATCAACCTGGTTTTTGTCGATGGGCCAACTTTAGGTGATGTTTGTTTTAATCATCCGGATTTCGCAGGAATTCATTTTACCGGAAGCACCGGCGTTTTCAATACCATGTGGAAACACATTGGTGAGAACACAAAAATTTATAAATCTTATCCACGGATTGTTGGAGAAACAGGAGGAAAAGATTTTGTCATTGCTCATAAAAGCGCAGATGTTGATGTGTTGGTAGCAGCGCTTTGTCGGGGTGCTTTTGAATACCAGGGACAAAAATGTTCGGCTGCTTCACGTGCTTATATTCCGTCAAATATTGCTGCAGAAGTAAAAAAGAAACTGGTAGCTGAAATTAAAACGATGAAGATGGGAAGTGTGGAAGATTTCAGCAACTTTATAAATGCAGTGATTGATGAAAAAAGTTTTGATAAACTGGAAGGTTATATCAAGCAGGTAAAGAAAGATAAAGAAGCAAAAATATTAGCAGGAGGCAAGTGTGATAAAAGTAAAGGTTATTTTATTGAACCTACAGTTATTGAAGTTACGGACCCGCGATATGAAACAATGTGTACGGAATTGTTTGGTCCAATTCTTACCATTTATATTTATGATGAAAATAAATTTGAAGAAACTTTAAAATTAGTAGATTCTACTTCACCTTATGCGCTAACAGGTTCAATTATTGCGCAGGATAGAAATGCTGTTGAACTGGCAACGACAAAACTCCGCAACAGCGCCGGTAATTTTTATATCAACGATAAACCAACAGGCGCGGTAGTTGGCCAGCAGCCATTTGGAGGAGCAAGAGGAAGCGGAACAAATGATAAAGCAGGAAGTATCCTCAATTTATATCGTTGGTTGAGTGCAAGAACTATTAAAGAAACTTTTGTTCCTGCTACTGATTACAGGTATCCTTTTTTAAAGGAGAAATAAGAAAAGTATTAAGTTATAAGTATTAAGTTATAAGTTGCGATTTACAAAAGCAGCAAACAAACAAATAATCAATATTTTCGTTTTACTATAATATAAACTGTAACGGCTTAAACGAAAAATATTTTATAAGATTTTAGTGAATACGATCCTTAATAAATATCAACTTCAAATTACGATTGAGCGGCTTGCCTGCCAGGTGGTAGAAAATTACGTTGATCTTTCTTCTGTTGTTTTGATTGGGCTGCAGCCGCGTGGCATTTTTTTAGCTGATAAAATATATGAGCAGTTAAAAAAAATAAAACCTGATGTCCAATTTCAATATGGTAAACTTGACATTACTTTTTACCGGGACGATATTCGTAAAGAATTGCACGAACCCAATAAAACCGAAATCCCTTTTTCATTGGAAGATAAAAATGTTGTTCTTATCGATGATGTACTATTTACCGGTCGGACAATACGCGCAGCGTTAGATGCAATCCTCTCTTATGGACGGCCTAAAAAAGTAGAACTTTGTGTTTTGATAAACCGGCGCTATAGCCGTCAACTGCCCATTCAGCCTGATTATTGTGGCAAATCAATCGATTCCATTATTTCCCAAAAGGTGAGAGTAGAATGGGATAAAGAAGAAGTGAATTTGTATTAGCCTATTTTTTTCTTTAATTATTTGATTAAATAAGTACTTATATTTGTACTTAAATAAGTACATTATGGAAGTTTTAAATTTTACCGAGTTTCGAAAAGAACTTAAATCATCTCTTGATAAAGTGAGCAATAATGAAGATGTTATTGTTGTTTCCCGCGGAAAAAATAAAAATGTAGTTGTCATTTCTTTGAATGAATATAATTCTTTGAAAGAAACGATGTATTTACTAAGTTCAGACAAAAACAGGAAAAGATTACAGGAATCCATTGATGAAATGAAAAAAGGTGAATTTTCTTCACACTCGTTAATTGAAGATTGATGGAAATTGTGTGGCAAAAAAACGCCTGGGAAGATTATTTATTCTGGCAAAAAAATGATAAACAAAAATTGAAAAGAATTAATGAACTGATAAAAGATTGCCAGAGAAATAAATTTGAAGGAATAGGAAAACCTGAACCATTAAAAGAAAACCTGGCAGGTTTTTGGTCTGGAAGAATTGATAATGAACATCGGTTTGTTTATAAAATCGAAGAAAACCGGTTGCATATAATTCAATGCAGGTTTCATTACTGATTCATCTTTCCCGTCAGTAAACTTTTATTAGCTTTTATCTTTTTTGTCACAATACTTTTTTTCATTTAGCTTTGACATTTAATGCAACTATCCACCAAACATCTCCTGGGCATTAAAGATTTACAGCTCTCAGATATTGAATTAATTCTATCAACCGCTACCCAATTTAAAGAAGTATTACAAAGGCCGATTAAGAAAGTTCCTTCGTTGAGAGACACGACAATCGTTAATTTATTTTACGAAAATTCAACCCGAACAAGAATTTCTTTTGAGCTCGCTGAAAAAAGACTGAGTGCCGACACGCTTAATTTTTCCGCTTCAGGCTCTTCTGTTTCAAAAGGAGAAACTTTGCTCGATACGGTAAACAATATTCTTTCGATGAAAGTGGACATGGTGGTGATGCGCCACAGTGCCAGCGGTGCTCCTCATTTTCTCGCAAAGCATATTCCTGTTGCCATTGTAAATGCCGGAGACGGAATCAATGAACATCCAACACAAGCCTTGCTCGACGCTTTTTCTATTAAAGAAAAACTGGGAAAACTTGAAGGAAAGAAAGTTGTATTGATTGGCGACATTATGCATTCAAGAGTGGCGCTTAGTAATATTTATTTATTAAAAAAAGCAGGCGCAGAAGTAATGGTCGCAGGGCCGCCAACACTGATTCCAAAATACATCAGCAAGGCTTTTGATATAAGAGTTGAATATAATTTGGGAAAGGCTTTACAATGGTGCGATGTGGCGAATGTATTACGGATTCAATTGGAAAGACAAAATCAGGTTTTGTTTTCTTCTCTGAGAGAATACAATCTTGCATATGGAGTGAATAAAAAATTGCTCGACAGTTTGAATAAAGAAATTATAATTCTGCATCCAGGTCCGATAAACAGGGGAGTGGAAATTGACAGCGATGTGGCTGATTCCAAACAATCCATTATTTTGCAACAGGTAGAAAATGGCGTGGCTGTGAGAATGGCTGTTCTATATTTGGTAAGCAATAAACAATCTTTTACTTAAGTTTTCATCAACAAAAAATCTTCATGAAACGAATCTGCTTATTTCCCGGAACCTTTGATCCTGTTACACTCGGACACAAAGATATCATCGACAGGGCACTTCCTCTTTTTGATAAATTGTACATTGGTCTCGGAAGAAACAGCAATAAAGTTCCCATGTTTTCTGAAGAACAAAGCCTGGAATGGCTTCGGGAAATTTATAAAGATGAGCCAAAGATTAGTGTACTTGCTTACGATGGATTAACGGTTTCATGTTGCAAAGAGGTCGGTGCTGATTTTATTTTACGTGGCATTCGTTACGTAAATGATTTTGAATATGAGAAGGCAATCGCGGATATGAACAGAAGCCTGAAACCCAATGTGGAAACTATTTTCCTTACAACGCTTCCAAAATATACTTCAATTGCAAGTACATTAATTCGTGATGTTCTTCGCAACAATGGAGATATTTCTGAGTTTCTGCCGGAAGTGGTGAGAAAATCAATTTATTCGAAAAAGTGATAAGTTTATAAGTCATAAGTCGTAAGTTATAAGTAATAAGTTGTAAGACAATAATCCAATAAACCAATTAACTTTTAATGTCCATCTGGTTTCATAAAAATATTTCGGTTCACGATTTAAAAGGAATCGGCGAAAATACAATGGCAGAATTCCTTGATTTGAAGTGGGAAGAAATCGGAGATGATTATTTAAAATTGTCGATGCCGGTGAACAGTAAAACGCAGCAGCCTTATGGTTTTTTGCATGGCGGCGCTTCTTGTGTTCTCGCGGAAACTGTTGGTAGTGTTGCTTCTGCTTTGGTAATTGACCAGGAAAAATTTTATTGTGTAGGCCTGGAAATAAATGCCAACCATTTGCGAAGTGTAAGCAATGGAACCGTTACAGCAATTGCAATGCCTCTTCATTTAGGTAAATCGACTCATGTTTGGGATATTAAAATTTACGACGCTGAGGAAAAACTATTTTGCGTCAGCCGGCTTACAGTTGCAATTCTTCCTGTAAGAAAATAAAAAAAGTGTTTTTTTCTTTGTTTACTGTTGAAGTAGTTCTTATGCAATAAGAGGAACCACACTTCTCCCTGGTTCACTTTCTCTTTTTGATTCTGATTGTTTTATTACTTTTTTAAAGAAGCTGATTAAATCATCCACGTGATGATCAAATGTGAAAAGATGCCTTTGTTGCCAAACATTATTTCTGATCTCCTGTATCAGTTCTTTATCTTCTAACAATTGCTTTAGTTCATGCATTGTATCGAAAAAAAGTCCAAGTTTTAATTTTTTTGAAAGTGATTGAATAGCAACTGTATGACCGTCATTATTTTTTTGCAACATGGGAAGCCCTGACAGGGCGAGCGTTGACATTCTTGCAGGAATATTCAAATCATCCCAATTTGCCCGCGTTAATTCGCCAAAATTTTCACTTTGAAAAAAATGTAACCAACCGGCATCATACTGCGAAAATTCTTTTACCCAGTTTTCCTGGTCAACATTTGGATGAATATGCAAAAATCCCGCCGCCAGTTTATGGCTTTTTTCAATCCATTCTTTCCATTGTCCATGTGTAAAATCACCATAAAAATGTAGATGAATATTTTCTTTTGCGAGTTCTTCAACATTATAAGGATGCAAGCCAATCGGCCGCCCAGGAACTACCGTATGAAAAGCCCCATCCTTATCAGAAAGCAATGGAGAACGTGATTGGGTAAACCAATCTTTTTTCGGAAGATCGCCATCCAGCACGAGACTTAAACTATTTTCATTTCCTCTTAAAAATTCTTCAAACCAATCTTTCATTTCCTCACTGCAATAAATTTTTCCATCAGCATTTTCATACAAATCTATCAATTCATTCCATGTTCCTTTTTCCCTGCAGATCATTGGCCCTTCTTTGAAATGCCATACGAAAGGTATACCTGTATTGGCTTTCAATACTTCATGTGCAAGCGGAACTGCCTGGAAATTGAGAAGGCCATAAATTATATCAGGCTGAATTTTTTTCACTTCTTCCTGCCAGTTTTCATAAGGAATGTTGACCACATTTGCGAAGGGTAGGGGCCCGACATAATTATACCAATAAGGTTCACGTAACCACAAACCATAAAGCTGATGGCCTTTTTCTTCCAGGGCAATAATCCGTTCTGCGTTATAAGCAAGTTCACCAACCAGTAAAATTTTTAATCCCTCTTTTTTCGGATTTACCGCTTTATTCCGGTATTCGAAGTAGCGCGTGATTTCATCAATAAAATTTCCACGGCTTGTATGAAAACGTAGCGGCTCTTTTACATGATAAAACGAGCGGAAAGTATTGATGCCACCAAGTGGTTCCTGCATTATTTTATGCCGTTGTTTAGGGTGTTCAACCCACTCACACGTAAGCTTTCCCGTATGAATGTGTTTTCCCTTGATTTTCTTCCAAAACAAACGGTTAAGATCATCACTTTCCAATTCACAACGTTCTGTCCAACGGCATGAATTATTTGTATGCATGACCTGCACAAGCTGATACCATTCATTATTTAAAATGCCCTCTGCTTTGCGGTTGTAGTGATGAATGAAAGATGAAAAAGCAAGAGTGACTCCGGTATTAATTTCAAGCGTTTCATAAAGGGATTGTAAATGGTCTTTGAAAATAACATCGTCGGATGGCAGATAGGAAATATATTTTCCTTTCGCAATTTCCAGTGCATTATTAATGGATGTTCCCAGTCCTTTATTAGACAGATTTTGCAAATATTTTATCCTCTCGTCTTTTAAAAAATCTTCAACCACCTGGAAAGTATTATCGGCGGATCCATCATTTACGATAATCAATTCCCAATTACTCAGCGTTTGTTTCAACAATGAATTAACAGCCCGGCTTATAAATTTTTGCTGGTTGTATGTGGGCATTATCACGGTTACCAAAGGACTTTCTTTCTTCATCATTTCTTTTATATTTTTAGAATTTCCGGTGCATTAATTTCCCTGTCATGTATCGATGTTTCAACTTCCTGGTGATAAGCGCCACTGGGTAACATGCCACAACCACCAAATTTTTTCATTACTCTTATTTGTGCCAACACATCTTCTCCGCAATGTTGTTCAGGCAGATCTTTCCAAAAACGGAAACCTCCTGCGTCTGATAATTTTTGAGTGTCGTACATTGCACAACCACCTACCCATGCTACTTTATAAACTTTTGGATGATCCGGAGTGCAATCAAATTTTTCTTCCACATGAAGAATATTTGCGGCATTGTGTAATTTATAACGTTGCCATTTCTCATCATTAGGAGCAATGGTTTCAGGCTTTATTTCATCTTCCCAAAATTCAATTTTCTGTTGATGAGGACGCACATCATTCTTAAAACTCAAACCTGTTAATGCCGAACCGACAAAGCCACAATTGTATTTTTTCAACATTTTTTTCATGTTCTCCAAAACAAAAGTTTCGAGGATTACATCATCATCAAGAAACAAACTAAACTTGGAATTTGAGTGGTTCAGCAAGAACTCGCGTTGCTGGGCCATTCCCTGTGGTGGCAAATTCTTTTTTACTGAAACCGCATGCCCATGCAAATCAAGCAGCCTTAGAACCGTTTGCAGGCTTTGGTCTTCATAAATACTTTCATCATATGCCTGATCTGAAATAATAACATCAAAACTTTTTTCTGTTTGAAAACAGAGGCTGGTTAACGTTACCGCCAATTCTTTTAACCTTCTGAAAGTTGGAATTAAAACAGTGATATCTTTTGTTTTGTTCATCTTATTTGCTTTCTTCTACTATTTCATTTATCCGCTGAATTATGTTCGTTGTCGAAATATCATAATCATGTGGGATGATCTTTATTTCACAACCCAATTTTTTTAACAAAGGCATCTCGGGGATTGATCCTTCAGTATAATCAGCGCCTTTTACAAAAACATCCGGATGAACTGCTTTTATCAATTGCAACGGACTTTCTTCAGCAAACGCAATTAAATAATCAATGCTTTGCAAACCTGCGAGAACCGTTATTCTGTCTTCCAGTGTATTTACCGGCCTGTCATTTCCTTTTACCTTTTTTACACTCTCGTCGTTGTTAACACCTACTATCAGTACGTCTCCAGCCTTTCTTGCTTTATTTAATAAGGATATATGCCCTTTATGAATGAGATCGAAACAACCGTTTGTGAAAACAATTTTTTTGCCTTCTTCTCTTAATTCTTTTATGATATTTAAAAGTTCTTCGGTCGTGGTAATGTATTTCGGAATAGCATTGAAATAGGATTTGAGTTGCATGTTCGAACATAAAGTAGTTCCATCTTTTTGCACTACGATTGCCGCAGCGGCTGCCGCAATTTCCGTTGCTGTTTCAATAGAAAGATTTGATGCAGTGCCAAGCGTTAACGCGCTTATAAAAGTATCGCCCGCGCCGATAGTGTTTTTTGCATTCGCGGGGAATGCACGAAATATAATGCGGCTTTTTCCCTTTACGAACCAATGCAACGCCATCGGAGTCCAGCGTCACCGCTACATTTTCAGCACCAGAATTTTTCAATACAGCATCTGCGTTGTCAAAAACCTGCTCGACTCTTTTGTTCTTCGCAACTTTAGACAGGTTTACCAACTTGAGATACTCTTCGTAATTTGGCTTTACGGCAACGGCGTGTATATTTTTAAACCTGTCAAGTTTTTTTGAATCAACGACAATTGGTTTAGAAAACGAAGAAGTAATTTGTTTTACTGATTTGATAAACCGGTCAGTTAAAACACCAAAGCCATAATCAGAAAGGAGAATGGCATCCACGAAATCTTCAAGCTCAAAAAACTTCTGCAACAATTCATTTTCCAGGTTTTCGTTAATGTCCGTAACTGTTCCTTCATCCAACCGTAGAATGATATTGGACGAAGCAATCACTCTTTTCTTCGCGATTGTTTTGCGGGTTTTATCTTTTAAAATGTACTCGGTATGAACATGATGCTTTTGTAAAATGTCCAATAATTCCTTTCCATTGGAATCCTTTCCAATCACAGTAAGGAAGTAGGTTTCAGCGCCAAGAGCCGCAAGATTTATCGCGGTATTGGCTGCACCACCACAACAAAATTTTTCATCCTGCTTGTTAAATACAGGAACCGGCGCTTCCCTGCAAATTCTATCCGTTGTTCCGTAAACATAAGTGTCTAAAACCGCATCACCTACAATAAGTATTTTCAGATTTTTAAAATCTTCAATAATATTTTTTATTTCTTTTTTCATTGCTGCCTCCTCTTTTCATTCAATAATTATTTTAAAGGCCATCGGTGTTTATGGCCATGACGTTTCGCGCATTGGTAGCACCATTACTTCGGGAATCACTGTTTCCTTCGGCTGGCATAAAATGTATTTAATAGTTTCTGCCACATTTTTTGGATCCTGTAAAACATTCGGATCTACCTCCGGAAATCTTTCCAAAATAAAAGGTGTTTGCATTCCGCCGGAAACAAGAGCGGTTACTTTTATGTTATCCTGTCTTGCTTCTGTATGCAGCGCATGGCTTAGTCCCAACAGTCCCCATTTACTTGCATGATATGCTGAAGCATTTGGCCACGCTCTCTTTGCTGCAGTGGATGTGATGTTCACAATATGACCGCTGCCATTTTTTTTCATAAAAGGATATACTGCTTTTGACACATTAAATGGCCCAGTAAGATTCACACTAATCACTGTTTTCCATTCATCGTACGTTAATTCTTCAACAGATTTTGTATGATCAACTCCCGCGTTATTTATTACAGCATCTATATGCCCGTACTCCTTTATTATTTTATTGATTACCTCTTCAACATTTTTTTCATCTGCCACATTCATTGGATAACTTTTAATATCACCACCTGCATCAGCAATTTCTTTCATCGTTTTTCCAAGTTTTTCATCATTAATATCTGTTGCAATTACTTTTGCCCCGTCTTCTGCCATTGTTTTGCAAATAGCTGCGCCAAGTCCTTGTCCGCCGCCTGTTACTAAAATCACTTTTCCCTTTACGTTGTTCATCTTTCTTTTCTGTTTTTGATTAAATAATAAATATTGTCTTACGAAACCATTAGCGGTTTAGAAATATCCTTTTTTTGTTCGTTTACTGATTCAAAAGTGTTGAGCCAATCTGTTGTAAATCGATCGATATTAAATCTCTTTAGCGCCGTTTGCCGCGCGCCTTCACCCAGTTCTTTCGCTTTTTCTTTATCCTGTAAAAGCATGTCCATCTTTTCGATCAGCGCATCCACATCTGTGTCAACAAACCCGGAGTAATCATTTTCTATAGCAGTTACCATTTCTGTTGTAGCTAATCCGATTACCGGCATTCCTGCCATCATTGCTTCACAAACAGAAAGCCCCAGACTTGTATATCTTATCGGATTGAAAAAGAAACGGTACTCAGCAACAAAAGATGACAGTTCGCTGTTGTTAATTTCGCCGAGGCCGCCCACTTCCTCTGATCCCATTCCTACAATGTCAAGCGGTATTTGTTTTTTCACTTTTTCAAACACATCCAATCCTAATCTTCTTCCTCTTTTTACGATGCCGTTGATAACTACAATTCCTTTTTTTAAATCGCCGGTATATAAGCTGCCTTTGTCCAATACACCATGTTCAATCACTTTTGTTGGTGTTCTGTTATTGTTCCACATCAGTTCATTAAAGTGCGTCACATGCACCAATAAAATATCCGGATCATCTACCACATGATGTGTATCAGTTGGCACTTCGCGTGGCGGATCGTGTTCCAGGTAAATCTTCGGCAATGCTCTTTGCTCTTCGGTAAGAATCTCGTATTGATCTTGCAAGTAATTTTTTTTCGATTGAAAAAGTATTATATCAAAATCAAGATCTTTCACTTCGTCTGCAGGTACATTTACAACATTGTCGCCCCAATGAAAAGAGCGTGTACGCCCACCGTAACCTTCTTCTGAACTTCCTTCTTTGTAAGGCAGATAAAAAATACAATCAGTGTGGGTAAGGTAATAGAGATAGCTGCCGTGGATGTGCCACGTTAAAACTTTAAGGCGGTTTTTGCTGGTTAAGCATACAACTTTGGGGTTTATGTTTTTAAAAAATATATTGTAATAATTCTTACAATCTTTGCAAACAAATCTTTCCTGTCTCTCCGGCTTTTTTATTCTTAAAAAGAAGGCCGGAAGCCGCTTGTTTTACTTCATCCACACTTACATCTCTCACAAATGAAACCTTATGTTCACATCCGTTTTGTGGTTCAAAAGGGTAGGGGTCATTCGGAACTTCTCCACAGAAAGGACATTGCATCTTCCACGAAACCACCGGCCTGTGAATGTTCCTCGTGAGTGGCCCCCAGTTAATAAGATTAGGTGCCCAGTAAATGCCGACGGTTGGTGTGTTAACCGCTCTCGCCAAATGAAGCGGGCCTGTATCGCCGCCAATTACCAAACGAGCTTTTTGTAACAAAGCCGCTAATCCTCCAAGATTTATTGCCCCACAAGTGTTGATGGCTTTGTGCTTCATTTTTGAAATCATTCTTTCGACTTCGTGATTGTCTTCCTTTAATCCTGTAAATACTACTTCCATATTTTGTTCACAAAACCAATCGGCAAGCGGAACATAATTTTCTGCCGGCCACGCTCTTCTTATATCAGTTGCAAAAGGATGTAAAACAACGAACGGTTTTTTATCCAACAGTGAAAGCAATCCTTTCACCTCTTCAACATCTTCATTCAAAACATTCAATTTGGGTTCAAAAGAAACCGGTTTTGCATCAATTAGCGAAGCAACTTCCAGGTAGCGAATCACTTCACTCTGATAATAATAAAAATCAATTGCCCTGTCTATCTTTTCTGCATTTTCAGAAGTTAATCCAACAGTAAGTCCTGCGTTCAGCCGGTTGAGAAACGGATTTGACGAAGCACCATTTCCCTGCAAATGAATCGCAACATCGAAATGTTCTTTTTGCATTTCTTCGAAAAACTTTTCCTGTTCCAATTTATCTTCAGCAATGTTTTTTTCATCTCTTATTCCTTTCATCACAGGTACCACAATTACACGATCAATCGGTGAACGGCCGTGAATTAAAAATTCTTTATGCCATGGTTTGCCGAGCAAAACCAGTTCTGCATTTGGATAAGCGGCACGGATAGCCTGGATCGAAGGAAGCGTTACAATGAAATCTCCGACCGCATTCGCACGTAATATGGCTATCTTTTTAATGTTTTTCAAATGCACTTAGTTTAACTATTGATGAATGAAAACTTAAGCAAGTGCCTTTAAAATTTCAAAATGCGTGCCTTTTCATTTCCATTGCATTATTCTTCTAAATCACGCCTTTGAGAACCGAATGGTGGAAAAGAATTATTTTTAAGCGGATAGCTTGTAGAAGAAATTACACAAAATTGTTGCATTTAATACTTTGAAAAAATCAGAGTGTTTTTTGTTTCGTATCTTAAGAAAAATTGAATAGAAAGATGATTGAAGAAAAAGCAACCGATGAAAACATTTCTTTTGAAGCGGTGATTTTTGATATGGACGGAACCCTTATTGACAGTATCAACGCGGATTTTTTAGCATGGAAAAGATTATTTGCTGATTATAATAAAACGCTCACGTTCCAGGAATATATTCCGCTGCTTGGCATCAGGAGTTTTCGCGTGGCCAATGATTTTTTGGGCCTTGAAGATGAAGAAGAACGCAAAAAAGCGCTTGCGAATAAATTGGTTTATTTCAGGGAAATTGTTGAGGAACTGGGCATTAAGACCATTCCTTATGCAGACGATTTTATCCAGCAGTTAAAAGAGGATAACATTCCGCTTGCTCTTGCCACCAGTTCGCGCCGTGCGAAAATGAAGATGGTAATGGAAGAGGTGGATTTGCTTTCTTACTTCGATGTAGTGGTGGCCGGAGAAGATGTTATTGACGGCAAACCTGCGCCTGATATTTTTTTAAAAGCAGCTTCATTGCTTGGTGTAGATCCGGAAAATTGTATTGTTTTTGAAGACGCTGCGAATGGTGTAAAAGCCGCGAAAAATGCCAACATGAAATGTGTGGCGCTTGCTTCTGAACACACGGCTGATTTGCTCGGTGAAGCGGATGTAGTGATTGATACTTTTAAAGATTTGAATTTCACTGATCTGTGCGAGCAGTTAAAAAAAGTATCGGTTTAAAAAATTGCAAATTTCTCCAAAGGCCGATAGGCTGGCACAATTTTTCCGACGGTTCTTTTTTTTAATTCTAAATATTATAAGTATGGAAATTAAAAGTACCGCCTTTAAAGATGGAGAAACCATTCCTAAAAAATTTACCTGTGAAGGGCCAAACATTAGTCCGCCGCTGCAATTTTCAAATGTTCCTAATGAAGCAAAAAGCCTGGTGCTGATGGTAGAAGATCCAGATGCGGATGCAAAACCATGGGTTCATTGGCTGGTGTTTAATATATTGCCCGACAGCAAAGGTTTTGAAGAGGATTCCATATCGGCGGGTGCACGACAAGGTTTGTGCAATGGAAATACTTTAGGTTATGAAGGCCCTTGCCCGGACGCAAAACATACTTATCTTTTCAAACTGTATGCGGTTAATAAAATGCTCGATCCCGAACCGGTTCCTGACCGTAAAAAAGTTTTGGAACAAATCCAGGGACATATTCTTACCGAAGCCGTCCTAAAAGGAGTTTATGAAAAGCAAAAAGAAACCGCCTGATTCATCAAATACTTTTGTTGGAAATTGCAGTTTGCAAATACAAAATAACCATAATTACTTTCAATTAATCCAAGTATAAAGGAAAGGTCTGTTGGTATTATCATACGATTCAAAAACAGTAAACACAGAAACTTCGCCAATTTTTATTTTGTCAGTTAGTACTGAATTTTCAGTATGGCTAATCAAAGATAATGGTCTTATTTTTAAAGACAAACACCTTTTCGTTACACACCAATCGTAAAGCGTGCGCCAAAACATTTTTTTCTATATCTCTTCCTGAGCGCGCCATTTCTTTTGCATCATGGGTATGGTCAACAGGAATTACATTTTGTGCAATAATCGGCCCTTCGTCCAACTGTTCATTTACAAAATGAGCGGTAGCGCCTATAATCTTTACGCCACGTTCATATGCTTTTTGATAAGGATTAGCACCGGCGAACGCGGGAAGAAAAGAATGGTGAATATTTATGATGCGGTTATTATAATTCTGCACGAATGACGGAGAAAGAATACGCATGTATTTTGCCAACACTAAAAAGCCGGGGTTTAGTTTCCTGGTAATTGCAAGAATTTCCTGCTCGTGGGTTTCTCTTGATTTATTGAAATGATCAACAAAAAAATAAGGAATTTCAAATTTGGAAGTAAGTTCTTTAAGATCGGTGTAGTTACTTATTACACCAACGATGTTTATGTTAAGGTCATCGAACTTATGGCGCAGCAATAAATCACTTAAACAATGGTATTCTTTGGTAGCGAGTATTACAACATTTTTCTTTGTATTGGCGCTCAGCCTGATTTCAGAAGTTTCCGGAAGGACGCTTTTTACTTCTTTCAACAAAATTTCTTTATTGAAATTACCTGAAAATTCTGTCCTCATAAAAAAGTGGTTAAACTTTCTTTCAACAAACTCTCCATTGCTTACCACATTGAGCTTGTGCCCGTAAACAATTTTAGAAACTTTAAAAATTAAGCCACTTTCATCCGGGCAGTTGATTAATAAAATATGTGTAGGTGATTGCTTCATGTATTGCGAAAGTAATTTGATTTTGCCATTATGATTTCAGAAAATGGTTATTACAGCACTCAGCCAAATTCTTTTTCTACCAGGATATGCACCGTTAAAAAAAATGATACCTTCATCCCTAATTTTTTTCGGGATACGCTTATATTATTAAGAATTACTTTGGTGCTGAGATGAAGAAATAATATTTATAGAAGGATAATGAATATTGACGTTCTCTCAAATCGCTTAACCTTCTACATACTTTGCTAATTTTTGAAGAGAAGATATTGTTCCGGCTTCATTGTCTTGTGGCTTAATTCCTTTTGGAATATTTGTAAATAAAAAAGTAACTCTTGTGCCAGTGGAAACAGGAGTTAATGTTACCTCAACGATCATTTCTCCTTTAAAGCCGGTGTTAGTAGTTTCAAATTTTATTGCTTCCACAATTTTTTTACCCGGTATAAGTTCAACAAAACGCGCTGAGAATTTATCCTCTTTTTCAGCAGTCTTTCCTTTCATTTCTTTTTCACTGCCAGGGTAATAAAGTGACATCTGATAACCGCCACCGACTCTCAGGTCGAAGTTATAAATGCGGGCAGTCATACTTCCAGGAATCCGCCAGAGGACAAGCGCTTCAGGATTGGTTAAAGCATTATAGATTTCTTCACGCGTTGCTTTAATAATCAGGGAGTTTTTTGTGCTCCGTTCCATCATTGTTTTTTCTTTAAGCGATCAACATTTTAAAAATACAGTAAACAAGGAAATTAAGAAGATTTTTATTTTAGCCTTTTTATAATAAAATTATCCAGCCAATTTGATTGTAACTAGGAAAGAAGAATTTTATGGTAATGAAGCATTGTTTAAAGTCGATTCAGGAAATTGGTTTTCATTGGTATCGAACAGGAAATAACTTTTTGTCAATAAATAAATGAATATTGAATAAATAACAACCAGTTGAAAGATTAAGTCGCTTTTATTTCGCTGTTACTTAAGGATTGATCATAACGTGCGCGTGATAAGTTCCCGGATCCATTATCCACGGCATACCAGGAGCAGAAGCTTTTTCCGGTAAACCTGTACTGGTGGCCGTCGCAAAAGGAACATAAATCACATAACGGAGATAACCATTTTTAACTTCACCATTGGAATGGTCTACATCTTTTGCATCAGCAGAATAAACATATAAAGTAGCAGGTGTTTTTGGCATTTTCAGGCTTCCTTCCTCCACTTCTTTAGCCCGTTCGTCAAACAATTCTTTCCCGGACATTCCTTGTTTTCTCAGTTCACGCCCACTTTGCATAAGTGGCTCCAGGTCTTTGTTGTAGCAGGCAACTGAAAAGCTTGAATCAGAAGGATTATCTGCAAGGCATATCATTTCATTCGTTCCTTTCCTTATAACAGCAAGATTATTATTGGCATCATATCCATACACGGAGGCGCTGTCTCTTTTTTCAGGAGGTGCAGCCAGTAAAGCAAGTTTTATCTGCATATTTGCATTTGGTATATCTGCCTTAAAAGGCAACGATTCCTGCACTATGGAAGTAGTATCAGTTTTTGCGGTAGTTGAATCTGTTGTAGAAGGAGAGGACTGGTTTGAATTATTACAAGCTAAAAAAAATGTTGTAGTTGCAAGGAATAAAAATAAGAGTTTCATATGCAAAACGTTAGTTGAATGAGAAAAGATGGAAAGAGCAAGGTTTATAAAGATAATAATTTATTATATAAACCTTGGTATTTCTATTCATGAATTTTAAGCTATTCAACTGTACTGTCCTACGTTAATTTAATGATCAGTGTTTAATCGTTGTAATGGTATTTAAAAAAAACAAAGATTTTCCCTGTCATGAAACATCAGAATCTGAATCTCATAGGTGTAAGCTGTTTGGTGCAGGAAAACCATTTCCTTCAAGAATATTTGTGACTTCTTCAATATCAATGAGTGAAATTATTTCATCGGGAATGGAAATCTCAAATTCAAATTCAGGAAGAAGCAATCTTACATGATGAATGCCGCACAGCGCATCGAAAACATTGATAAAATCGAGCGCTATTTTTGGAAGCGCTATCCTCCGGTCGCTGCAAGGTTTGCTTTCATTAAGTCCAAAAGGATAAATATGATGCGCTGTTACAAATACATCAGGAAAAATTTCTTTAAGCGCAAGAGCAATGGCACAATTATTTCCGATAGTTTCAATATCGTTGTGGGTGCCGCATTCTTTGCTTCTTTCAAGAATTTTTTTGGTTATTTTTATTTTGAATCTAACAGGCATTCGTATACTTTTTGTTGTTTTAAAGGTATGCGTTTTTTGGTTTAAGGTTAATAACACAATACATTTTATTCCAAAAAAAACCGGTGCAAATCATTACACCGGTTTTACTTATAACTCATAAGAATAACTTTCAACTCAACAATTACTTAAGCCCTTCCAAAGCAGCATTCATGTTTCTTACTGCTTCGGCGCTCTTGTTGAATTTAGCTTGTTCTTCTTCGTTTATATGAAAATCAATAATTTTTTCCCAGCCATTTTTTCCTATCACTACCGGTACACCAATGCAAATATCTTTTTGGCCGTACTCGCCGTCAAGCATTACACAACAAGGGATTAATTTCTTTTCATCACGCACGATTGCTTCTACTAACGTTGCGCCTGCGGCGCCCGGAGCGTACCATGCGCTCGTACCGAGTAATTTGGTGAGTGTGGCTCCGCCCACCATTGTATCTGCTGCTACTTTATTTAAAGTAGCTTCATCCAAATAATTGGAAACAGGCGTTCCCTGGTAAGTGGCTAATCTTGTAAGCGGAATCATGGTAGTATCCCCATGTCCGCCAATAACCACACCTTGTAAGTCCTGTGCAGAAACATTCATTGCTTGTGACAGAAAATATTTAAATCTTGAGCTGTCCAGTAATCCGCCCATACCAATCACACGGTTTTTTGGAAGCCCTGTTGATTTTAAAGTAAGGTAAGTCATTGTGTCCATCGGGTTGCTGATCACAACAATGATCGCATCGGGGGACTGCTCCAATATTTTTGAAGTAACATCTTTTACAATGCCTGCGTTAATGCCAATTAATTCTTCCCTTGTCATTCCCGGTTTACGCGGAATTCCGGAAGTGATCACTACCACATTGCTGCCTTTGGTTTTAGAATAATCATTCGTGCTGCCGATGATTTTGGTGTCGCTTCCCAGCATGGTAGCGCTTTGTAAAAAATCCATCGCTTTTCCTTCGGTGATTCCTTCTTTAATGTCGAGCATTACCAGTTCTTCACAAAGTTCTTTGCGGGCAATGTTGTCGGCACAGGTGGCGCCAACTGCACCAGCGCCTACTACAGTTACTTTCATCTTATTGTTTAATTTATTTTAAAAAATTAGGTTATCGGTCAAAGGTAAATGAATTGTGTTATTGTTATAATTGATTTTGATCATGGATGTTTTTCCGGCCACAGATCAAACAGATTTGCACCGATTTTTTTTCGCCACAAAGAACCGAAGGCGCGAAGAAAAAATGAAGTGTGTGTGTATTTGCAGTAAACGAAGAAATTGGTTGAATTTTTATTTTGATTTCACCTAATGGCGCGAAGCATTTGCATAATCGGTGTAAGTAGAAATAATTCGTGAAATCAAAAAAAATAAAACAACCTGACAATAAAACAAGCTTTTACTTATTCAAAGCATCAACTACATCCTGCAGTTTAATAACTCCACTGAAAGAATTTACGTATTTGCCGTGTCTGTCATACACCACCAGGTCAGGATACATTTGTACATGATAATAAGGAAGGAAAAAATCTTTTCTATCCCAGCCCATCGTGATTTCCGGATAATTGGCAATTTGAAAATTATGATAGAATGCCATCATCTCACTGTAAGGAAGCCAGGTTACCATCAGGATCTGAACATTTTTAAAATGATCGATATACTTTTCCAGTTCCCTGGTTTCGTTCTGACAATGTCCGCATTCAGGACTGAAGATCATCAGCAAAGTGGGTTTGTTTGTTTTCAGATCGTGGTTGGTATAAACGGTGCTGTCTGGTGCTTTATAAATTGTAAAGTTGGGAATGGTTGGGTCTTTTACAAACTCCGGACTATTATCAGTTGCGGCATTTGTTTGTGAAAATCCGGAGTAAGAAATAAAGAAGCAGGAAAGAATAAATAAAACTCGTTTCATCTGAAAATTTTTTATAAAACTAATAAAAAACAATAAAGTTGAAAATGAATAATTGATTTTAAGATTTAATTAGCAGTGGACAAACTTTTAAATAAGATTTTTATTTCGGTCTAAAACCCTCTGCAAGTCCGGTTATAATGCTGCTATTAAAGATTCAGGTTTTACATCGCCTTCAAACGATTTTTTTAAATGCCCGGATTTGTCATAAACGAAGATGGATGGTAAATTTCTTACCCTGAAATAAATGGGAAAGAAAAATTTGGTATCTCGCGCCATGGTGATTTGAGGGTAATTGGCAATGTGGTAATGATTGTAAAAATCCATCATTTCGTTAAATGGCAAATAAGTAAGCATTACGAATTGTGTATTCTTAAATTGTTTGATGTTCTCCGTGAGCATTTCAGTTTCGTGCTGGCAATGGCTGCACTCAGGGCTAAAAACTATAAAGATGGTATTCTTCTTTTTCTTCAAATCTTCCCTGTTAAAAGCAGTGCTGTCCGGCGCTTTATAAAGTGTGAACTCGGGAATGGTTGGATACTTCAGGTAAGGCGCTTGTTGATCTGCAGAATCCGTCTGACAAAAAGCGGTTGCCGAAATAAAAACCGCAGCACAAAAAATGAAAAGTTTCTTCACGTTAAATTTTTTTATAAAGCTATGGAAAAGTTTGATTGTGATGAGAGAAGAGAATGTTAATGCGGAGAGTTGGAGACGACGGACGACCGACAACAGACAACCAATGTCAACCAGTTGCTATCTAACGCTCCGCATCCGGCATTGAGTATTCAGTATCAGATTAGAACTATCTTTCCGTTGTCGGTTGTCGGTGGTCCTTCTTTCAATTTTCCCCTTAAACAATAAAACAAATCTTTTACCTTTGCTGCCTCAAAAAAAGTTTTTTATGGCATCTACTTCTGATATAAGAACAGGATTGATTTTAAAAATTGACGGTAGCCTTTATACAGTTATTGAATTTGGGCAAAATAAAACGGCTCGTGCCGCAGCTAAAGTGTGGGCAAAATTAAAAGGCGTTGACAACGGCCGTACTATCGAACAGACATGGAACAGCGGGGAAACCATTCATCCTGTAAGAGTTGAAAAAAGGCCTTATCAATATCTTTTTAAAGATGATACCGGTTACACTTTTATGAACACTGAAAATTATGAGCAAATTGTTGTGGCTCCGGAAATGGTAGATGCACCGCAGTTTTTAAAAGATGGCCAGGAAGTTTCTGTGTTGATAAATACAGAATCTGATCAGCCAATGGGAGTTGAACTTCCCGATAAAATTGTTTTGGAGGTAACCTATAGCGAGCCGGGCGTAAAAGGCGATACCGCTACAAAAACATTAAAACCGGCTACGGTTGAAACCGGCGCCACCGTTAACGTGCCTTTATTTGTGAATGAAGGTGAATTGATAAGAGTAAACACTAAAACAGGCGAGTACGTAGAAAGAGTAAAAGAATAAACCAACGAATGTTGATCATTTATTATTTACATTTATCTATCTAATTTTCAATTATTAAAGTAACTTAGCCACACGTTTCCCATAACCTAAATATAATTTCCAATATGGACATTAAACAAATTCATGAATTGGTAAAGCTTGTAAACAAAAGCAATATCGGTGAATTGATGATCGAAAAAGAGGGATTTAAAATCACTATAAAACAAAAAAAGGAAGCTGCGCAAATTGTTAGTCAGCCCATGGTTCAACCGGTTCAGGCTCTTGCCCAACCAGTTGTTCCTGCGCCTTCCGGAGCTCCTTCAAAAGCCGGAGAAAAAAAGTCAGAGTCCGCAAAAGAAGAAAATCTTCTTACTATAAAAAGTCCTATGATCGGGACTTTTTATCGTCAGGCAGGTCCCGGCAAGCCGTTGTTCGCCAGCGTAGGCGATGAAGTGGAAGTGGGCCAGGTGGTTTGTATCATCGAAGCGATGAAATTATTTAATGAGATTGAAAGCGAAGTGGCAGGAAAGATTGTAAAGGTTTTGGTAGAGGATGCTTCTCCTGTAGAATTTGATCAGCCGTTGTTTTTGGTAGAGCCTGCTTAATGTGAAGATGTGAACTAATTAGCTGATGTGATAATGAAAGCAAAACATATCAACCAATCTTAAATTGCTGTTATGAAAAAGGAATTAATTGAAAAGAATCCGATTTTAAAAATGACCTTTGATTTTTCATTATCAGTGATTGATTATTGTGATGTTTGGATCAGAATAAAAAAGTATACCATCTGCAGGCAACTTACTTAAATGTCAGGCACTTCTATCGGAGCAAATGCAACTGGAGGCTCAAAATGCAGAAAGTAAAGCTGATTTTATCCACAAAATAAAAATTGCAGCAAAGGAAGCAGATGAAACCCAATACTGGCTTCGGCTCTGCGCTTTCAAATATTTATCCGGAATGTGATTTATTACTTTTAAATCTTGATCTATTCAAAAAGTGTTTGATAAAATATTAGGAACAGTCTAAGAAAAAAGAATCTCTAGCTTTTTAATGAGCATGGGAGAAAATAAATTTAAAAATTAAAGTTATGCACTTCATTAGCATATTGGCTAATCAGCTAATTTTCACATTAAAATATATGTTTAAAAAAATACTTATTGCAAACAGGGGCGAGATTGCTCTTCGAATCATAAGGACTTGTAAAGAAATGGGCATCAAAACGGTGGCCGTTTATTCTACTGCTGATAAAGACAGCCTTCATGTAAAATTTGCCGATGAGGCGGTTTGTATCGGAAAACCTGCGAGCGTTGATAGCTATCTGAATATTCCACATATCATGGCCGCGGTGGAAATCACTAACGCTGATGCAATTCATCCGGGTTATGGTTTTCTTGCAGAGAATGCCAAGTTTGCGCAAATCTGTTTTGACCACGGAATCAAATTCATTGGGCCTACACCCGCTATGATAAATTCAATGGGAGATAAAATCACTGCCAAAGAAACAATGATCGTTGCGGGAGTGCCTGTAGTGCCGGGTGTTGAGGGATTGCTTACCGATTTAGATCATGCAAAAAGATCAGGAACTGAAGTGGGTTATCCTGTAATCTTAAAAGCAACTGCAGGTGGTGGCGGTAAAGGAATGCGCGTAGTTTGGAGTGAGAAGGAAATGGAAAAAGCTTTTGAGACTGCAAAAGCAGAAGCCGCCGCCTCATTTAAGAATGACGGTATCTACATGGAAAAATTTGTAGAAGAACCACGGCATATTGAAATACAAATTGCAGGCGATCAATATGGAAATATTTGCCATTTAAGTGAGCGTGATTGCTCTATACAACGCCGACATCAGAAGTTAGTGGAAGAATCCCCTTCACCTTTTATGACGCCCGAACTGCGGGAAAGAATGGGAGAAGCGGCCATCAAAGCTGCCGGCGCTATCAATTATGAAAGTGTTGGTACGGTTGAATTTCTTGTAGATAAAAACCGCAATTTTTATTTCATGGAAATGAACACGCGTATCCAGGTGGAACATTGTGTTACAGAAGAAGTGGTGAATTACGATTTGATAAAAGAACAGATAAAGATTGCTGCGGGAGAAAAAATTTCAGGAAGAAATTATTATCCTGAAATGCACGCCATAGAATGCAGGATAAATGCAGAAGATCCGTATAATGATTTTCGTCCTTCGCCCGGTAGAATCACCGTTCTTCACCAACCTGGCGGACACGGTGTCCGTGTCGACAGCCATTGTTATTCGGGTTATGTAATCCCTCCTTACTATGACAGTATGATTGGTAAATTAATTACGATGGCGCAAACACGCGATGAAGCGATAGATACTATGTACAGGGCTTTGAGCGAATATGTGATCGAGGGAATTAAAACTACCATTCCTTTTCATCTCCAACTAATGCAAAACGAAGATTTCAGGAAAGGGAATTTCACTACCAAGTTTTTGGAAGGATTTAAAATGAAGTAAGGCGAAGGTTATAACTTTTGTCAGGTTTTAATTTCTGATTGCTGTTTGCGAAATAATTTTGTCCGTTACCTCACCCCAACCCCTCTCCAAAGGAGAGGGGCTTAAACTCTTAACCACAAAGAGTTTCAACTAGTAATTACCGGATAATAATGTTTCCAAACAGTAAATAAACAAATAATTCCAATTTTAATTTTCACATTATCACATTGGCTAATTGGCTAATTAAGTTATTCCGTTCTCAAACTATCTACCGGGTTGGCTATTGCTGTTTTGAAACATTGTAGTGTAATGAAAATAAATGTTGCTATAAAGACAAAGGCACCGGCAAAAAGGTATGGAGTAACACTTTGTTCTATTCTGTAAGCATAGCTTTGTAACCAATGACTTATCATCATGTAGGCAAGTGGCCATGCAATAATGTTTGCAATGAGAATGATTGGCACGTAATCTTTTACAAATAGTAAAACAATATTTTTTGCTCCTGCTCCCAAAACTTTTCTTACTGCAATTTCTTTACTGCGTTTTGCCAACGTAAATGCCACCACACCAAATATTCCCATGAAAACTATAAGAAGATTTAGAATGGTAGCAATATCTGCAGCTGATTTTAGTTGCAATTCTGATTTATAAAGCGATTTAAAATTATCATCCATAAAAGTATACTCAAAGGGAGAATTTGGCAATAATAATTTCCATTTCTGTTGAACTTCTCTAATCGCATTAACCATATTTGAAGCATTTAATTTAACAGTTAGAAAACGATAGGTTGGAGCGTCATGTATATTTGTAAAGGCAACAGGTTCTATTTTTTGCTGCAAGCTTGAATAATTATAATCTTTAATCACTCCGCTTACAGTTAGCATTGTATTCGCAGAGACCCATTTTACTTTTTTGCCTATTGCTGATTCAGTCGTAAACCCAAGCGCTTTGACAGCAGATTCATTTAAGACAACTTGTAAAGGAATATTGGCTCCCTGTTGATTAAAAAAACAGCCTGATAAAATATGCAACCCAAACGTTGTAGCATAATCTTTATCTGCTACAGTTCCTGATATAAAAACGGGCTGACTGATGCTACTTCCGACAGGCAACAAATCAATCGCATTTGGGGGTTTTCTATCAGGAACGTCAAATGACAAGGATGCATCCCTTACAAAAGAAAACTGTTGTAAGGCTGATTTAATATTTTCCATTCTTTTCAGACCTGTTGAATCCCACTGTTTCGGCAAAGCGCTTATTACCATCAATTGTTCTTTGTTGTATCCAACATCTTTATTGAAAACATAAGAGATTTGTTTTGAAATATTCAAGGCACTGATGAAAACAACAATTGCAATGGTAAACTGTATGACGAGTAAAACTCTGCGAAGCATTAGTCCTCCTTTAGAAGAATCAATTTTTCCCTTTATTGCCTGCAGTACATTGGAAGCGCTTAAAACAAATGCCGGATAAATACCTGAGATAAATCCCACAATGAAAACAAGAAAACCAAGTAATAGAAATTGATTAAAGCTAAATTTCCAGAACGGCATAAAAGTGATGTTTAAAATGCTTCCAAAAGTTGAGCGAAGTGTTTCATAAAAAATTATTGAAATAATAGTTGCAATTAAAGTAAGCAATAAAGCTTCTGTAACGAATTGTACAACTAGTTGCCGCTTGTATCCGCCAAAAACTTTGCGCAGCCCAATTTCTTTTAACCTGTAAGAAGAAATACCAATATTGATATTTATAAAATTGATAACCGCCATTAATAAAATAAATATCGCCACTAAGGAAAGTGTTGAAATCATTTTTTGAACAGCATTGCTTGTGGAGTAATAAGTTTTAACGGGCGCCAGCTCCACTTCAAGATTTTTTTGAATAGTTTCCGGAGTATATTTTGCCAGGATTTGTTTCAGAGGTCTTTTTAAATCACCAGGCGTTTTCCCTTTTTGCAATTCCACCATTCCTACTTCAAAAAACTGGTTCCAGTTGTCAGCGCCATCGCCGTTTTGATAATAATGATTGCCCACAGAGGGAACAAAAACGCTATAAGTATCACCCACAAGATTGAATACAGAATTATAGGGAATATCTTTTAGAACTGCGGACACTGTGTAGTCCTGGCTATTACCATTTATTGTTGTTTCCATGGAAATCCTTTTTCCAATTACATCCGCTCTTCCAAAAAGCTTTTGCGCCATAGTTTTAGTAATAACTGCCGAATTATTATTCGCAAAAGCTTTATTAACATCCCCATACAAAACCGGTAGTCCATACATTCTTACAAAAGTGGTGTCGCCAATGGCTATATTTTCTTTAAAGTGCTTGTCGCCTGCTGAAATCACATTGGTAACCGGGTTGTAACGATAATAATTTGCTACAAGGGACGGATATTCTGTTTTTAAAGTTTTCGCAAGCGGGCCAAGAGTAGTCAAATCAAGACCCATATCTTTGGTCTTCCATTTACTTTTAATGATATACTGACTCCCTACATTTTTAAGACGACTATTAACTGTCTCCTGGTTCAAAATGTAAATGCCAATCATCATAGAAAATGTAATTCCTATAGCAAGGCATAAAATGTTGATAAGGGAAAACAACTTATGCGTAGAAAGATGACGCCAGGCAATTTTTAAATAGTTTTTAAACATGTTTTATCGTTTAGAAGTACGAGTTCAATGAATTCAATTTCTATAATAATTTCATTTTCGTTTACAAGTCATTCATTTATAAACCTGCCTGTCAGCAGTAACCCAACAAATAACCGCACTTTTCATTTTCAAATTATCACATTTTCAAATTCATTTATTCACTTCTCAAACTCTTCACCGGATTGGCCATCGCAGCTTTATATGTTTTTAAAATCAAAATAAGCAATACCGGCAGTAGTATGATTAATCCGCCTGCTACAAATAACCACACATTCAAACTGATTTTAAAAGCGAAATTTTGCAGCCACTTATTTGCTGCAAACCAAACTATAGGAATTGCGATAACAAATGCGAGTAGAACTAATTTTAAAAACTCTTTTGATAATAAAGCAATGATTTGTGAAACGCTCGCACCTACTACCTTTCTGATACCTATTTCCTTGGTGCGCTTATTAGTAGTATAGATTATCAAACCCAATAACCCCAGGCAACTAATTACAATCGCCAGGCCTGTAGCCCATTTTAATAAGATGGAGATATGCTGTTCAGCAGTATAATATTTTGCAATGCTTTCATCCAGGAAGTGGATTTCAAATTCAGTTTCAGGATAAATTTCTTTAAATGACTTTCCGATTTTTGTTATGGCACTTTTCCAAACAGTCCCTTCTGCGTTTTCTGGTTGTAAAGCAACATTAAAAGTTAGTTCCATACTTCGATCGTTAAGAAGAACCAATGGCATTATTTCGTCGTGCAAAGACCCCTGGATGAAATTGGAAACCACACCAACTATTGGAATTTTAGCATGTGATAAATTCGTTTCAACATATTTCCCAATAGCCTCCTTCGGATCTGTGAATCCAAGCAATTGTGAACACTTTTCATTGATAACAAGACTACTCATAGTATCACTATTTGGAAGGTTTGTTCCCGCTAATAATTTTAAATGATACAGTTTAATATAATTAGTATCAGCTGGCTTTATCCTTACCTGCGTATCTATATCTTCTTTTGTTGTCTTATATATTAACGTCAAACCTAAACTTCCGTCAGTTGATGGAGGGAATCCTGCCAGGCTCACATTGGCAATTTCAGGAATAGCCTTAAATTTTTGTAATAAAACCTTCGCTTTGCAGTAGAGGTGTCTCTAAAATTCGTTCCGAAATAAATGATAGCATCTTTTTTAAATCCCATATCCTTATTGAGTTCCAGGTGAATTTGCATGCCTACGATGATAGTCGCGATAATAAAAACCTGGGCAATTACAAATTGAGAAACAGTAAGTGTTTTTCTAAAAAATAATTGTCTTGTATTTCCTGAAACGGTTACGGATTGATTTTTCAAAACAGTAACAGGTTTATAAGAAGAAAGTATTAATGCAGGATAAATTCCTGAAAACAGGCTGACTAAAACTGTAATCATTACTAAAAATAAAATAACACCCGGTTGTTGGATATCGAAATGAAGGCCTTCCGGAATAAACCCTGAAAACGCTTTTAATAATAAAGGAGCAAAAAATATAGAAATCAAAGTAGCTATAGAAGTAAGTATCAAGGTTTCGCTCAGGAATTGGAATATCAATTGTTTCCTGGAACCTCCCAACGTTTTGCGGATACCGATTTCTTTGGCTCTTTGAGAAGATTGCGCAGTAGTAAGATTGATAAAATTAATACAAGCTAAAAGCAATAAAATTCCTGCTACAGCCATCAACCCATAAAGCGCAGGCCTATACGCTTTTGGCGGTCCGGAGTCACCTTCAGAGAGTTTGCTAAAATGAAGGTTTGAGAATGGTTCCAAACTATAATCGAAATTAAAGCGACGATTCGAA
Source organism: uncultured Chitinophagaceae bacterium (assembly GCA_963811285.1). Taxonomy (GTDB): domain Bacteria; phylum Bacteroidota; class Bacteroidia; order Chitinophagales; family Chitinophagaceae; genus Ginsengibacter. Next base: position 162,665 of record CAWEQV010000021.1, on the reverse strand, counting down.
GAGGGTTTGACATGCGACTTATAAACCTTTGCGATTTGTTTTGTTATCTCTTCCGGATTGGTATTTTTTGAAAGTTTTATAAATAATACCGACGCAGGCAGATATTCTTCGTTATGCAAAGACCTTGTTATTAGAGCTTTTTGAGTAGCTCTTGAAACAAAGATTTGAAAATTAAAGTCAGTATTATATTTTAAATTTTCTACTATTCCACTTACAATCGTATGTACTGTATCGTTGAATGTGATTTCTTTTCCTACAACATCATTTAGAGAAAGACCAGGGAAAAATCTTTTCGCGCTTTGTTCAGTTAATACCGTTTGATAGGGTTGTGATAATGAATATTCCGGCGAACCGGATATCCATTTATAACTGACCAATTGAAAATAGTTATCATCCGCAAAAACAATATTGGGCACATTTAAAAAGAGCGATTTTTTTACGTCACCCTGTTTTGGAATACTCGCATTTATTTCATAAGAATCCCAACGATTCAAAGGCGCTACCACATCCAATCCTGTCACTTCATTTCGAATTGCATTCACTAATCGAAAAGATACTCTTGCATCATTTTTGGTCACCACCCGATAAATGCGTTCACGTCCTTTTTCAAATTTGTCAAAACTGAAATGGTATTGCACAATCAGGAAAATGACGAGCGAAGCACTTATACCAATAGCCAATCCGAAAATATTAATTGCAGAAAAAGCTTTGTTCCGCCAAATGTTTCTGAAAGCGATTTTAAAATAATTTGTAAGCATTCTATTTCATTTTTACGTAATTATTATATAGGAGTAAACCCATAAATATTTCAAATTCTTATTTTAACATTGACACATTAGCTAATTATTCCGTTCTCAAACTCTCAACCGGATTTGCCATCGCTGCTTTTATTGCCTGGAAACTTACGGTTGCCAGCGCTATGATGATAGAAGCCGCTCCGCCAATCATGAAGATCCACCAACTGATGTTGATTCGGTAAGCATAATCCCGTAGCCAGCTATTCATAAAATACCAGGCAAGTGGCGTAGCAATCGCAAACGCAATGGCAATAAGGATGATAAATTCTTTTGAAAATAAATAAACGATATTGCCTGCGGAAGCTCCCAATACTTTACGAATACCAACTTCTTTTATTCGCTGCACTGCCATGAATGATGCTAAGCCATACAAGCCAAGACAGCTAAGGAATATAGCGATGGCTGCAAAAATTTTATATAACTGCGATAGCTGTCTTTCCTGTTTGTAAAAACTAGCAATTTTATCATCCAAAAACTTGTATTCATAAACATAATTTGGAAATGTTCGTTCCCATATTTTTTTTATGGATTGCATGGAAGAAGCAATGTTTGTGGTTGAAAGTTTTATGGAAGCCTGGCGGTACATCGTGCTGTTTGTGGCAATGAGTAATGGCGCCAGTTTATTGCGCAATGACCTGTCATTAAAATCTTGCAATACACCAACAACAGGACATTTTATCAAACCATCCATTATGCTTACTTCTTTGCCAATTATATCTTCCGGCTTTTTAAGTCCTAAAATTTTCACGAACGATTCATTCACCAAAAATTCTTTTGTCCAGCCCGATGGTTCCAAATTTCGCCCGGCAATCAATTTTAATTTATAAGTCGGCACATAGTCATTGTCGGCGAATTTGATAATAGCCTGGAAATCTTCATCTTTTATTGCATTGTCAAATTTGAATGTGGTAAACCTGTTATTATCATCTTCAATCGGGGTGTTGGAACTGAAGCATACTGCCTGCACACCTTTTATCGACAATAATTGCTGCTTTACATAACCCGTCATGCTGGTGCCGGTACTGTCAGGGCGGAAAGGAACATTTACGATAGCTTCTTTATCAAAACCCAGCGGCTGATTCATGAAATAATCCATCTGTTTTACAATGATGAGTGTTCCAATAATCAGTGCCTGTGCAATGATGAACTGAAACACTACCAATCCTCTTCTTAATGAAATTCCTTTTGTAGTATTCGTCGTCAGTTTACTCTTTAAAGCAGTAACAGGATTGAAACGCGATAAAACAATAGAAGGATAAAAACCGGCGAGTGCGGTTACAACAATCATAACACTTAGAAGAAATAAAATAATTGCAGGATTGGTGAGCACGTTGAACGAAAGCGGAAGTTCTAACAATTGATTTACATAAGGCAACGCCAGCATTGTAATAACTGCTGTAAGTATTACCGCAATGATAACTATCAGAAATGTTTCAACAATGAACTGGATTTGCAATTGAGATTTATTACTTCCCAAAACCTTTCTCACACCAACTTCCTTTGCACGGTTAACAGCTTGTGCGGTGGAGAGGTTAATAAAGTTTACGCAGGCAATCAACAGGATGAATGCAGCAATCATCCACAATACATTGATCAACTCATGACTGATTATTTTGTTGCTGTAATTTCCTGCTTCTGAGTCATAATGCACCGCACTCAATGGTTGTATGAGATAACTATCCTTATCGTCTGCAGGCAGTACCTTTCGTGCATATTCGCTTAATTGGTGATTAAAATTGTCAACAGAAACATGTGGTGGCAATAAGATATAGCAACCAAAATCGGTATTCGTTTCCTTCCAATCGGATTGAAATCCGTACTTTTCATCTCCTGTAAAATCTGTTCCGTAAGCAACTACCAGTTTTAGTTGAAAGTCTGTATTTGCCGGTATGGTGTTGAGAATGCCTGAAACTTTCAGCGCTATCGCCGGGAACTGAAACAATGCTGCACCAACGCTGTAATATCCAGTTAGTCTAATAGTTTTGCCCATTGCTTCCAGATAATTATCGGGACCAACACCAAAATATTTTTCTGCAATCTCTTTTGTGAGCAAAACATTGTTGGGGTCTTTTAATGAGGAGTATGAACCTGCGAGTAGCGGGAAATCAAACATTTTAAAGAATGAGGGAGACGTATAAAACACGCCACTCTGCTCTTTAAAATTCTTTACAGGGGTTCCGTTATCATCCAATACCTGCAGTTCATCATTATGGCTTGCATACACCGGAGCTACTTGTTCTACTTGGGGAAGTTCCGCCTTTAATCCATTTGGCATTGGAAACGGAACATTTTTCGCATAAGTAATATTTCCCCAATTCGTATGAGTAGATTTGGTTAGCACCCGATAGATTCGATCTTTCTTTGAATGAAAATTATCGAAGCTTGTTTGGTATTGTATTATCATAAAGATGATCATACAAACAGCAATACCAACCGCCATGCCGACGATGTTGATAATAGTGTAATTCCTGTTGCGTGTTAAACTTCTGAATGCAGTTTTAAAATAGTTTTTAAACACGATTTTTTTTCGTTTAGAATTATGAGAGATCCAGTTTCTTCATTCAACATTTCATTATTCCTCTTTTTCGTTTATCCGTTATTGTTAGTAAAACAATAAATAATTGTTCTTTTTCATTTTCACATTTTCACATTGGCTTATCAGCTAATTACTCACTTCTCAAACTCGCCACCGGATTCGCTATCGCTGCTTTTATTGCCGGAAAAAAAGGCTTCTTAGTCAGTAAACTGAGAAATAATGCGAATTTTTACTTTTAATTATTTTCGTGTGTTCATGTATGTTATATTACATCCATTATCACATTCGCTAATTGGCTAATCAGCTAATTATTCCGTTCTCAAACTCTCAACCGGATTTGCCATCGCTGCTTTAACTGCCTGGAAGCTAACGGTTATTATTGCTATGACAATCGCTGTAACACCTGCAATTACAAATATCCACCAACTTATATCAATTCTGTAGGCAAAACTTTCTAACCATTTATTCATCGCCCACCAGGACAATGGGAACGCAATCAGGCAGGCGATAAAAACCAGTTTTATAAAATCTGTTGAAAGCATTTTTGTTACCGAAGCCACATTTGCGCCCAGCACTTTGCGAATGCCGATTTCTTTGGTACGCTGTTCTGCTGTATAAGTGGCCAACCCAAATAAACCCAGGCAGGCAACGAAGATGGTAAGAATGGCAAAGATGTTAAGAATTGTTCCGGTCTTTTGCTCCGCTGAATACGTTTTATTGTACAAGTCGTCCATAAAATTATAAGTGAAAGACTCGCTCGTAAAACTGCTCCATCTCTTTTTCATCGTAGCAAGCAGGTTTTGTATATCATCGGTCTTCACTCTAAATATCAAACCATTATCCGGTTCGAGTGTCATTAGCAACGGTGTAATGGGCTCATGCAGCGACTTAAAATTAAAATCTTTCACCACACCAATAACATGATATGGAACGTTGGTTCCTCTGCTGCTGTTTTCTCTTATGATCGTTTTTCCAATGGCTGTCAAAGTATTCCAGCCAAAGGCTTTCGCCGCCGTTTCATTAATTATCATGCCAGTCGAATCTGTGGCGAATTTTTCCGAAAAATTTCTTCCCGCCGCCATTTTCATCTCAAACGTGGGAATGTAATGTTCATCTACATGATATTCCACTGTTCTCATGATTTCGTTATCATGCCCTTGCGGATAAGCCAATGCGTTATTGCCGTTACTTGGCCCTGCAGGTTTGTAGGAAGAAACAGTTGCATCTACAATTTGAGGATTCTGCAACATCTCCTGCTTATAAACTTCTTCATTTTTCCCCAAAGCATAAGAATTCGGAATAGTTAGCAACTGTTCTTTATCGTAACCGAGATTTTTATTCTGAATAAATCTCATTTGCTGCCACACAACTATAGTCCCTATTATCAAAGCGACAGAAATAAAAAACTGGAAAACAACGAGGCTGCTTCGAAGGCCAAAACTTTTATCACCGCGAGTAAATTTGCCTTTTAAAACTTCAACAGGTTTAAATGATGACAAATAAAAAGCAGGATATAATCCGGCGATAAAACTTACCAACAATCCAAGCCCAGCATAATGATGAAGCATGTGGCAATGCCAAGTGATAAACCAAAAATATTTATGAAAGAAAACAGTTTGTTCCTGATAAGATTTCTCCATGCGGTTTTGAAATAATTCTTTAGCATTTTATTTTCGATTATTCATGACTGTTATACACTGTAAACCAATAAATTTTGAAGATTCCTATTTCCAATTCACTTACTCACTTCTTAAACTCTCCACCGGGTTACTCTTTGCGATTTTAAAAGTCTGTGGCACAATTGCCAACAGGCCTAATAGCAATAAAATAAATGATCCCAATAGCACAGTTCCTAAAGTCAGTTTATCTCTTACCACCATAAAATTCAACCAGTAATTATTTAATAAATAAGCGATTGGAGCTGCAATTAAAATTGCAAGGCCCAGCATCGCTAAAAATTCTTTTGAAAGCATAAAATTTAAACTCCATTCACTGGCGCCAAGAGTTTTTCTAATGCCAATCTCTTTTGTGCGGCGTTCAGTGGTGTAGATTGCCATGCCTAACAATCCAAGGCACGCTATGGTTATCGCCAAAAAAGCCAGGAAACTTATCACAGAAACCAAATCAAAAATTCCCTGATTCGTATTGGCCAAAGTTTGATCATAAAATTCATATTGCATCGGGTGAATCGGATCGATAGATTTCCATTTTTCATTGAGTGATTTCATAACCGAAGCAATTTCCCCTGCATCCAGCTTTATGGAAGCATATCTCAAAGCAGCAGGATTATTATGCAGCACCAAAGGCCCCGTAGTTCTGGCTTGGAACAATAAAAAAAATGTAAAATCTTTTATTACACCCGCTACCCGCACATTCTTCCCACCAAGCAGATAGTTTTGGCCAACAATATCAGGCGGTTGCGGGAAACCAAATTGCTTTGCAGCCGCTTCATTCACCAAGATACTTCCTGATGTGGTATCATTGCCTGTTGACATGTTGCTTCCATACAAAAGAGGAATTTCCATCACATTTATAAAATCCGGATCAACCGAAAGGTCAATGGCATTCAGCGATGTGTCTTTGCCAGGAACCTGCAACGAAAGCCCATCATTGCGGCCGGTTGAAGGAAGATAGGCACAGCCGGACACTTCATGTACGCCTGGTACATTTTCAAAAGAGTTTTTTACCAACTGGAAATCGTTGCCCTGCAAATTTATATTGACAACATTTTTAGAATTGAATCCATAATCAAAATGCATATAATATTTAAATTGATTATAGATCACTATTGAAGTAATAATAAATATGAGCGAAATCGCAAACTGGCTTACGGTCAAGACCCTGCGCAAACCCCATTTTCCGAGATGTGGGCTGATCGATTTTTTCATCATTACAAGCGGGCGGGCTTTCGAAAACTTTAAAGCGGGATAAATGCCGGAGATTAAACTTATCAACAAGCTAAATATCACAAAAGCTACAAATACATAAACATTGAAATGCAAATCAAATTTCAAATACTTATTGATCCACAAATGCAAAAAAGCATTTTTTAGGAAAAGTAAAAAGCAATTAGCAAGCAATAAAGAAAGAAATACTGTGAGCAGGGTCTCACACAGTAACTGTATGACCAGGTCTTTTCTGTTGGCCCCGATTACTTTTCGCAAACCCATCTCACCAGAACGGGTAATACTTCTCGCAACAGAAAGGCTGGCATAGTTCAAACATGATGTCAACAAAATCACCAAAACCAGGCCTCCAAGAATATAATAAACGAACAGCGGAAGTGTATCAATGGGAGCGTTATTGACAACCGGGCCGGGATTAATTTTCGTAAGAGGTTGAAAGGTAAGTTTTGATTCATTTACCCCTGGATTTTTACTGCCTTTAAAATGCTGTAATGTAATCTGATCAAGCGCCTGTTTGAGGTTTTTTACACTGGCATTCTTTTTTAAGAGAACATAGGCATAGGTTTTTGAATCATTGTTCCAATCGTCAGATAGATTTTCAATTTTATTTTCTGCATATAAACGGTTAAGTGTAGATGCAGACATGATTCCATCAAATTGCAAGTGAGATTTGTAACCATGATCGGCAAACACACCTGTAACCGTAAATAAACCCCAATCAACCGGTTTGGTGACCTCGTTGCTCCATTCATTCATACCCCGGTCAGAAAACTTAATGACTTTACCAAGAGGATTCTGTTTGCCAAATAATTGCTCAGCGGCTTTGTGCGAAATCACGATTGATCCCGGATTTTGTAAGGCAGTCGCGGGATTACCGGCTTCGAGGCCGTAACTAAATACCTTAAAAAAAGACGGAGTTGAAAAATAGCCTTTTATCTCAGCATATTTTCGGTTATAAATTGCATCGCCGCCAAAACCTCTTCTCAGGGTTACGGCGTCTTCAACCGCCGGGCAATTTGATTCCAAAGTATTCGCAACAGGAAATGGTATGGTAGCCCTCAAATTCGTACGATTTAAAGGTGTACTGGCCAGTCTGTAAATTCGCTCCTTGTTTTTTTGAAAGCTATCATAAGAGAACTGATCAGCAAGCATTAAGATCATTAGCATACAAACCGACATAGCGACTGCCAGTCCGAATATATTGATAAAGGAGAATGCCTTATACTTAATAAGATTTCGCCACGCGGTCTTGAAATAATTCTTTATCATTTTATTTTCGTTTAATCATAACTGCTATACACGGTAAACCAACAAATAATTCAAATTTTTATTTTCACTCCCGATAGCTATCGGGATTCAAATCAGCACATTGGCTAATTGGCTAATAGCAATCATTCACTTCTCAAACTCTTAACAGGGTTGGCGATCGCCGCTTTTATTGCCTGGAAGCTCAATGTCGCAACAGCTATTATGAGCGCAACAACTGCGGACAATCCAAAAATCCACCAGCCGAGGTGTATGCGATAAGCAAAATCCTGCAACCATTGATTCATCGCCAACCATGATATTGGAATGCTAATAAGCATTGACACAAGAATCACTTTCAATAAACCTGCGGTTAATAATGTTGTAATGCTGCCAACGCTTGCACCCAAAACTTTTCTTATCCCTATTTCTTTTACCCGCTGGCTGACAGTAAATGTGATCAATCCAAATAAGCCGAGGCATGCGATTATAATGGTGAGAATCGTAAATGCAAGCAACACCTGTCCCTGCTTTTGCTCTGCATCATATTGCTTTGCAAAATTTTCATCAAGAAAATGATAATCGAATATGGCAGAAGGATCAAACTTCTTAAATGTCTGTTCGATTGCAGAAAGGGATTGAGGAATATTTTTTGCATCCACCCGCACATACATGTTGTCTCTGTCCGAAGCTCTCTGTGGCAGCATCATGATTATGGGCTCTATCTTATGTTGCAAAGAATAAATGTGATAATCTTTTACCACACCAATAATATTTATAAACGATTCTTTTCCTGTTGAATCTTTACCTCTCGAAAATCTCTTTCCAATGCCTGATGCCCAGCCTTGTCTTTTAAGAAAAGCTTCATTCACGATTGCAGCGCTACTATCTGACTGAATATTTTTAGAAAAATTGCGGCCTTCCAGCATTTGTATTTGCATAGCAGGAATGAAGTCAGGATCTATCGTTAATCCGTAAGCGAGATTGCTGTGTTCATCCAGCACACCGTTCTTTTCCACGCTATAATCCATCATGCCAATATCATTGTTGCCAATTGGATTGCCGGCAGACGCCACAGCTTTTACCGTTGGATTTTGTAATAATGCTTCACGAAGCGCCGGCACTTTTTCTCTTACATTTCTTGAATCAATATGAAAGGTGAGCATTTGATTTTTATTGAAGCCGAGGTCTGCGTGGAGCACATAATTGAGTTGCATATAAATAACGATTGATGCAGTTATCAATATCATGGTAACGGCAAATTGGAATAGCACCAATGATTTTCTGAAAACAACCTGCCCTTTTATATTTCCCAATTGATTTTTCAGTGCGGGAATGGTTTTAAATCGTGAAAGGAAAAATGCAGGGTACAAACCGCCGATGATACCGGCAATCACTGAAAATCCCAATAGGTAGATTATGCTCGGCGTTATGCCGAACTGCCAAAGAGATAAGTCCTTTCCTGTAATATCATTAACCAATGGAATAATAAGTGCAACCAACAGGATGCTGATAAGTGAAGATGCGAGAATGGTCGTTATAGATTCCGTAAGAAATAAACCAACCAGGTTGCTTTTACCCGCACCAATTATTTTTCTTACAGCTATTTCCCGAAGCCGGACTGAAGCGCGCGCCGTGGTAATATTGATGTAATTGATAAACGCAATAAGGAGAATTAGCAGCCCTACTAATGATAAAACATAAATATATTTTATATCATGGTTCTCCCCTAATTCATAACTTAAATGCGAGTGCAAATGAATAGACGTTAGCGGCTGCAATTCTAACCTGTAATGAATATCCTGTGAATTTACAGTGAGATATTTTGTAACAAATGCAGGCATTTTTGCGCGAAGGCGATCAATGCGGGCATTCTTTTTTAAAAGTAGGTAGGTATAGATACTAAGATTTTGCCAATCACCCTGGTAATCCTGCGGCATAGCGCGTAAAGCATTAAATGTAAAATGAGAATTCTCAGGTACATCATCAATAACCCCGCTTACAATAGCAGCATTTTTATCTATGTAAATTGTTTTATCTAATGCATCAGAAGGATTTCCAAAAAATTTGGCTGCAATCGTTTTGGTCAGCACAATGGTATTCGGCTTTTGCAATGCTGCTTCCGTTCCTGCAAGAAAATGATAGGTGAAAATATGAAAGAAGGAAGGATCGGTAAAAAAGATTGCATTGTCTTTAATCCTTTTGTCTTTATACTCAAGGATGCCGCCTCCTTCCGGATCTATGCGAACGGCATCTTCCACTTCAGGAAAATCTTTTTTAAATGCTGCCGCAGTAAGGCCGGATGTGCCGGTAATATCAAACTTTTCTTCTCCCCATTGGCCATGTGAAGCCAGCCTGTAAATCCTGTCTGCATTTTTATTATACCGATCATAACTTAGTTCATCAGCTACATACAGCGAAATAATCCATACAGCGCTAAGACTCAGCGCAAGTCCGGCAATATTGATAAAAGAGAAAACTTTTTGCCTTGCGATACTTCTGAAGGCCGTTTTAAAGTAATTTTTAAACATACCTGAATTGATTTAAGAATTAAAATTTAATTCCAGGGTCGATACTCATAAATATTCCGGGAGCATTGGCCATTAATGATTGTGGTTGTTGTATGTCGCCATAAACTGTGTCATGCCGTTTTGAAATAGTTTTTAAACATGTTGTTTTCGTTTATTGATAACCGTCATATACAGTAAGCCAACAAATAGCTTCTATTTTTATTTTCAAATTTTTCACATCATCACATTTTTAAATTCATTTATTCTGTTCTCAAACTATCCACCGGGTTGGCTATAGCTGCTTTTATTGCCTGGAAACTGATTGTTATAAATGCAATTACCAATGCCAATACACCAGCTATTACAAACAGCCACCAGCTCAGGCTGATCCTGTTAGCAAAGTTTTGTAGCCATTTGTTCATTGCCCACCAGGCAACTGGTGTAGCGATAATGATAGAAATGATTACCAGCTTTACAAAATCTTTCGATAATAAACTGATGATACTTTTTACGCTTGCTCCCAAAACTTTTCGTATGCCGATTTCCTTAGTGCGTTGCTCAGCCGAATAAACGGCAAGCCCGAAAAGGCCAAGGCAGGCAATGAAAATAGCCAAAGCGCCGAAAGTGGTGAACATGTTACCGGTGCGTTGTTCACCGCGGTACAAATTGTGGAAATCTTCATCCAGGAAAGAATAAACAAAAGGTTGTGAACTCATTTGGTCAAACGATTTGTAACGGTTTTCGATTTGTGAGATCAGGCGCGGTATGTTATCACTTTTTATCCTGAAAATAAATTGTCCTCCATAATTGGAATAGTGCATTACCAGCGGTTGGGTGGCATAACGCATTGAACCGGCATTGAAATCTTTTACGACCCCTATGATGTGATATTTATCCGCTTGCTGGGTTTGGGAATTAAAGTTATACAAATTTGCATCCAGGGGCTTTTTAAGAGCCAGCATACGCGCGGCCGTTTCATTGATGATGATGGCCGAAGAATCTGTAGGCATATCCGTAGAAAAATTTCTTCCTTTAACCATTTTCATCCGGAGCGTAGGAATGTAATCGGCATCGACGTACCAATCTATTAAAGTCTGCGTCTGGTCAGCACTTAAAGTGGTATTTTTTGAATACGCATTTCTGTTCCAGTCATTTTCAGTAGTGGTGGGTAGGTTTTGTGTCAGCGAACCGGAAACCACACCGGGAAGTTGTAAAATTTCTTGCCTGAAAGATTGCGTGTGATCGCCCAGGGCTCCTCCATTGTTAAGAACCAGTACATGTTCGCGGTCATACCCGAGGTCTTTATGCCTGATGTAATCCAACTGGCGATAAATAACCAACGTGCCGGTAATGAGTATGATGGCAGTTGTAAACTGGAACACCACCAATGTGTTTCTCAGATTGTAATCCTTGATCTTCAAAACAAATTTGCCCTTCAGTATTTTGACCGGATCAAAAGAAGAAAGGACAAAGGCAGGGTAAGCACCTGCAAGCAGACCACAAATCAATGCGACACCGAGCAAAGCCGGGAACAGCCAAACAACCAGCCCTGTTGTCAAACTGATCTCTTTTCCGGAAAGCTGGTTCAGCAATGGAAGCAATGAAATGATAAGAACAATGCATAAAACATAAGCGATAAAAGCCGTAAGCATTGATTCTGTCAAAAACTGCTTTATCAAATTGCGGCGGCCTGAGCCAATTACTTTTCTTACACCGACTTCTTTTGCACGCGCGGCAGATTGTGCTGTCGATAAGTTCATGAAATTGATACATGCGATCAGCAGGATAAACAGCCCGATAATACCTGAAATATATGTGTACAAAATATTGCCTGTCGGTTCTATTTCTGAAGATAAGGGTGAGTATAAATGTATTTTGGTTAAAGGAATACCCGAGTATTTAAAATGTCCTCCGTTTTTCTCCAACTCTGCAAAAGTGCTGTGGGTAACGTTTATCAGTTGCGGTTGTGCGTACTTTATAGCAGTTTGTTTTAAATAGGTGTCAAGCTCAGATTGTGTTGTACCTTCACCTACCAGTAGATAGGTCATGAAAGAATTACTTAACCAAAAATCTGATTGTGCAGATTTCATGCCTGACATTGCCATGATGAAATTAAAGTGCAAATGCGACTGAGGCGGCATATCTTTAATTACACCTGAAATGCGGTAAAGATTAGTATTATTTACTTTGAGCGTTTTCCCTACCACATCCTGCGTATTAAAATATTTCCGGGCCATAGAAGCAGAAATCACCATAGAATTCGGATCTTTTAAAGCCGTATTCGGATCACCTTGCAGAATGTGCAGCGTAAAAACTTTAAAGAGATTTGAATCTGCAAAAAAAGCATTTTTTTCTACCAGGGTTTCATCGCCTTTTTTAACGAGGATATCTTTATTTTCTGAAATCCTTACCGCTTGCTGAATGCGGGGATAGTTGGCAGCAAGTACTTGCGCCATGGGTGCCGGTGTGTCTTTGTCTTTAAACTCTGAACCATTTACTTTAATATCTGTATCAACACGATAAATGCGGTCAGCAAATTGGTTGTAACGATCATAAGAAAGTTCATCCAAAACGTACAGACTGATCAGTGTAAAAATGGCAAGGCCCATGGCAAGGCCAAGGATATTAATAATGGAAAAAACTTTTTTTCTTGCTAGGTGCCGCAAGGCTACTTTAAAATAGTTTTTAAACATGCTGAATAGTTTTTAGTCGAAAGTATCTGCTTTATTAATTTCGGCTATTCCTAATTGTTACATTATTCACTCCCTCAACAGTAAACAAACAAATAAACTGAATTTTCATTTTCACCCCGATAGCTATCTCGATTCACATTTTCTAATTTTCACATTTTCACATTGGCTAATCAGGCAATTATTCCGTTCTCAAACTCTCAACAGGATTTGCTATCGCCGCCTTTATCGCCTGGAAGCTGATGGTGGCCAATGCAATTACTATCGCGATGAATGTAGTTATCACAAAAACCAGCCAGCTTATATGGATCCTATAAGCAAACTCCTCCAACCACTTGTTCATAATAAACCATGCGATAGGAGAGGCAATGATTATAGATATACCTACCAGTTTCATAAAATCTTTAGATAGTAAAGCGACGATGTTAGTTACACTTGCGCCCAAAACTTTTCTCACACCTATTTCCTTTGTTCTTTGTTCAGCGGTAAAAGTGGCCAGTCCAAATAATCCGAGACAGGAAATAAGAATGGCTATAATCGTGAAGTAAGTTACAATCGCGGCCAACCTGATTTCTGCTGAGTAATTCTTTTGAAAATCTTTGTCGAGGAAACTATAATCAAAGGGTTCATTTGGATTTAGATTGTGCCATGTGTTTTTTATTGATTGCAAAGCGCCATCCAGGTTAGCCGATTTCACATGAACAATCATGTAATTATATGAAGGAGTTTTGTTTAGCTGGAAAGCGTAAGGTCCAATCGGCAAATGCAGATCTTCATAATGGAAATCTTTTACTACACCAATAATATTAAAATTGTAAGTGCTATCCTCAATTGTAAAATGCAATTTTTGATTTACCGCAGCTTCAGGGTTGGCAAATCCCAAAGTTTTTACAGCAGTTTGATTTAAAACAATTGAACCGGAGGTATCTTGAGGATAATCATTTGAAAATATTCTTCCGGCAATGGGTTTAATTTCCAGCGTCTGTAAAAAACCGGGATCAACATAATTCATCTTTGTATCTTTTCCCTCCTGCATACTTTCGCCGTCTCTGTAAAAAATATTATCAGTAAGATTATAGATGCCGGGATAATATAAAGAAGCGCCCACGTTGGCAATACCGGATTGTTTTAATAAATCATCTTTGAAAGAAGTGTACATTTTTTTAGCGTTGGTGCTGCGCAGGGGAATCACCACCTGTTGATTCTGGTTAAAACCAAGATTGGCAGATCGCAGGTATTTCATTTGACCGGCAATAACCACCGAAGCAATGATAAGTACGATAGAAATAATAAACTGGAATATCACCAAAGCCTTTCGCAAAGCGAGAGCAGAAAAAGAATTTGAAAATTTTCCTTTTAAGACTTTTGCCGGTTTAAAAGAAGATAAATAAAGAGCCGGGTAACTGCCGGCAATTAAACCTGCAATTATCGCCAAAACTACAAATGCGCCAATGAGCAGAAAATTATTTGAAAGCGTAAGCGAAAGGTTTTTATCTGCTACTGAATTAAAAACGGGGAGCAGTAATTTTGTGACTATAAAAGCGAGAGCCAATGCAAACAGGCTCATCATAACTGATTCACCAAGGAACTGGGAAACCAGGAATTTTTTTTGCGCTCCCAATACTTTTCTTATGCCTACTTCTGAGGAACGTTTGGCAGATTGGGCGGTGGCGAGGTTCATAAAATTGATACAGGCAATCAACAAGGTAAACAAGGCAATAGATCCGAGTATGTACAAATAAGTTTTACTACCGCCTGCTGTAACGTTGTTCCTTACATCTTCATCCAGGTGTATTTTTTTTAGTGGTACTAAAAATTGTCTTTTATTAAAACCAACGGCCTTTAAATCTTTACCGGCATATTTTTCTATAAAGGAAGGGAATTTAGCTTCCAGTTTTTTAGCATCCGCACCGGGCTTAAGCTGCAAATAGGTAAAAAACATGTTGTTGGTTGCAAGATTGGCGCCCTGCCTTTTTATAAAATTGGCCATATTGCCGCCAGCCATGCTCATAAAAAACCTCGCATCAATATGTGAAGGTTTATCAATCGGCCTGAACACACCCGTTACCAGGAAATCATGATCGCCATTAGTACTGCTGCTTACACGAATTACTTTATTTAAGGCAGGCTGGTTACCAAATATTTTTTTTGCTATTTCTTCATTCAAAACGATTGTGTTAGGATTATCAAGGGCGGTAGCAGGATCACCTTCAATAAAATTATAGGTAAACATTCTGAAGAAAGTTGAATCAGCTAAATAACCTTTTGTTTCATAAAATGATTTTACAGGACTATTCTTTTCATTATACTGCAGCAGTGTTTTATACTCTGAATATAGAGCAGCAAGACGGGTGGTTTGCGTTACTTCAGGAAAAGCATCTTTCATCATGCTGCCTAATGCGGGTGGCGTGCTGGGGAGTATTTTAAAATTACCAAGGCCGATAAACTCTGTTTCTACCTGGTAGATATTATCCGCGTTTTTTTGGTACTTATCATAGCTTGTTTCATTTATAATGTATAATGAAATCAGCATGCAACATACGAGGCCTGCAGATAACCCAAAAATATTGATGAATGAAAATATTTTATTCTTCATCACGTTGCGCCAGGCAATTTTGAAATAATTTTTAAGCATAAAGATTAGTTTACAAATATTCTCTAATCAGGTAATTAAAAAACTAAGCCACATATTTATATACTGATTTTCAGTAGATTAGATTTTGTAATAAAATAAAACTGTTCGGTTATGATACAGTCGGTGTCCTGCTTTGATACACTGTTATATCTCAACACAGTTCAAAGATTATGACTTACCCGGAAACATTTTATTTTTAGTAAGTAACCCGATGTTTCTATATATCCAAAGCCAGACTTTACGTTTATACATAACTGTTAGTAAGCCGGCGCAGTAAAGCAATAAATTATTGATATTCTTGTTTTCAGGATTTTTTCTATTACTCCGTTCTCAAACTCTCCACGGGTTGGCAATCGCCGCCTTTATCGCCTGGAAGCTTACCGTTATCAAAGCAATTAAAACCACGATTACTCCTGCCACTAAAAACATCCATGCGCTTATATCTATCCTGTATGCAAAATCCTGGAGCCAGTTTTTCATGATATACCATGCGATGGGTGCGGCGATTACAATCGCAATACCAACAAGCAATAAAAAATCTTTTGATAATAATTTTACGATGCCTGTCACGCTTGCTCCTAAAACCTTGCGTATGCCGATTTCTTTCACGCGTTGTTTTGCGAATATGGATACGAGCCCAAACATGCCCAGCGCTGCAATGAGAATGGTGAGGACGGCGATATAATTGGTTACCGTTAGTATGTTGTCTAATAATGCATATTGCTCATCTACTTTATCGCTCATGAGTTCATAACTAAAACTTCTGCGGCTTGGCATCGTCTTAAAAGCCTTTTGCAATTGATCCATAACAGGCTTTATGTATCCCGCATCTGTTCTTACGCTAAGGTAACGCGTGCCCAATTTCGGTTTGCCACTATACCATTGAACTAAAGGTTCAATATTATTTTGCAAATCCTGGTAATGAAAGTTTTCCATGACACCAATAATCGTATAAGGATGGCCTTCTTCTCCTTTTGCTTTTATTTGTTTGCCAACCGCATTTTTCCAACCGAAAGCATCCATCGCGGCGCGATTAATCAATACCGCATCTTTTTCAGAAGCTGCCAAATCATCGTTGAAGTTTTTTCCCTGGATGATTGGAATTTGGTACGTTGGTACAAAACCGGCATCTGCAGGCTCTTGCCGTAATCCAACTTCTTTATTTGTGGAAGGGTCTATGTAATTATTATAATTCTGATCGTAAGCGGTTGGTACAACGCCGTTGGTAGATACTTCTTTTACATGGGAGTTATTTTTAAGGTCGTTTAAAATACTTTCAAATCTTGCTTCTGCTGATTTGGGATCGCGAAAAGCTAATCCTAGTTTCACTACTGCTACATTATCTTTATTAAACCCGAGTGACGACGATTTCATGTAATTCATCTGCCGGTTAAAAATAATGGCCACACAAATAAGCGTGATTGCCAGTACAAACTGAACTGTGATAAAAATATTTCGAACAGCGCTGCTTTTGTAATTACCGGAAGTTAGTTTTCCTTTTACGGCGTCTGTTACTTTTACACTTGCAAGTTTAAGTGCGGGTAAACTTGCTGCAATGATGGTGAATAAAATTCCAATGCCTGCGAAAATGAGAATAAGGGGATAATCTTTAGCAATGCCTGTTTCGATATCGCCCCACTTATCTTTCACCATATTATTTATTGTTGGCAAAAGAAGCAGTGAAAAAAGAAGCCAGGCAAATAAAACAGAAATAAACACAATCAAACCATTTTCAATACAGAACTGCGTAATAATGTTCTTTTTACTTCCACCCATCATTTGCCTCATCGCCACTTCTTTACTTCGTGCATACATACCCGAAGTATTGAGGTTGATAAGGTTTACCAGCATGATCAATAAAATAAATACACCTGCGCCGATAGCGCCTTTGATAATTACCCCAATCAAGTTAGATTGTTCCTGCTGTACTTTACTAAATGGCACCGCGATAACATTACTTTCTTTTTGTTCATAATTGGCTTTTACAATGGAAGCAATTTGTGCGTCTAATTTTTTTGGGTCACTGTTTTTTTGTAATCGTAAATATCCATTCGCAAAGGTGTTGTACCAGTCTGCTCCCTGTTTAAAATCCGGGTTAGACTCGAGGATAGCTGTTGGCAATAATATAGTTGGATTGATCGTGCAGTTGGACGGTATGTGTTTCAACACACCAGTCACTGTGAGTTGCATAGTGTCGTCTGCCGTAATTATTTTTCCTACCGGATTTTGATCGCCGAAGAATTTTTGAGCCATTTCATCTGACAAGACGATAGAAAATTTGTCCTTTAAAGCTGTTGCCGGATCGCCGTATTTAAAAGGGAATTGAAAAATTTTAAAATAACCTGTGTCTACAAAGCTCGTGGTTTCCTGGAATTCTTTATTTCCATATTTAAGCCACGGGTAATTCCAGCCTTGGGTATGAGTTGCGGCTATTACCTGCGGGCAATTTTTTACAATCTTCCCAAGCAGGGGATAAGTGGTTTGCGTGTATTGGCTTCCGTCCGGTGTGCTTGTTTTTAAATAATACATCTGGTCAATGCCATTGAGATTATCGTTTGTTGAAACGTATTGATAAATCAAAATTGAAAGCGCCATGATACTCGCTAAGCCGGTAGATAAGCCAAGAATGTTTACAATACTAAAAAGCTTATTTTTTAATAACTGCCGCCATGCGGTTTTGAAATAATTTTTAATCATGTTACTTATTCTATTTTCGTTTAAACATTACCGGTAGTAAACCAACAAATAGTCTGTATTTTCATTTTCCAATTTTCACATCATCGCATTTTCGAATTAAGTTATTCCGTTCTCAAACTATCCACGGATTAGCCATCGCCGCTTTTATTGCTTGGAAGCTGATCGTTACTAATGCAACTACTATTGCGATGATGCCTGCTGCCACAAACACCCATCCGCTGATGTTAATGCGATAAGCAAAAGCAAGCAACCATCGATTCATCAGCCACCACGCCAGCGGCGATGCGATGAGCATAGCTATTAAAATCAGCTTGATAAAATCCAAGGAAAATAATTGCATGATCGATCCAATGGAAGCGCCTAACACCTTGCGTATGCCTATTTCTTTTTTACGTTGTGCGGTTGCTTGAACAATCAAACCTAAAATACCCAATGCCGCTAAAAACATGCTTAAAGTACCGAAGAATGAAAAGAGTTGTTGCAGCTTACTTTCCTGTTGGTATTGAGCTGACAGCATTTCATCAACAGGTTTTAAATCAAGTAATTTACCAGGAAAAAACTGCCTCCATAATTTTGATATAGCCGTTGCGGTTTCAGCTTCCCTGCCTGGTTTCACTTTAATCAGCATGCCACCGTATTCAGGCGAAGGCCCCGCAATAATGATGGTGGGTTTCATTGGTTCTTTTAAAGACTCGTTATTAAAATCTTTTACAATACCTACAGGCGTAGTGTGTGCCTCTTTTATCGGTACACCTAATTCTTTAACCTGTAATATTTTTGCTGTATAAGAAGTAATTAATGAAGATTGATGAGCCGCAGCATTTACATATGTTGCTGAGTCCATGCGCATCAAAGAGTCTGGATTTACTATATCAGCACCATAACTTTTGCCGAGATAACGGCCGCTCAATAATTGCAAACCCATTACTTCAGGAAGATCAATGTCGCCATTTATATACCACACTTTCAGTTTATTCCCTGCATGATTTGGATCATCAATTTCACTGCTCATAAATCCCGCGCCTAAAGTTGGCAACCACGATGTAATGCTGGCACTTACTACACCCGGCTGCTGCAATAATTCATTTTTAAAAGCCTCACCTTTGCCGCTCCATGAAACCTGGCCAATGCTTAAAAGATTTTGAGTATTATATCCAATGTCTTTATGCTTTAAAAAATTCACCTGCTGCTGCACGATCATTAAAGCAATTATTACAACAATAGAAATAGCAAACTGTAATACAACGAGGCCTTTGCGTACTATATTATGACTGTTATGGGATCCCGCGATCATTTCACCTTTTAAAGTAGCGGCAGGTTTGAATGCTGATAATACAAATGCGGGATAAATGCCAGCAAGCATGCTTATGAAAAATATGATGGCATAACAGGTCAGGAATAACGGCCAGTCAGCAGTAAATCTTTGTGCCACCGGATGGTCAATAAATTGTTGTAGTAATGGCAATGATAACTGGTAAATAATGGTAGCTAATACAGCAGCAAGCAAAAAGTATACAAACGACTCGGTTAAAAACCCGGATACAAGCTGTTTGCGTTGAGCGCCAAGTATTTTTCTGACACCGGTTTCTTTTAAGCGTTGCAAAGCTCTTGCCGTGCTGAGATTTACAAAATTTACGCACGCAATAATCAATAACAAAATAGCAACGCCGGAAAGAATAAATATATTTTTATAATCACCTTTGATGGTTTGATAACCATTAAAATCAGAGTGCAGGTACACATCCTTCAATGGCTGAAATGTATGCTGATAAGGGTTTCTTAACGGTTACAAAACCGGCATACCATTTATTTACTTTGTCGGTAAATTTCTGCACATCAGTTCCGGGTTTCAATAAAACATAATTCTCAGAAAAAGTACCCCATTGTTGTTTATTCAATTCTTCATTGCGCGGTTTGTTTATAATAATTGCCTCTGAGCGAAAAACAGAATTAGATGGCAAATCTTTTATTACACCTGTTATTACGTAAGGTGTTGGCTTATCGGTATAATTTGGAACACTGTGAATAATTTTACCGACGGGATTTTCGTTGCCAAAGAATTTTTTGCGAAAGCTTTCTGTAATTACAAGATTGGTATTATCGCCTGCAATATATTTTTTTGGATTGCCTTCCAGTACCTTTACATCCAGCATTTTCCAGAAAGATGTATCCGCATTAAGCGTTGACACTTTAATACCATTTGCGTCTGTATGGTCAAGCTTGAATCTTGTGGAGTAATTTGAAATTCCGGCAGTAGCTTCCACCTCGGGAAAATTATTTTGCAGCGCTGTTTTTAAACCGGCAAAAGAACTGGAAGAACGATCATATAATCCATCTCCCATTTTATTGATGGAAATTATCCGGTAAATATCATTGCTTCTGTTCCATTGTTTGTCATACGATAAATCGTCTATTACTACTGTTGCTACCAGCATGCAGGCGCACAAACCAATAGTTAAGCCAAGTATGTTTATGGTTGAATAAATTTTATTCTTTACCAAACTCCGCCATGCGGTTTTGAAATAGTTTTTGAACATTAGAAATAGTTTTTCAGTTCGTAGTGCTTATTTTTTTAATTTCGTTTAATCATTCCCGTTATGTTTTTAATTTGCAACAGTAAACAAACAAATAAGCACCATTTTAATTTTCGCATTCATTCACACCAAAATATTTTCTGTCACCGTTTGCCCGTCAAGCATGCGGATAATGCGGTGGCTGTAACTTGCATCATGCTCACTGTGAGTAACCATTATAATGGTAGTTCCCTGTTCATTTAGTTCCGTAAGCATTTGCATCACTTCATTGCCGTTTGATGAATCCAGGTTTCCTGTAGGCTCATCCGCGAGGATAAGTTTTGGCTTATTCACAACCGCCCTGGCAACAGCCACACGTTGCTGCTGGCCGCCTGATAATTGCTGCGGATAATGGTTTCTCCTGTGCATGATCTGAACTTTTTCAAGCACTTCTTCCACGCGCTTTTTTCTTTCATCTGATTTAACACCTAAATAGATCAAAGGGAGTTCTACGTTTTCAAAAACAGTTAATTCATCAATAAGATTGAAACTCTGGAAAACGAAACCAATATTATGTTTGCGCAGATCTGCTCTTTTTCTTTCATTAAAGTGAGCCACTTCAATGCCATTGAAAACAAAACTTCCGCTGTCAGGGTCATCTAACAAACCGAGGATATTCAATAGTGTTGATTTGCCACATCCTGACGGCCCCATCACCGCAACAAATTCGCCTTCTTTTACATTAAATGAAAGCTTATTCAAAGCAACTGTTTCCACTTCTTCAGTGCGGTAGATTTTTTCGAGATTGGAAATTTTTATCATTGTTTTTTGTTTTTAGGTATCAGGTGTCAGGTATATCAGGTATGGGTATGAGTGTGAGTAACCGAATCTGTACTTGATAACTTATTTGTGTTTTTTGTTATTTAGTTTTTATGTTTGAATTAGCTACTTTTATTAATCGTTATTCTATTTGGAATTTAAATCAAAACAGCATTATGAGAAATTTTCACGAATTAGATATTTGGTTAAAAAGTCACTTACTTACCTTGAACATTTATTCTATTACTTCAACTTATCCTAAAGAAGAAGTGTTTGGCCTCACATCCCAAATGCGGAGATCAGCTTCTTCAATTCCAACTAACATTGCAGAAGGGTGTGGAAGAAATACCAATCCTGATTTTAAGAGATTTCTTACCATTGCTACCGGTTCAGCATCTGAATTAGAATATCAATTAATACTTTCAAAAGATTTAAAATTGATTTCTGATTTAAAATTTAAAGAACTTGAAAAAGAGGTAACAGAGTTAAGAAGAATGATCCATGGTTTTATCAAAAGTATCCCTTTCTGATTTCCACCTCAAACCTCAAACCTCATACCTCAAACCTGATACCCTATACCTCACTTCTTCAATACCAACTCCTGCATATCACCATAATTATCATAACTGCTGGTAATCACTTTATCTCCCGGTTTTAATCCTTCAAGCACTTCATAATAATCAGGATTTTGCAAACCCAGTTGAATGTCGGTTTTATAAGCGGTTTTGCCATCACTGCTAACTTTAAATATCCAGTTGCCACCGGTTTGTTGATAAAAACCACCCTTGGGTAAAAGCAACGCCTTTCTTTCTGCACTCAATGCAAGCCTTATCTGGAGTGTTTGTCCACGACGGATTCCACCCGGAACATCTCCCACAAATTCCATATCTACCTGGAAACGGCCGTTGGTTACCTGCGTATAAACTTTCTTAATTTCCAAAGTGTAAGTTTTATTATCGAAATCAAAACTTCCTCTTAAACCGTTGAATATTCTGGAAATATAATGTTCATCAATATCTACTCTCACTTTAAATCCATCCATTACATCAATCTGTCCAAGTCGTTCTCCTTTATTTTTTGATTCACCTATTTCCACATCAAGCGAAGTGAGTTGGCCGTCAATTGGGGCGCGTACGATAAGATCGCCCACTTTTTCCTGCATTACATTTAAAGCATTTTGCGAACCCTGGTACAATTGCCTCGCCTGCTTCACCTGTTGCTCTGTGGATGATGAATCCTGTTGTAATATTTGGGCAGTAAGTTTTTTCTTTTGCAGGTAGTATTCATAATCGTTTTTTGCTTTCTGGTATTCCTGCGAGCCTATCGCTTTCTTTTCAAATAAATATTTATCCAGGTCGTAGATACGCTTGGCTTCTTTCAATTCACTTTCCACATCCGTCATCTGGGTTAGTTTATTAACTGTATTTTGTTCAGCCGCATTTTTTGAAATCTGCATTTGTGTAAGCAGGTTATATACATCGGTCTTCTGTGTTACAAGCGCAAGTTGAAGGTCTGTATTCGATAATTTCAGGATTGGTTGTCCTTTCTTCATCATTGCGCCGTCATCCACATATTTTTCTTCTACACGTCCTCCTTCCATTGCATCCAGGTAAATAGTAGTAAGGGGAAGCACTACGCCATTTACCGGAATAATTTCCTGGAAAGTTCCGTTCTTAACCTCACTGATGGTTATCCTGTCTACATCCACATTCAATTTGCTCTTTCCGGAAGTATAATAATAACTTGCTGCTATCAGAGTTACAATCGCTACTATTCCGGCTATCGTGAGGATTCTTTTTCTTGACCATTTCTTTTTTGCAATGACTCTGTCCATAATTTTTAATTGCCAGTGAGAAAACTTTTGTTTCGCTTTCTTATTGTTTTTTTATTTCATTAATAACATAAACGGTATGCCATTATTTATGTTATTGTTTATCAGTAAATTAGAAAATTTTATTTTCATGTAGTGTTCGGTTTCGATACAGTTGCCGTTCATTTTTGATACACGGATTTTTCTAGAAAAATGGCAACAGTTCAGAAGATGATTCTCTTTACTAACACGTTTCTTCTTCTGCGGTGAATGTCCCACAAATCCGTAGCGCTGAAATTTCTTTTCCTTTCTTTCTTAAATCTTTTGTCAACAGTTTCTTTTATTTCTGTTGTTAGGATTTTTATTTCAGTGCGATTTAGTTTTTCCAGCAAATTGTTTGATTCAAGTCTCATGGCTTTAATTTTTTTAAGGATTAAAAATTTTTTGTTTTTTAAAACGCAAATCTTTTTGAAAAAAGATTTTTTTTGCGGCGTTGCATATCCCAAAATTCTGCTGCACTAAAGATTCTATTCTTTTCTCTTTTATAATTTTTTGCCACAGTTTCTCTTACTTGTATTTTTAGAGATTTTAATTCTTCGTTTGTCAGATTTTCCAACAAGTTGTTTGATTGAAGTTTCATGATTTTAATTTTTTAAAAGTTTGTGTTTATGACGGTTCTTAATTTTTTTTTGTTACATTTTGTCTTAAAAGCCTTTTCGTTTTTCTGCATATCTTACAGAGAAAAGGTGTGCCAAAACATAACTGGCTGTTTTTCAGCATAAATAAATAAAGCCTTTTAAATGCACTGTACGCTTATGATACACTCGATATCCGCTTTTGAAACAGTGGACATTATTTTTAAAATATTAAAAACAATTCAGGAGAAATTACTTTTAAAAATGCTAATGTTGCAAACAGAATTATTTGTTTTTCTTATTTTTATTTTGACGTATAAGGTGAATGAACCGCTTACAGTAAACAAACAAATAATGATTATTTCTGCTTAATTTCTGTTATAAAAGATGTTGTAAAAATGAATGCAAAGAACGCAACGATATTGATTATTGATGATGATACTGATGTTTTGACGGCCGTCAAATTGCTGTTGAAACCTGAAGTGAAAGAAATCATTACTGAAAAGAATCCTGAAAATATCCGGAGCCTTCTATTAAAATATCCCGTAGATCTTATTTTACTTGATATGAATTTTAATAGTTCTATCAACACAGGAAATGAAGGCCTCTTTTGGTTGAAAAAAATAAGAGAGTTCGGCTCAAATGCTGATGTGATAATGATTACAGCCTATGGTGATATTGATCTGGCTGTTAGATCGTTAAAGGAAAGCGCTTCCGATTTTATGGTGAAACCCTGGCATAATGAAAAACTGATTGACTGCATTAAAAAGACACTTAAAGCAAAAGGAAAACCTGCTGGTGAAAGAGGTGGTAGCGAATCTTCTGTTATTGGGAAGGAATTGCTGGGAAATTCCGAAGCGATGAAAAATATTTTTTTCAAGATTGAAAAAATTGCGCCTACCGATGCTAACATTCTCGTACTCGGGGAAAATGGAACCGGAAAGGATTTGATTGCAAAAGCAATTCATCAAAATTCCCTTCGTTCTAAAAAACCTTTTATAAAAGTAGATGTAGGCGCGCTTACAGAATCTCTTTTTGAAAGCGAATTATTTGGACATAAAAAAGGCGCTTTTACAGGGGCAACCGAAGACAGGGAAGGGCGATTTGAAGCGGCAAACGGCGGAACATTGTTTTTGGATGAAATAGGAAATATAACATTACAACAGCAATCTAAATTATTAAGCGTTTTACAAAACCGGCAAGTGATAAGGCTTGGCAGCAACATACCTGTAAGTATAGATATCCGCCTGATTTGCGCCACCAATCTCCCTCTTTCAGAACTGGCCAATGAAAACCGTTTCAGAAAAGATTTAATCTATCGAATCAATACAGTAGAAATTATGGTTCCTCCTTTGCGGCAAAGAGGAGACGATGTTATTTTACTGGCCAATCATTTTGCGAATGTTTACGCGAAAAAATATATGAAACAATCCTTGGAATTTGATGAAAAAGCGATTGCAAAATTGAAGCAATATCATTTTCCCGGAAATGTCCGGGAACTTCAATATACAATGGAACGCGCGGTGATCATGTCGGAAGGAGAAATACTTTCCGCTGATGATCTTATTTTTTCTCCAATTGAATCTGTACCTGAAAAACAAGAAGAACCCAAGAACCTAAATTTAAGCGCCGTTGAGAAAAATACCATTATGCGTGTGGTGGAAAAACACAATGGTAATATCAGTAAAGCTGCAAGGGAACTCGGCCTTACAAGAACTGCTTTATACCGTAGACTCAGTAAATACGATATATAACAGTAGTATGTTTTCGAAAAAAATCAAGAACATGTTTAAAAGAGTTCAATTTAAAATCTTTATCAGGATACTGTTGCTATTTGTATCATTGACTCTTGGTTCATATTTGTTGGTAACCAAAAATTACAATTACCTTATTCTGCTGGCTTTTGTTATTTTATTCCAGTTGATAGAATTTTATCGCTATCATTTCAAAGCACAAAAAGAATTAGAGCAGTTTGTTGAATCAATCCACTATCGTGATTTTTCCAGGCATTTCAGTGTAAAAAAAGCACCTCTTGAACTTCGTTCCTTGCGCGAAGGATTTAACCAGATCACCACAACTTTCAAAGAAATTTCCAAAGAAAAGGAAACTTCATTTCAATATCTCCAAAAAATACTTGAACTGGTAGATACCGGAATTATGTCATACAACCTGGAAAATGGTGAAATAATCTGGATGAATGAATCGCTGAAAAAAATGCTTAATCTTCCTTATTTAAAAACCATTCATTCATTAATAAAAAGAGATAAAGATTTATATGAAGAAGTTATCTCACTTAAACCTGCAGAAAGTAAAATTGCGATAGTCCATCTTGAAAACCGTTCTTTCAAAATTTTGCTTTCAGGAACGGCTTTTCAAACGGATGATGATAAATTTATGCTCATCGCTTTTCAAAATATCAATGAGGCGTTGGATGAAACGGAATCCAAAGCATGGCAAAAATTATTGAGTGTAATGACGCATGAAATAATGAATTCTGTAGCGCCCATCTCATCACTCGCTGATACTTTAAAAAACAGGCTTGAAAAATCGATTCCACATCTTGGCAACAAAGAGGGTGCGGTACATGATCTTGAGGTTGGTATTGATACTATAAAACGCCGAAGTGAAGGGTTATTAAAATTTGCAGAAAGCTACAGGAATTTGAATAAGATCATTAAACCAAATCTAAAGAAAGTGTATGTGCGCGATCTTTTTGAAAACCTGTACCAGTTAATGGAACCAACGCTTGAACAAAAAAATATAGAAATGGAAATTGTGTTGAAGGATCCCGGTTTAACTGTGGAAGTAGATCCAAGCCTTATTGAACAAGTCTTGATCAACCTTGTGGTAAATGCAAAAGAAGCTTTAAAAGACCGGAATGGTGCAATGATTATCTTATCGGCCGCTCTAAACAATAATAACAAAGTGGTAATAAAAGTTGCCGATAACGGTAGCGGAATTCCTAAAGATATTTTAGAGAATATTTTCATTCCCTTTTTCAGTACAAAGAAAACAGGAAGCGGTATCGGGTTAAGTTTATGTAAGCAAATTATGATGCTTCATAAAGGCAATATTAACGTGCATTCTGTTGTAGGAGAAGGCACTGCTTTTTCTCTTCAGTTTCCTTAAAATATTTCAACTTTTTTGATGACAATTTATTCCCTTCGTTTTTAAAACCGGGAAAGTATTTAATTTTTTGAAGTTATCTTCGCGAAAAATTTTTTCTATGAATTTACATGAATACCAGGCCAAAGAATTATTGAAAAAATATAATGTTCCTGTTCAGGAAGGAATTGCGTGCAACACAGTGTCAGAAGCTGAAGATGCGTACCGTTATATTAACAGTCAATACGGTAGCAAGTTTGCGGTGATAAAAGCACAGATACATGCCGGTGGCCGCGGGAAGGGAACGATTCGTGGAACGGATCAAAAAGGTGTGGCAGTAGCAAAAAATTTGGATGATGTAAAAAGAATAGCGGAGAATATTTTAGGAGGAACATTGGTAACCGTTCAAACCGGTGAAGCAGGAAAAGTGGTTAATAAAATTCTTGTTGCTCAGGATGTTTACTACGATGGAGCAGAACCAGTAAAAGAATTTTATTTATCCATTTTAATGGATCGTTCTAAAGGTAAGAATGTAATTATGTACAGTACGGAAGGTGGTGTAAATATTGAAGATGTAGCACATAGTACTCCTGAAAAAATATTTAAAGAATGGGTACATAGCGGTGGAGGAGTGCAGCCTTTCCAGGCAAGAAAAATTGCTTTCAACCTCGGATTGAGCGGAACTTCATTTAAGCATTGCGTAAAATTTGTAACCAATCTATACAATGCATTTGTCGGCCTTGATTGCAGTATGCTTGAAATAAACCCGATGTTTAAGACCAGCGATGGGAAAATTATTGCCGTTGATTGTAAAATGAATATTGATGACAATGCTTTGATGAGACATCCCGATATCGCGGCTTTGCGCGATGTAAGTGAAGAGGATCCAACAGAAGTAGAAGCCGCAAAATACAATTTGAATTTTGTGAAACTGGATGGTAATGTGGGTTGTATGGTAAATGGCGCCGGACTTGCCATGGCGACGATGGATATGATCAAACTGAGTGGGGGAGAACCGGCTAACTTTTTGGATGTAGGAGGTTCAGCGAATGCACAAACCGTAGAAGCAGGTTTTCGGATTATTTTAAAAGACCCGAAAGTAAAGGCGATACTTATTAATATTTTTGGTGGAATTGTTCGCTGCGACAGAGTTGCGCAAGGTGTTATAGACGCGTATCAATCTATTGGTAATATCGATATTCCAATCATCGTTCGCCTGCAGGGCACAAATGCAGAAGTTGCTAAAGATTTGATTGATAAAAGTGGATTGAAAGTACAATCTGCAATTTTATTAAGTGAAGCTGCGGATCTGGTGAATAAAGCGGTGGCTTAAGTTAATTATCCTGAAAAATTTTATTTATATAATGTAAAGCTTTTAAGTCAAGACAGATTTATTGTTTCCAAAATAAACTTTACCTGAATCTTTTTTCTTGAAGTAAGATTATTATTTATTAAAACACTTCACAGATTTGTTTGTATAAAAAGTATTGGCAAAACTAACTTGTTACGATTCCTATAGTTTTAATTGATTTTAAAAAAGTGTTGAAAATAAGATAGTCTTACATTTTAGTGAATATTTGGCACGACTTTTCGATATGATGGATAGAAATTTATCTAAATTTTTAATTAAATCTATTCGTTATGAAAATAAAAATAATTCCGGTAGCTATCCTCCTATTCTTTTCCTCTTCGCTATTTTCGCAAGGATTGACTTTTGGCATAAAAGCCGGTGCCAATATGGGAAAGATTACAGGCCATTCATTTAAAGATGAATACAATCTTGGATATCATGCGGGAGCATTTGTTACGATAGGAGGTAAAAAATGGGGATTACAGCCTGAAGTATTATTTAACCAGGTGAATACTGACACAGCCACCAGTTTTAACCAAATAACCGGTTTGAATAATGTTAGTAAAATTCAACTTCATTATCTAAGCATTCCGATTTTAATAAATTACAACGTCAGCAATATTCTCGCTCTTCAGTTTGGACCCCAGTTTGGAATTTTGATGGATCAAAACAAGAGCCTTACTCAAAATGGAAAGGACGCTTTTAAATCCGGGGATTTTGCAGTAGCCGCAGGGCTGCAGTTGAAACTTTTAAAATTCCGCGTATATGGCAGGTTTGTTGGCGGAACTACAGATGTCAACAACCTTTCAAATAATGATACATGGAAAGTGAATATGTTACAATTGGGTGTTGGACTTGCACTATAGCTTAACGGATGATCACAATTTCGTTTTCTTCATTCAATTTAATGATTGATGAAGGGCTGTTTTCAGAAACATCATTTTGACGGTGTTGAACAATATAATCAACACCGTTTTTTATTTCATCAGAAACTTCATTGAAATTTTGTGGAAATTTTTCGCCTGAAATATTTGCCGAAGTTGAAACCAAAGGCTTCCCCAACTTCTCAATTAGCTGAAGGCAAAAATTATCCTTCGGAATTCTCATTGCAATACTTCCATCTTCATTTACTAATTGAGAAGGCAAATGAATAGCTTTTTTAAAAATGGCTGTGGTGGGTTTTTGCGTTGCTGAAATATGCGAAAGCAATTTTAAGGAAGGATTGGAAACGTATTGCCGGATCATATTTTCATTTGAAACAAGAATGATGAGTGATTTTTTTTCTTCACGATTCTTTAAAGCATAAATTTTTTTTATAGCCTTACCATTGGTTGCATCGCAACCAATACCCCAGATGGTGTCAGTTGGATATAGAATAAGTTTTCCCTCTTTAAGTTTGTTTACTGAAGCTTGAATATCGTTCTCAAAACGGCTCATTTTTTTAAGAGTTAATTGATTCTAATAATTGGGTTGTTTCGATAGTTATTCCACACTTGTAATGCCCAAGGGGACAAGCGTCGCGTCCATGTAAAGTGCAGGGTTTACAGGAAAGAGGAACCGAAGTTTGAACAATCATTGATTTTTCTGAAAGCGGGTAAAACCCAAACTCAGGAATCGTTGAGCAAAAAATTGCGGTAACAGGCGCATCAGTGGCACTGGCAAAATGAAGCGGTGCCGAATCATTTGTGTAATTCATTTTAGCACCTTTCATTAAAGCAGCAGACGAAAGAAAATTTAATTTTCCTGCAAGAACAGTAACTTTTTTGCTCGTGGCTTTTTCTTTTATTCTTTCGCATAATTTATCATCTCCTTTTCCTCCAAGCAAAAATATATTGTATTGCTCAGGAAAATTATTAATCAGTTCGATCCATTTTTCTTCAGGATATTGTTTTGTAAACCATACGCTTGCAGGCATCATACAAACATAAGGCTGCTGCTGGTATTGTAATATTTCCTGTTCATTTTTTTCTGTAGGATAAAGTCTGGGTTTGTTAAATTCCGTGTCAGTAAAATCTTCGATCAGCCTGTTATTTCTTTCCACTTCGTGAACACCTTTCTTAAATTGATGAGAAATTTTTTTGGTAAAAAGAAAACTGAAAGGATTTTTGTTAAATCCAATTCTTTCTCGTTGCCACGTGAAAAAGCTGTAAGAAAACCGGTGGAAGCAAATCGTTGCAGGTTGATTACTTTATCGTATTTCTTTCTTCTTATTTCTTTCAAAAGCCCAAAAAGATTTTTAAATTTCTTTTCTTTTTTATTCCAAATCAAAACCTGTTCTATAAATGGATGATCTTTTAATAATCCTTCATTTCCTTTCCGTAACAAAAAATCAATTTCTGCTTCAGGATAAAACTGGTGTAACTTCTCAACTACTGCAGTTGCAAGAACTACATCACCGGTAAAAGCAGTTTGTATTACAAGTATTTTTTGAATCATTAGGCTTTAAAATGGATTTTTAGCAACGTAATTACTTTTAAGGATTGATTTAATTAAGAAGTTCAAAAAAAAATTCTTTGTTTCTTTCCCGGCTTTTTTAATTTGTAATTCTAAGCTATCCTTTGATCTTTTCAGTTATCAAATAATGTATTTATTTGTTCAATATATTGGTCGGTTATATATTGAATACTATGAAATTGCTTTACGTACTGAAAAGCATTAGCTGTTATTTTCGACCTTAACCCTGGATTATTAAGCAAATCATCTATGCCTTTTGCCAGCAATTCCGGAGAGTTTTTTTTACATAATATCCCCCTTTCATCCTGAACCAATTCTTTTAATCCTCCTGCATCGGTACATACAACAGGTACTTTATAAAGAAAAGCATCCAGTACGCTGCTTCCAACACCTTCCATTTCAGAACTCATGGTAAATACATCCAATTTAGAAAATATATCTTCAACATTATCAGCAAAGCCCATTAAGTAATAAATATCTTCAAGATGTTTTTCTTTTATAAGATTTTCGATGTGTTGGGTAAGAGGGCCTGCACCAAAATGCAGAAACACAAAATCTTTTCTTTTTAACGTTAAAATGCGGATAGCTTCAACCATAACCGCAGGCGCTTTTTCACTTGTAAGAGCGGATGTTGTTGCAATTATTTTTGTTTCCTCGTTTCGTTTAACATTTTCCATTAATTTCTGTGCATGAATTTCGTCTAAATTTCGCTGTACCACAATGTCTGATATGATTTCAACATTACCTATCAATAAATTCATCCACTATTTTTTTTACCGCTTCACTTACCGCAATTACTTTATCTGTACGCTGATATTTCCACCTGGTAAGCTTTCCCTTTTGGCTTTTAGCTATCCTTCTCGTAAAAATAATTTTACCCTTATGGCAAAATTTAGTGATAACTGCAAAAGTAAGTATGTGAGAGGTCTGCGCGTGAAGTACTTTATACTTACGGCATTTAAAAGTGAGAAAGAAAATAACAGCGAAAATATTCTCGAAGGATTTTATATCAAACCCTTCTGCTTTCGCTTTTGATTCCAGAACAGAACCCTTCCGGCATAATAAAGAAACCTGGTATCCGGCGTTTCTAAATCCAATCATATTGTATAACGTTTGCCGTTCACCGCCTCTCCATTCCTTTTGAAAATTCAATTGCAGCATTTGAATCTCTTGCATTGAAACTTTTTTTAACTAATATTCAATAAGCTCCTTAACCGGGTTATGCTCATATTTATTAATGCCATTTACACAAAAAATCTTTCCAGCCTTTTTCTTTTCATCCATTATTTTTTGGTTGTGCTCCGATTCGGTTTTTGAATAATTGAATTTATGGTATAAATGATATTGAAGTGCTTTATGCTTCATAGATTTGAATTGAAAACCTCCAGTTCTAAACCGCCATTCTATATCATCATCCTCACCTGCGGTAGGTTTTACATAATCTTCATCAAATCCATTGATAGCAAGAATATCTTTTTTCAAAAATCCCATATTGCTTCCTTGCACTCCTTTGGTTCTTTTCTTTTTCAAAAATTTTGGAATGCCTGGCAAATAAATAACATCCTCCACTCTTGATGATTTTTTCAATATCAAATTCAAAAGCTTTAATTTTGAAATTTTTTTTGACTGCAATAACTCCTTTGTTATTGATTCGCTCAATAGAGATCTTCTTCCAAAAAGTATGGTCCTGTCTTCAATTTCTTTTGCATATTCTTTAATGAATGATTTATGTAAAATACAATCTCCGTCAATTATTATTATTAACTCGCCGGTTGCAACATGTATAGCTTTATTCAGCATTTCATTTTTTCTGAAACCTAAATCCTCCTTTTGATAAATATGCAATATCTTAAAAGGAAACCGTGCCGCATTTTCTTTTAAAAAATTTTTTGTTTCCTCGCAATTGTCGTCTTCAGCAATTATCACTTCAAAATTTTTATATTCCTGTTGTGAAAGGGACATCAATATTAATTCAAGAAAATCAATCCTTTTATAAAAGGAAATTATGAGAGATATCTTCATAATCTAAAATAAATTTTGGCCAGTGAATGAATTAAAAAGCGCGATTTTTATTTTTCTTGCTGCAAATACTTCATCCAATTTTATTCATTTTTTTAAAAGCTTATAATTTTTGAAACCAAACAACAATCTTCCTTTAAAAAAAGCTTGTTCGATAAATGTGAGAAAGCGATACTTTAATTTTTCATGTTTATGCTGTTTCAATTTTTCATTTCCTGTTTTATACCGCAATTCATCTTTCCAATTGAACTTTTTAATAAAAGCTTTCATCACCGCAGGATGTGTTTCCCTGTAAACCTTTATTTTACTAAGATCTCCGTAATCAAATGTATCAGTTTCATTTTTGAATAACTGTTCAGTAGAAGTTTGGCCTGCGTAATTCGTGTTATGGGTTTTTCTTTTTTTCTGCATCAGATACGGTGGCCTCACAAATCCATAATGAAAGATATATGCATCAAGTTCTACCACATTGAGTTTAAAAGTATTTTCCTTTTGATAATAATCCTTCCCATTAAAATCGGGTATTCTCCTGAATGATTGTGCATCGCGCCATGAATGAATTTCAGGATCGTTCCTGATGATTCTGATCTCCCTGGGATACCACACATGTGAAAGAATAAAGTGATCATAATCACCCCAAAAATGTTTGTATTTGAAAAGAAAACCTTCCACTTCTTTATCATTTAAATATTTTTCACAATTATTTTTTATTAAGGGTAAATATTTTTCATGAACGACTTCATCGCTTTGAATATAAAATAACCAATCGCCTGTGCACGCTTCTTTTGCAAGGTCTGTCTGATGCGCATACTCCTGGCCGTTATGATATTTTTCCAAATCCCAAACAGTTCTTATTATTTTAATTTTATCGGAACCGATACTTTTTATCTCTTCCTCTGTCTGATCATCCGGATCACCTTCAGCCAATGCAACTATAAATTCATCTACAAACGGCAGCAAGCATTCGATCGAAGCCTTTACGGGGTAATAAAGTTTCGTTGCATTTTTAGTAAATGTAAATCCGCTTATTTTCATTTTATCGCTTGTTCATCAAATCATTCAACCGAATGATAAAAAAATCAAAAGTAAATCAACTTTGCGGGAAGGTTTAAGTAAACAGACAAAAAAAGCGCATTTTTATTTGCGGCACTCCTTTCATTCACCCTATTTATATTTGCACAAAAAATAAAATTATGGATTTGGAAAATATGATCACCCAGGTTTGGAAAAACAGAGAATTGTTGAAAGATGAAACTTACACAGATGCAATCAGGAATGTAATTGATAAAATAGATGAAGGAAACCTGCGGGTGGCTGAACCTGTACATTCCACAACATTCGACAAAGGGGCGCAGGATACATGGAAGGTTAATGAATGGATAAAGCAGGCGATATTGTTGTACTTCGGGATTCAACAAATGGAAACTTATACATTGCCACCCTTCGAGTTTTATGATAAAATGAAATTGAAAAAAAATTATAAAGATCTTGGCGTTCGGGCGGTTCCTCATGCTGTGGCGCGCTATGGTAGTTTTCTTGCCCGAAACGTTGTTTTGATGCCGAGTTATGTAAACATCGGTGCTTATGTAGATGAAGGGACCATGGTGGATACATGGGCGACTGTTGGCAGTTGCGCCCAAATCGGAAAACATGTTCACCTTAGCGGAGGCGTGGGAATTGGCGGTGTTTTGGAACCTTTGCAGGCAAGCCCGGTTATTATTGAAGATGGATGTTTTATTGGCAGCCGCTGTATTGTGGTAGAAGGAGTGAGGGTAGAAAAAGAAGCCGTCCTGGGAGCAAATGTAGTTCTTACACAATCGACTAAAATAATTGATGTGAGTGGCGATAAACCTGTAGAAACCAAAGGTGTTATTCCTTCAAGGAGCGTCGTGATTCCGGGAACTTATCCTAAAAAATTTCCTGCCGGTGAATACAATGTAAGTTGCGCGTTAATCATTGGGAAGAGAAAAGAAAGCACTGATAAAAAAACCAGTCTCAATGATGCTTTGAGGGATTTTAATGTGAGTGTTTAATTAGCCAATTAGCTGATGTGATAATATGCCAATGTAAAATGTGAAATGAGAATCCGATTTATAGAAGTATCTTAAAAACAGGTAACATTATTGATCGTCAAAAAGCGCAGTTGGAAGTCACAGTTCAGTGCCGGGTTTTAAATAAATATTTCCTGAAAAAATCTTCGCTGTTCAATACTTCAATTTTTGAAAAATAAAAATCATCTACATCTTCGGTAATAATACAATTGCATTTGGATTCTTCAGCGGAATAATATTCCAGTCCATCTTCAAAATCATTGATTGCAGGAGATTGTAGTGTTTTTACTACTGCGCTTTTGTTTAGTGGAGAGATTTGCAGATGGTCGCATAAGATCTCAATTTTACTTTTTGCTTTCACTCTTTTAAATTTCTTTTCTGCAAAATAAAATGCGATTGCCAGGCAAACCGGTGATGTATAAAGTGTGAAATTGTTTTTGTCTGCAAGACTCAGAATTCGCGAAGTAGTTGTGAATAAAGGATATTCTTTATTTAAAACGGAAACTAAAATATTAGCGTCGAGGAAAATTTTCATTTTTTGGATTTGAAAAATTCTTCCTTTGCTTGCTTGCGTGTTCTTTTTCTTTTTGTAGCATATTCTGCAGGCCCTTCGGCAATTGTGTTTACCCAATCGGAGATAGGAAAATCTTCAAAGCTATCATAGTTGGAAGCTGTAACTTTTTTTAATAAAAATTCTGTCAATCTTGATAAACTGATATTATTATTTGCGGCGTATTTCTTCGCCTTTTGAATTACGGATTCATCAAAGCTTAATGTTATTTTACTGTCCATACCATCAATTTTTTACAAAATTATGTATTTTTATACTACAAATAAAATATTTTTATACGTATAAATTAAATAGATGAAATAGCTTTAAAAGCATTCCCTAAATATTCTACAATATCGCGCGCAATCAAAGCTTCTCCGGACAGGTCTTTTGCTGCAAAATCACCGGACAATCCATGAAGGTAAACGCCCAAAATGCAACTGTGAAGCGAAGAATAATTTTGAGCCAGCAATCCGGTTATAATTCCTGTGAGGACATCTCCGGCTCCCGCAGTAGCCATTCCTGAATTGCCGGTTGAATTAAAAAATCCATTTCCATCGGGAGTGGCAATAAAAGTATGATGCCCTTTCAGGACAATATAAACCTTTAATTCTTCGGCTTTTGAAAGAGCAAGATTAATCCTGTCAAAATCTGAGTCACTTTTGCCAAATAGTCTTTCAAATTCTTTGGGATGAGGAGTAAGAATGCTATTTTCCGGTATCAAAGAATAAAGATTTTGATTCTTACTTAAAACGTTCAAAGCATCGGCGTCAATAACAATTGGTTTTTTATAATTGGCGAATAAATCTTCCAGCAGTTTTTTGTGGGAATCATATTTGCCAATTCCAGGGCCAATTCCAATCGTATCAAAATTTCCAAATTGTGTAAAACCAGTAATATATTTTTCTCCTGAAGTCATACACATCGCTTCAGGGACTGAAGCTTGAATAATGTTGTAACCCGCCTCGCAAGTTACACAGGTAAGCTTGCCCACACCACTTCGAAGGCAAGCCAAAGAACTTAGAACTGCAGCGCCCATCATTCCATAACTTCCACATAACAGTGATGCATAGCCGTAATTTCCTTTATTGGAAAACTCATTTCTTCGCCGGTATATGCCGGCAATTATTTTTTCATCAATGTATTTGAATTTTGATTCTTCTTTTTCTTCAAATTCTCTTGAAAGACCAATGTCAAGCAGGAAAACCTGTCCTCTAAAAGGAGCATTTTCGGGAACTAAAAACGCTATTTTTTGATTTTCGAAAGTAAGTGTGTAATCAGCTTTTATAATTGCCGGTTGTTCAGCGATTTTACTGGTTCTGTCAGTAAATAAACCAGTTGGAACATCAATAGAAATAATTTTACAATCAGTTGTATTGATGAACTGTATTAACTCTGCATAAAAACCTGTTGAAGGTTTATTTAACCCCGTTCCAAAAAGTGCATCAATAATTACATCAAACTTTGATATTTCAGGAAATGATTGTTTATCTTTTAGAAAGAAAATTTTGGCAGTAGTCTTCTTTAATTTTTTAAGATTTTTCTCAAAATCAGCAGAACCGGGAGAGTTGCTGTAAGGAATAAAAACAGAAACTTTATATTTTATACTTTTTAATAATCTTGCTATTGCCAACCCATCGCCTCCGTTATTTCCTTTTCCGCAGAAAATTTTAAAATGGTATTCATCATCAAAATTTTGAACTATCCAGTCGAAGCAGGCAGTGGCAGCTCGTTCCATAAGTTCGATGGATTTGATCGGTTCATGTTTGATTGTGTAAGAGTCCCAATCCTTAATCTGTTTTACTGAAAATATTTTCATGCTAATCCTGAATCAAAAGGTATGCGAAAGATATCTTTCTTTGAGAATTTGTATGTGATGCACAAAATGGCCTGCAATCATATATCCAATTGCTTTGACACTCATTTCATAATTACTGGTTTTGCCAACAGAATGCAATTGTGCCTCTGAAAATGATTTGAAAAGAAGCTGCGTTGATTTTCTTACTGCTAAAAATTCTTCAATTAAATCTTCAGGATTCCGGGTATTCGCGCAGGAGTTTTTTGCATATTCATTTTCATTGAAAGAAGAAAAGGTGTTTGGATCTTTTCTTGCAAACACCAATGCACGAAAGCTGAAAACCCTTTCTGTGTCTATAATATGTTGTAAAACTTCTTTTACCGTCCATTTGTTTTCTGCATATCTATATGACCATTTATTTTCCGGTATAGACTTGAAAAATTCTTCAGCTTCCTTAGCCTGGCTTTCTAAAATCGAATTAATTTCTTCGTTTTCTACTAAAGAAATATAATTATTAAAATACGGAGGATAAACTCCTAATGATTTTTGCTCAGTCATAATTATATTTTTTGATTGTTGAAGAGCAAAAATAGTAATATTAACTGTTCATGATTTTCGCTACGAAATAAAAATAAGGTTTAAAAGTTTGCTTACTGTTGCTAATACTTTTAAAATACAAAAGCCGGCTATGGTTGCCGGCTTTTATACAATTCAAACTTATAATTAATCTCTGTTTCTTCTTTTCTTCTTTTTGTGGTTGGCTTTTGCTTTTTTATCCCCGTCTGCCGAAATATTGTTATATCCGTTATCGCTGGGCTTTCTTTCTCCTTTTAAAGTGGAGGCGAGCTTCAGAGCGTTGTAAGCATTCAATTCTCCGCCCGTTATCGAAATATCTGCAAGATAAACGCTGTCTTCTGTTCCTGGTAATTTTACTTTTTGAGTTATAGGTGTTGCAGAGTGATCAATTACATATTTAACCTGCTCAGCGCTTAGATCAGGATAATATTCAAGTATCAAAGCTGCTACGCCTGCTACAACAGGCGCTGCCATACTGGTTCCGGACAAATTTCCGAATTTATCATTCGGTAAAGTAGAATAAATATTTACGCCCGGAGAAAAAACATCAACAGATTTTTTTCCGTAGTTGCTGAAACTTGCCGTAAAACCTCCGTTGGTTGAATCACCGCTTGCGCCGACAGTAATAAAGTTCGCAGCAACTCCCGAATTATCCCGGTAATCAGGATTAGGGAAATTTTGGGCACTATCAATATTTGCGTTATCATTACCTGCAGCATGTACAAGAAGTACGCCTTTACTTGCTGCATATTTTACCGCATCATCCACCCAGTTTTTCTGTGGGGAAAATGGTTTTCCAAAACTCATGCTTATTACTTCTGCACCATTATCTACAGCGTAACGAATCGCATTGGCAATGTCTTTATCGTGCTCGTCACCGTCAGGCACTGCCCTAACCATCATAACCTTAACGTTGTTGGCAATTCCATTCATTCCGATTCCATTATCTCTTGTGGCGGCGATGATCCCAGTTACGTGAGTACCATGCAATGGAGTGCCCGCCATTACATCATTGTTTCCATAATCACGATCATTAATATCATTGGGATTGTCTTTTACAATTTCGTCCCTAAAATCTTCCGGTGGGGTAGAGACGGCTTCACCTTTACGAATTTGGCCTTTCAAATATTCAAGGATATCAGTATTGGAAGCTTTAGAATAGTTACTGGGTTTAACCATATTCAAATAAATAGCAGCGGTAATTTTAGCGTCCGGATTTGCAGAAGTATAACCTTTTACTTCGTTGACGGTAAATTCTGTTTTGCCCAGGTCTTTTGCAATTACAGAATCGCCTCTTTCGAGCACTGGTAAAATCCTTTTCATTTGCATCAATTCTGCAGGATTTATTCCTTGTGTTACATCGTCTTTCGCTCTAAGATAAGTGGCGTATTCTGCTTTTTGGGCCGAATCCATGTTAGTAGTATCAATATTGGCACTGTCGTATTTATTTTTCAGGCGCCAGTAAACACGTGCCGCTTCATAAGAATCCTGGTGTACATTTTTTCCATCTTTGCCGCCGATAAAATTCCATCCGTATACGTCATCAACATAACCATTTTTATCATCATCAATTCCATTGCCGGGAATTTCTCCGGGATTGTGCCATAAAATCGGTTTTAAATCAGGCTGTAATGTATCAACGCCACTATCTATAACACCTACAAGCACCTGGTGGCTTTGTTTTCCCTGTAAAAAATCATAAGCTTTATCAAGGCTTATTCCATAATAACCGGTGGTGCTTCTGTCCAGTTGATACCAGTTGTTAGGCGCTACTTTTTCCGCAGGAGCAACACTGGTATCGGATTGCGCCATACTCCACATAGGCAAAGCTGCCATGACAGCAATTCCTAAAAAAAATCGTTTACTTCTGTTTATCATTGTGTTTTATTTAATTTTTAGATATACTTCGATATACAAAGATTTGAAATTTATCGGAAGTTTTTCTTACCATTTGTAATTATTAAAAAATATTTACCAATCGTTAAACGAATTACACAGTAAACTTTATTCCCTGTGCTAATGGAAGAGTATCAGAATAATTGATCGTATTCGTTTGCCTGCGCATATAAATTTTCCATGCATCGCTTCCACTTTCTCTTCCTCCGCCGGTTTCTTTTTCTCCACCAAAAGCCCCGCCAATTTCTGCGCCTGAAGTTCCAATATTTACATTGGCGATACCGCAATCGCTTCCTTCATGAGAAAGGAATTTTTCAGCTTCGCGCATATTCAAAGTAAATATGGCACTTGACAACCCTTGTGGCACGTCGTTTTGCATCGCAAACGCATCATCAAGGTTTTTGTATTTTAT
The DNA here is from genome assembly GCA_963811285.1 of uncultured Chitinophagaceae bacterium. Lineage (GTDB taxonomy): Bacteria > Bacteroidota > Bacteroidia > Chitinophagales > Chitinophagaceae > Ginsengibacter. The sequence goes on along the minus strand of CAWEQV010000021.1, from coordinate 122,660 downwards.
TAAATATAAAATAGGCGCAAAGGTTTCGTGCTGAACAATTTCCATATCATTGGTTACTTCTGCGATACAGGGTTTTACATAGCAGCCACTTTCAAATCCTTTGCCCGAAAGAACTGCACCCGGGACTGCCATTTTCCCACCCTGCTTCTTGATTTGTTCAATTGCGTTTAAATAATTATTAACCGCATCTTTATCGATTAATGGCCCAACATGATTTTCTTCCTTTAACGGGTCACCAATTTTTAATTGCTTGTATGCATTTGTAAGTTTCTTTTTGAAATTATCATAAACGGCTTCGTGAATGATCAGGCGCCGTGTGGAAGTACATCTTTGTCCCGCTGTTCCTACTGCACCAAACAAACAACCGACCATAGCCATATTCAAATCCGCTTCTTTTGAAATAATAATTGCATTGTTGCCTCCTAATTCAAGCAAACTTTTTCCGAGACGTGCACCTACTGTAGCGCTTACCGCTTTTCCCATTCGGGTAGAACCTGTTGCTGAAATAAGTGGAATCGATCGGTTCATTACACAGCCATTCTCCAATTTCAGCACCACCTGTAATTAAATTGCAAACACCTTCCGGAACTTTATTTTCTTTAAAAACTTTTGAAATAATTTGCTGGCAGGCAATGCCGGAAAGAGGTGTTTTTTCAGAAGGTTTCCAAATGCAAACATCGCCGCAAACCATTGCTATCAAACTGTTCCAGCTCCAAACGGCAACCGGGAAAGTTGAAAGCGGAAATAATTCCAACAATGCCGAGCGGATGATATTGTTCATACATCCTGTGTCGCGGCCTTTCGCTGTGCATAGTTAATCCATACAACTGTCGTGAAAGTCCAAGTGCAAAGTCAGAAATATCAATCATTTCCTGTACTTCTCCCATTCCTTCCTGCAGGCTTTTCCCCATTTCATAACTCACTAATTTTCCAAGATTTACCTTGTTTTTCCGAAGCTCATTTCCTATTTGCCTGACGATTTCACCACGTTTTGGTGCGGGCCACGTACGCCATTCGAGAAATGCATTTTTTGCTGTTTCCACTACATAATCGAAACTTCTTTTATCGCATGAATTTACTGTTGCTATAGCTTTGCCATCAACCGGGGAAAACGATTTTATTTTTTCTCCTGACGCTGAAAGCCATTTGGTTCCGGTAGAAACGCCTTTATTTAATTCCGATATCTTTAATTCTTTTAGGAAATTTTGCATGGTTATTTTTTATAAAAACTACTGGATTTTTTGAAAATAAAAATCATAATTTTTTATTCGTTTACTGCGGCAGCACGAAATTCTATAGCTTCTAAACCTTTTAAACCCTCTAAACTTCTCTAAACACCAACTTGTTTAATATTGTTCTTTTTCATTTGGGAAATTGCTTCCTTTTACATCTTCAATGTATTTTTGCACTGCATTGGTAACCTGTTCATGCAGATTCAAATAGGTTCTTAGGAACCTTGGTTTAAATTCTATATTGATGCCGAGCATGTCGTGCATCACAAGCACCTGGCCGTCGCAACCGTTTCCTGCGCCAATGCCAATAGTAGGAATAGAAAGGCTTTCAGAAACTTCTTTTGCAAGGGAGGCAGGAATCTTTTCAAGAACAATTCCAAAGCATCCTGCTTCCTGCAACAACATCGCATCCCGTTTTAATTTTTCTGCTTCCTGTTCTTCCTTTGCTCTCACAGTATACGTGCCAAATTTGTAAATAGATTGCGGTGTTAACCCGAGATGGCCCATTACGGGTATCCCTGCGCCAACGATCCTTTTCACAGATTCAATAATTTCTTCGCCACCTTCCAGTTTAATGGCATGAGCGCCTGTTTCTTTCATGATCCTGATCGTAGAACTTAGCGCTTCGCGGCTGTTGCCCTGGTAGCTGCCAAATGGAAGATCAACAATAATTAAAGCGCGGCTGCAACCGCGCACTACCGAAGAGGCATGGTAGATCATCTGGTCGAGCGTAATCGGCAGTGTCGTTTCATGGCCAGCCATTACGTTACTGGCGCTGTCGCCAACCAAAATAATATCGATTCCCGCCGCGTCAAAAATTTTTGCAAAGGAAAAATCATAAGCGGTGATCATTGAAATTTTTTCACCGGCTTCTTTCATTTTTTGCAGCGTGTTGGTGGTTATTCTTTTTACTTCTTTATTTATTGACATACATTAATTTTTTAAAGAAGCGACAGGCTGAAATGGCTCTGCATTAGAATAAAACATTCCTTTAAACAATCGCATTTGCAAAAGTACTGATAAGTTGTAAGTAATAGGTTGTAAGTGAAGACCGCTCTTATCTCTCAGATGGTTTTTGTTCATTCCATAAATGCTGTACCAATCCATCTACGAGTCCGATCTTTGGAACATAAATCTGGTCAGAACCAGCCCATCTCATTGCACTAATATAAATTTTCAATGCCGGCACGATTACATCAGCCCGGTCTTCTTTTAATTTATAAATGCTGATGCGCTCACTCAAAGATACATTGCTCAGTTCTTTGTAATAATCTCTCAGCAATTCATAAGATAAAGGTTTGCCGTCTTTTCGTTTACTCATCGAAAAAACTTTATTAATATTTCCGCCTGAACCAATAGCTTCAACCGTTTTAAAGCCTTTGGTTTTTGATTTGATAGCCACTTTCATATCGTTCCATGTTGTATCAGAAACCTGGTCTTTCAACAATCTAATCGTTCCGATAGGAAAGGAATCTGTAAATATTAATTCGTTGTTACTGAAAAAAGTCAGTTCCGTACTTCCTCCACCCACATCAATATATAAGTACGAATGATCTTTATCAAGGTTTTCTGCAATATGGTTTTCAAAAACAAGAGAAGCTTCATCGCTGCCTGAGATTACTTCGATTTCAACGTCCGCTTCCTCTTTTATTAATTGAAGAACTTCTTTTGCATTTTCTGCGTCACGCATTGCAGAAGTCGCGCAGGTTTTCATCGCTGTAACTTCGTAGGCTTTCGAAATATTCAAAAATCCTTTTATCGTATGCAACAGTAAACCAACTTTTTTGTCAGAAATTTTTCCTGTATCAAACACATCAAAACCCAATCGTAGCGGAACTCTTACGAGACTCAATTTTGTGAAGGAGGGTAAATTTTTTTTATCAAGAGATACTTCTGTTATCAGTAGCCGTGCGGCATTGCTTCCGATGTCTATTGCTGCGAGTTTCAAATTTTAATATTTTTTCTTTAAAAGAGTGTTATAGATCTGAATTTGGGAACGTATTTTTTTTATCCCTGGCGCTTTTACATATTTATTCGAAAGATTGTTATCCAATATCCGTGCTTTCACATTATCGTTCAATTGTATGTCCAGGATTTCTTTTAATTCCTGCTGAATACTTTTGTCAAAAACGGGACAGGCAGTTTCAATGCGGTGATCAAGATTTCTTACCATCCAATCGGCAGAAGAAATAAAAAACTTTTCCTTTCCTCCATTGTGAAAGATTAATACCCGCGCGTGTTCCAGGTATTCATCTACGATACTTATTGCTTTCACTTTCTTTTTGAATTTTTTATTTTCAGTGTACATGCAACAAATTCCACGAATGATCATCTTTATTTTCACTCCTGCACGTGCCGCTTCATAAAGTTTAATAATTAGTTCTTCATCACTTAAAGAATTTAATTTTAAAATGATGGAAGCAGGTTTATTTTCTTTCGCATTTTTTATTTCTTTATTGATAAGTGTTTCAAATTGCCTGCGCATGTCTAACGGGCTTAAAAATAATTTTGTAAGCTTCAACCGGTGAATATTTTTAGGATGTTCGAGGTAAGTAAATACGCGATTTACATTGGCCATTATTTGACGATTACTCGTGAGGAGACAGTGGTCACCATACAAACGGCTGGTTCTTTCATTCAAATTGCCTGTACTTACAAAACCATAATGCACCGAACGTTTGTTTATTCTCTTTTTTATAAGGCAAAGTTTTGCATGAACTTTCAGGTTTGGTAAACCCATAAAAACTTTTACACCTGCATCCTCCAACGTTTCTTTCCATTCCAGATTCGCTTCTTCATCAAAGCGTGCCCGCAGTTCAAGTATCACTGTCACGGCTTTTCCATTTCTGACCGCGTTGGTTAAAGCATTAATCACATTTGAATTTTTGGCAAGCCTGTAACATGTAATTTTAATGCTTATTACATCCGGTGCTATTGCTGCTTCACGTAAAATATCTATCAATGAATCAAAAGAATGATAAGGGAAATTAAGCAAAATGTCTCTTTGTAAAATCACCTCGCTTACGCTGTTAGCGTTTTTTAAAAGAGGGTGAAGAAAGGGTTTTTTGCGGGAATTTTTTTTGTCAAAAACAGATTCCGGGAAATTGATAAAATCTTTAAAATTGTGAATTCGCTCGCCGGATTGGATATTATCTTTTGTAGATAATTCAAGACGTTTGATAAGGTAATTCAACAAACCGCTGTCAATTTCTTTATCAAATGTAAATCTTACAGGTTTTCCTCTTTTCCGGTTTTTTAAGCCTCTTTCTATTTTTTGAATAAGAGAAGTGGAAATATCATTATCGATATCCATTTCAGCATCGCGGGTAACTTTTATAATATTAGAACTAAAAGTGTCATAGTTAAAATAAGAAAATATTTGCGGGAGACAATACCGGATGATATCCTCCAAAAGAATGATGAATTTATTGTTTTGCTCGGGAGGAAGAATAACAAATCTTGGCAAACGTGTAGGTACAGAAACCAAAGCATACAGCTGTGGAATTGATTCATCCGCCTTTGACAATTTACAACCAAGATAAATTGATTTATCGTGAAGGGTAGGGAAGATCTCCAGGTTTTCTATCATCAGCGGAACGATATTACTCCTTACAAAATCGTTAAAATAATTGAGCACAAATTGCTGTTGTTCTTTATTTAACTGCTGATCATTCAGAATAAAAATTTTTTGTTTCTTTAGTTCATTTAAAATAATTTTCCAAATATTGTTAAACTGATTTTGCTGCTGTGTAACTTTAAAATCGATCTCTTCCAATATCGCTTCCGGTGATTCTTCCAGGTGAATATTTGCTTTGCTTCCAAACTGGATCATTCGCTTTAATGTTGCGACCCGAACCCTGAAAAATTCATCGAGATTACTGGAGAAAATAGCGAGAAATTTAATCCGTTCATACAATGGAACAGTCTCATCAGCCGCTTCCTGAAGGACACGTCCGTTAAAGGCAAGCCAACTAATATCCCTTGTAATAATTTTTCGTTTGTCCATTGCAGTTAGTATTATTTACTGCTTATCTTCCTGATGATATTGGTAGTAGAAAATCCTTCATGGACCGGTATGAATTCCACTCTTCCGCCATTGTCGAGAACTTCTTTTGCACCAACCATTGTTTCTAAAGTATAATCACCACCTTTAACCAAAACATCCGGCTTTATCATTTTGATAAGTTCGATTGGTGTTTCTTCATCAAAAATTACAACAACATCCACCATAATCAGAGACGCAATGATCAATGCACGGGAATTTTCGTTATTTATTGGCCTGCTGTCGCCTTTTAATTTTTTTACCGATGAATCAGAATTTACGCCAACAATTAATACATCGGCAAATGAAGCCGCTTCCGCTAAAACGGCAATGTGGCCTTCATGCAAAATGTCGAAGACGCCATTTGTAAATACAATTGATTTACTTTTCAATCTTAATCTTTTTACTTCTTGTGGCAACTCCGGGCCGGTAATTATTCTGTCTTTAAGCGTATCGCTCTTTTTCATTCTTCTTTTTATTTTGATAAATTAATAATCCAAAACTTATTAGTCCTACAACAATAATAATACCTGTAGTTACGCCCCACATTAACCAACCAAAAAATATATTGTCAACATTATAGATGAGCAAAATTTGTTGCACGGCAATAGGAAAGGCGCCTAACCCGCCCGGAGAAACAATCATTGCAAGAGTAGCTAATGAAAGTACACTAAACGCTGCCCCAATTCCCAAGCCTGAAGTTGCATCAAGTGCAAAAAAACCAATATAAATTTCAAACAGGTAGCATGTCCAGATCAAAACAGAATGCGCAAGGAATTTTTTGCGCTTTTTTAAATGAAGAATGGTTGAATATCCTTCTTTAAGCCCCAGGTGAAAGCCTTTCAATTTAATTACATAATGATGATGCCGGTAGCGGTTAAAGAGCCATTTGAAAATAAAAAAGATTACAAGTAGCGCAATCACAACTGCTACAATTATCATCCGGACAGAAAGCCCTTGTTTCATTGCATTCAGGCGGCTCATCTTATCTTTTATAAAGTCGCTTACTGTTTCTATTTGAATAAGAAAAGTAATAATAAGAAGGAAAAAATAGCACAAGAGATCAAAAGCTCTTTCAACCAGGATAGTTCCAATAAGTTTGGTGGCAGGTATATTTTCATACCTGCTTAATAAAGTACATCTTAAAATCTCACCCACCCGCGGCAAAAAAGTGTTGGCAAAATATCCACCCATAGTCGCATAAAAAGTGTTGGAAGTTTTGGGACGATAACCCATCGGTTCTATCAAAATTTTCCACCTGACAGCACGGCTTAGATGGCCTAAAACAGTAATGATAAAAACAGGTAAAAGGTAGATATAATTGGCGTGTAAGAGTGATTGTCTAAACTGAATCTTTTGTATGGATGTCATTTTACTAAACTGCCACCACGTTAGAAAAATGCCTATACCCAGAAAGGCAGCATATTTTAAAACTGAAAATAATTTTTTCTTCATAAAAGATACAAGATAATAAACACTTCCTAAAATTATGGATTAATAAGGTGATTGTCAATCAACCGCACGTCTCCCAGAAAGGCAGCTATCAAAATGATTAAATTTTCTGCTGCTTCAATATCATGCACAATTTCAAGATCATTTTGCCTGGCAAGCTCAAGGTATTCTACTTTAAATCCTTTCGATTCCAGGTCATCTATTGCCTGTTCTTTTAGTTGTAAAAAATTGTGGTTATCCAGTTTATTTTCAATTGTAAGCAATGTTTGATGCAGCCGGGCAGCAAGTTTTCTATCTGAAGAACTTAATCTTAAATTTCTGCTGCTCATCGCAAGCCCGCCTGGCTCGCGCAAAATAGGGCAAATGACCATTTTGATGTCTTTATTGATCAGCTTTAGGAGTTTTTTTATAACCAAACATTGCTGAAAATCTTTTTGCCCTAAAAAAAGAAAATCCGGGTTTACAATATTTAATAATTTTTCCATTACAAGGCTAACGCCCTGAAAATGACCAGGCCGGAATTTTCCTTCAAGTATAGTTTCAAGATAACCAAGGGCAAAATGCTTTTGCTTTGATTTCCCGTCCGGATAAATTTCCTTTTCATCGGGAAGAAATAAAACCTTGCATCCGTTTTCTTCCAAAAGCAATATATCATTTGAAACTAACCTGGGATATTTTTTCAAATCTTCGGGATTATTAAATTGGGTAGGATTTACAAAAATGCTACATACAGAAATATTTGACATTTCATTACATCGTTTCAAAAGCGATAAATGTCCTTGATGTAGAGCACCCATTGTAGGTACAAAACCAATAGAATTTGAAGCAGTGTTCTGTTTTTGAAGGTAATTTTTAAGATCTTTCCCTTGTTTAAATATTATCATAAACGCTTTCAAATTAGATGTAGCAGTGAGTTTAGCATTGTGTAAACGAAAAAAAATGGTAACTTTGCCGCCTGTAAAAAAAACAATAAAGCCAAATTAACCCTTAGTAAATGTCGACAAAGAAAAGAATTTTATTCATAGCAAGTGAAATGTCTCCATATGTTGAAATGACAGAATTTGCTGAAATTGTGAACAGGCTTGCTGTGAAATCAAATGATTCAGGAATGGAAGTGCGTTGCATCATGCCTCGTTTTGGAATGATCAATGAGCGCAGGCATCGTCTTCATGAAGTGGTTCGTTTGTCAGGTATTAATGTTTCTGTTGATGGAGATGATTACCCATTAGTCATCAAAGTAGCTTCTCTTCCTAATGCCCGTTTACAAATTTATTTTCTGGACAATGAAGACCTTTTTAAAAGGAAGTCTTTATTTCATGATGAAAACGACAAATGGTTTGCTGACAATGCTTTGAGGACAGTATTGTTTTGTAAAGGGGCGCTGGAAACAGTTAAAAAATTTGGATGGCCGCCGGATATTATTCATTGCAGCGGCTGGATGACAGGTCTTATTCCGATGTATATAAAAACGGCTTACAAGAAAGAACCTGTTTTTAGTAATTGCAAAGTGATTTACACGATCGGTCAAAATACTTACAAAGAAAAGATGGGGTCTGATTTTGCAGACATTGCTTGTATTAATGCGCATATCAAAGAAAAGGATATTGAGATATACAACGAAGGAAGCAATACAGCCATGTTCAGGGGTGGTGCCCACTTCGCAGATGCCATCACTTTTGGCGCTGATAAAGTAGATAAAAAACTTGCAGAAGATTTCTCTAAGGTTCGTGGTAAAAAGGTGATTAAATATAATCCTGAATCAGATTTAACAGACTATTTACAATTGTATACCGACCTTGCCGCCAAATAATTTCCGCCTTATTACTTTACTCAAATTTTATTTTAAGTGTCTAAAAACCAATACAATTCTGCGGTTACAGGAATATTGATTTTGTTATTTTTTGCTATTGGCTGTACTAAAATTGATACTACTACTTTGGGTGAAAACCTGATTCCGCCAGTAGATAATATCCATACTTTCGACACTACATATAACGTCATTGCTGTGAATTATGACAGTTCCCACTGTGATACTATAGTTCCGGCTACAAACCAACCGATAGGCCTTATTTCTAATGATCCTTTGTTCGGAAAAACAACTGCCAGGGTTTACGTTGAAATGAAACCTGATTATTTTCCTTATAGTTTCCCTACAGCGGATGCTAACACAATTGAAATTGATTCAGCAGTAATGGTACTTCAATATTCTCATTCTTTTGGAGATACAAACCAATTGCAGAAGATAAATATTTACCAGCTTTCTGATTCTTTTGATATTGCAAGCAGTTATACAAGTTGCAGAGTGTTAGGATATGACAGTTCAATATTATTGGGGCAAGAATCCTTTTATCCCAGAAGTTTAAAAGATTCTGTACATGCTTACAATGAAGAAGCTGCTAACCAGCTAAGAATTCCTGTTTCAACATTTTTTGTCCGCAAATTTATTGATGATTCGGCACAGATCTTTAGGAGTGATAATGATTTTAAAAATTATTTTAAAGGATTTGCCTTGGTACCAGATCAGTCCACCGGCGGGCAGGCATTGAATTATTTTGATTTTACTACATCACGCTTATCGCTTTATATCCGTTATAAAAATGGCGGAAATGCTGATACGACTGTGATCAATATGGGAGTAACATCGGGCTATTCCGCATTGTCTAATTCAATTGTTCATGATTATAGTTCTGGAGAAATAAGCAATCATCTTTCTCAGCCTGCAAATGGCGACAGTCTTATTTTTATTCAAACTTCTCCCGGCACATATGCGCTGCTACAGGTTCCGGCTCTTACCGGTTTATCAAACAGGGTGATTAATAAGGCAGAAATAATAGTTGACCAGGTGTATTCTGCCAATTCATTAAACGACATTTTCTCTCCACCCCAAAATTTGTATATAGAAACAAAAGACTCGTCCATTTCCCAGGACAAGTATATACCTATTCCATGTGATTTTACTTCCAACGAACTGCAGACGAACTTCCAATATATGGGAGGACAAATGATTCCTACAACCAATTCCTCAGGCGAGCCTATTGTCGAATATCATTTGAATATTACACGATATCTCCAATCAATCGTTACCAAAGGCAAGCAGAACCTGACTTTAAAGTTGAGTGCGCCTTATTTCATCAGCAACATGTCAACTTATGTGGATTGGTGCGGACGAGGTATTCAACCATTTACTTTTTTAAGGAATGACGTTGCAGATGGCCGTGTTATGTTGAATGGAACCAATAATACGCCTACTCACATCAGGCTTCATGTAGTTTATTCCACTTTGTAATTTTTAATTTCCTGTGCTTTTCATTTTTCCAATTTGCGTTTGTTCTTTCCCGTTATGTTGCTAAAATAATAATCTCTGTTATTTGTTGCTTTACTGTTCCCGGTAGAGGTTTTGGTTAAATATTAGGCATTTCATTTGTGAGAATTTCCTTGATTCACTACTTAATCTATGTTTTATTATGGATTTACTCACGATTTTTACAATTCTCATTTTTATAAGTGCCGTAATTTCCTACTTAAATGATCGCTTTGTTAAACTGCCCGGAACAATTGGTATTGTTACTATTTCGGTTGTTGCTTCCATCATTATTTTAATTGTAGGTAAAACAAGTAATAGTTTAACTAAGTCAATCACAAACCTCACTACAAATATCAATTTCTCTCACACTTTGTTGGATGTAATGCTGGGATTTTTGATGTTTGCCAGTGCCATTCATTTTGACTATAATAAACTTAAAGAACAACGCTGGCCCGTGCTGTTACTTACTACTTTGGGAGTTCTCGTTTCCGCCTTTGTTTTTGGCAGCTTGTTTTATCTTGTTATGCAACTTTTCCCTCATCCGATTCCTTTTATTTATTGCCTGTTATTTGGAGCACTCATTTCACCGACTGACCCAATTTCTGTTGCAGCAATCATTCGAAAATCAAAAGTGCCAACCAGATTGAAAACCATTATTTCAGGTGAATCAATGTTTAATGATGGCGTAGGACTCGTACTTTTTGTCATGATTTTAGAAATATCAAATCAATCAGGCGATGCATTCTCCTGGGCGAAAATTTTAAAATTGTTCGCACAGGAAGTTATCGGGGGAATAACCATAGGCCTGGTTCTGGGCTTTTTAGGTTATCGCCTTATGCGCTCTATAAATGATTTCCAAACTCTTTTATTAATATCACTATCCATTGTTTTCGGCATTTCTGTTCTTGCTAAATTTATTCCAATATCAATACCGCTTACATCAGTTGCAGCCGGCCTTGTGGTGGGTAATAAAAATATAAGTAAAGACGATACCAAAGATTTTTTAACCCGTATATGGCAATTGATTGATGAAATACTCAACACCGTTTTATTTGTAATGATCGGACTGCAACTTGTAGTACTACCTTACTTAAAAAATTACTGGCTTATCGGATTTCTTGCCATCATAATTATTTTGATAGCAAGAGTTATAAGCATATCCTTACCTGCGCTCATTTTATTGCATAAATTAAATTATAAAAACCTCGCAATTTTAACCTGGTCAGGTTTGCGCGGTGGTATTTCATTAGCAATGGCGCTGTCGCTTCCTAATTCGCACTACAAGGTCATCATTCTTTCCGCCTGTTATTTCATTGTGATTTTTTCAACAATAGTGCAGGGACTCACTTTAAATAAACTGGTAAATAAATTAGTTTCAAATTCTGATAAAAATAATTCCTCAGGCAAATAGAAATACTGATTTTTTATTTGTTTACCGTTGGCTTTTAATTAAAAAAACCTTTCGCGGAAAGGTTTTAATGACTTTGTGGTTGTGCTTGATTAGGCAGGCACTGCAATAATCGGAATACGGCTGTGATAAGCTAATTTTTTAGTATGGCTTGTTTTAAAAAGCTGGCTTAAAAAACTATGTTTACGCGGAACTGTAATGATTGCGTCCATCTCTTTTGTGTCAACAAAACTGCTGATGCCTTCTAAAAAATCATAAGATCTTAAAAAAGAAAATTCAGGATTGTAACTGTTAAGTCTTTCTTCCATTGCTTCTCTTTCAACTTTATATTCAGGCGTAAGTTCTACATAATGCTCACTGTCGACGTTTAATATATTTAATTGAGGTTGAAATATATCAAGTATTTTTTTCAATGAAACGAAAGGCGTAGTCCGCGCAACATCTTTAAAATCTGAAGTGAAAACTACTTTTTTCAAGCCGGTATAAGTTGCCTGAGCCGGAACAATCATTACAGGAACTTCAATGTGCCTGATGACATTCAAAGTGTTAGTACCCATGAAAACCTGTGTTATTCTTGAGCTTCCGGTAATACCCATAATTACCATGTCTATTGAATTACCCAGCGCATAATCACAAATGCTTTCTACAAACGAACCTTCTTCCACAACAATTGAAATATTATCTTTTCCTTGACTGATTTTTGATTTTACTCCGTTCAGTTCTTCTTCTGTTACTTTGTGACGTGAGCCTTCCTCTCTTGAAGTTAAAGTAGCAAAACTGATGTGGCTATAAACATGGTATAAAATTACCTCTGCATCAGAAATATCATTGGTTAATGCTACTGCATATTTTGCGGCATTGACTGAGGTATCAGAAAAATCAACAGGGACTAAAAATTTTTTCATTAGTGGTCTTTTAGCGTTTATAATATATCGATGTAAAATAAGAAAACAGGCGCAAATTTAGTTAATCATATTTGTAAAAAAAATCAACTAATGCGAAAGAAAATCTTTGGCGGTAAAATCTGTGAAAAATCTGTGTATAAATAAGAATAACATTAGGAGAATAACAATTTTTCTTTCTCCCATAACTAATATATTTGCTTCAGGCGCAGTCAATATTACAAGCCTCCTATAAAAAATCCAAAAGTGAGATTAAAGAATTTAGAGATAAAAGGTTTTAAAAGTTTTGCAGATAAAACCATTGTGAATTTCGACCACGGAATTACTGGTGTTATCGGCCCGAATGGTTGCGGTAAAAGTAATATCGTTGACAGTATCCGCTGGGTTATCGGCGAACAAAAGATAAGCTCCTTACGAAGTGAAAACCTGGAGAGCCTGGTGTTTAACGGTTCTAAGAACCGCAGTGCCAGTGGACTTGCAGAAGTAAGCCTTACCTTCGAAAACACAAGAAACTTACTGCCGACCGAATTTCAAACGGTAACGGTTACACGCAAATATTATAAAAATGGTGAAAGTGAATATCGTCTCAACGACGTTAGCTGCCGGTTAAAAGACATCCATAATCTTTTTATGGATACAGGCGTGAGTACCGATAGTTATGCCATCATTGAATTAGGAATGGTGGATGACATCATTAGGGACAAGGACTTTAGCAGGAGAAGAATGCTGGAGCAGGCTGCAGGAATTTCCATTTATAAAACGAGAAAGCGCGAAGCAAAATTAAAATTGGATGCTACAGAGCAGGACTTGGCGCGCATTGAAGATTTGCTGTTTGAAATTAACAACCAGTTAAAAACGCTGGAAAGCCAGGCAAAAAAAGCAGAAAAATATTTTGAAATAAAAAAGGATTACCGTGAACTAAGTATTGAATTGGCTAAAGCGGCACTTGAAGGTTTTAATATTTCTTACAAAGAATTAAATGATCAGCAAAAAGCTGAAACTGATAAAAGGATAGAACTTGAAGCAACGATAGCAACGGAAGAAGCGGAACTGGAAAAAGAAAAAGCAGCATTTATTGAAAAGGAGAGAAGGCTTCAACAACAGCAGCACTCTTTTAATGAAATCAATAATACGGTCAGGGATAAAGAAAATCAAAAGAATCTAAGCACACAGCGTTTGACATACCTGCGCGAAAGAGAGGCCAGTTTGAAAGACTTTTTGTTGAAAGCTGAAGGGCAGTTAAAAGGCATCGAAGAAAGTATTCAATTTTCGGAATTGCAGATTGCGGATGAAGAAACAAAGCTCGTTGAGCACAGGCAAAATCTTGATACTTTAAAAATCAGCGCCGAAGAAAAACGGAATGTTTACGATACAAAAAGATCTGCGGTAGATGCAGTAAGGCAACGGCAAATGGAATTGCAACGAAATCATTTCGAAGCGGAAAAAAAGGTAGCGGTTGCTGATACATCTATTTTCAATTTGCAACGCACCATTGTGCAATTAGAAGAAGAGGAAAAATCACGTGAAGATTCCCTTGGAAATCTTGAGAAAGATAAAAAAGAAAAAGAAATTGATCTCAATGAAAAGAAAAACATTCTGGAAGAATTAAAGAAGCATCATGAATTTACCAAAGAACAGATTCTCGAAGCTCAATCTGAGCTTGAAAAATTGAGAAATCAACTGGCCGAGGAAAATCGAAAGCTGGATGCAAGACAAAACGAGCACGATCTGCTGAAAAGCCTCATTGATAATATGGAAGGCTATCCTGAAAGTGTGAAATTTCTTCATAACAATAAATCATGGAATTATACGGCGCCAATACTTTCCGACGTAATCTACGTGAAAGAAGAATACCGTGCAGCCGTTGAAAATGTGCTTGAGCCTTATCTGAATTATTATGTTGTAGACAATCTGGGTGAAGGCCTGACAGCAGTTCATTTATTGGACGAGCATAAAAAGGGAAAGGCCAATTTCTTTTTGTTAGATCAGTTAAATTCAATTGAAAACAAGGGAAATCAAGAAGAACTGTCAAACGCAATTCCTGCTTTGAATGTGATTGAGATTGACGAAAAATATGAACGGCTCGCTAATTTTCTTTTAGGTAATGTTTTTATTGCTGAAAATGAGCAAGCACTTGAAAACAGCAACGGACATATAATTCTTGAAAAGAATGGAAAATATGTGAAAGGAAAATATTCACTTACAGGAGGAAGCGTAGGATTATTTGAAGGAAAGAAAATCGGACGTGCTAAAAACCTTGAAAAGTTAGCTGAAAAAATTGCCGTTCAAAAAGAAAAAGTTAATGGACTTAAATCAGTTATTACTCATAAATCAAATGAGGTAATTGCCTTCAATCAGCAACTCAAAGAAAATGCTATCCAGGAAACGCAGCAATCTATAAATGAATTGATTAACACCTCTTATGCAATTCAAAATAAAATAGAAAATTTACTTCATCAAAAGGCAGTTTCAAATCACAAGATTGAGGAGATGAAAGATCAACTGGAACAATATCAGGAAGACATTGAAGATACACGTTCAGGCTTGCGTGAGCTGTCAGAAGAAGTGAAAGCATACGATGAAAAAATGAAATTTGCAGGCGATGAATTTGTAAAAGCGGAGCAGGAATTTAATGAAGCCAATTCATTGTTTAACGATCACAATTTGCAATTAACCCGTCAGCAAAGCAAGGTGAATTCCATCAGGCAGGAACTTGAATTTAAGAACAGGCAGTTAAACGATTTAAGTACACAAACAGCAAACAGCAACCTTCAATTAAAAGAAGCGGTTGAAAGTATTGAGATTACGGGCGAAGAATTAAAAAGCCTCGAACTGGAAGTAATCAGCTTATTAAAAAATAAAGAGATCGAAGAGAAAAAATTAAATGAAGCAGACCAGGCTTATTACAATCTTAGAAATGAATTAAGCGAAAAGGAAACGGCGCTGCGGCAAAAACAAAAAACGAAAGAACAAACTGATCATTCTTTAAATGAAATAAAAGACAAACTCAATGAATTGAAACTGCATGTTGCGGGAATGAAAGAAAGGTTGAATGTTGAGTTTAAAGTCGATCTTGATGCAATCCTGGATGAAGAAAGAAATACGACTATATCGCTGGAAGATTTGCAGGAAAAGTGTGAGCGGATGAAAAAAAGATTGGAGAATATGGGTGAAATTAATCCGACCGCCATCGAAGCTTTTTCTGAAATGAAAAAACGATATGATTTTATAGGTGAGCAAAAAAATGATTTGGTTAACGCGAAGGAATCATTGATGCAAACAATACAGGAAGTGGAAACAACGGCGAATCAGAAGTTTTTAGAAACATTTAATAAAGTGAGGGAAAATTTTCAAAATGTCTTTAAAGCTTTGTTTACTGATGATGATACGGCAGATATGATTCTTGAAAACCCTGAAAACCTTGCTGATACCGGGATTGATATTATTGCAAAACCAAAAGGGAAAAGGCCTACAAGTATCACCCAGTTAAGTGGTGGAGAAAAAACATTGACCGCTACAGCCTTGCTCTTTGCCATTTATCTGATCAAACCCGCTCCGTTTTGTATTCTTGATGAAGTAGATGCTCCGCTTGATGATGCCAACGTTGGGAAGTTTACACAAATGATTCGCAAGTTCAGTAAAGAATCGCAGTTCATAATTGTTACTCATAACAAAATGACGATGGCATCTGTTGATGTGATTTATGGAGTAACGATGCAGGAGCCGGGAGTGAGTAAATTGGTGCCGGTTGATTTCAGGGGATTGGATCATCAGTTCGTGAATTAATTTCGGTTGAAGGCGAGAGTAAAATTAAACCGTCTCAAATCAAACGGGTCTATAATCGAAGTTGTTGCTAAAAATGGGCTCTCCGACACCCGCAATTTTTTATCCAGTTGTTGACATCATATTTCCCAATGAAAAATTTGTTTCTTTTCTTTTTTGGTATTTCAGTTTTTATTTTATGCGGATGCAGTACATCAAGAAAAATAAATAAACCTGAAGCAGGCAGCAGCAGTGCAATTCACAGTGATGTGGTAATTAAAAAGAAAGTGCCTGAGCGTGTAATTGATACAAAAAACGTTTCTCCTTCTGACCTTGTAAATTTTGCTGAAACCCTTATTGGGATTAAATATAAATATGGTGGAGAAAGCATTCAAAATGGTTTCGATTGTTCTGGTTTCGTGAATTATGTATTCAACCATTTTAATATTTCTGTACCACGTGTTTCGTATGATTTTACGAATGCAGGAGAAGAAGTTCCAATCGGAAAAAGTAAACCCGGAGATATTATTTTATTTACAGGAAGTAATCCAAAAAGTGGAGTGGTAGGGCATATTGGAATTATAACAGAGAATGTAAATGGGGATGTAAAATTTATTCATGCATCAGAAAGCAGGGGCATTATTATCTCGGGAATGAATTCTTATTTTATCCCACGCTTTGTAAAAGTGAACCGGGTTTTCCGGGATGACTATGAGCATCAATAAATGTAAATAAAATAAAAAAGTGGCCAACTAATTAATAATTTCTCCTTTATTGTTATCTAGTTTTTCACGCCATTTTTGAAGTTCCTCCGGCATTTGCTTCACCCAATTCTGTATTTCACTAACGATTTTCAATGGTTCCTTGGTACGATATGAACGTGTCGGATTACCAGGGAATTTTTTGTCTGTAACGTTTGGATCATTTTCAAAGCTTCCTGTAGGTTCAACGACATAAACACGTTCACGTCCATCACCCTTTGCTAATGATGCCGCAAGTCCGGCTCCATTGAGCAGGGCAGTGAAATAAATATGATTCATTATCAGTTCTGACTTGTAATTAGATCCGTATCCTGCTGTGAGAAAATCACCGACTTGTAGATCAGCCTTCGTACCGTGATAAAAAGGCCCCTTGTCAGAGGGTTTGACGCTAAACGAACTTGCCATTTCATAATTTTCTTTTGCCTTATCAACGTCGTTTAAGTCCTGGTAACACTTTGCAATGTTTACATATAGTGTTGGTAAAGCTCCTCTGACGGAATCATTGTTTATTTCCAATGCAAGTTGTAAAGCAGTTTGAAACCATCTTAATTTGTCAGAACCATCTATTTGGTTCCGGGCGACAAAATAAGCAGCAAGAAATTTTTCAAGGTCGTTTGCCGCTTCGTTCCAGGCCTGAAAGAATATACTATTGGCAACTTCAGGTTTGCCTTTATCTTCAAACTCCATACCCTGCAGGCAGAGTTTAACAATATGGTTGAAAGGACTAAATTCCAATTTATAGTTTTTACCGGATTAATAATGTAGGTGTTTTGTTGATATGCAATGTTTCGTTCCTAATCGATAATAACCGATTAAAACCAGTTTTTTATATCACACTTTTAGCCTCGCACGTTTTTATGTTTATGAATTTCCTCTTATTACTTAATTCCACCAAAAGCACCGAAGCACATATTCTTATGAAGAATTTCCACCTTTCTAAAACCCACTTTTGTCATCAGGTTTAATTGATAATTCATTGACCTTGGGGAATCTTCTTTCGCTACATAATCCAAAACTTTTTGGCGATATGCTTTGCCGTTTAAGTTTTCTAAATAGTCACCATACCTTTCCCAGGTATAATCGCTTAATAGTTTTGTATCTTGGGTAATCAAGTCTGAGATCATTAAACAACCGCCGGGTTTTAGCAATTTAAAGAGCTTTTTAAAGGTCGTTTCCCAGTCTTTATCGTCCCTTAAATGATGTAAAACTGCACCTGCTAAAATAATATCAAAATGATTTTCAGGCAACTTTACCTCTCTAATATCACCCTGGAGAATCTCTACTTTTCCATTTGTATGTTTTATAACCCTTTCAAAAGCCTTGTCAAGCATAGGTTTGCTCAAATCAACCATGGTGCAGTTTAAGTCGGGAATCTTTGAAAGCATCATTAGGGAATAATTTCCGGCACCACAACCAATATCCAATAAATTTTCAGCATAAGGTATAATTCTTTTAGATGCTTCTGTAATGAGTTCCAATGAAATTTTTGCGTCAATTGTTGAAAGTTGACCAGTATCAAGATTGGAAAATCTTTCAACATCATTGTCAAACCGCTCTTTAATTTCTTCTACTGTTGATTTATTCATATGCTATGTGTTGTTACTCTTTCAAATTTAAAAATACAGGAAAGCAATAAATTACCTCAATTTTTATTTTGGTAAAATTACGGGCACAAGCCAAACTGCTAACTACCTTGTTACTGCAAAACTCTGTATTCCAGTAAACAAATAAATTTCGCTAATTTCTGTTTTAATTGATTTTTATAACAGTAATGGTTAAACGAAAAATTGCTTTTATTTCAAAAAAATTACCCGAACAGAACCTTTTGTTACAATCTTAATAAAAAAAATTAAAGAATGTAACAGCAGATTCGTAATTTGACTAATTGCACATTTATATTAATCTAATAATTTGAGAACTGCAAAATGAACTATACTCAGGATTTGCACATAGAAGAGGAAATACTTCCTTTATTTGATTACACATTTAATTTGTATTCCGGCAAAGCCGTGCACGATTTGGTAACAGTGTTACCGGGCAAAATGGAAGAAATATTGAAACACCAAAACATATTGAAAGGATACATTGCCAATTATGAGATATGGAAAGAATATTCATTTTCCCGGTTCAATTTATCAGAGATATATGACTTCTTCGAAACCTTTGGTGCAGGGAATTTTTTTGCAGGCAATATGAAGTGGAAACTCAGGTTTTCAGGAAAAGAAAGAGACCAGAGAAGAGGCAGGTTGATTTTGCTTATCCGCCTTTTTAGTAAAATTCATTCAGATTATATCAGCAAGCTCGATACTCAACTTTTTCCGCCGGAGTACGCAACGGAACTGGATTGGCTCAATCGCTTTTTTATGGATTTTAATCTGCCTCATTATGAAAAAATTTATGAGAAAAAGAAAACACTGAACGTGACGCAGATTGTAGAACTGATGGGAATATTAACTGCAAAAGTAACAAATGGGGAGGCGGAGGCTTTCTGGAATCGATGGTTTTTGTTTGAAGCATGGCTTTCAATAAGTAAAGGCATTACAGAGCGCTCATTTGTTTTTCCTTCTTTTGAAACTTCTACATTTTCCATCCAGGGGCTTTATCATCCGCTGTTGAAAAACCCTGTTAGCAACGACATTACCGCCACACGAAATGTAATTCTTCTGACAGGCCCAAATATGTCCGGGAAATCAACCTTTTTAAAATCGGTTAGTTTGTGTGTTTATTTAGCACATGCAGGGCTTGCAGTGCCGGCAACCAAAGCTGTGATTCCTTTTTTTAATAACCTATCTGTAGCCATTAATCTTACAGATAGCATCGTGAGTGGCTACAGCCACTTTATGACTGAAATTATTACTTTAAAAAATGTAGTACAAGAAGCGTTAGAGGGCGCGAAATGTTTTGCGGTTTTTGATGAATTATTTCGGGGAACGAACATCGAAGATGCCCTGGAAATAAGTACTGCAACGATAAAAGGACTTACTAAATTTACCAATTCATATTTTTTTATTTCAACTCATTTGCACCAATTGCAGAAAATGGAAGAGATAAAAAATGGAAAAGTCGCATCTTCCTTTATTGAGTGCCGGTTAAAAGATGGAGTTCCTGAATTTACCTATCAATTAAAAGAAGGTTGGTCAGATTTAAAAATTGGACGCATTTTATTTGAAAAAGAAGGAATGAACAATATGCTGAAATAATATTCTCCGGGCTACTTTTAGCGTTCTACAAAACCAACGGATTATTTTCTTCATCTATTAATGCTTCCGCAAGCAACTTTTGTTCATTAGGAGAAAATGCTAATTTTTTGGCTTATCTGTTTGTCCATTCCAAGCTCTATTTATTTCACCAACATATTCTTTTCTTTTCCTTGCTCTTTTTCTGCGCGGGTTTTCAAAGTGTTGATGCTTAGATTAAGTTCAAATCCCAAAAGTATGACCAGCGAGTTTAAAAAGATCATGATCATTATGACCATAATCGTTCCGATAGAACCATATAAAATGTTGTATCTGCCAAAATTATTTACAAAGGCTGTAAACCCGATAGTAACCAAAATAGATAAAAATGTGGCAACGACAGCCCCGGGAGAAACAAGGTTCCAACGTCGTGTAGTTGAAGGCGCATACCGGTAAATAAATGCGTAAGAATAAAAGATTAAGCCAACGATCAGAATCCATTTTCCATAAAAGATTAGGTTCCTGACATGAAAATCCTTAATGCCGATCCAATCCAAAATGTTGCGTTGCAGTAGTAATAATACCAGGCAAATGAGTAACAATCCAAATAGCATTATTGTTAATTTGATCGCTTCCCATCTTCTTTTTAAACCCTTTATTTCCTGAAAACCTACATGATTTTTATTGAATGATCGCATTAAACCCATCACCGCACCTGATGCAAAAAACAATGATAGCACAAAAGTAAACGAAAGCATACCTATTTTGGAACCATTGATAAAACTATCTACGAACTGTATCAGTCCTTTATTGTAAGTAGTTGAAGGAATAATGTCGTGGATCAAACCGTGCAGTTGAATTTTTAGCGCTTTTTTGGAAATAAAAGGAAGATTGGGTGTTAACGTAAAAAGAAACAAACACGATGTAGGCACCGACATAATAAAATTATAAGAAATAGCAGAAGCTTTTTCTGTAAAACTTGGAAGAGTAAAATCCTTTAAAAAATGCTTCAGCACTGCATACAGCGTCATTCCCTGGAAACCAGGGGGGGACCAAAGTTTACTTTTTTTAACCAGGGATTTTTTAAGCGGAAGAAATAAATTTTTCTTTTTTTGCAAAACGCGTTTCTTATTTTAAAATAAGTTCTGATATTTAAAAATCTAAAATAATCCTTTTTAAATTATTCGGCCTTTTGACCTTTTTGCCTGGCTTCAATAAGGCTGTCTAAAGCATGCTGGTAAGCTTTTGCAAAATGCTCATGCTGACGATAATCAGAAGCAAAATCAGAATATCCTGAAAAATCAGAACGGGCAACGAAAAACAAATAATTTGTTTCCGGTGAATTTAGAACAGCATCGATCGTTTTTATCGAAGGCGTACAAATAGGACCCGGGGGCAAACCGGTATTTAAATACGTGTTGTAAGGTGATTGAAACTGTAAATGCTTTTGGTAAATTCTTTTCAAATCAAAATCCCGTAAAGCAAATTTTACCGTCGGGTCTGCAGCTAGTTTCATTCCTTTTTTTAAACGGTTTAGGTAAACACTTGCAATCTTTCCTTTATCTTCATTTTTGTTAGTTTCTTCTTCAACTATCGAAGCAAGTGTGTAAACCTGCTGTGGTGTAAGGTTCAGCCGTTCCGCTTTTTGCTTTCTCTCATCATTCCAGAATTTATTTTTTTCTGCATGTAGTTTTTTAAAAATATTTTTCATGGAAGTGTTCCATGTGTAAGTGTATGTGTTTGGAATCACATCCGTCATTACCGTATTTGTATCAACTTCAAATTGCTTCAACGAATCTTCGTTATTCAAAAAATTCATTACAGTTGAAGAATCAATTTCAAAATCTTTAGCGATTTTTTTGGCCAGATCCTCTTTTGTCCTCAATTTGGTAATGACTAAATTGACGGGCGATTGCCTTCCTGAACGAAGCATTTTTACAAGATTGTACAAACTCATTCCATCCTTCACTTTAAACTTTCCTGCCTTTACCTTATCCGGATAACCGGCATATTTGGCAACCTGGTCAAACCAAAAAGTGCTTTTAATCATCTTATTTTTCCGAAGACTATCTTTCACATCCGGATAACTACTGCCAGTTTGAATATACAAATATTTATTTTTTGGATTCTGAACAACTGGCCCGAAAATATTCCAGGCGCAATAGGCAAAACACACACAAGCAATCAGGATAATAAATAATATTATTTTACGGGTTTTCATGATGTTGTTTCAAATTACTTTCTGAAAAATAAGGTTTTTATCTATTTACCAAAAATGATACCCATAAAAAACCCTGCCTTTTTTAAAGACAGGGTGGTAAATATTTTTAGAATAGTTATTGTTATTGTGCCGGAGTTGGCGTTTGTACAGGTGCCTGTTGAGTTGAAGGCATCGGTACTGTATTATTTTGCTGAGGTGCCATAGGAGTACCTACCGGCGCTTCATTTATCAGATTCTCATTTGAATTTGTTCCAGCCGTTTTTGGAATAAAAAGAGTAGATGTAATACACAACACACCAATGATTGCGGCAAAAAGCCAGGTGCCTTTTTCAAGTACATCAGTAGTTTGCTTTACGCCCATTAACTGGTTGCTGAATCCACCTAAAGAAGATGACAAACCACCACCTTTAGGATTTTGAATAAGTACTATAACACCTAATATTATAGAGGCTAAAATGATAAGTACTATAAAGACAAATAACATATTAAAGAGTTTTTAAACTTTCAATTTTGGCTGCAAAGTACGCACTTTTGGAGGGATTAATCAAACTTAATTTTTCGTACATTTCTATCGCTTTTTCACGCTTGCCCTGTTTTACTAAAACCTCTGCCATGGCTTCTGTCAGCACATTTGCATGTTGATTGGAAGCGTCAGATGAAGTTTGAATTAATTTTTCAATTACTTCATTTTGTTCAGGCAACTGGTCGGGGTGCAATTTCTTCATACTTTTCAGCCATGCCGTAAAACTTTTTACCTGTTTACCTAACTGGTCATTATTTAATGATTCTTCATTGAGGCGTATTCCCTGGGAAGCAAAGTAATCAACTGTATGCAGTGGCTCAAAAGGAATAGCCACATCTTCATCGGCTTTATTAGCCGCATCAATATCATCTACTGCTTCGGCTGGAGAATTTTCTTGTTCCTGGGGCACTTTTATATCCTGAACGGATTCATCTTTATTAAAGTTTGCCAACTCTTCTTCCGCAGATGAAACTGTTTCATTTTGTTGTTCGGATTGAACTTCTGCTAACTTTTCATCTGTCACCAAATTTTCTGTTGCTTCTTCAACAAGAGGAACTTCAACAATTTCATTATTCAGAACCGCATCCTCATTTGTTTTTTCAACAAATTCCTCATTGATGTCTTCAGTTATTACACTTTCCCAAGGCAAATTCTCAGGAATTTGTTCGTTTACCGGTGCTGGCAAATCTTCTTCTTTCGTTTCCTGCTCAACTAATTGGTTTTGCTCTTCATTAAAGTTTGCTCCTCCCGGTTCATTAAAGTTTTCTTCGTTTTGAGTTATTATAGATTCGATTTCTGAAGGCAAATTCTCAGAAATTTGTTCGTTTACTGGTACTGGCAAATCTTCTTCTTTCGTTTCCTGCTCAATTAATTGGTTTTGCTCTTCATTAAAATTTGCTCCACCTGGTTCATTAAAATTTTCTTCGTTTTCAGTTCTTATAGTTTCGTTTTCCAAAGACAAATTTTCAGGAATTTGTTCTTTTACTTCGATATTTCCTGTTTCATTTTCCTCTTCATTTTTTTCAACTAATGTATCCGCATCTTGTTCCGTCCATTCAGTTGCTTCACCGTTTTTATCTTCTTCACTTGAAACTGAGCCTTCCTGGTCATCAACTAAAATATTTGAGTTGCCTGATTGCAACTTTGCCAACTGGAACTCCATCCAATAGGGATTATGTAAATAAATTCCTGCCTGCTTTGCCTGGTCATCAAATCGTGGATCATTATTTTTTTTCAGATGGTATAAAAGCATGAAACGCGCCACCGAGCTCGCCGGATAATCCTGAACATTTTTTTCGATAAGATCCAAATCTTTCGAAATGTCAGTATAATAAAGAGCCGCATAATTGGTGTTCATATTCATCTAAAATTTATTACCAATTTGAAAATATTTTATTAAAAATGGCTTCTGTCACCGTTTTCAGAATATTATCCATCAGGTTAGATTCCGCCTGTGGCAAACTTTGAGAAGCTGGAAAATCATAATTGCTCGTGAGGTCTGTTTCAAAACTTTTTGCAGGATCAGGATCTACCGTGTTTTTAAATATAAGGTGAAAAGTCACATTCAACCTGTTGCTCGAAGCCTGTTGATTTTGAACACCACTCGTAGTTACGCTGTAATCAGAAATATACCCGCTTATGTCATAATTAGCATCATCATTTTTTGTTTCCCTCAATCTTGTTTGGCTAATGATTTTTTGCCTTAACTTTTCGGTTAGGGCAGGAGCGATAGTGGGAGTAACATAGCGTGCTTTATTTCCAAATAAATTCACCCTGAAAGTAGTGATATCTGCGGGAATAGGTGAACTATCCTTAAAAGAATATTTACAGGTTGCAAACGTGAAAATAACGGAAACAAAACTGAGTAAAACAAATAATTGTATTCTTGAGGTGGGTTTCATTTTTATGTTATTGCTAATTTGCGTTTATTCATTAATGTTATACTCTTTTAGTTTCCTGTACAATGTTCTTTCGCTAATGCCGAGATCGCTTGAAGCATCTCTTCTTTTTCCACGATGCTTCTTAAGCGCTTTAATAATAAGATCTTTTTCGGCGTCCATAATACTCAAAGATTCCTCAACTTCCTGATGTTCGTCAATATTATTATTATTGTTGTTATTGCGAAGAACAACCGGTTGTCCCGAAGAAATTGCCGGAGGCCTCACTTCATTGTGAAAATCATTGAGAACAGGTTCATTTCTGAAACGGTTTTCATTGATGGATGAAGGATTTTGTAACACATCAAAAAACATTCTTTTTAATTCGGTTACATCTTTCTTTACGTCAAAAAAAAGCTTGTATAAAATTTCCCTTTCGTTAGCAAATTCTTTTTGATTCACTCCATCATGATGAGTTGAAAGAACAGGCAACCTGTTGTAATTAATATCCGGTAAAAAATGCTTTAATTCATCCGCGCTGATAGATTTGTCTTTTGCAAGAACCGAAACCTGCTCTGCAATATTTTTTAATTCCCGGATATTTCCCGGCCAAGGATAATTAATTAAAGTCTCCCGGGCTTCATCTGTCAATTGAACCGGAGGAGATTTATATTTTTCCGCAAAATCAACCGCAAATTTTCTAAATAATAATGGAATGTCTTCCTTCCTGTCCCGTAAAGCCGGAACCCTTATTGGTACAGTGTTTAAACGATAATACAAATCTTCACGAAACCTGCCTGTGTGTGTGTATTCCAATAAATCTTTATTGGTTGCGGCGATAACCCTCACGTCTGTTTTCTGCACTTTTGACGACCCAACGCGAATATATTCGCCGGCTTCCAGAACACGCAACAATCTTGCCTGTGTTCCCAAAGGCAATTCCCCGATTTCATCTAAAAAAATGGTTCCGCTATTAACTGTTTCGAAATAGCCTTTACGTGAATCTACCGCGCCTGTGAAAGAACCTTTTTCATGTCCAAAAAGTTCAGAGTCAATCGTTCCTTCCGGAATTGCTCCGCAGTTAACGGCGATAAAAGGATTGTGCTTTCTGGCAGAAAGTGAATGAATAATATGAGAGAAAACTTCTTTTCCAACACCGCTTTCACCATTAATTAAAACACTCAAATCGGTATTCGCTACCTGTATGGCAACGTCTAAAGCATGAACCAATCCTGGTGAATTTCCTATAATGCCAAACCTATTTTTTATTGCTTGCTGATCCATTAATTTTTAATCTAAGTATTTTTTTATTTCTTCTTTAAGCTTGTCTAAATTATTGTGAATGATCTTCCAAATTGAGGCATCATCAATCAAATCATAATCATGAACCAAAATATGTCGTAATCCAATAATCTTCCTTTGATCTGTCACCTGAAGATTTTTGTTCAATTTGGTTAATTTCCAAAGTGCCTCGCCTATAATTGCTAAACGACGTTCGACAGCATCAATCATCATGAAGTTAGAAGCGTACTCTGAAAAAGTTTTTACATCACTCAAATAAGAATGAATAGAATCAATTGAATCCAGGATATCAGCGATGAATTTCGAAGATTCAGGATTCATAAATTTTTATTTTTTCACCATTAATCTTTGAGAGAAAATATTTATTCCTGACTTTTTCTTCAGCAACAAGATCCACCTTTTTACCGGTTATTTTTTCGAGGTCAAACATAAGATCAAAATAGTCATAGCCGGATACAGGCAAACCCAATTCATCTTTCTTAAATTGGAATAAGAAATCAAGGTCACTTTCTTGAGTAAAACTTTTTTCATTGGTTCCGGAACCAAATAAATATAATGATTGAAGCTGCATCCTTTTGCAGACTTCTTTTATCTCTGGAATCTTATTTTCAACAATCGCAACCATAGTTTCTATTTTACCCTTCCTATTAAAGTGCCGGCAGTACATTCTTCAATAAATACATCCACATAATCTCCTTTTTTCAAACTCCCGTTTTTCGGAAATACTACCATTTTATTATAATCTGTTCTTCCTGCCCAATGTTCATCGCTTTTCTTCGAATTACCTTCTATCAACACTTTGAATGTTTTTCCTAAATCATTCTGCATACTTTTTAAAGAATGAGTACGATGTAAATCAACTATTTCCTGCAACCTTCTTTTCTTTACTTCCAAAGGCACATCATCCTTAAACCTTCTTTCCGCCAATGTTCCGGGCCTTTCAGAATAAAAATACATATACGCAAGGTCATATTGGCAATATTCAAAAAGACTTAAAGTTTCTTTGTGTTCTTCTTCCGTTTCGCCACAAAAACCACTGATGGAGTCAGTTGATAATCCGCAATCAGGAAGTATTTCCCTTATCCGGTTTACTTTTGAAATGTACCATTCTCTTGTATAAGTGCGGTTCATCATCTGCAAAACCTTCGTGCTTCCACTTTGAACAGGAAGGTGAATATAATTGCAAATATTGTCATATTTCCTTATGGTAAATAAAACTTCATCAGTAATGTCTTTCGGATGAGAAGTTGAAAATCTTACACGTAGTAACGGAGAAATCCGGGCAACTTTTTCGAGTAGGTTTGCAAAAGAAACAACCGAATTATCACTTGCATTTACCCATTGATAGCTGTCTACATTTTGTCCAAGTAAAGTTACTTCACGGTAACCTTGTTCAAATAGGTCAGAGCATTCTCTTACCACCGAATCTGCATCACGACTGCGTTCGCGGCCCCGGGTAAAAGGCACAACACAAAAAGAACACATATTATTGCAACCCCGCATGATGCTAACAAAAGCTGTAACACCATTGCTGTTTAGCCTGATTGGAGAGATATCGCCATAAGTTTCTTCGCGACTTAATAATACATTGACTCCTTTTTGTCCACCTTCAGCTTCTGCAATTAATGACGGCAACGAGCGGTAAGCATCTGGCCCAACTACAATATCTACGAGCTTTTCTTCTTCCAAAAATTTTGATTTCAGCCTTTCTGCCATGCAGCCTAAAACACCAACGAGCAATCCGGGATTGTGTTTTTTCATTTTCCTGAATTCTGTCAACCTTCTTCTTACTGTAGCTTCTGCTTTTTCACGGATAGAACACGTGTTTACAAAAATCATATCGGCATCCTCGAAACGCGTTGTTATTTCAAAATTTTCTTTTTGTAAAATAGAGGCAATTACTTCACTGTCAGCAAAGTTCATCGCACAACCGTAACTTTCTATATAAAACTTTTTAAAAAATGGATTAGTTATAGAACGGATAGGCGCAAATGCTTCTCCCTGCCTGCTTTCATCGTGTTTTGTATCAAGAGCTATTCCCGGCATTTTCAATTAAATTTCTTAAGGCGGCAAAGATAACAAATTAAAAAATTGCGACACTATGGCAGAAAGTTAATAATATTGTTTTGATACTTTTTCCGCTGATTAATTTCTCGACATGAAAACACTCTTTTGCTTTTTTGTTTCTTCTCTTTTAATCTTTTCAGAAACGGCTTCTTCGCAACAGCTATTTGTAAATACAAATGTTCAGCATGCTTACGAAAAAGAAACCAGAAGTTCTAAGGGAAAACCCGGAAAAAATTATTGGGAAAATCACGCCAATTACACCATCCGGGTAAGCTTTGATCCTGCAACCCAATTGCTTCGTGGCTATGAAACGATTGTTTATGAAAATAACAGTCCTGATACTTTAAAAAAAATCATTTTTCGTTTGTATCCTGATTTATATAAAAAAGGCGTTTACCGGCAGAGTCATATCGCTAAAAAAGATTTAAATGATGGCGTCCAAATCGAATCTTTTAAAATCGGGGATGAAGAAATAAATAATTTTAATGATCGACCCAATGCATATCGCGATAATATCCTTCTCATTATAAAACCATCCAAAGCCATTTTACCGCGTTCAAAAACAAATGTTGAAATCAGTTGGAATTACAAGGTAAATACAGGATCGCCTGTTCGTACAGGAATGGTTGACAGCACTTCTTATTTTATCGCTTATTTTTTCCCGAGAATTGCTGTTTATGACGATATAGATGGCTGGGATAGTTGGAGCTATAATGGCACCCAGGAGTTTTACAACGATTTTGGGAATTTCAATGTAGAGATAAATGTTCCTAAAAAATATATTGTTTGGGCTACAGGCGACAGGGAAAATTCATCTGATAATTTCACTGAAAATGTTTTGGATAAAATAAAAAAAGCTTCCGTCTCAACTGATATTATTCATGTGATTGATTCTACTGATTATCAAAAAAATGATGTCTTAAAAAATGACGCGACAGGCAACTGGAAATTTTCTGCAAAAAATGTGACTGACTTTGCATTTGCATTGAGCGATCATTATTTGTGGTATGCCAGCTCAGTCTTGGTTGATTCTTCTACGGGCCGAAGAACTTTGGCTGAAGCAGCTTTCAATCCCATTCACGAAGATTATTTTGACGTGGCTAACCAGGCGCATCAAACCATTTTTTATACCAGCCATTTTTATCCGCATTATCCTTTTCCTTTCAGTCATGAAACGGTTTTTGACGGCACTGATCAGATGGAATACCCGATGATGGTAAATGATAATCCGACGCCGACTCATAAAGATGCGGTGCAACTAACGACTCACGAAATTTTTCATTCGTATTTTCCATTTTTCATGGGAATCAACGAAACGCAATATGCATGGATGGATGAAGGATGGGCAACGATTGGCGAATCGGTCATTTCTCCAAAAATGGGCGAACCTGAAGATGAAGGAATATTTAGTAAAACACGCTTTGAAAAAATTTCAGGAACGGATGAGGATGTTCCTTTGATTACTAATACGAAAGATTATGGCGGTGCAGCCTATCTTGCGAATTCGTATGGAAAAGGTGGTGTTTGTTATTACGTTTTACAAAATCTTCTCGGTGATAAATTATATTTCAAAGCGCTACATCAATACATGAATGATTGGCGTGGAAAACATCCGACGCCTTATGATTTTTTCTATAGTTTTAACAATGCAAGTCAACAAAATTTAAACTGGTTTTGGAACCGATGGTTTTTTGGATGGCAGTACCCGGATTTGGCAATAAAAAAGGTTGAAAGAACAGCAAACGAAACAAAAATAACGATAGCTAATAAGGGGGGTTTGCCTGTACCGGTTTATTTGACAATAATTTTTAAAGACGGGAAAAAAGCAATTGAAAAATATACGGCTGAAGTATGGAAAGATAACAATGAAAAGACTTTCAGCATTTCCACGCCTTATTCTTCCATTGCTGAAATAAAATTAGGGAACGAATTTATTCCTGATAAATACGATCAAAATAACGTGTGGAAGGCAAAATAAAGATTGCCCTTATTTATTTGTTTACTGAATAGACAACTTTACATGTTCCAACTTCTGATAAAAAAATTGGCTTACGGCGTACTCGTTTTATTTGGCGTGGTGGTGATAGTTTTTTTAGTTTTCCAGGCATTTGGCGATCCGGCGCGAATGGTGCTGGGGCAAACAGGCGATAAAAAAACGATGGAAAATATTCGCAAAGAATTGTACCTCGACCAGCCTAAATGGAAACAGTTTGTTTTTTATGTAAATGATATTTCTCCAATCAGTATTGATACTAAAGAAGAAATAAATGAGAAAGGCTTGCATGGTTTTTTTATTGGTGGACATGAAAAGTTAGGAATAAAAATTCCTTATTTAAGAAGAAGCTATCAGACCAAAAAACAGGTGACAGAAGTATTGATGGAAGCCCTTCCGGGCACGATAATGTTAGCAACCGCCGCAATGTTTTTTGCGATCATTGTGGGAATATTTTTAGGGATTCTGGCAGCAATTAAGCAAAACACCTGGATGGATACAAGCGCTGTTTTTGCAAGTGTTATTGGTATTTCCGCGCCTTCATTTTTTATGGCAATTGTGATTGCCTACATCTTCGGTTTGGTGTTGCACGATTATACCGGTTTGTCGCTCACGGGCAGTTGGTTTAATATTGATTCTGTGACAGGCCAGCGTTACCTGACTTTGCAGAATTTAATTCTTCCGGCGCTTACGTTGGGCATCCGCCCGTTGTCCATCATTACACAATTAACAAGAAGTTCGATGCTGGACACGCTCAACCAGGATTATATAAGAACGGCGTATGCAAAAGGATTAAGTAAAAGACAAGTGGTGCTCCATCATGCATTAAGAAATGCCATAAACCCTGTATTGACAGCCATTACCGGCTGGTTTGCTGAATTGCTCGCCGGCGCTTTTTTCGTGGAATATATTTTTGGATGGAAGGGAATCGGAAAAATAACGGTTGATGCTTTGGAGAAACTGGATTATCCTGTGGTGATGGGTTCCGTGCTTTTTGCCGCTACGATTTTTGTGTTAATGAATATTTTTGCGGATGTACTTTATGGAATTATTGACCCGAGAGTGAAGATGAACTGATCAACTTAACTTCCTGTATTTAGTTCCGATATAATCAACGAAATCAGGGTCAATTCCTTGTTGGCGGATGAGGGTTTGTATTTGCGCCCGGTGATGAATGGAATGGTAATTTAATTGCAAAGCAATGTCTTGAGGAGTTGCAGCCCAATTGTGAACCATCTTGCCCAATAAATGTTATTTCTTTTGCTAATTCTTCATCGGTTTTAGAATCGATATAAGTAAGCCACGGTGATAAGCTTTTATTCCACTCTTCTTCTAGTTGATCAAATTTATAAACCGGTTCCCACCAACTCATTTTAACCACATTGGCATCATGTTTAATTCTGGCCAACCATTTATACTGGCAATTTATAAGATGGCTAAATAGCCTTATACTTTCTTTTTGGTCTGGCAGCAAAGAAATTTTCCTGAGTAATTTTTTATTCGTTTTATCATTAAACTTAAAAGTATCTGATAAATACTGTTTCATTTCCATTGAATCTATAATTTATGACCGATGTAAATTACATTGATTATGTTTATTTTCTTTAAACAGGCATCTAAAACAGTAAACTAATAAATTCCTTAGGTTTTAATTTTATGAAAATGTTGTTCCCGTTCTACTTTTCCAAATAAAGCTATTCAGTTTTTTATTTTTTTAAAAGAAAAATTGACATCTTCATATTGTTTTGTTTTTCTACTTTTTAATTTATTTCTTTGGACGGCAAAAGGAACTTTGTCTAGTTCATACAATCTTTCTACCGGGTAGATTTCAGCAACGTATCCGTAATTTGAATTCAGGGAATGGGCAAAAGTCAGATTAGTGAAATTGAATGTTTGTACGACAATAGAATCGTAATTATCAGTAAGAATTTTTACAATATTTTTTGCTTTTTTAAAACTGTCTTTTTTCAAAACAGAACCATTTTTAAAAACTTCTACGTTTTCAACATAGATGGGTTCTTTTGTGTCGCCGGAAACTAATTTTATTTGAAAATGATTTGCCGAACTATCCTTCTGAACTTTTAAGCGGTAACCTACTAACGGCTTGTGGTCGCAATGAAATTGGATATTGTGATTTTTGATTTCCCACTTTCCTTGTGTCAATCCTAAACTTCCACTATTTAATTTTTCCAGGTAATCATAAGATTTGTCTTTGTTGATTTTAAGTGTATCCCCAAAAGTTTTATCAACATAACTTCCAACAACCTGTTTGCTCGAAACATTGCATTGGCTAAGGCTTATCAGCGAAAAAACCATTATCATGTAATGATTATAAGCTTTGCAATTTATAATTATATTTTTCAAGATGAAGTGTTTTGTATTTGGCCCCTATCACTTTTTAGTTGCAATGTTTTGTTCATTCATGCCCTATGTCCTTTAGATATTATTTATTGCATCATAGCATTTATTTTATTTTGCCATTCGTCCTCAAAGACTACCTGAAATTCAAAGTCGTGGTCAGGGAATTCATCAAACAATTCTTTCCATGCTTTCTTTGCTCCCAATTCGTTACACAAAGCAAAAACGTCCTGCTTATATTTTGTGTCTTCGTTCTTTAAATGAATGCCTTTTGTTTCTAAAACAAAAACTTTATCAAAATCATCTTTCTTTTGATTGCTTTCTTTTGCTGTAATAAAGTCCGGCCAAATTCTATTTTTCTTCCATCCTTGTATGTGAAAATCCTTCCTTACCCTATTCCTATACCACCAAAGCAATTGTTCCTGTTCATCCAAATAAATGGCAACCGATTTTTCAAGTTCTGTATCAAATTCTTCTTCAACATTGCCATCGAATAAAGACTTCTGGACTGGCCTGTTATTATTCCTTATTAATTGCTTATTGCCTTTTATTTTAATTCTGTTTGGTATCACGAAACCCCCTTTGCCCGTGATAAGAAAGAAGTGAAGTTTATGCTGTTCTAATAATTTCCTGAAAACTTTCTCAGCAAAAATATTTTTCTGTTTTTTAAAATCTTTTTAATTCTTCAATAATAAAAACAAAGTTGGAGGCTATAGTTTCACTGTCGTACTTTTTTGAAAGCATCGCAATTGCAGAACTGCCTAAGTTGTAACATATCCAGGGGTTTGGTACTATATCAGAAATTTGTCTTGCTAAGAATGCTTCGTCAATTTCTAATGTTCCTTTAGTTTCCAATCTTCTGGTTTCTTCTAAGATTTCCTTTTCTTCTTTGCTTAATCCCAAAGTCAATTCCTGTTCTTTGCTTTGCTTATCAGCTAAAGTTTTATCGGCTATTTCTGAAATATCAATTTTTGCCCAATCAATTTCACTTAATACATCTACTTCAAAAATTAAATCCCGCCAGCTATCTTTTTCCTGTATCACAAATTTTGGCAGATAAATTTTGCCTTCAAATTTTTTAAAGCCGGAACGATATTGAATTTCTTTTTCATTCAAATTATCTGTTCCATCGCTGCCTTCATCATTTATTAAACGTCCTGCAATATCACCTAATCCTTCATTTTCCAATCCGTTTTTAATTTCCCTTACTAATTTGCTTGCATTGGGTTTGAAAGTATAGATATAACATTCATCGAGTTCTTTAATTTTTGTTTTGATAGCTTTTGGCTGTCGTAAAATTCTACCGGTTAATTGCGTAATTCCTGTTGCAGAACCCGGATTGGTTAGGATGGTAAGTATATAAGCAAAAGAGCAATCCCAGCCTTCCTGCAAAGCTTGTTTGGTGATAATGTAACGAACATCACAAGTGTTTGAAAACAAATCTATGCCTTCAATGTCGTCTTTTTCACTGCTCTTAATGGCAATATGGCTTTCAGGAACATTGCATTTTTTTATCAGAAATTCTTTGGCATCTTCTGCATGAATAAAATCTTTACCGCGTTGTTCTTTGCCTGTTCTTTCCACCTGTATCAAACAAATAGGGCGAATATATTCGCCGGTATTTTCTTCGTATTCTTTGGCTAATATTTCTAATTGGTTTCTTTTTTCAAAACTTGCCAGCATCGTATCTTTCCAGTCAAGGCTTGTTTTGTTCGTAAGGTGAATATCTAATTTTATCATTTCTTCCTCATGCAATTCCCTCCCGGTAATTTTTACCAGCTCGTTACCTCCCTTCGGCGGAGTTGCACTTAATTCTAAAATAAAAGAAGGATTAAAATTTCTTACTGTGTTTCTGGCATTTTCGCCGTAAGCCCTGTGTCCTTCATCAATCACCACCAATGGTTTCAATACTTTCAGCGTATTGCCTAATGATGTTTTTATCTGCCTGTTAAAAACTTCGCCTTGCTCACCAAAGCAATCAAGGTTGGTTATTTTCTTTAAAAGTTCTTCCTGTGCCGGATAATTATCTTCAGCAGGAAAAAAGTCGGTATAACCTCCTGCATCGCGAAATACTTTTAATGTTTCTTTGTTTTGCCTGTTGGCAGATGGCAACATCAACATCAGTACCAGTAAATTTTCTTCCACATCCAAACGGTTGAACATTTCCGTTTTTTCTTTTATCAATGTTCTGCCACCGCTGCTGATATCTAATACCTGCCTGTATGGATGTTCCCTGTCTTTTAATGCTAAAATAGTTTGCCTGTAAATTTGAGTTGAGGGAACAATCCAAAGTACTAAACCGGTTTGTTTTTTGAGATAGCTTTTTTGTATCAGGTAAATACTATGACAAGCCAGCAAAGTTTTGCCACCGCCTGTTGGTACTTTCAAATAAATATCCGGCAGCGGTTCGTTTAAACTATTTGTTTTGGAATTATAAATAGTTCTTCCTGTTGATTTCTCCCACGCATCTTTTGGAAAGTTGATATGCTTTGCAAGATTGGGTTTTATTGCCAGCATTTCTTCATACTCATTCCGTGCAATATCCAGTTCACTCAAATAATATTTGAGCGCTTTAATCACTTTTTCCTGGTAATGTTTTAATCGCATATCAATCTTTGGTTATTGCTGTTTCTTCTAAGTCTAAAATCATGGAATGAATTTCTACATCAAACCATTCTGTAAATAATTTGTACGTTCTTTTCTCTACCCAATCCTTTTCGTCTGTATGCCAGTTGTTCAATTCGTTTTGAAAAATGTTGTCGAAATTCTTTTGCAGCCATTTTTCTATTTCTTCATTACTGTCTTTTTCTTTTATCAAATAAACTGTTGCTTCATCCGGCGCTTTTATCGGGCTATCAGGGTAAATTGAATTAACCCAATCAAACAAAGCTTGCTTTGGCTTTACGACAATGGCGTTGCGGTTGATGCTGTCATAAAAATATGGTATCGGTTCTATCATTTTTGAATCTTATAAATTTCATAAGGCAACTGGCAAAAATCAATTCGGTTATCTCTGCAGGTTTCGTCATCCACATATTTTGCCGGAGCAAAAACCAAACGCTGTTTGCCTTTAAATTTGGGCATAGCTTGTACACCATCCAATGTAAGGGCATTACGTTTCAACCATTCCAAATCGGGTTTGTAAAACATATACAGTTCATAGTTTTTAGTTTCGCCAATAAAGCCTGTTGTTTCATTTATTTTCTTTTCATTGAATTCTTCGCCGGTGGCGGTGTAAAAAATGTAACGGGCAAACTCTGTATAGCTTGGTAAGTTTTTACCTTGCAGGATGCTTTCCATTTCAATGGTTGGACCTAGTTCAAAATAACTGAATGAACCACCTAAACCATTTTTGAGGTTTTTATTTTTGGCTGTCTTTACACCTTTGATAACCCGTCTTACTCTCTCGGCTGTAATTGTGTTAGCGTAATCTTCCTGCTCTACTAAAATAAATTTTCTGTTTCCTCCATCTTCTTTATTGAGTTCTAAAACGGCATGGGCTGTTGTGCCTGAACCGGCGAAGCTGTCAAGAATTAATGAATCCTTATTTGTTGCAATTTGAAGAATCTTGGTTAAAAGCAAAGTTGGTTTAGGAGTTGCAAAATCATCTTCGGCTTCATTAAAAATGCTTCGAAACTCTCTTCTTGCCTCTTGATTATCTCCTGCAAATTCTCTATTCCACCATGTCGTGGGAACTACTCCTTTTTGTACTTCTGTTACAAAGTTTTTGAATCGAGGAAAATTGGTGCCCTTTAATCCCCAAAATAGTCTATCATCTTTTAGAAGTTCATTCATATAGTTTCGTTCATAGCGCCAAACTGTACTTTCAGAAGGCCAAACTTCTTCATTGGTATTGGGATTGATTATACTGTAATATAAATTTGGCCGTTCAAACCTTGTTTTATTACTTGTTAAATCTCCTGACGACCAGTCTCCTCTATAATCATTATCCGGATTTTTATATCTGGCAATTTGCTTGTCATTCTTCGGAATGAGATTTCTTATCCATCCGTCCTTTTCAGACGTCGTTAGTCTTCTATTTTTTGCATAACGAAATAATGAAATCATGCATATCAGAAAAATTAGCGGCATCATTTTGTGGAGATTGTTTTTTTTGCCAACAAATATTTGCCAAAAAGTTTTCTATTCCAAAAATTTCATCTAATAAGCACCCGTAAATTATGTTGCTCATTATCGTCACATAGAAATAAAAATTGCTCCATCTTCACTCAATAATTCCCGAAGTAATTTCAATCTTGGCATCATCATACAAAGCCATTTATCATGCCTTGTCATATCTTCTATGTATCAACCTCTTTACCTAACCATTCCTTAATCATTGGGCTGTTTACATTGTCATTGTAAACCCACTTTTCATTTCCTGTGTTATAAGGTGGGTCAATGTAGATGCACTTTATCTTTCCTGCATAAGTAGGCAATAATGCTTTTAACGCTTTAAGGTTATCTCCCTCTATTATCAAGTTGTCGTGTAAAGAAATCTTATCAGTTAAACTCAATTCTTTTTTGGGCACAAGCTGATGATACTTCACCGCTAAGTGATGGTTTTGTACAAATGTTTTTCCTTTGAATTGGAGAGTTGGCATCCTATTTTTTATTTCTGCTTTTAGTAATGTACTTCATCTTTTCTTCTGCCACCTGCAAAGCCTTCAATGCCACTTCTTCATCTTCCACTTCATAAACGACTTTGTCAGAAAGCCATGCAATTAATAAATCATTTTCTTTTACTTTAAAATAACCGGCAAATTTTACCACTTGTTCTCTTGACGGCTTTCGTTGCCCTCTTTCAATTTTACTAAGTATTGCCTGATCAATATCAAGGTAAGCAGCAACTGTCCGCAATGGCAGTTCCTTGTTCTCTCTGAGTTTACGTATAGTGTCGCCGAAACTTTCCATTTTGAATTTAATCGTTTTGACAGATTTTGTCAAATTTAGTAATTGTTACAGTTTGGAACAGGAATTTGTTGACAAAGTTTTCAACAATGTGTGGATATATATTTATTAAATTTTTTTAGCAGAAGTAAGAGGAATTAGGCTACTTCTTTTTTTCCGGCATAATTCTACCAGTAAACCCACAAATTCCTTCAATTTTTATTTTATTACCACTTCTTTTATTACTCTTTCTCCAAGCTCTTCATTTACTCTTTCGATGATCTTTGGTTTTTGGTAGAGCAGTTCATTTTTTAGAGGTGCCACAGAAGTATAAATATACAAAGTTGAATGAATGATCTCGATTTTGTCGGTGTAGTTAGCAATGGTTCTTCCCATAATTTTTTCCCATGCATCCTTTACCTGCATGGCCTGAACGCCACTTTTTAGTTTGCTTTTTTTCAAAAACTCCTTCAAGGCTTCACCGATTGATACTTCCATTTGGTAAAGATAGTTATTTGATGAAGATAGTTTAGGAAGTTAAAATCTCTAAATTATTCTAAACTTTTTTTGCCTTCTTTTTTGTTTAGAGAAGTTTAAAAAAAAGTGTAGAAGGGGTAAAAAATAGCTAAACTTAATGATTTATTAAATATAAACTTTTAAATCAATTAAGCTTCGGTATCTATTTTAAATCAATTATTTGAACTGTATTCCCATACTGCGAAAGTGCTTCTTCCAAACGGTCTGCATGTGTATCGGTAATAAATACCTGGCCATTATTTTCTTTGCATACATATTTCAACAAATTTTTGATCCGGCTTTCATCCAGTTTTTCAAATACATCATCCAGCAATAAAAGAGGAGGGAAGGTTTTTACTGTTTTCAGAATTTCAAATTCTGCGAGTTTGCATGCGAATAATAAACTTTTTCTTTGCCCCTGCGAAGCGATGGTTTTAAAAATGTTTTCGTGCAACAAAAAAATAAGATCGTCTTTATGGATGCCAATATTGGTTCGTTGTGTAAGCCGGTCTTTTTGCCTGGAAGCAATCAGCAATTCTTCAAAATTATTTTCATTGAGGAGACTGTTGTATTCCAGAGTAACGACTTCATTATTTCCTGAAATACTTTTATAAAATTGTTGGACTAACGGAAACAGCTTTTCACAAAATTCATGGCGCACTCTATGAATATAATTTGCAGG
Organism: uncultured Chitinophagaceae bacterium; assembly: GCA_963811285.1. Lineage (GTDB taxonomy): Bacteria > Bacteroidota > Bacteroidia > Chitinophagales > Chitinophagaceae > Ginsengibacter. The sequence goes on along the minus strand of CAWEQV010000021.1, from coordinate 84,192 downwards.
TTCAAGCAGTTGCAGATCAAAAGTTTCGAGAAGCGCAAAGTCAAATGTACTTTTTTGAGCTTCAATTTTTAAAAAGGTGTTCCGTTGCAACAGTAATTTGTTATAAGTAATCAATTGCTGCAGGTATTCCGAATCAAGCTGGCTAATTAAGGTATCCAAAAATTTTCTTCTTTCTTCACTTCCGCCAGTTATCATCCCGATGTCATCCGGCGCAATAATAACGCAGGGAAACTTACCGATGTGTTGTGAAAATTTTTCATAAGCCACATCATTCAGGTAAAACTCTTTTTTTTGTGAAGATCGATAAATACACACGATCTTTTGGTAATTATTTTCTTCAATTTCATTTTGTAATTCTCCCTCAAGCCTGAAGCCTTCCTGATCAAAGTGTGTGTTAAGCACATCTGATTTTGTAAAATAACTTTTTGTGAAACAGAGGTAATTAATTGCATCAAGAAGATTCGTTTTTCCTTTTCCGTTCAAGCCACAAATTCCCACAAGCCGTTCGGTAAAATTGAAGGTTCTCTTTTGATAATTTTTATAATCCGTGAGGGAAATCTTTGTGAAAAACATTTGAAGGTATCAGGTAAAAGGTTTCATGTGCCAACTGGTTGTCGTGCATTCTCCATCGTTCATTTCTAAATCATTCTTCGTAAATAATTCAACTGGCCCAGATGATAATTGAGATGTGCTAATAGAAATGTCAATAAAGTTTCTGTTGTAAAAACATGTTCACCTATTTTCATTGGAAATTCATTTTTCATTTCTTCTTCTGATATCTTTGGTAAAGCATTTTTTATAACTTCTTTAAGTGAGTTGATGTCTGAAATAAGTTTTTCCCGCGGCACATCTTTTAATGAAAATTCATCGTCTCTTTTCCTGATAAAATCAGTATGGCCAAGCGCTCTGCCTATAAAATGATTCAGGTTCCCAAGAAGGTGTAAGGTTAAATTCCCGGCTGAATTTTTTACATCACCCTTTGTTTTCCAAATGTCTTTTTCTTTTTTAAACAAATTCAATTCTTCAATCAATTTGTTGAGGTCTCTTTCGTACAGGTCGGCAATATTCATTGTATTAAATTAAGGATTTACAGTAAAAGAATTTTTATACCCGATTTTTATCTTTGAAACAGGCGTGTAAAGTTACATAAATCGCTATTATTTAAATCTTGTTAAGATATAAAATGATTTAGTTATCATTATTATATTTGCGGCTATGACTTTAGAATTACTTAAAGATTTGAGAGACCGTTTGATGGTTTTGAGGAGGTTTCTTTGACGTTGAGAACCGCGAACAAAAAATAGATAACGATAAGCAACTTTCGCTTTCCGCAGGTTTCTGGGACGACAGCAAACGTGCGACTTCCATTTTAAAATCGATAAAACTGAATGAATATTGGTTAAATATTTATTCAGATGTAAAAACAAAAGTGGACGATTTTTCTGTGCTTTTTGAATTCTGGAAGGAAGGCGAAGCGACAGAAGAAGAAGTGAAAGAAGCTTACGACATCGCTGTAAAAGCCACGGAAGAAGCGGAATTTAAAAGCACTTTAAATAAACCTGAAGATGAGATGCCTGCTATCCTCCAAATCAATAGTGGCGCAGGCGGAACAGAAAGCCAGGATTGGGCGGAGATGTTGTTGCGTATGTACAGGATGTATGGCGAAAAGCAGGGCTGGAGCGTTACTGAACTGGATTTCCAGGATGGCGATGGCGCCGGAATTAAAAGCGCTACCTTACAGTTTGACGGGCCTTTTGCTTACGGATTTTTGAAGGCTGAGAGTGGTGTTCACCGGTTGGTGCGCATTTCCCCGTTTGACAGTAACGCACGCAGGCATACGAGTTTTGCCAGCGTGTATGTATATCCGTTAATTGATGATTCCGTTGAGATAAAAGTGAACCCGGCAGATGTGGAATGGGCTTTTTTCAGAAGTGGCGGAAGCGGCGGACAAAATGTGAACAAGGTGGAAACCGCGGTGCGATTGACACATAAGCCTTCCGGAATAATTGTTGAGTGCCAGCAGGCAAGAACCCAGGGCGAAAACCGTGAAAAGGCAATGGCAATGCTGAAAAGCCGTTTGTATGAAGAAGAAATGAGAAAGAGGCAGGAGCAACTGGATGTTAATAATGCTTCAAAGAAAAAAATCGAGTGGGGCAGCCAGATACGCAGTTATGTTTTTCATCCGTATAAAATGATCAAAGATCATCGCACAGATTATGAAGTGGGAAATGTAGGCCCGGTTATGGATGGTGAACTGGATGGATTTATAAAAGCATATTTGATGATGGAAAGTTAATTAATTAGCAAATTAGCTGATTAGCCAATTAGCTAATTAAGGAAAATAAAACAATGTAACAATCCAACAATAAAACAATAAAACAATAATTCAATAATCAATAATTAAATAAATGGCTTCCATTCTTATAATAGATGATGAAAAAGCGATCAGGAAAACGCTTTCAGAAATATTGGGCTATGAAGGTTATAAAATTGATGAAGCTTCTGATGGCGAAGAAGGACTGAATAAATTCAGGGTAAAAAGTTATGACCTTGTTTTGTGTGATATCAAAATGCCCAAGCTTGATGGGATTGAATTTTTGGAAAAAGCGAAAGAAATCAATCCTGAAGTTCCAATTATCATAATCAGCGGGCATGGTAATATAGAAACGGCGGTTGAAGCGGTGAAAAAAGGCGCTTATGATTACATATCAAAACCGCCGGACCTTAACCGGATGCTCATTACACTTCGTAATGCAATGGATAAAACTACTTTGGTTGCAGAAACAAAAGTGTTGAAGCGTAAAGTGAATAAAGTGCAGGAAATTGTCGGAGAATCGCGTCCGATAAAAAAGATAAAAGACACCATAGAGAAAATTGCGCCAACCGAGGCACGCGTTTTAATTACCGGCGAAAATGGTGTGGGAAAAGAATTGGTAGCAAGGTGGATTCACCAGAAAAGCGCCCGTAGTTCAGGCTCTTTGGTTGAAGTAAACTGTGCCGCTATTCCGGGAGAATTAATTGAAAGTGAATTGTTTGGGCACGAGAAAGGAAGTTTTACTTCAGCTGTAAAACAACGCATCGGGAAATTTGAACAAGCGAGTGGTGGTACTTTATTTTTGGATGAGATCGGCGATATGAGCCTTAGTGCGCAGGCAAAAGTTTTGCGTGCTTTGCAGGAAGGAAAAATTACTCGCGTTGGCGCTGATCGGGATATAAATGTAGATGTAAGAGTGATCGCGGCCACCAATAAAGATCTTTTGAAAGAAGTGGAACAAAAAAATTTCCGGCTTGATCTTTACCATCGTCTTGGCGTTATCATTTTGCATGTTCCTAATTTGAATGAACGCGCTGCTGATATTCCTTTGTTGGTAGATCGTTTTTTGACTGACATCGCAATCGAATATGGCCAGCCTAAAAAAGAGATTGACAGGAAGGCGCTTGAACTTTTGCAAAAATACAAGTGGACAGGAAATGTGCGTGAATTAAGAAATGTGGTAGAAAGGTTGATCATTCTTTCCGGTAAAATGATTACGGCTGAAGATGTTGAAAATTACGTTATGCCCAAAAAATAAAAGACAATAGATTTCTCAGAGAGATCATCTTAAAATATGAAACACATTTATTGCATCAGTGGTTTCGGCGCCGATGAAAGGGTATTCGAAAAAGTTGATTTCGGGGAAAATGATGTTCATTTTATTCAATGGAAAATTCCTGAAAAGCATGAAACAATTGAATCGTATGCCGCAAGAATGTGCAAAGAAATCTCTCATTCAAATCCTGTTCTCATCGGTTTGTCTTTTGGCGGCATGATGGCAATAGAAATTGCAAAACTAATTCCTGTCGAAAAAATTATCCTTGTTTCAAGTGTTTGCTGTCGTAAGGAATTGCCATTTTACATGAAACTTACTTCTGCTTTTAATTTGAACAGGCTTATCCCCATGAAGCCCTATCCGATTTTGGAACCAATAGAAAATTATAATCTCGGAGTTGAGGATAAAGAGCAGAAAAAATTATTGAGAGCGTATCGCCAAAATTTAAATCTTCAATACAGTAATTGGGCAATTGACCAGGTGGTGAACTGGCAAAATAAATGGATTCCTCCTAATTATATTCACATTCATGGAACAAAAGACCACATATTTCCAATTAGGTACATTATTAAACCGCATTACATAATAAAAAATGCGGGCCATTTGCTTTTAATGAATAATGCGGAAGAAGTGAATCAGATATTTAAAAAGGAGCTGGCGTAATGCGAGAAAAATATGAAAGCAGCATCTGTTAAACTAATGACAACTATTTTCACCACGTTTTTTTATTACCAATTTTTATATGCTACTTTTATTTTCGTCTAAAGATTAGTTCATGGATGTACCTCTACTGCTGTTTATTCTTGCTACCATTGCCGTTCTTATAGGTTTATATGGAATGTTTAAAAAAGCAGGTATTCCACCATGGAAAGCCTTGATTCCATTGTATAATACGTGGTGGATGGTGGAGAAAGATGCAACTGAAAAAGATTTGGTTTTTTCTTCAGTTAATTCCTATCGCCGGGCAATTTATCACTATCTGGATCAATATAAAATTTGTGGAACACTTCGGGCGCTTTGGCTTGTGGCATCATTTTCTTACTGTTTTTTTTCCTTTTATCTATTTTCCTTATCTCGGCTTTTCTGATCAGGAACGATATGCGGGAACATTGGTTGTAAATAATTATAAAAAAGGTACCATACGGGAATGGGTAGACGCCGCTGTTTTTGCTATTGTAGCGGCTACGCTTATACGAACTTTTATTTTTGAAGCTTATACGATTCCTACTCCTTCAATGGAGAAAACTTTATTGGTAAATGACTTTTTGTTTGTGAGCAAGTTTGCTTATGGTCCAAGACTTCCAAACACTCCATTGGCGATACCCTTTGTTCATCAAAAAATTAAATGGATTAATACAAAATGGTATGTCGATTGGATCCATGTTCCTTACATCCGTTGGTTTGCTAAACCGGTTAACAGGGGTGATGTAGTTGTTTTTAACTTCCCTGCAAATGATACGCTCATCAATGATGATCAACATGGGTCTTTGGTAACATATTACCAGGAAATTCGGGGCAGAATGCTGGCTGAAAATTTATCTGAGCAGGAAGCTCGGCAACGAACTCTTGATCAATATGGCGATCTTATAATTACCAGGCCAGTTGATGAGAGAGAGAATTTTATTAAAAGATGTGTTGGAATAGCTGGAGATACTTTGCAAATAAAAAATAGAATAGTTTATATTAATGGCGTAGCAGAACCTTTGCCTGAATACCATGAATTCAATTACCTGGTTACAACTACCAGTCCTCTTGATCCTGACCAGTTGAATGCTATCGGGATACAATATTCTAATGATCAATACCAAAACCAGGTACAAATAGTAGCCACCAATTCTTATATTATCACTATGGATGAGGCGGAAAAGCTGCAACTAAAATTAGTGCCGGGCATAAAAGATATACAACTCCAGCCTTTGGATGATGGGGAAAAAGGAGTCTTTGTATTTCCTAATGAAAATAATGGCTGGACGGTGGATGATTATGGTCCGATATGGATACCCAAAAAAGGCTTTACCATTCAACTAAATCCTGAAAATGTAAGGCGTTACCATCGTTGTATCGACAGTTATGAAGGCAATAAGTTTGAAGAAAAAAATGGTCAATATTTTATTAATGACAAGCCTGCTACTTCCTATACTTTCAAAATGAATTATTATTGGATGATGGGAGACAACCGCCATAATTCACTTGATAGCCGCTACTGGGGTTTTGTTCCGGAAGATCATGTTGTAGGAAAAGCATCGCTGATCTGGTTTAGTTATGGCAATAATGGAATCCGGTGGAACAGGATTTTCCGTACCATTAACTAAAAGAATGCTATGCAGAAAAATGATATGTGAGCCGAATTTTATTTTAACTACTTATGATGCTGATGCACTTTCGTTGTAAAAAATATCGATTAAGAATTTGAGTGAATCAACAAATACAATACATTTTTGTTTTACAAATTCTTTATTTGTTTATAAATGGGTTCGTTCTTCTAATTTCTAGGTTCGAATCCTATGAATAGCCGTTCATCTCGTTTAGAAATTGTCTGTTAAACTAATGATAACTATTTTCCCCAATTATTTCGATAAGAATTTATATATGCTACTTTTGTTTCCTTTAAAAAAAATTAATCCATGAGTGTAGGTTTACTTCTGTTTATCATCGCAACTATTGCTGTTCTTATCGGTTTATACGGAATGTTTAAAAAGGCAGGAATAACGCCATGGAAAGCTTTGATCCCATTATATAATACATGGTGTATGGTGGAAAAGATGCAACTGAAAAAGATTTGGTTTTTTCTTCAGTTAATTCCTATCGCCGGGCAATTTATCACTATCTGGATCAATATAAAATTTGTGGAGCACTTCGGGCGCTTTGGCTTGTGGCATCATTTTCTTACTGTTTTTTTTCCTTTTATATATTTCCCCTACCTCGGCTTTTCTGACCAGGAAAGATATGCGGGTACTTTGGTTGTTAATAATTACAAGAAAGGGGTTATACGTGAATGGGTAGACGCGGCGGTTTTTGCTATTGTAGCGGCTACGCTTATACGAACTTTTGTTTTTGAAGCTTACACAATTCCTACGCCTTCAATGGAGAAAACTTTATTGGTAAATGACTTTTTGTTTGTGAGTAAGTTCGCTTACGGGCCAAGACTCCCGAATACACCGCTGGCGCTGCCTTTCATGCATCACACGATTATCGGAACGAATACAAAATCCTACGTAGAATGGATTCACATTCCGTACATCCGGTGGTTTGCAAAACCCGTACAACGAAAAGATGTGGTGGTATTTAACTTCCCGGTAAATGATACACTCATTAATGATGCACAACATGGATCTCAAATAACCTATTACCAGGAAATCCAGGGAAGAATGATGGCAGATCATATTTCTGAACAGGAAGCGCGGCAACGCGTTCTTGATCAATATGGCGACCTGATCATTACCAGGCCGGTTGATAAAAGAGAGAATTTCATTAAGAGATGTGTGGCAATTGCAGGGGATACCTTACAAATAAAAAACAGGAGTTGTTTATATAGATGGTGTAGCTCAACTTTTACCGGAGTATCATGAATTTAATTACCTGGTGACCACTACAGGCCCTCTTGATCCTGAACAACTGAATAGTATTGGTATTCATGATACGGATGACCAAAACAAAAACCAGGTACAGATGGTAGGAACAAACTCTTACATAATTGGAATGAGTGATGGAGAAAAACTACAGTTGAAAATGCTTCCGATGGTAAAAGATATTCAACCGCAACCATTAGCCGGATATGATAAAAGCCCTTTTTTATTTCCTTATGAGGCAGACAATGGCTGGACGGTAGATGATTATGGTCCGATATGGATACCTAAAAAGGGCGCCACCATTCAATTAAATCCTGAAAATGTAAGGCGTTACCATCGTTGTATCGACACTTATGAAGGCAATAAATTTGAAGAAAAGAACGGGCAATATTTTATTAACGACAAGCCTGCTACTTCCTATACTTTCAAAATGAATTATTACTGGATGATGGGAGATAATCGGCATAATTCGCTGGATAGCCGCTACTGGGGCTTCGTTCCGGAAGATCATATTGTAGGTAAAGCTTCGCTTATCTGGTTTAGCTATGGCAACAACGGAATCCGGTGGAGCAGGATTTTCAGGATAATTCATTAAAAGTAGTATAAGCGGCTAAGCGATTGCATTTTACTGTTTAACGTAATGACTTCATTGTTGGATAACCGTGAAGATTTATTTCTCGAAACTTAGGCAGTATTTTGTAAAATAGGTATTAGGCCGGATTGATATTTTTCTCAACAGAATATTCATCAGTAACAAAGAAAAGTTCTGTACTTTCGTCTACTGTAAGTATATTTCAAGTTTTTTGTTTGCTCTATAAGGATATTGAAATATTGCTTACGTATTATTATTTTAAATAATAATATAATTGTATCAAACTCACCCAAACCTTATTCTAAAATGAAAAAGTTACACTCAATAATTATGAAGGGTATATTTCTCTTGGTTCTGCACTTGTATTTCTTCGCAGCTTCTGCTCAAATCACTTTCAAAAAGATCACTCTTTCAGATGTATTCGTCGGAGAAGGAGTTTCTGTGGGAGATTTTAACAAAGACGGTCATCCTGATGTAGCAGCCGGCCCTTACTTGTGGATGGGGCCAGACTTTACCACCCGTTACCGGATAGGGCCTAAGGGTGATGAAAGTTATCCTATCACTACCTATGCCTATTATGATAATACAGTCCGCCCCTACGACATAAACAATGACGGATGGCTTGATATTCCGGTTCAGATGGGTCTGCGAAATTTTACCTGGTTGGAAAACCCCGGAAAAGGAAAGCAGGGACAATTATGGAAGGAACATACACTGGGCCCTGGCATGGGAGGAGAAAGCGCTCAGTTTTACCCGCTTTTCAGTGACAATAAAAATGTATTAATTGCTTACGATAATTTAAACGGTGGATTTGAGGGGCCGCTTTCATGGAGCGAATTTGACAAATCGAAAGGGAAATGGACATGGCATATTGTTTCCGAAAAGAAATACAAAGCTAATTCACATGGAATAGGAATAGGCGATATAAACGGTGATGGGAGAAAAGACATTGTGGTACTAGACGGCTGGTATGAACAGCCTGCTTCCTTAAAAGGTGATCCCATTTGGAAGTATCATCCATATCTATTCAGTTTCAACCCCTATCACAGCGAAGAAAATCTTGGAGGTAGTATGATGTTTGTGGATGACATAAACGGAGATGGAAAAGCAGATGTAATTTCTGCCCTCGAAAGTCATGGTTGGGGTCTCGCCTGGTTTGAACAAATAAAAAAAGGGGATAGCATTACCTTCACACCCCATATGATAATGGGTAGCGACGAAGAAAAAGATAAATACGGAGCGGTGGCCTTTTCTCAGTTACATAGTTTGGGATATGTGGATTTGGACGGCGACGGACTGAAGGATATAGTAACGGGTAAACGCTATTTCGCTCATAATGGTGTGCCAGACAAAGATCCTGATCCCCATGGTCAGGCCGTACTGTATTGGTTCAAACAGACTCGTACTTCCAAGGGCACCACTTTTGTACCCATGCTAATTGATTCGACAGCAGGTAGTGGTACCAGTATGGAAGAACTGAAAGATATGGATGGAGATGGCCGTCCGGATATTGTCACCAGTTCTAAAAAAGGAACCTATATATATCTCACCAGGGGGCATTAAATCAACGTTAAACTGACCGAAATGCAGTTAAGAAATCTTGATAATGAACCTTAAACGAAATCAGGAATAACTATCTTATTTGGTTTTATTATTCAGAACTACATTAACTCCTTTCTCGAGGTTTGCTTTAGAAGTTTCAGCAAGAATAAAAGTTTCATAATAGGCTTTTATAAATGCGGTTAAAGGTGTAGCGATCAAAGCACCGAGCAAACCAAAAGCGCTAGCCATTGCAAGCATTACAAACAAGGTAGAAACAGGATGTAAATTCATTGCTGACGCCCTTATTTTTGGTAATAAAAAGTCACCGCTAATTTCATCAAATGCGATGTAAAAAATGAGTACCCAAAGTGCTGTCATGGGGTGAATGGATAAAGCAACGAGAGTAGGCGGAATAGCCATAAGATAGAATCCTAATTTAGGAATCATTTCAGCAAATAACGTCAGGCCGGCCCAGACCCAAACACCAGGGATTCCCATTATGGATAAAAAAATAAAAACCGCTACTGCTTCAATAAAGCCGACGATCAAGTTTGACCACACCCATCCTACCATCATTCGGGAAGCGGTTGCCAAAGCATTTGCGGCTTTAGCACGTTTGTCTTTTGGGAAAACAAGCAAATAAGTTTCTATTAAAGGCGCAGGATTGATAAGCATATAGCCAACGATGCTAAAAAAAACTACCAGGAAAAAAATTCCACCAATTACCGAAAATGAAAATCTACTCACACTGGTCAGGAGATTAGTGACAGATGGAAGATCATTTACAATATCGGAATGAGCTATTAGTTTTTGTTGCAGTTGAGGATAATCTTTCAATAAAGAATTAACGCGTTCCTGAAGTGCAAAATAATAATCAGGAAGATTTGAAATCAGGGCCGTAATCTGTGTAAGAATTCGCGGAATTACCAGCCAGCCAATGAAAAACAGGAAAAGCAACATTGCGAAAAATACAATCAAAGCAGCTACAGGCCGCCGGATATTCTTTGACATTAACCATGTGGTTGGTGTATTCAAAACAAGTGTAAGCACAACGGCAAAAAAAAAGAGAAACAAAACATTGATAATCTCAAAAGCAAACCATAAACCTAAAATCACGGCTGCTGCGACAAATATCAGCCGCACATTTTTTTTGTATTTTTCTTCCGCTGAGCTTTGCATATAATTTTACCGGAATTATTAGAACGCAGTTATAGAATATATTACAAAAAATACTTTTTCACAAAGTGTGCCAAAGTGGAAAAGAGGATTGAAGAAAACAACGATTTATGCGCTTTGTTTAGTAAAAGTTTGGTTTTAAAAGATGCGAACTGCTCTTAGCCAGATAGAATTATTGAGTGTGAAAAATATTCGCTTTTTACAGTACAAGGAGTTCTTAACTTTTTAATACAAAATTAAAAAGTATAGTGCCGCTTTCGATATCACTTTGTGCAGGTGGAAATTTTAATTGCCTGGCTTTTTCTATAGCGATACTACGTAGTTGTGAATTGGAAGTCGTGGTTCCTTTAGCGACGACAGCGCTGGTAACGGTTCCTGCAGCGTTTACTTTTATGTCTACGTAAACTTTCGCGTTTTCATTAAAATCTCCCTGCATATTTGGGAAATGAATTGGGCGTCTTCCGGATAAACCACGAACCACACTAAAACCACTTTTTCCGCCGGGAGAATTTCCATAAGCATCGGGGCTTCCGTCCGGACTTCCCGCATCGCCGTTGCCCGGTTTGTAACCCTGGTTACGGTAACCATTGTCTTCCGCAGCACCGTTTCCGCCATTCCCGTTTCCTCCTTTGTACAAAGGAATTTTAGGTTTAGGAGGTGCCGGGTTAGGATTTACAACGGGGGAAGGATGAACATTTTTTGAAGCGGTAGTAACACTTTTTTTATTTTCGATTTTAGCGGTCTCGTTTTTCTTCTCAGTTTTTACAACCGGCGCGGCATCTTTATTATCGCTTTCGTCTGCCTGTATATTTTGAGAAGGTTCCTCACGCACCTTTCTTGCAGATTGGCGTGAAGCAACGCTTTGATTATCCGGAGCGCGTTCACCTTTAACCAAAGGTTGCACATTGCCCATTCCTTCCTGCTCATTACCGAGATTTACGTCAATCAAATCCATAACGGTAGGAGTAGGAGGCACCTGCATGGGCCATGTATAAAAAATGGCAAATATCAGGAACACACCACACACCATGGCAGTGTATAAGAAAGCCTTTCGGTTTTTTGCGGCTTCAAATTCATGATTAATTAATGCTGCGTCCAATGGGTTTAGTTTTTCTCAGTTTCAAATTTAACGAATGCACAAAAATATTCAAGTTTGTAAATGTTAAAAGAAAAAGTTTGAGACATAAATTTTCAAGACTTGCTTACTTACTGTTCTTGTGTTTTACTTCTTACTTCTTTTTCCAAAAAGCAAACTGCCGATTCGCACCATATTGCTTCCTTCTTCAATGGCAATTTTATAATCCGCACTCATGCCCATACTTAGAGTGTTGAATGATGAATGGTGACTGTTGAATTGGTCAAAGATTTCTTTTAAACTTTGAAATTCGGTTCTGACAATTTTTACTTTATCAGTAAAAGATGCCATTCCCATTAAACCCTTTAGGGAAACATTTTTAAATGATTTTTCTTCATTCGTGGTATTCTCGAAATTCGTGGTTTGTATTATTTCTTTGAGTTCATTTTCATCCAGGCCAAACTTGGTTTCTTCCTTTGCAATATGAACCTGCAAAAGACAATTAATAATGCGATTATTTTTTGCACCCTGCTTATTAATTTCCTTCAATAATTTTTGGCTGTCAACACTATGAATAAGGAAGATGAAAGGTGCGATTAATTTTACTTTGTTCGATTGCAAATGACCGATGAAATGCCAGCGAATGTCTTTGGGAAGTTGCTGGTGTTTTTCAACCAACTCCTGTACATAATTTTCACCAAAATCTCTTTGGCCCAGATTATACAACTCTAAAATCTCTTCAACAGGTTTTGTTTTTGAAACCGCTACCAAGGTTACGTTTTTCTCTTCCAGGTCCGATACAATTTCTTTATATTTCTCTGAATTCACCGCCACTTTTACTGTCTTTTAATTTTCACATTTTCCAATTTTCACATTTGCTAATTATTTAAGAATCCCCCTGCTGATCACAATTCTTTGCACTTCACTTGTGCCTTCATATATCTGTGTAATCTTGGCATCGCGCATCATTCTTTCCACATGATATTCTTTTACATAACCGTAGCCGCCATGTATCTGCACCGCTTCTGTTGTACTCCACATTGCTGTTTCACTCGCATATACTTTCGCCATCGCCGCACTTTCTGTATAATCTTCTCCATGATCTTTTTGCCATGCAGCGCGTAAACAAAGTAATCTTGCTGCGTCAATTCTTGTTGCCATATCTGCAATCTTAAATTGAATGATCTGATGATTTCTTATTTCTGTGCCAAATGCTTTTCTTTCTTTTGAATAAGCGATTGCTCTCTCCATTGCGCCCGATGCAAGTCCCAGCGCCTGCGAAGCAATCCCAATTCGTCCTCCCGATAAAGTTTGCATTGCAAATTTAAAACCAAAGCCATCTTCGCCAATACGGTTTTCTTTAGGTACTTTTACATCCGTAAATGAAATGCTATGCGTATCGCTTCCGCGAATTCCTAACTTATTTTCTTTGGCGCCTACCTTTATCCCAGCCCAATCTTTTTCAACAATAAATGTATTGATACCATGGCTTCCTTTTTCAGGATGCGTTTGTGCCATTACCAAATAAATGGAAGCAGAATTTCCATTCGTGATCCAGTTTTTTACGCCATTGATTATATAGTGATCGTCTTTTTCTTCAGCGGTAGTTCTTTGTGAAGTAGCGTCACTTCCAGCTTCTGGCTCACTTAATAAGAATGCACCGATGTATAATTCGCCGTCTTTTTTTCCCTGCGCCAGCGGTGTCAAATATTTTTTCTTTTGTTCTTCAGTACCAAAAGCTTCCAGCCCATAGCATACCAAACTATTGTTTACACTCATACACACGCTTGTGCTGGCATCAACTTTACTGATTTCTTCCATTGCCAAAACGTAACTAATGGTATCTAATCCGCTACCTCCGTATTCCACAGGAACCATCATTCCCAGGAATCCGAGATCGGCCAGTTTCATCACCTGCTCATAAGGAAATTTTTGATGTTCATCACGTTCAATTACGCCCGGTAAGCATTCACTGTTCGCAAAATCCCTTGCTGCCTGCCTGATCATCAAATGTTCTTCTGATAAAGTGAAATCCATATTAAATTTTTAGATGGTGCAAAAGTACATGAATTAAACTACTGGGTTTGGGGCAGTCTTCGAAAGGTGGGCAACCGGTTAATCTTCTATATATCAGTTAATTTTCACATTTTTACATAGACACATTAACTTACCTTCGCAGCCAAAATTTTTTAAAGTTAGCATGCAGCCGGAAGTAAATACAAAACAAATCAACGAAATCAGGAAGCGCAGGACATTTGCCATCATTTCTCACCCGGATGCCGGTAAAACAACATTGACAGAAAAGTTTTTGTTATTTGGAGGTGCCATTCAAACTGCCGGTGCAGTAAAAAGCAACAAGATCAAAAAACACGCTACTTCGGATTTTATGGATATTGAAAGGCAACGTGGAATTTCTGTGGCCACTTCGGTAATGAGTTTTGAATACAAAGATATTTTGATCAACCTGCTGGATACGCCAGGTCACAAGGATTTTGCGGAAGATACTTACAGGACTTTAACAGCCGTTGACAGTGTAGTGTTGGTTGTAGATTCAGTGAAAGGTGTGGAAGAACAAACGAAAAGGCTGATGGAAGTTTGCCGCATGCGTGATACGCCTGTAATTGTTTTTGTAAACAAACTGGATCGTGACGGGAAAAATCCTTTTGATCTTTTGGATGAAATAGAATCTGAATTAAATATTGAACTGCATCCTTTAAGCTGGCCTATTGGAATGGGGAAAGATTTTAAGGGCGTTTATAATTTATACGATAAAAGCCTTCTTTTGTTTACTCCGAATCAAAAAACAACTGAGCAGGATCTTCCAATTGCAAATATCAACGATGACATTGTTGCACAGAAGTTAGGCGAAAAAGATGCGGCGCGTTTGCGGGAAGATGTGGAATTAATTGAAGGCGTTTATGAAGATTTCAACCGGGAAAAATACCTGGAGGCAAAAGTGGCACCGGTATTTTTTGGGAGTGCTATTAATAATTTTGGAGTAAAAGAATTGCTGGAGACTTTTATCCGCATAGCGCCATTGCCACAGGAAAGAGAAGTTACAACACGGATTGTGGAACCCCTGGAAAATAAATTCAGCGGGTTTGTTTTTAAAATACACGCTAATCTTGATCCCCGTCATCGCGACAGGATTGCCTTTTTAAGAGTTTGTGCCGGAAAATTTGAGCGCAATAAATATTTTCATCATGTGCGTCTAAGCAAGAACGTTAGGTTCAGTAATCCTTATACTTTTTTAGCAAGAGACAAAGACATTATCGAATCAGCTTATCCCGGTGATGTAGTTGGTTTATTCGATACCGGCAATTTTAAAATAGGAGATACGCTTACCGAAGGCGAAGATTTTTACTTTACCGGAATTCCATCTTTTTCGCCGGAGATTTTTAAAGAAGTGGTGAATAAAGATCCGATGAAAACCAAGCAACTTGAAAAAGGATTGATTCAATTGACTGATGAAGGTGTGGCACAATTATTCACACAGTTTGGAGGAAATAAAAAGATCATTGGTTGTGTGGGTGAATTGCAGTTTGAAGTGATTCAATATCGCTTGTTGAATGAATATGGCGCATCGGTTCAACTTAATTCTCTTCCCTATTATAAAGCTTGCTGGGTCACTTCAAAAGATCCTAAAAAACTCGAGGATTTTATAAGGTTCAAATCTGCTAACATTGCTAATGACAAAGACGGACATTTGGTTTACCTCGCGCAAAGCGAATGGTTTTTGAATACCGAAAGAACGAATAACCCGGATATTGAATTTCATTTTACAAGTGAAATTCATAAGTAAGAATTATCTTAATAAGATATTGATTCTTCATCGGATTATTTAATAGGGAATTGATTACAAATGAGTAAAAATCTAAAAATTCATTTCTCTAAAAATGAAAATCTTACTTTAAAGTTCATTTACTGTTTAATTGATTTTTAAATAAAAAACCGCTTCAAAAAATGAAACGGTTTTATTTATTTGAATTTTATATTAAATCAACGGTGGAACTTTTTCCGGAACCTGGTGAGGAGGTTCCATATCTTCCGGCGGGTATTTTTCGGGGTTTCTTAATCGGCTGTGATGGCGGCTATATCCGAAATAAATAACGAAACCAATAAGCAACCAGCCAAAAAGACGTGCCCAGTTGGTCCATCCTAATCCAAATATCATCGCTGCACAAACTAAAATACCTAATATGGCAACTAATTTCACTGCGGGCACTCTGAAACCTCTCGGAATTTCAGGATGTTTTACCCGCATGATCCAAACGCCTGCGCACACAAGTATGAAGGCAAACAGCGTTCCGATGCTTGTCATGTCACCTACGATATCGCCGGGAATTAAAGTGGCAAAAGAACCAACCAGCAAAAGGAAGATCAGGTTTGATTTGTAAGGGGTTTTGAATTTTGGATGAATATCAGAAAATACGCGTGGAACCAATCCGTCCCTGCTCATTGAATAGAATACACGTGATTGTCCCATCAGCATTACAAGGATCACAGAAGAAAACCCTAACAATATTGCTATGGTTACCAAATCGCTCAGCCATTGAAACGCAGGAACCCAAACACCGCCAACCATGGAGCCTTTCATGTGCTCAATCGCATACACAACGGAAGCTTCACTTCCTGTCGTTCTGAATTCTTCAACGGAAGCCACGCCGGTAAGTACGTACGAAAAGAGAATATATAAAATGGTACAAATAACCAATGAACCTAAAATACCGATTGGCATATCCTTGCTCGGGTTTTTAGTTTCCTGTGCGGCAGTAGAAACTGCATCAAAACCAATGAAGGCAAAGAAGACGACCCCCGCCGCACCAAGGATCCCGAGAATTCCTCCATAGTGATAAGAAATTCCCATATGATCGGTATAGATCGTTGGTTCAGGTATGAATGGCGTATGATTTTCCGGCTTCATATATTGCCAGCCAACAACGATTACCACGATAACGATGGCTACTTTTAAAAGCACAATAATTCCATTCACTACGGCCGATTCCTGCATACCTCTTATCAATAAGAGCGAAAGGATGATCACGATGCCAAGCGCGGGAAGATTCACGATTCCATGGTGCAAATGATCCGTCGAGACATTAAACGGCGAATGGCACCATTCATAGGGGACTTGAATATGAAATATCTCAAGAAATTTATTGAAGTATTCTGCCCACGCAATCGCAACTGTAGCGGCTCCCACACCATATTCCAGCACAAGATCCCAGCCAATGATCCAGGCGATAAATTCACCCATGGTTGCATAGGAATAGGTATAGGCACTTCCGGCAATAGGAATCATTGAAGCGAATTCAGCATAGCATAATCCCGCGAAAGCACAGCCGAGAGAAGCGATAACAAAACCATAAGTTACTGAAGGCCCGGCATGTTGCGCTGCCGCGGCGGCAGTCCTTACGAATAATCCGGCTCCGATGATGGCGCCTATTCCAAGTGCAATAAGATTTAAGGGGCCTAGTGTTCTTTTTAATGAATTTTCCGTTTCTCCTGCTTCATGCATTAAAGCGCTCACAGGTTTCGTTATAAATAAACTACTCATCGTATTTCTGTGGAGTTTTAATTTTTAAAGATTGAAAAATAAAGAAATATTATTAATTGGTTGCCAGGAATGTTTCTGAATGGTTTTAAACGATATGGAAAAGTAACACATTAATTAAAAATGAAGTAAAAAGTTTTTTGAAGGGGTAAGCAAAAACTTTCATCAAACCAGGAAAACATTCTTGGCACCAGGTAAATCCTGGTGATTCAGTAATTGGTATATATTATTCAGGGTAACTTCAGTTATTTGCTCCAGTGCTTCTTTGGTAAAAAAGGCCTGGTGTGCAGTTACCAACACGTTCGGAAAGCTCATCAGCAATTGCAAAGTATCATCTGCAATAATATTTTCTGAAAGATCACGAAAAAATATTTTTTCTTCCTGCTCATAAACATCAATTCCCAGATAACCTAATTGTTGTTGTTTCAATGCCTCTATCACAGCTTCGGTATCTATCAGCCCGCCGCGGCTTGTATTGATAAGCATTGCCCCTTTTTTCATAACAGCAAGTGTCTTTGCATTTATAAGATGATGTGTTTGTGGCATCAATGGACAGTGAAGAGAAACAATGTCAGATTGTTTTAAAACTTCGTCAAGAGAAAAATATTTAATACCAATGTCTGTGAGTTCCGGGTTGGGTTTTACATCGTACACAATTACGTTGCAACCCATTCCCTTCATGATCTTACAAAACTCAGCACCAATATGGCCGCTTCCGATTACACCAACTGTTTTTCCTTTCATCGTAAAACCGAGTAAACCGTGTAATGAAAAGTTTTGTTCTCTGACGCGGTTATAAGCTTTATGAGTTTTCCGGTTTAAAGTAAGTATCATAGCGAGAGCATGTTCTGCTACGGCTTCCGGTGAATAGGCGGGAACCCTGCAAACACTGATGTTATTGGCTTTGGCAGCTTTAACGTCCACATTATTAAAACCGGCACATCTTAAAGCGATTACTTTTACTCCTTTTTGTGCCAACACTTCTATTACTTCCTTATTCACTTTGTCATTTACAAAAACACAAATAGCATCTGTAGGTTCTACCGCCCGAACAATATGAGGCCCCAGGTGTGTTTCAAAAAAAGTAAATTCAAAACCAAAGTTGCTGTTGCCTTTTACAAAAAATTCTTTGTCGTAAGGCTTGGCAGAAAAAAAAGTGATCTTCATGCCGGTAAAGATAAACAAGCTTTGTTTTCATGCAGTAAACAAACAAATAAACAGTATTTTTATTTTTCCTTTGAATCTTTAATGTATTGCTGATGAGAAAAATTTATTGTAAATCTCTTTTTCGAAATGCAACAAGTTTCCTGTTAATTTCTTTTTGTATCGTATCATGCAAAAACTCAAAAAATTATTCCACATGGCAAATTTATGGTGGAAATAAAGAGGCTAATCATTATTCTTCCTTAACCCGGGTTGATACAGAAAACGTAAGCCAGTTAAAGGTTGCATGGATTTATCATACCCATGATGCGGATAGCACGATGACGCAAATACAGGTAAATCCGGTTGTTGTGGATTCTTTTTTATACGGCGTTTCTCCCAAACTAAAACTTTTTGCCTTGAACGCGGCAACCGGAAAACCTGCGTGGGTTTTTAACCCGATGGCTGATAGCGCTGTTAAAGCAAAAGGTCCTGGATTTTTTAGTATGAATGTTTGCCGTGGTGTTACATATTATAGCAATGGCAAAGATGACAAAAGAATTTTTTATTCTGCCAACAGCCAGTTGTATTGCATTAATGCATTGACAGGAAAACCCGTTTCTTCATTTGGTACGGATGGTAAAATTGATTTGCACAACGATCTTGGAAGAGATGTTTCTGATCTTTATATTGCTACCACCACGCCCGGCATTATTTACAAAGATTTAATCATTGTAGGCGCACGTGTTTCTGAAGAAGCAGATGCAGCGCCTGGTTATATCAGGGCGTATGATGTTCATACGGGAAAGCTTCGTTGGATATTTCATACTATTCCGCAACCAGGTGAATATGGTTATGATAGTTGGGATAATAAAGATGCCTGGAAACACATCGGTGGCGTAAATACATGGGCAGGTTTTAGCCTTGATGAAAAACGCGGAATTTTATTTGCGCCTACCGGTTCCGCCTCATATGATTTTTACGGAGGAAAACGATTGGGAGATGATCTTTTTGCCAATTCTGTTCTCGCTTTAGATGCCGGTAACGGCAAGAGAATATGGCATTTTCAAACTGTCCATCATGATGTGTGGGACCGCGATCTCCCGACAGCACCTGTTTTGGTAAACATAAAAAAGGACGGAAAAAATATTGATGCGGTAGCGCAAATCACCAAGAGTGGTTTTATCTTTTTGCTTAACAGGAAAACCGGAAAACCTGTGTATCCAATAAACGAAGTTCCGGTTCCATTACAAAGTGAATTAACCGGTGAAAAACTTTCGCCTACTCAACCGGTTCCCTCTTTTCCGAAACCATTTGCACGACAAGCTCCAATTACAGTTGATGATTTGAATAATCTGGTTCCTCATTCTTCTTATAATGATATTAAAGAAAAGCTCTCAGGTTATAAAACCGGCAGTATTTTCACACCTCCCTCAAAAGAAGGAACAGTCATTTTTCCGGGTTTTGACGGTGGAGGAGAGTGGGGCGGCCCTGCTTATGATCCAACTACATCTATACTTTATGTAAATGCAAGTGAAATGCCATGGATACTCACGATGGCAGGATGTAAAAGAAAAGCCGGAAACCGAAGAAACCAATTTACAGGCGGGAGAAAGATTGTATCATTCTACCTGCATGGCTTGTCACGGAACTCAAAGGCAAGGAAGCGGGAATTATCCAACGTTGGTTGATGTAAATAAAAAATACAATGAACAGCAATTCGCTTTGCTTATTATCTCGGGACGTAGAATGATGCCGGCTTTCAAACAATTAGCGCCATCCGAAATCCATGCACTTGCTTCCTTCGTTTTGAATAATAAAAATGATCAACCTAAAAAGTTTGTTCCTCCGGTGAGAGCGGAAAATGAATGGAGAAATCTTCCTTATACTTCTACAGGGTACAATAAATTTTTAACCAAAGAAGGTTATCCTGCAATAAAACCACCGTGGGGAACATTGAGCGCTATTAACCTGAATACTGGTGAAACAATGTGGAAAGATACTGTTGGTGATTATCCTAAACTGAAGGCAAAAGGAATCCACACAGGTACTGAAATGTATGGAGGTTCTGTTGTTACTGCCGGCGGACTTGTTTTTATTGCTGCAACAAGTGATGCGAAAATCCGCGGGTTTAATAAAAGGACTGGTAAACTCTTATGGCAAGCAGATTTACCGGCAGCCGGTTTTGCTACTCCTTCTGTTTATGAAGTAAACGGGAAAGAGTTTTTAGTAATTGCCTGTGGCGGGGGAAAATTGAAAAAACCATCCGGAGATGCGTATGTGGCTTTTTCGTTACCACAGTAACGGGACGCTGTAAACGAAGAAATTTGAAAGATTTTTATTTTATAACAGAATGTTTCCGCAATACAAACTTTCTATGGAAGTGTGGATAGAAGATTTATGACAAAGCGGCTTTCAGGCCTTCTCCTCATCCACATGTAATACATTTGCCGGCTATTTACGTCAGGTAGCAAAGAAATGGAATGATAAAAAAGAAAAATATTCTTGTAATTATTGGAAGCGCAGATAGAAATTCTGCGAACGAAAAACTTATTGTCAATTTTAGCAGGTTAACAAAAGAAATTTTTAGTTTAATAATTATTAAGGACTTGAAAATGCTTCCACATTTTGACCCCCAACTTTCTGCTGACAATCCACCGAAAGAAATAGTAGAATTTAGAAACAAGATTGAAAATGCAGATGGTATAATAATTTCTACACCTGAATATATTTTTAGTATTCCGGCTGGCCTGAAAAATGCAATTGAATGGTGCGTTTCTACTACCATTTTCACCGATAAACCAGTTGGCCTTATCACTGCTTCTGCAAGTGGATTAAAAGGACATGAAGAACTACAATTAATTATGAAAACGGTTATGGCAAAGTTTAACGACGAAACAACATTGTTGATTCAGGGAATAAAGGGAAAAATAGATCGGCAGGGTGAAATTACAGATGACAAAACAAAAAAAGATCTGATAAAATTTATTGATGCATTTAAAACACTTATATTTTGAGTAACACAATAATCAATGCTTTTTGTGCTAAACCTAATAGTAAACAAGGAAAAAAAGAAGAATTTTTATTTTGATACAGTGTTTATCAAAGCACCCTATATGAACACTTTCATAAATCATTAAGTTTTATTGATTTTTTACAGAACTTGCGAAATAAAATTTATAGGCTGACATCGATTCTTTGTTTTCAAAAACTATTTTTTAAATGCTATTAATTATTCTCAATTCGTTTTTTTGCCTTGCTTTTGCAGCATTTGCTTACGTAAACCTGAATGATCCTGATGCCTGGTTGTGGGTAAGTATCTATATGGTTGCTTCCGTTTGTTGCGGGCTTGCCGTATTTCAAAAATATTTCCCGATTGTGTACCTTGTGGCGATTGCTTTTTATCTTCTATATGCTGTTCGCCTTTTTTTTATCAAAGATGGCGTGAGAGACTGGATTGTAAAATACAACAAGCCAAGTATTGTAGAAAGTATGCAGGCGACTAAACCTTACATTGAACAAACAAGGGAGTTTTTTGGTTTACTGATAATCAGTGGCGCATTGGCGATGAATTATTTTGTGGCAACTTAAACTAAAAACTCTGCACGTTATTTTATTATGTACACAGAAACTGATGGAACACTCAATAAAGTGCTAACCTCTGTTATTGAAAAGAACCTTAACGCTGAAAGCTGTAAATGGCTTTTTGATAAAGTTTCAGAGGCTGCGGAGAACAACAATAACTACCAGTTGAACCTTACTTTTACTTCCATTCCCCGTCATACCGGTAAGAAAGAAATTGATCTGCAGGAAGCGGATGAAAAAAAGTTAGAATCTTTGTTACCCGGTTTCAGCGTCGAAGGTTGGACGATTGACAGGTTATGCAGAGTATGGTTATTAGGTCAATTAGAGAGCGGTGACGAGAAGGCTTATATAAACCGGATTGAAAACCTGTTTCCGCAGGCTGAGATGAATGAACTGGTTGCATTGTATTCTTCTCTCTCCCATTCTTAATTATCCGGAAGCATGGAAATTACGTTGTGCAGAAGGAATAAGAAGTAACATTGGAACGGTGCTTGAGGCAATAATGTATCATAATCCTTATCCTGCAAATAATTTAGATGAAACCGCATGGAATCAGTTGGTGTTGAAGGCTTTTTTTACTGATAAAGACGTGAATAAGATTGTGGGGCTTGATGAAAGAGCGAATCAGAATTTGGCAAATACGCTTTTTGATTATGTAGAAGAACGCTGGGCTGCGGGACGAACTGTCAACCCGCAAATCTGGCGATTAACAGGAAAGTATATCGATGAATCAAATTTTTATATGTTTGAAAAATCGCTGAAGGAAGGAAGTGAAACCGATAAAAAGGCGGGAGCGCTTGCTTTGAACAATTCCACATTTGAAAAAGCAACTTTGCTATTGGATCAATATCCGCAATTAAAAACTGCCATTGAGCAAAAAAAACTGACGTGGCAAATGTTATCAACTAATAATTAAATAAATTTAAGATTATGTGTTGCAGCAATGATGAACGTGCTAAAATGGAACCCGAAAAACTTTCGACAGCAGATTTCTCTTTAATCAAGGGAATGCATTTTTTTGATCCGCATATTCATATGGTTTCAAGAACCACTGACGATTACCAGGCGATGGCTGATGCGGGTGTGGTGGCGGTTATTGAACCGGCTTTCTGGCTCGGGCAGCCGCGAACAGGTGTGGCTACTTTCAGGGATTATTACAGCAGCCTTGTAGGTTGGGAAAGGTTTCGCGCCTCGCAATTTGGTATCAAACATTATTGCACCATTGGATTAAACTCACGTGAAGCCAATAATGAAAAACTGGCTGAACAGGTAATGGAAATTTTGCCTTTGTTTATTTATAAAGAAGGTGTAGTTGGAGTTGGTGAGATCGGTTTTGATGATCAAACTGCAGCCGAAGAAAAATATTACCGGTTGCAACTGGAACTTGCCAAAGAAGCGAATTTGCCGGTACAAATTCATACGCCTCACCGCGATAAGAAGAAAGGAACACAACGCAGTATGGATATTGCTATTGAACACGGGCTTGATCCGTATTCGGTAATAGTTGACCACAATAATGAAGAAACGGTGAAAGAAGTGTTGGATAGAGGATTTTGGGCGGCTTTCACTATTTATCCTTTTACAAAAATGGGCAATGAGCGTATGGTTGAAATTGTGAAACAATATGGTATCGAACGAATTATTGTAAACTCGGCTGCCGACTGGGGAATCAGTGATCCTCTTGCTGTTCCTAAAACAGCAGCGCTTATGAAAATCCGTGGCATTGAAACGAAAGATATTGAAATGGTCTGCTATCGAAATGCGATCACTGCTTTTGGACAAAGTGGCCAAATCGATGAATCCGATTTTCAGAAAGTTCAGGATATAGATCAATCCCAAAAATTTGAAGGTAATACGGTACTTCGCGGAGGACAAGCGCCACGTATCGATAAATCATCTCTTATTATTAGTTAATCTCCCCGCTTGAAAAAAAGTAAAGGATTTTTGCAATTAATGAGGCCGGCAAATATAGTTACCTCTGTAGCTGATGTGCTTGCGGGGATTGCTATTTCAGGAGTTTTAGTAAATGGAGATTTGTCAGCAAGTTATATTTCAGAAATTTTACTTTTGTCTGTTTCCACCGTCGGGTTGTATGGAGGAGGCGTGGTTTTTAATGATATTTTTGATGCAGACCTTGATAAAGCCGAAAGGCCGGAAAGGCCAATTCCAAGGGGAGATATTTCTTTAAAAGAAGCTATCTTTCTTGGTATTATTCTGTTATTAATTGGGCTGCTTGCTGCGTTGTTGGTAAACATCGTCTCAACCCTACTTGCCTTGTCGATTATTATTGCATCTTTGGTTTATGATAAATGGGGAAAGCATAATGCAATTGCCGGTCCAATCAATATGGGAATATGTCGCGGCTTAAATCTTTTACTGGGAATAAGCATTGTTTCATCTTCGGTTGCAACCTGGTGGTTTATTGCGATAGTTCCTATAATATACATTGCCGCCATTACAATGATTAGTAGGGGAGAAGTACATGGAGGAAGCAAAAGCACATTATATTTTGCGGCTTTCTTTTACTGTATAGTAATAGGCGGCATTTTGTATTTATCATCGCGCAGGGAAATGATGGGGTGGTCTCTTGTCTTTTTAGTGCCGTTTGCATGGATGATCTTTTCTGCTTTGATAAGAGCCATCAGGACAACTTCTCCCAAAAACCTGGGGAAGGCAGTAAAATCAGGAGTTATAGCTTTGATTCTAATGAATGCTTCATGGGCTGCAGCGTTTGGTGCGATTGGCCTTGCTTTTGTGATCTTACTTTTGTTACCGATTTCTTTATGGCTTGCAAAACTTTTTGCAGTCACATAACGAAACTTTTTATCAAAATATTAAATCCTTTTTTAAGTACTTTGTTTTATGGATTATCTGGAGCAGGCATTTGATGTGCATTTCGATTACAGGGTTTATTTTACAACAGCTATTTTTGATCCTCAGAATAAAGATTTAGCGTTTTTTTTGAAGGAGCAATCTACAGGAGTTTCACTTCAAAAAATTCTTTTTATTATTGATGAAGGGGTTCTTAAAAATCATCCGCAGATGACGGCTCAAATTCGATCTTATTTTCAAAGCAGTACCGTTTCTTTAGTGAATGACATTTTGATAATTCCTGGCGGAGAGGAAGCTAAAAATAATTCCAAATATTTTGATCTGATAATAAATGCTATTGATAAAAATGGAATTGATCGACATTCTTATGTGGCAGCAATAGGCGGCGGGTCGGTACTTGATGTTGCAGGATTTGCTTCAGCAGTGGCTCACAGGGGAATAAAACATATTCGCATTCCTACCACCGTTTTATCACAAAATGATTCTGGTGTAGGGGTAAAAAACGGCATTAATTATAATGGTAAAAAGAATTTCACAGGAACTTTCGCACCACCGGTCGCAGTATTTAATGATGATCGTTTTTTAGAAACGCTCAGCGAAAGGGATTGGCGCGGGGGAATTGCAGAGGCTATAAAAGTGGCCTTAATTAAGGAGGCGGATTTCTTTTACTGGATAGAAAAAAACGGAGAAAAATTAGTGGCACGTGATAGAGAAATAATGAATCACTTAATCCGGCGTTGCGCTGCTCTTCACCTGCAACATATTGCTTCGGGCGACCCTTTTGAACTTGGGTTCTTCACGTCCCTTAGATTTCGGTCATTGGAGTGCGCATAAAATGGAACAATTATCCGGATTTACCATATTGCATGGTGAAGCGGTAGCGATGGGAATTTGTCTGGATACGATTTATTCGGCATTATCAGGCCGTTTGTCAATGGAAAAGGCGGATAGGATTATTCAGTTATTTTTAAAACTGGGTTTTGAAATTACCAACCCGTTGTTAGATATTGAGAATGAAAACAGCAAAGTTTTAAAAGGTTTGGAGGAATTTCGTGAACACCTTGGCGGCCGCTTAACAATAATGTTGTTGCGTGATATTGGGGCCGGTGAAGAAGTACATGATTTGGATCTTCGATTGCTAAAAGAAGCCTCTCAAAAGCTTGGGGAATTTGAACAGCAAATGAGTAAATGAAAATAAAAAATTAAAGAAAAAGTATGTTTACTGACGCAGGCCATTTAACCTATTGTACCAATATTCATCCCGGAGAAAACTGGAAGGATCATTTTGCTGCTATCAGGAATAATTTTCCTTTTATAAAAGAAAAAATTTCACCGAATAATTCTCTTGGAATTGGTTTGCGTTTATCCAACGAAGCAAGCCTCGAACTGATAAAAAAAGAAAACCTTATAGAATTTAAACAATGGCTTAAAGAGCAGGATGCTTATGTTTTTACCATGAACGGTTTCCCTTATGGTGGTTTTCATAATACGATTGTAAAAGATCAGGTACATACGCCCGACTGGACAACTGTTGAAAGAGTAAATTATACTTTGCGTCTCTTCCATATTTTATCAGCTTTATTGCCTGATGGTATGGATGGAGGTGTTTCTACTTCTCCATTGAGCTACAGGCTTTGGTTTAAGACGAAAGAGAGCCTGCAGGATTCCAGGGAAGCCGGTACCAAAAATATGATTCGTGTAATTGAAAATCTTATTCAGATTCATAATTCAACAGGAAAAGTACTGCACCTCGATATAGAACCGGAACCTGATGGAGTATTGGAAACCGGCGACGAATTTATTGATTGGTTTGAAAACGACCTTCTTCGTATAGGCATTTCCGTTATAAAGGAAAATTTTAAAATTTCTGCACAACATGCTGAAGATTTGATAAAGAAACATCTGCGTTTATGCTATGACGTTTGTCATTTTGCAATCGGCTATGAACCTCATAAAAAAATGATTAATGAAGTTTTGAAACGCGGGATAAAAATTGGTAAAATCCAGATAAGTGCTGCGTTGAAATGTAAGATGGGTGAGGGCGATAGAGAAAGTATTAAACAAAATTTTGAAAATTTCAATGAACCAACCTATTTGCACCAGGTAGTTGCAAAACAAACCGGGGGAAAGTTATTGCGTTATCCTGATCTGCCGCAAGCATTAAATGAAATAGAAAACCCGCTGGTAAAAGAATGGCGGGCGCATTTTCACGTGCCCATATTCACGAAAAATTTTGATGATTTATTTTCCACACAAGATGAGATTGAAGAAGTGTTGGCAATTCAAAAAGAAGAACCATTTACAAATCATCTTGAAGTGGAAACGTATACGTGGGATGTACTTCCGGCAGAATTGAAATTGCCGATGCAGGATTCTATTACAAGGGAATTGCAATGGGTACAACAAATTCTTGATCAATAATTCTTGAAAAAAATTGAAAATCGGTAAATGAAAAAAACGGTTGTAATTGATGTGGTGGGCCTTTCTTCATCCTTGATTGGAGAGCATACACCTTTCCTGCAAAAATATGTTGCCAGTAAAAATCTCAGTTTAATAGAACCAATGCTGCCGGCGGTAACCACTTCGGTTCAATCAACTTATGTTACAGGCAAGTGGCCTTCAGAGCATGGGATTGTAGGGAATGGCTGGTACGACCGGCAAGACTGTGAAATAAAATTCTGGAAGCAATCGAACAAACTGGTTCACGCTGAAAAGATCTGGGAAAAAGCAAAAAAAGAAGATCCTTCTTTTACGTGTTCTACCATGTTTTGGTGGTACAATATGTATTCGTCGGCTGATTTTTCAGTGACACCAAGACCCAACTACCTGGCGGACGGAAGAAAAATTCCTGATTGTTATTCTCATCCTGCTGGCTTGCGCGACAGGTTGCAAAAAGAGCTTGGCCAGTTTCCATTGTTTCACTTTTGGGGCCCTGGCGCTGATATAAAATCCACTCAATGGATTGCAGACGCTTCCATGCTAACGGATAATTGGCATGATCCCGCTCTTACCTTAATTTATCTTCCACATCTTGATTATTGCCTTCAAAAATTTGGGCCGGATGTAAGTAAGATTTCAAAAGAGTTAAATGAGATAGATAAGGTAGCAGAGCAACTGGTAAATTTTTATGAAAAGAAAAATGCTGAAATAATTATTCTTTCTGAATATGGTATTGGGGCAGTTGATAATCCAATCCATTTGAATCGTTTATTCAGGGAAAATGATTTATTGCAAATTCGTGTAGAAAGAGGTTTGGAGTTGCTGGATCCCGGTGCATCCAAGGCTTTTGTTGTAGCGGATCACCAGGTGGCGCATGTTTATATTAATGATGCTTCTGTAACTAATAAAGTAAAAAACCTTTTAGAAAAAGCAGCCGGAATAGAACTGGTACTTGATAAACCTGCCCAGAAAAATTATCACATTAACAATGAGCGAAGTGGCGACTTTATATTAATGGCAGATGAAAAAAGTTGGTTCACTTATTATTTCTGGCTGAATGATGCTGTTGCACCGGATTATGCACGCGTAGTTGATATTCATAAAAAACCCGGTTATGATCCTGTAGAAATGTTTATGACTTCAAAACTCCGGGCTGGCTATAAATTATTGAAGAAGAAAGCTGGCTTTCGATATGTTATGGATGTAATTCCTTTGGATGCTACGCTGGTAAAAGGTTCGCATGGAAGGGTAGGAACTGCTGACGAACTTCATCCTGTTATTATTACCAATAATTCTTTGAATAAAAAGATAATTGCAACTGATGTAGAACCAATAATCTGGAAACACTTTTTTTAATCTGTAGTCTTTCGATTCGTTGTTTTGTTAAACAGTAAAGTAATTCATGGTTATCTTTTTTCACCACCTTCAAAAGATAAAAGGTAGTTTTAAATTGGCCTGCTTTTGAATTCTAACATTTGTATCATGAGAAAAATTCCTTAAGATAAACTTCTGATCCTTCTGTTATTATCTCAGTGTTTCCACAACATAAAAAAAGAGGTTAGGGTTTTGGGGGATAACCGAAATGAAACCGGAAGAAGATAAAGCCCCCATTTGGAAATTGTCCAAAAAGATTAATGTGTAAAGTGAAAATAAAGTCAGAAAGATGTACCTTGTTCCTCTTTTTAGTATTGCAGAACCTGGTAGTTATCAGCTACATAAAAGATAAAAAGATTTTATCCTCTTAAAACGAAAATATGACAACGAGACGCTCCTTTTTAAAAGCCGCCACAGTTTTTTCTGCAGGATTAATCGTTGCTCCTTCAACATTTAACCCCCCAAAAAAATTGATCGGTTTGCAACTTTACACGGTTCGGGACGCGATGGCAAAGGATCCGGAAGGCACATTGGCGCGTGTAGCAAAAATCGGTTATAATTCCGTTGAAGGCGCTACGTATACCGGCGATGAAAAGTTTTATGGAATGAAGCCTTCCGAATTTAAAAAAGTTTTAAAAGACAATGGTCTTGTAATGCCCAGCAGCCATTACAGGCTTGGTGAAGATAAAACGAACGGCCAGATGAAAGGAACGATGTTGCACGATTGGGATAAAGCGATTGAAGATGCTAAAGCGGTGGGTTTAAAATATATGATATGCGCATGGCTGTCGCCTGAAGAACGTGGCACTCTTGATCATTATAAAAAGGTAGCGGATGATTTAAACACTGCCGGAGAAAAATGTAAAAAAGCCGGAATTCAGTTGTGCTACCACAACCACAACTTTGAATTTGAAAAACAAGACAATCAATATCCTTATGATATTTTGATGGCAACTGATAAAGAGCTTGTAAAAATGGAAATGGATATTTACTGGGTAAGAAAAGCAGGACAGGATCCGATTGCGCTTTTCAAAAAATATCCGGGACGTTATCCGCTGTGGCATGTAAAAGACATGGACAAAACGCCGCAACAAAATTTTACAGAAGTGGGCAACGGGATTATTGATTTCAAGGAGATTTTCAAATATAAAGACCTGGCAGGAATGAAATACTTTTTCGTTGAGCAGGATATTACTCCCGGTGATCCATTTGTAAGCATAACTGAAAGTATTAATTATATTAAAAACAATTTGGTGTAGGGTGAAGATACGAGACGACTAACGACTGAAACCGGCAACCAGGTGAAAAGTAGATTCAGGGTGTTTAGAATATTCACCATTCACCATTCATCATTCACAAATCAAAATTCACAATTTTATTACTCACAATTCAAATTCATTTATGAAATTATTTTGTTTATTTTTTTCTCTTTTGATTATCTCTCAAAGCAGTTACAGTAAACCAACAAATTCTTCGGTTTTTCAAATCAGGGTATATCATTTAAAAGATAACAACCAGGTAAGTATGACCGACAATTTTTTGAAGGATGCTTACCTTCCGGCTTTGCATCGTTTTGGAATTAAAAATATTGGTGTATTCAAACCAATCAGCAACGATACATCTTCTGACAAACTCATCTATGTGTTGATTCCATTTACTTCTCTGGATCAATGGAACAAAATAAATGATCGGCTTAATGGTGATGCGGCTTTTAAATCCGCAGGAGAAAATTTCCTTCATGCTGATGCTAAAAATCCTCCTTTTCAAAGATTGGAATCTATTTTATTACAGCCATTTTCAGGTCAGGCATTTCTCAATATTCCTAAACAAAAAGATGCGGAAAGGGTTTTTGAATTGAGAAGCTACGAAAGCCCAACCTGGCATCTTGCAGATAAAAAAAGAGCTATGTTCAATAAAGATGAGATGGGGATTTTCAAAAAACTAAGCTTCGATCCGGTTTTTTATGCAAAGGTAATCTCCGGAAGTCGCATGCCTAATCTTATGTATATGCCGATATTTAAAAGTGAGGAAGATAGGACTGCGCAATGGAAACTTTTCTTCAGTGATGCTAAATGGAAAGAAATTTCTGTAGATCCGTCCAATGAAAACAATGTTTCTGTGTCACACGTGGATAGTATCCTTATGCATGCTACCGATTATTCGGATTATTAATTCAACAACATATAACATGTTTACTAAAACGTTTCACTTTCTAAAATTTAGCATTGCTGCTTTATTTATGTTCATCACGTCAAATACTTTTGCACAAAAAACGGGAGTTTTTGAAGGGCAGACTGATGTAGGAAAAGTGCTTCACAAAGGCAACGCAGTTTACAATTCATCTTCACAGGATTATTTGGTTTCCGGTTCGGGAAGCAATATTTGGTTTAGTAATGACGAATTTCATTTTGCATGGAAGAAAATGAAAGGTGATTTTATTTTGCGGGCACGTGGAAAATTTTTGGGAAAAGGAGTTGAAGAGCACCGCAAATTCGGATGGATGGTGAGGCAGAACCTTGATACCAGTTCGAAAATGGTGGCTGCGGCGATACATGGAAATGGCCTTACTTCTCTTCAGTACAGGAAAGCGCCGCATACAAATGTGGAACAAAAACAGTTTGATATTAAAGGGCCGGATGTAATCCAGCTTGAAAGAAGGGGAGATACTTTTATAATGTCTGTGGCTCATTTTGGTGACACTTTTATTTCACAACAAATCTCAGATCTGAATTTTGATGGAGATGTTTACGTGGGTTTATTTGTCTGCGCTCATAATAAAGATGTGGTTGAAAAAGCAACGTTTGAAAATGTTCGAATTGTTGTTCCCGCGCCAAAAGATTTGGTGCCTTACAGAACCTATCTCGGCAGCAATATTGAGACCATGGATGTAATGACTGGAAAGCGAAAAATATTGTCTTCTGAAAATGTTTCTTTCCAGGCGCCCAACTGGACGAGAGATGGCAAAGCATTGATCTATAATTCAAAGGGTTTGTTATATCGTTTTGATATTAAAACGCGTACAGCTCAATTGCTTCCGACAGGAAATGTGAAAGATATAAATAATGATCATGTAATTTCTTTTGATGGAAAAATGTTGGGAATAAGCGCTGCGGGCCCGAATGGTAAAATTCGATCTACGGTTTATACAGTTCCTATTACCGGCGGCCAACCTAAACTAATAACACCACTTCTTGGCCTTTCTTATTTTCATAGTTGGTCGCCGGATGGCAAGTGGCTAACATACACGGCTAAACGCAATAATGATCCTACGTCTGCAGGATTTAATATTTATAAAATCCCATCGAAAGGAGGAAAGGAAATACAACTTACAAATGTAGCTGCTTTGGACGATGGGCCTGAATACAGCCCGGACGGAAAATATATTTATTTCAATTCGGTAAGAAGCGGGTTAATGCAACTGTGGCGCATGAAAACGGACGGCAGCGATCCTGAACAATTGACTAATGATGACTACAACAACTGGTTTGCTCACGTTTCACCTGATGGCAAATGGATTGTTTGTATCACGTTTTTAAAAGACGAAGTGAAGCCGGATGATCACCCATTTTACAAACACGTTTATATACGGATGATGCCTGTTTCCGGTGGCCCATTAAAAGTAATTGCTTATTTGTATGGCGGACAGGGCACGATCAATACGCCAACATGGTCGCCTGATAGTAAAAAAATTGCTTTTGTAAGTAACTCTAAAATGTAAAAATTCAGGAAATATTGAAATAAAAAATGCAGCAAAAATTTAGTAGCAAAAATTAAAATACAGCAAATCTGCCTTCTTAATGAAGAAATCGATCAATCTTACAAAGTTTATAAACTTATCTGTTCTTTGTTTTATAGGCTTGATATCATGCCATTTGCCAGGCAATAAAACTGGCAAATTAAAATTTAATCCCGCTTCAAATACTATTTATTATTTTTCTCTAATAAAAATTAACGTTAAAAGCTGGCCATATCAATCCAAGCCGATGAAGGCATACGATTCAGTTTACTTGAAATTTTCGTTACAAAAATACCGGAAGAATGATACACTAACCTTATGTAAAATGGCATTTAATCTTTTTCGTTGGAAAAGAAGATTTAACGTGAATTATCAAAGTGACTCTGCTCATGCAATTCCGATACACGTAGCTATAAACGATAGTGGACAAGTAGAGAAGGTAGAGGGTGTTGATGAATTAATACGGGATGTTGAAAATGACAGCGCTACCGGCAAATATCTCGGCGGCTTAATTCCTGATCAAATAAGTGCAAGTGCAATTACAGACATGCTCAATATGGTTTTTTCAGAAATACCTGTAAGAAAAGTTACGGTTAACGATACCTGGGTAACTGATTTAACGTTGATCACAAATCATCCTGTTCATATTAGCAATTTTAATGTTCTTAATAGCCTCGATGGTGATACCGCGACCATAGAAATTCAATCAAATGTTTTTGAAAGGCGTTCTCCGGGCGATGAAGCGTATATTAACGGAAAAAGAAAAGGCGTCACTCTTGTAAATTATTCTACAGGCATTCCTTATTTGTATAAAACTGAGTCAGACGTTGTAACTACCACCAGTTATTATGATATAAAAGACATCCAAAGTTTTACTTTAAAACTGGATTCATGCATAAACATGAAGCGCCTAAAATAGTAATATTTTCGTTTAGACTTACCCGTTATTCTCATTTTTTTCCTTTTTGATAGAAGATTCGCGCAGGATTAATTCGGTGTCAAGGATCTTTGTTTCAAAATCGGTAACTGGTCTTTTGCTTTCGATCATTTGTATCAGCATTTCGGTTGCAGATTGTCCGATCTGAAAAGCTGGTTGCCTTACAACTGTCATTGGCGGGTCGAATAATTCTCCCACTTTGGTATTGGTAAATCCTGCGAAACCAACTTGCCTTTTCGGTTTCATTTCTTTTAATATTTTAAAACAAACGGTCGTAATTCGGTCACTGGCTGTAAAAATAGCATCTGGTTTGGTTTTGCTTTTAAACAAGGAAGTAACTGCTTCTTCAACTTCATCTGCTATCATGCCACCATGAATACAATGCCTCACCAGCGCTTCATTAAATTGAATGTTGTGTTTTTCCAACGCTTCTTTATATCCTTGCAAACGTTCTTTGGTGATAGATAAATAAGGCGCGCTGGTAAGATGTGCGATTTTTTTAAAACCCTGGTAAATCAAATGTTCTGTCGCCTGGAAAGCACCGAGATAATTATTGGCAGTTACTTTATGTGTGTCAATTTCATCAGTGATCCTGTCAAAAAAAACGATAGGTAATCCTTTTTCATGCAGTTCTTTCAGATAAGAAAGATCAACTGTTCCGCTCGATAAAGAAATTAATAACCCATCCACCGAACGCGAAGCATGGTGCATCACGTTTACTTTTTCTCTTTCTTCTGATTCATGGCTTTGGGTTATGATAACGTGGTAACCCCGGTTGTAGGCGATGGATTCAATCCCGTTAATCGCCTGCGAAAAAAAGTTGTTGGCAATTTCACTGACTACCACACCGATAGCGCGGCTTCTTCTTTCTTTTAAACTTAGTGCAATTGGATTGGGCCTGTAATTTATTTTCTCAGCATATTCAAGAACGATCTTTTTTGTTTCTTCACTTATCTCATAACTTCCTCTTAACGCACGGGAAACGGTAGAGGTTGAAAAGTTCAATGCTTTTGCAATATCTTTTATGGTAACTGTATCAAATCTCAAGACAGAAAATTAGTGATTTAATTTTTTAAAATCAGGTTAAAAGTACCAAATATTAAATGGTTTTAAATTATTACAAAATTGGAAACGTTATCGGGAACGATTGCATAAAAAATTTTTAAATCCGTGTTTCATCCTGATAATTTATCAGTAAACTTGCTCATTGATACTTGGTAGTATGAAATCAACTGATCTTTTTAATCTTTCCGGAAAAACAGCCCTTGTTACAGGTTGTTCCCGTGGCATAGGAGAGGCAATGGCAATCGGCCTGGCGGAAGCAGGCGCAGAGATTATTGGTGTGTCCTCCAGTCTTAAAGCCGGAAGTAGCGTAGAAAATGAAATTAAAAATCTCGGTAAAAAGTTCTTTCACTATAAAGTTGATTTGGGAAACAGGAAAGAATTGTATGAATTTATTTCGAAAGTAAAAACAGAACATTCCAAAGTGGACATCCTTGTTAACAATGCAGGAGTTATAAAAAGAGATCCGGCGGTTCAATATAGTGATGAGAAATGGGATTCTGTACTTTCTATTAATCTTGACGCAGCGTTTATCCTTGCCCGTGAGTTCGGAAAAGAAATGGTGCAAAGAGGAGAAGGTAAAATTATTTTTACCTGTTCGGTGCTTTCGTTCCAGGGCGGAATCAATGTAGCCGGATATACCGCCAGCAAAAGTGCTGTTGCGGGATTGGTCAAAGCGCTGGCCAATGAATGGGCATCGAAAGGTATAAATGTGAACGGCATTGCGCCCGGGTATATTGCTACGGAAAATACAGAAGCATTAAGGGAAGACAAGGACAGAAATCAGGCTATCATAGAAAGAATTCCCGCCGGCAGGTGGGGAACTCCTGATGATTTTAAAGGGCCTGTGGTGTTTTTAAGTTCTGCAGCTTCCCAATATGTAAACGGAGAAATATTAACAGTCGATGGTGGCTGGATGGGACGATAAAAATTATTTAAATAATTATAATGGAAGAAAGATTTGAACATAATCCGAATGAAGTGAAACAAATGAACACTTCTCAATTGAGAAATGCATTTGCAGTAACCAATATTCTGAAGAATGGTGAAATCAATTTTGTTTATTCTCATTATGACAGGATGATAATTGGTGGCGCTGTACCCACTGAAAATGAAATTTTATTGAAAAGTTATCCTGCTTTAAAATCTGATTTTTTCCTGGAAAGACGTGAAATGGGCATCATCAATATCGGTGGCGAGGGAAGAGTAACCGCCGGTGGAAATGATTATCATTTAAGCAGGCTTGATTGCATTTACCTTGGAAAAGGAACGGAAGAGATTTTTTTTAAAAGTGACGATCCGGCAAAGCCTGCTTTTTTCTATCTTCTTTCTACTCCCGCACATCACGCTCACGAAAACAGGTTAATGAAAATGGATGAGGCTGTTACTGAAAGCCTGGGCGATTCTAAAACAAGCAACCAACGGGTAATTCATAAATACATTCATGAAAACGGGATAAAGAGTTGCCAACTTGTGATGGGTTTAACGATTTTAAAAGAAGGTAATGTTTGGAATACGATGCCTGCGCATACGCATCACCGTAGAATGGAAGTGTATCTGTATTTTGATGTGCAGGAAGAGCAACGTGTTTTTCATTTTATGGGGCAGGCAGATGAAACCCGGCATCTTGTTTTGGCAAATCATGAAGCGGTTATTTCCGCTCCGTGGTCTATTCATGCAGGTTGCGGCACTTCTTCTTATTCTTTTATATGGGGAATGGCCGGAGAAAATCAATCTTTTGCCGATATGGATTTTATAGAAATTAAAAATTTAAAATAAAGCTGTGGTACCAAAATAGGAAAATAATCCACCGGTTAATGCCATTACCTTTCCTATGTCATATTGTTTCTTATTTGGGCAACACATTTACGATTATCCTTTTATATCCTGATAATGCCGGTGTACCTTTATCGGTAACTTTAAGTATAATATGAATAGTCTCTTTCTTTTCAACTTCAGGGGCTACCACATAAATGCTATGTATATTTTCGGCCGTCATGTTAATTGGTTTTTTATAGGAACCGGCCTCAGGATATTCGAACCATAAAAAACTGATACTATCTCCGTCAGGGTCTTTACTGCCACTGGCATCCAGGCCGAAACCTTCACCCGATTTTACAGTTAAGTGGTCTGGCTGACTCAAAACTGCAACCGGGGGATGATTGGCTTCTTTATAGGTTTCAGTGCACCAGGCCATTCGCGCAGCGAAATCATTTTGAAAATCATCTCTCCAACGCCACAAAGTAACTTTGTAGCCGGTAAAAGTTGCAGTATCTTTTGCAACTGCGCGTCCATATTCTTTAGAAATAAACGGCGAATAACTATCAATGGCGTTCGTCCAGATGGCTCTTGTCTCTGGTTCAAACGGAACGCCGGAACTTCCTTTTTTCTCTTTGGAAAAATCAGGTTTGTACAATTCGTAACGGCCGCCCCAACCACCCCAATCAGGATGCTCAGGCATATTTAGCCCGTTAGGAATTAATGATAACCACGATGGTGTATCGCCTTCCATGCCATAAGCTACATCAGGATAAGCAGCGCCAAGTGCTCCATGGCCTTGTTGAATATTTTTTGCCAGCCAGCTATTGCTGATCTCTTCATTGTTTATTCCTTTAATAAAACTATTGATAGCACTCCAGGTAGCAGTTCCGTAATCATCGCCCGGGCTAACAATGTAAAATAAGTCAGGAAAATTATTCCTGATCCATATTCCACTGTCGTCCTGGTCGGATATGGTGTACACCCTTAGTTTGGCAATTAATCTTTTTGCTTCGGCAGGCGACTTGGTTTCTTTAATTTTATACAATGCCTGGGCAAGGGTATTGGCGCCTCCCCAAACGGTGATCCATAACGGACGTGCATCTTTATCTTCCAGTACATCTACAATCCAGTCCGAACCCTGGGAGTCCTTTCCTTTTCCAACGCCTTCCATTCCATATTTTGGCAGGCCTTGTTTAACGATCTTTAAGAGAGCATCTGCGGTGGGGAAACCTGGCTGATTCTTCAAAAGATTAGGTTGTACTTTTCCATAAGCTTCAATCAATTTTCTTATTGCGCCAGGAGCAACGCTTGTTTTCTTCCAGACTGAGGTTGTGGCAATTAAACCTTTAATATCAATCACGTTTGAATAAA
Source organism: uncultured Chitinophagaceae bacterium (assembly GCA_963811285.1). Taxonomy (GTDB): domain Bacteria; phylum Bacteroidota; class Bacteroidia; order Chitinophagales; family Chitinophagaceae; genus Ginsengibacter. Next base: position 46,854 of record CAWEQV010000021.1, on the reverse strand, counting down.
GCAGTAAACGAATAAAAGATTCCGTATCGTCAACTTCAGCCTCTATATCAGACAACACAATCACTCTGTGTTTCTGAATTTGTTGAGCCCAAAGAAATTTTGGGGAAAGCATCAAAGAAAAAGTGATTAAGAAAATAATTATTCTCATACTTTTTATATTTTTTGAATTGATTTAACTCATCGTGACATTTTCAGACCTTACTATAGAATACTGCCTTTATAAGCCCTACCATGGTTGCTAATATCCTGTAATTTCTTTTAGCTTATTGAAAAACCTTTTTTTTCGATCCGAACTTATTTTCCAATCAACCGGAACACTTTGAAATCCTGATTCATAACCTTCTCCTTTAAACCTGTAGTCAAAGAATCCCCATGATGCATAAGATTGTATTGCCGAGAGTAGATTATAAGATGCTGAATCAAAATTATAATGGTCGTCTTCATTAAACAAAATGGGTTTTGGAGTATATGATTCGGCATGGCGCACCCGATCCACCAACTTCGTTATTCCATCGGGCGACTTAATTCCATTACCATGAAGAAGAATAAAATCTGAATTTGCAATCACACTTTCATTGGGCACAGTGTTACCAGTAAAGCTTGCACTAACCAAAAGTGTATTGTCGCTTATTTTGTGAACACGTTGTATTAATTCTGCAACACGTTCAGGCTCTAATATTGGGTGATGATAATGAGCATCGGATTCATTGTCTATTTCAATTATTAGATTCTTATATCCTTTCTTTAAAATCCACTTAGTGATGTTATCAACTGCATTCAGAACTGCCTGTTCATCTTTTAAATGCTGATCTTGTCCAAAATAGAAATACCCAAGTATAACAACCATTCCGAGGCCGTCAGCTTTTTTCAATATTTTATCAAGCCGGTTAACATAATCAGTTCTTAATTGACCAGAACTATCAAATGCGGGATTAATCCAACCCTCGTTGCCATAACCCAAAGGGCTTCCTCCCTGTAAGTTTAAAGTAAACGCCAATAAACCGTGCGCTTTCCATGCTGGCATTGCTTCAACAAATTCATTTGTATTCCTGTCGGGATCCCATTTATGGGTATCAGGATATTTGAATCTATCCCGGGTTTCCGGGTTGAGGTCATCAAAAATTCCCTGTACCATTCTTGAATTGAAAAGCAGCCCCTCAATTTTATTTCCCTTCCAATACCTGTTTTTATACGTTATTTCATTGTTGATATAAAACTGTTCTCCTTTGATAGTTACGACCGTTCTTTTCGGTTTATAGTTAAAAGAACATAGGTATATTGCAGAGAGTAGTATTCCAAATATTAATGGATATTTCATAATGGTATTTTTTAATTAGATGATAACATAAAGTTTAAAACGAAAGATTTTACTTCCATGCTTTTGTCTTGATTTGAGTATTGTTATTTAAAGTATACATGTTACAAAGAATATGCATCTTGCCTTGAAATTATTTACCGGGTAACATCCAGTTGGCCCTCATAGCAAAATCTGTTTGAATTTTGTTTAGCCTTTTGGAAACACTTATTACTTACTCCTGTTTGTGCCATTATATGATTTCATAATAAAAATTTCATTTGCAAAAAATTAGTGCAGTATTATATCGATAGGAGAATCTTAAGTCAATGGAATAAAACTAAAAAAAAATTGAGCAAATGGATGTAATCTGAACCAATATATTTACGGAAACGATTGCGTAAAATTCTTTAGATTTTGGTGGTATAGGATCAATAGCTTTAGGGATGCATTTTGTTCTTTATTTATGTGTGATAACATTGAAGATGAAAAGAAAAGAGTTGTGCTAAAAGATCTTTGCGGTCTTATCTGATAGGCACCCAGGATATGTTATTTGTCTGTTTTTATTTGCACATATCAATCTTCTTTTAAGGGTTACTTTATTTCATGCAAAATTGGAAACGTTATCGGGAACGATTGCGGAAAAATACTTTACCAGCTTTAGTTTTTATCAGTAATTTGAGTGTACACTTGCTATGTTACACCTTGAAAAGCACTTACTTGATTTAATTGATTGTTTTGATAAATAATGATAACAGATTGTTTCAATCTTACAAAAGGGGATATGATAAATGTCCGTAAGAATGGCTTATAAAAAGCGATACAATGGTGCTTTTGGATTCTGATCACGACGGAATGCCTGTTGGGAAAAACCAAAAGGTTTGGATCCAAATAATGTCGCTGATGGAAATCAATTTACCTTGAATAAAAGTTATACAAATTTAGAAGTGTATTTGAACAGCGGAACGGGAATGTCAAAGAATTAGTATTGATTTGTTGCAAAAATTCGGGCCCGAAAATTCGAAGCTTTTGTTCATGCAACTGGAGCCAGGCGAAAATCCTGGGTATCCATCGGGCATTCATGACAACACTCATTTCAATACCTACGGAGCAAGACGTATCGCTGAGTTGGTTTTAAAAGGAATTAAAAATTTAAATCTTGAACTGTCAGACAGAATCGTAAAAAAATAAATTACTCCTAAATGAATTATAAATCAATTTAATGAAACGAAATACAATGTTTGGAATAAAATATCTTCCTGTTGCTTTATCTTTTTTGATATTGGCAGCGGGATGCTCTGCACAAAAAGGGGCAGAGCAAGGCTGGAAAGATTATACGTCGTTGGTTAAAAAGATTGTTCCTCCCACATTTGCCAATCATGACTTTTCTATTCTTGATTATGGTGCAAAGGCAGATGGCACAACTGATTGTCTGCCCGCTATAAAGTTGGCGATTGCAGCTTGTAATAACGCCGGCAGTGGGAGAGTATTAATTCCAACAGGAAATTATTTTGTAAAAGGCCCGATACATTTATTGAGCAATGTAAATCTTCATTTGGATGATAATGCCGTTTTGAAATTCAGCACTGATGATAATGATTATCTACCGGTAGTGCTTACACGCTATGAAGGAGTTGAACTGATGAATTATTCGCCCCTCATTTACGCGTACGGACAAACGAACATTGCTGTCACCGGCAAAGGAATTTTAGACGGACAGGCAGACAATGATCATTGGTGGAATTGGACTGGTAGTAAAAGATTTGGCTGGAAAGAAGGAATGCCTGCTCAGCATGATCCGGAAAACGAGCCAAAGCTTATGAAAATGGCCGCGCAAAATGTTCCTGTAAAGGATCGGGTTTTTGGCAAAGGGCATTATATGCGCCCGACAATGATTGAATTTTATAATTGCCAAAATATTTTGATCGAAGGTGTAACCATAACGAATACGCCTTTCTGGATCATCCATCCAACGCTTAGCCAGAACATAACAGTGGACGGCGTTACAACGAATAGTCTCGGCCCAAACAACGACGGTTGCGATCCTGAATCATGCAGCGATGTAATGATTAAAAATTGTTCGTTTACTGACGGCGACGATTGTATAGCGATTAAAAGCGGCCGCGATGCGGATGGCAGAAGAGTGAATGTTCCTTCAAAAAATATTATTGTACAGGATTGCCAGATGAAAGATGGACATGGAGGTGTGGTTATTGGCAGTGAAACTTCCGGTGGCGTTGAAAATGTCTATGCTCAAAATAATGTGATGAACAGCCCGCATCTTGAACGCGCGATAAGAATAAAATCAAATGCCTGCCGCGGTGGCATTTTGAAAAACTTTTATTTCAGAAACATTAAAGTTGGACAGGTGCATGAAGCGGTGGTGAAAATCAATATGCATTATGCCAATGAAAAAGGCCCTGATTGCAATTATCCGCCAACCTTAAGCGGCGTATATGTAAGTAATGTAGTGAGTCAAAAAAGCGAATATGGAATTTATATTGAAGGGCTTGATGATAAACCGGTAACTGATATTCATATTGATAATTGCACCTTTGAGAATGTTGAAAAAGAAAATTTTATTAAAGATGCCAAAGACTTGCATGTAGATAATACAACCGTAATCCGGATATTGCCGGACAAAAAGAAATTGAAAAAGCAGTTTGGAAAGGATTGAAAAAAATGAATAATTAAAACGATAGTAAATGAAGTTTTTTAAAGGATTTCTATTTTGTTGTTGTGTTGGTTTGTTTTCTTTCACTTCAAAACAAAAAGTGGAAGTGAAATATGACTATGTGGTAGCCAAAGATGGAAGCGGAGATTTCACTACCATTCAATCAGCGATTGAAGCCAGCAAAGCCTTTCCTGAAAAGCGAATCACCATTTTGATAAAAAACGGCGTTTATCATGAAAAAGTTTTTATTCCTTCATGGAACAATAAAATTTCATTAGTTGGAGAAAGTAAAGACAGTACGATCATTTCCTATAATGACTATTTTAATAAAATAAATAAAGGACTAAACAGTACATTTTATACACCAACTCTTTTGGTGCAGGGAAATGATTTTCATGCAGAAAATCTTACTGTTGAAAATACTTCAGGACCCGTTGGACAAGCTGTTGCGCTTAGTGTTGAAGCGGATCGTTGTTCTTTTTTTAATTGTAAATTTCTGGGTAACCAGGACACTGTTTATCTTTCAGGCGAGCATAACCGGAAATACTTTTCCGGTTGTTATATAGAAGGAACTACCGATTTTATTTTCGGTGAAGCAACGGCCTTATTTGAAAAATGTGTGATAAAGTGTAAAGCGAATTCTTATATAACTGCTGCTTCAACTCCCGAAGGTTTCTCTTTTGGATTTGTATTTAAAGACTGCACAATTGAAGAGGCTCCCGGCATAAAGAATGTTTATCTGGGACGTCCCTGGAGAAAATATGCGAATGTTGTTTTTATCAATTGTAAAATGGGAGATTTTATCAATCCAAAGGGATGGAGCAACTGGCAAAATACAGATAACTATAAAACTGTTTTTTATGCGGAAAGAAATTCAAAAGGCGCAGGGGCTAAACCAAATGAAAGAGTTTCGTGGTCTCATCAGCTTACGGAAGACCAGGCTGAAACATACAGTGTCAAAAATATTTTCTCCGGGATTGAAAACTGGAATCCTTTAAAAAAAAGTGACTGATGGAAAAGCGTTTAATCTTATTCGTTATACTAATTTTTGCACTTTCATATTCCTGCGTAAAAGCACAGGAATTTATCCCACTGTGGCCAAAAAACGAAATGCCTGATTCGAAAGGTTTGCAAATAACAGACAGTATTGCAAGGCAAAGAGCTTTCCGTGTTGCTGTTCCCGGAATGTATGCTTTTTTTCCATCTGAAGATGATAACTGCGGGGCGGCGATTGTTATTTACCCGGGCGGTGGATATACGCACATTACACTTAATCTTGGCGGTTTTCAATTAGCCAAATGGTTCAATACTCTTGGCATCAGTGCTTTTGTAGTTGAATACCGTTTGCCCAATTCTCCTGATTTGAAAGTGAGTGAACTCGGCCCTTTAGAAGACGGACAACGTGCGATACAGTTGGTTAGGGCGAATGCGACAAAGTGGCAAATAGATACAAATAAAGTGGGCGTAATGGGCGCTTCAGCTGGCGGCCATCTTGCTTCATGGGTTGGAACTGCAACAAATGATATTACCACTTTGCATGATGATGTGGCTAAGAAATCAACCCATCCTGATTTTATGATTTTGGTGTCGCCGGTGATTGATATGGGCAAATACGCGCACGAAGGAAGCCGCGAAAGCCTGCTTGGAAATGATCCTTCAGAAGATTTAATAGAAAAATATTCTACACAAAACAATGTTACAGATGAAACGCCTCCATGTTTTATTGCAGATGCGTTCAACGATAAAACAGTTTCTCCTGAAAACAGTTTGTTATTTTACCACGCACTTCTTAACAAAAGTATTTCAACAAGTTTTCATGTTTTCCCACAGGGAGGACATGCAATCAATATCAACAACAACCGGGGCTCAACCTCCTTATGGAAAGACTTATGCTCGGAATGGTTAAAGGAAATGGGGTTTGTTTCTTTTAAAACTAAATAGAATAGAAGAGGCGCTGGTGTGAATAAGTCTACAAAGCTTGAAGGGGAAAAGCAGTTGAATCAGAATGAAATTAAAAAGTATACAATTGAAAATGTATTAAGAGGATGGTGCCTTATGAATAGAGGATTTTCTGGAAAAGTCTTTTAATAAAAAGCAATAACAGCTCTAAAATGAAATTGAATTAATGAAACAAAAAAATCGATTATTATTGTTTAAGAAATCAAACGTCCTGATTTTTCTTGCCACTTGTTTTTTCACAATCACTACCAATGCACAGTCAATCAAAGGCATTACAGGTGTGCGCGATACTTCTTATACCACTTTTAGCGCCTGGCAACAAACGAAAAAAGATTTTCCGGATATTACTATTGTTCATGAATTCAATTATCCGGATGTTTCGGAAGAAAAAGGAATTACCTACTGCCCGGTTAATCGTCGCAGTCTGTTAATAGATGCATTTTCTCCAAAGGGGAAAAATGACAAATTACTGATTGCCGTCATAATGATTCACGGCGGCGGCTGGCGTTCAGGCGATCGTTCGCAACATTATCCTTTAGCGCAAAGGCTTGCTCATCTCGGTTATGTCTGTTTTACTCCGGAATACAGGCTTTCCACTGAAGCTTTATTTCCTGCCGCAGTTTATGATATCAAAGCCGCGATAAGATGGGTGAAGGCCAATGCCTCAACCTATCATGTTGATACTTCAAAAATAATAATCGCCGGATTTTCAGCAGGTGGGGAGCTGGCAGCTTTTATAGGCACAACAGGCAGTATGCCTCTTTTTGAAGGATGCGACTGTAACGACAGCATCCCGACGAATGTGGCTGCTGTAATTGATATTGACGGAACGCTTTCTTTTGTTAACCCGGAAAGCGGTGAAGGAGATGACAGCAAGCACACTTCTGCTGCCACTTATTGGTTTGGTTATCCCAAAAAGGGGAACGTGGTATTATGGGAAGCTGCTTCGCCATTGAGTTACGTGAGCGGACAAACGCCGCCGACATTATTTATCAACAGCAGTTTACCGCGAATGCATGCGGGCAGGCAGGATTATATTCATGTGCTCGACAGCAATCATATTTATTCTGAAGTGCATGGTTTTAAAGCACCTCACTCATTTTGTTTGTTCAATCCATGGTTTGAACCCACAGTAAAATATATTGATGATTTTATAAAAAAAGTTTTTCGCTAATGAATTCTTTCAACTAGTATGAAGAGGGTAAGGTGAGCCTGTTTTGGTTTATAAAAAACCTGATGTTGGCAAAACATATCCAATTGCAATGCCACAGAAAATATAAAATTAAAATTTGGACAATTTGTCGATTTGCTGGTTTTGAGGGGTATAAAAAAATTAAATTAAAAGATAAAATCCATGAATTTGAGAACGTTTTCGGTATCGTTTGCGTAAATAAATAATTCAATTCAGATGGATTTTAATAAATATCGGGTTACCATTGTTTATTCACGTGGTTCGGCTAAAATCCGAACCGCCATAAATAGTTTTATCTGCAATGAAAGTAATGTTTTGCCTTACACTTTTTGTCATGATGTCTTTTTTTTCATCTGCACAGCAGCCGGAAAATTATGGCCGCGCAATGGCAAATACAGTGATGAAGATTTGGAAAGATTCATTGACCAACAATGGTAAACCTGCTAAATGGAATTATGACCAGGGCGTGATTCTAAAAGGAATAGAAGGCCTTTGGAAACAAACAGGCAATGGAGATTATTTCGATTACATGAAAAAAAGTATGGATTTTTTTGTAGATGACGATGGCAACATTCGCACGTACGACTTTGATAATTACACACTTGATAATATTTTATGCGGAAGAATTTTACTTCCACTTTTTGAAGTATCAGGTAAGCAAAAATATTATAAAGCGGCTTCTACGCTAAGAGAACAATTGGGTCAACAACAACGCACGAACGAAGGTGGCTTTTGGCACAAGAAAGATTTATCCAAATCAAATGTGGCTCGACGGGCTTTACATGGCAGAACCGTTTTATGCGGAGTGGGCGGCGACTTTTCATGAAGATTCTGATTTTAATGATATTGCAAACCAATTTATTGTGATGGAAAAGCATGCACGTGATCCTAAAACAGGATTGCTCTATCACGGTTATGATGCATCAAAAAAAGAAGCATGGGCGAATAAAACCACCGGGCTGTCGGCTAATTTTTGGGCACGCGCGATGGGTTGGTATGGTATGGGTTTAGTAGATGCGTTGCCTTATTTCCCCAAAGACCATCCGAAAAGAAATGAATTGATTAATATCCTAAATCGCTTTGCTATTGCGGTTTCCAAGGTGCAGGATTCAAAAAGCGGTTTATGGTGGGATGTTTTAAATTTCCCAAACAGGAAAGGTAATTACCAAGAAGCATCAGCAAGTTGCATGTTCGTTTATGCATTGGCAAAAGGTGTGCGACTTGGTTATCTGCCTTCTTCTTATTTATCAGTTGCCAAAAAAGGATATGCGGGAATTATTAAAAAGTTTATTAGTAACGATAACGGTCAAACGAATTTACAAGGAACGGTAAGCGTATCCGGCTTAGGTGGCCATCCTTACCGTGACGGAAGTTATAATTATTATATCAATGAAAAAGTAGTAACCAACGATCCAAAAGGCATTGGCGCTTTTCTGCTCGCTTCTGATGAAATGAATCTTCTGCCGACGCTTTCTGTCGGCAAAGGAAAAACGGTAACGCTTGATTACTATTTTAATCATGAAACGAAGAAAGATATCACCGGCAAAGCAATTCAATGGCATTATGTCTGGGAGGAAAGGGACAATGGCGGTTATTCAATGTTTGGCAACATTTTTCATAAATATGGTGTACAAACGAATTCCCTGAAAGTGGCTCCTACCTTACAAAATTTAAAAAATAGTTCCATTTATATTATTGTAGACCCCGACAACGAAAAAGAAAGTGAACATCCCAATTATATAAATTCGGCTGATATTAATTCTATTTATGCGTGGGTAAAAAATGGGGGTGTGCTTTTATTATTTAGCAATGATTCTGCCAACGTGGAATTTGAACATTTCAATAAGCTTGCGGCGAAATTTGGCATTCAATTTAACTACGACTGTAACAATAAAGAGACCGAGCCACATTTTGAAATGGCAAAGATTGATGTTGATCCCCGAAATGTTATTTTTAAAGATGTGAAGAAAGTTTACATCAAAGAATATTCCTCACTTTCTGTAAATTCACCGGCATACCCGGTTTTCAAACAGGGAAATTTAAATGTAGCTGCCGTTGCTAAAATTGGAAAGGGAACTGTGTTTGCAGTTGGCGATCCGTGGTTTTATAATGAGTACACTGATGGAAGAAAAATTCCACCGGATTTCCAAAATTACCAGGCGGCTGAAGATTTGGTGAAATGGGCGATAGAGCAAACAAAATGAAGAATTAAAAAGTGAATTATTTGTTGGTTTACTGAAAACGGTTGAAGAGTAAATGACGAAAGGAAAACATATTATTTTAAATGTGACAGCTTTCATAATGTGTCTTATGCTGTTTCAAAATTCTTTTGCTCGGTCGAAATTTAAAAAAATAATTGTTGACAAAAACGATGGACACTACAAAAAGTGAAATTAAAAATTGAATAACTGAAAAATAATTGCAGAAAATTTATGACTATGAAATTATCGCGCTACAACTTAAAAAATATTACTTCCGAAAAGGTAGCTTTGCCAGATGAGGAGATATTTGATTTGCCTGAAAAAGTGTTGCAATTCGGAACCGGCGTTTTACTCCGTGGGCTGCCGGATTATTTTATTGACGCAGCTAACAAAGTGGGTATTTTTAACGGGAGGATTGTCGTTGTAAAATCCACCTCAAAAGGCGATACGACTGCGTTCGATAAACAGGATGGATTGTACACCTTGTGTGAACGTGGCATTCAAAACGGAAGTAAGGTGGAAGAAAATATTGTTTGTTCTGCCATTAGCCGTGTCTTAAATGCACAGGACGAATGGAGTGAAATATTAAAATGCGCGCACAATAAAGACCTCCAAATCATTATTTCAAATACAACTGAAGTTGGAATCGTATTGGTGAAAGATGACATTCGCAAACATCCTCCGGTTTCTTATCCCGGCAAGTTGCTTGCATTTTTGTATGAAAGATTTACAGCGTTTAAAGGAAGCGTAGACAGCGGATTTGTTATCGTGCCAACAGAACTTATTTTGGAAAATGGTAAAAAACTTGAATCGATTGTGTTGGAACTCGCGCATCTGAATTCACTTGAGAATGAATTTATTGAATGGCTTGAAAATAGCAATTATTTTTGCAATTCGTTAGTAGATAAAATTGTTACAGGAATGCCTTCAAAAGAAATAAGAAGCGAAATTGAAAACGAATTGGGTTACAGTGATGATTTATTGATCGTATCGGAAGTATATAGTTTGTGGGCAATTGAAGGTGATAAAAAAATAAAAAACATTTTGTCATTTGCCGAAGCCGATGAAGGGGTGGTAATTGAAACGAATATAGATCAGCACCGTGAATTAAAATTGCGTTTACTTAATGGAACACATACATTAATATGTGGGCTTGCTTTTCTTGCAGGTTTTGAAACCGTCCAGAATGCAATGGAAGATGAAAATTTTGCATCGCTTATCGAAGATCTGATGCGGAATGAGATTGCTCCGGCAATTCCTTATGAAATGGAGGATGCGGTAAAACATTCTTTTATTTCCAAAGTACTGGATCGTTTCAGAAATCCACACATTAATCACCGATGGAAAAGTATCACACTCAATTATACTTCTAAAATGAAGATGAGGTGTATTCCATTATTCATTAATTATTATAAAAAGAAAGAGACTGTTCCTTCCTTGTTTGCTCTCGGATTCGCGGCTTACCTTTATTTCATGAAGGCTGTAAATCAAAAAGGGAAAGAATATTTTGGAGAAGCGCACGGGCATGAATATTTGATCGAAGATCCTTCTGCTGATAAGTTTTACCACGCCTGGAAAAATCAAAATCCTGAAGCGGTAGTAAACGAAGTTTTAAAGGATATTTCTATTTGGGGGTATGACCTTACTCGTCTTAAAGGTTTCAACCAGGCGGTTACAAATAACTTGAAAAGTATTATAGAAAACGGGATGAGGGCTAAAGTAGAAGCCTATCATTCTCCAAAAACAGTTGAGTAGTTATGAAACAAAAAGTGATGAAGATACATCCGGCGGATAATGTTTTAGTAGCATTAACTGACCTTTCTGTAAATGATAAAGTGCAATATAACGGTAATGAATATACGCTTGTCGACCGCATTCCCGCTAAACACAAATTTGTTATAAAAGATATGCAACCCGGCGATGAAATTTATATGTATGGCGTGTTAGTTGGTAAAGCTGAAACTGAAATTCCGGCAGGTGGCAGAATTACTACTTTTAATGTAAAGCATGCTGCAAGCGGTTTTCAGGCGGGAGAAAGAAAAACCGATTGGCATAAACCTGATGTTTCAAAATTTGTGAACAGAACTTTTAATGGTTTTCATCGCCCGGATGGAAAAGTCGGAACGGCCAACTATTGGCTTGTTATTCCATTGGTTTTTTGTGAAAATCGAAATATTGAAGTGTTGCGTGAAGCACTGGTAAATGAATTAGGTTACGGAAGAAACGAGGAGACAAAGATTGAAGTTTCGAAACTCGTTCATCTTTATAAGGAAGGAAAAAATATTGATGATATTTTAAATGCCGATGTTGCAGCAAAGGAAGAAGAAGAAAAAAAACAAAGAGTTTTTCCGAATGTTGATGGGATAAAATTCCTTTCACATGAAGGAGGTTGTGGCGGAACAAGAGACGATGCACAGGCGTTGTGTGGATTATTGGCAGGCTATATTACCCATTCAAACGTAGCAGGAGCAACGGTTTTAAGTCTCGGTTGCCAGAATGCCCAGGTTGGTATTTTGCAGGAAGAAATAAAAAAGAGAGATAAGAATTTTTCCAAACCACTATATATTTTGGAACAGCAGCAGGTAGGAACTGGATCGGACCTGATATCAAAAGCTATCAAACAAACTTTTGCGGGACTTGTTCAAGCGAATCAATTAGAAAGAAAACCAGCTCCTTTAAGTAAACTTTGTATCGGCCTTGAATGCGGCGGCTCTGATGGTTTTAGCGGAATTTCTGCTAATCCTGCTATCGGTTATACTTCTGATCTTCTTGTGGCACTTGGAGGCTCTGTTATCCTTGCTGAATTTCCTGAATTATGCGGTGTAGAACAGAATTTGAGTGACAGATGTATCGACCAGGAAACTGCAGAACGTTTTGGCAACCTGATGCGCGTTTACAATGAAAAAGCAAAAGCTGTAGGTTCGGGTTTTGATATGAATCCTTCTCCGGGAAATATAAAAGACGGTTTAATTACAGACGCCATAAAATCTGCGGGCGCTGCAAAAAAAGGAGGAACCTCGCCGGTTACCGCTGTTTTGGATTATCCTGAGATGGTTACGAAACCGGGACTTAACCTGCTTTGTACACCCGGCAATGATGTAGAAAGTACGACAGCAGAAGCAGGGTCTGGTGCGAATATTGTTTTGTTTACAACCGGTTTGGGGACACCCACAGGAAATCCTGTTGCGCCGGTAATAAAAATTTCGAGCAATACAACTTTATATAAAAGAATGAATGATATTATTGATATAAATACAGGTACAATTATAGAAGGAGAAGAAACGATTGAAGAAGCAGGTGAACGGATTTTGGAATATGTGATAAAAGTGGCAAGCGGCGAAATTGAAGTGAGTTCAGTAAGGAATAAGCAAAATGATTTTATCCCGTGGAAGAGGGGCGTAAGTTTGTAATAATTTGAATTTTTAAACAGGTTGAGAAATATTAGAAAATGAAAAAGTTTTTAAGTAAGAATTTTTTGCTGGAAACAGAACCAGCACAAAAATTATATCATGACTATGCAGAGGAAATGCCCATCATTGATTATCATTGTCACCTTCCTGTTGAACAGATTGCGAATGATATTAATTTTGAAAACCTTACGCAGGCCTGGTTGTATGGCGATCATTACAAATGGCGTGCGATGCGCGCCAATGGAGTGGATGAAAGCTATTGCACAGGAGATAAAAGTGATTGGGAAAAATTTGAAAAGTGGGCGGAAACTGTTCCTTACACTTTGCGCAACCCGCTTTACCAATGGACACACCTGGAGCTAAAAAGATATTTTGATGAGGATGAAACTTTGAATCCTTCTACTGCAAAAAAAATATATGACAAGTGCAGTAAGAAACTTCGCACCAAAGAATATTCAGTGCGTAATTTGTTGCGTAAGATGAATGTGAAAGTCGTTTGTACAACTGACGATCCTACCGATTCACTTGAATATCATCAAAAAATAAAAGAAGATGGATTTGAAATAAAAATTCTTCCTGCCTTCAGACCGGACAAGGCAATGTCTGTAGACGATTCAGCAGAATTTAAAGCGTATGTAAACAAGTTAGCGACTGTAAGCGGAATTGACATTTCTACTTTTGACTCTTACCTTGATGCCTTAAAACAACGTCACGATTTTTTTGCAGCTAATGGTTGTTCGGTTTCTGATCATGGATTGGAATATTTTTATGCCGAAGATTATTCTAATGAAGAAATCAATTTTATTTTCGACAGAATTTATGCCGGAAGTGAACTTACTTATGGGGAAAAATTGAAGTTCAAATCTGCTATCTTATATGTCCTGGCTATGTGGGACCACGAAAAAGGCTGGGTGCAACAATACCATATCGGGGCTTTCAGGAATAATAATATCAGGGCAAAAATGACAATCGGGCCGGATACCGGCTGGGATTCAATTGGTGATTTTCCGCAAGGTGATTCAATGGTTAAATTTTTAGCGCGCCTGGATCTGAATAATGAATTGGCCAAAACTATAATATACAATCTTAATCCTTCCGATAATGAACTTGTAGCGACGATGATGGGCAATTTTAATGACGGAACCATTCCCGGTAAAATGCAATTTGGATCAGCATGGTGGTTCCTGGATCAGAAAGATGGAATGACAAAACAGATCAACACTTTATCGAATATGGGACTGTTGAGCAGGTTTGTAGGCATGCTTACAGATTCACGCTCTTTTCTTTCTTACCCGCGCCACGAATATTTCCGCAGAATACTTTGCAACCTTTTTGGTGAAGAAATTGAAAAAGGTGAACTGCCGGATGAGATTAAATGGACAGGGAAAATAATTCAGGACATTTGTTTCAATAATGCCAAAAAATATTTCGGCTGGTAATTGGTTTCTCTTTTCCTGTAAGCAATTACGCTATTTTATATTATTGCATAAAAGTGCAATATTCGTTATTATTGCACAATAATGCAATAAATTTGATTATTGCATAAAAATGCAATAGCTTTGTTCCTGTAAATATTTTAGCTTTAAAATACAAAGCAATGATTGCTGTTATTACAGGGGATGTGATCAATTCAAAAAAGAATGCGCCCCGTGTTTGGCTTACACCTTTAAAGAAGGAACTGAACAGGATTGGTAAAACTCCTAAAACATGGGAGATATACCGGGGTGACAGTTTCCAGGTAGTGATCAATAAACCCGAAGATGCGCTGTTGGTAGCCCTGAAAATTAAAGCAAGTTTGAAAGCTGTAAAAGGAATAAACGTGCGTATGGCAATCGGAATCGGTAAACGAACCTATAACGCGCCAAAAGTTACTGAATCAAACGGAAGCGCGTTTGTGAGCTCCGGCGAAAAATTCGAAATGCTTAAACAGGATAAACAAAATCTTGCAATAAAAAGTGACTCAGCCGAATTTGATAATGACATGAATCTTTATTTAAAGCTCGCCCTAATCGCGATGAATAACTGGACCGTTAATACGGCAGAAATTGTTTCAGTAGCGATGGAAAACCCGGATAAGTCACAGCAACAACTTGGGCAAATGGTCGGCATCAAACAAAGTGCGATAAGTACGAGACTCAGAAGAGCTTATTATGAAGAAATAATGGAAGTAAACGAAATGTATAAATCCAAACTAAAACTTTTGAAATGAACATTCTGCTTAAACTTTTTCTCGCACATTTGGTCGGTGACTTTTTATTGCAACCCGCTTCATGGGTAAACGCTAAAGAAGCAAAAAAGCTGGTAGCATGGCAGTTATACGTTCATTCATTACTTCATGGACTACTCGTTCTTTTATTTCTGTGGAATTTACAATATTGGAAATACGCAGTACTGATTTTTATTGTCCATTTTATAATTGATTCACTCAAATTAATTTTACAAAATGACCGTAACCGGCGCTTACTGTTTTTTATAGATCAGGCGCTTCATTTTATTGTTATTTATCTTATCTGGTTGTGGCTTGAAGGAAAAAGTTTTCCTGTTTTTATTTTTCAGAACAAGGGTTTTTTATTATTGCTCACCGGCATTATTTTTCTTACCAGTCCGGTTTCATTTGGCGTAAAAATATTTATTTCAAAATGGACACCAGAGCCGGAAGGGCAGGACACGGCTTCGTTGCAAAGCGCGGGAAAATATATTGGATTTTTTGAGCGGTTACTTGTTTTTCTTTTTATTATTATCAATCAATGGGCAGGCGTGGGGTTTCTTCTGGCTGCGAAATCAATTTTTCGTTTTGGTGATTTGAAAGAAGCCAAAGACAGGAAGTTGACGGAATACGTTTTAATAGGTACTTTATTAAGTTTTGGTACTGCTATTTTTACCGCATTACTCTTTAGATATTCTTTGAGATTAGGAATGTAAAACAGCTTTTGAACAAAATAAAAATGTTTGTTATTTCTTCATTTACTATAGAGAAATTTTAAAGCCCTTCTGAATATTTTCTTTGCAAATAATTTACGATTCAACAGGAACTCCTGCTGCTATTTCACTTCTACTCCAAGTAATTTTTTTCCCAAAACCGAAAGTACTGTCTGTCATTTTTATGCTCTCGATTTTTACGATCCAGATATCCCCCGGTATTGCCAGTGCCGCAGGATTTTTCTTATGATAAAATGACGAAGCTTCGTTAACTAAAAAATGATTGGGAGGCAAAACTTCTCCTTCAAACTGAACGCCTTTTATCATGAGAACATTTAGTTTATCGGGTAAAATCGTTCCTGCTACAGAAGGATTCTTTTCGAGCAAACCGCAATGTTTTGATCTGGCAGAAGATTTAAAATACAATAAGCCGTGTTCTGCATTAAATACATAAAAACAGCTAAAACAATAAGGCTTTCCATATTCATCAACACAACATAAAGTACATGATTTTTGTTTTTCAATGAATTGAACAATCAAATTATTCATAGGGTTATTTCAATTTTTTTTAAAATAGATGGTAGTAATTTTTATGCTCCTACTTTAGACTGCCAAGAATTTTAATGTAATTGGACCTTTCATAAAGAGTAGGATCATAAATGTATTGTTGGCTCAGTTTTCCTTTGAATGAGTCAATATCATCAAAACCGATTCCTGTCATCCAGTTTCTTAAATCCCTGTTCAATGTAGCGAGATAATTGATGCCGTTTTTATATAATGAAGAGGCTGTCATTACTACATCTGCGCCTGCAAGTAAATATTTGATCACTTCTGTCGCGCTTTCAACACCTGTGGTAGCCGCGAGCGAAATATCTACTTTTCCATATAATAAAGCGAGCCACAACAATGGCAATCGGATCTCGTTGGATTCACTGTAGATCAGATCGTTTTTGATCGTTAACTCATGTATATCAAAATCCGGCTGATAAAACCGGTTGAATAGAACCAAAGCATCAGCGCCGGCTTTTTTGAGCCTGTAAGCCATATTTCCCATTGCACTGAAATACGGATTTATTTTTACAGCAACCGGTATTTTTACAGTCTCTTTAATGTTGTCAACAATATTCAGATAGCGATGTTCAACTTCGGCTGAAGACATTTCAATCTCCCCGGGAATAAAAAATATATTTACTTCAATAGCATCCGCACCAGCGTCTTCCATTAGCTTTGAATAATAAATCCAACCTTCATTGGTGATGCCGTTTAGGCTTGCTATTACCGGAATATTAACGCGCTCTTTAGCTTTCCTTATATTTTCCAGGTAAGCATCCGTTCCGATATTATATTGGTGAGCAGTAAAGAAATCGCGTGCTTCGGCAAAGGAATTTGAAGTTTCGAGCAATACTTCCGCAAATCCTGCTTCTTCTTTTTTTATTTGTTCTTCAAACAATGAAAAAAGGACGACCGCACCTGCGCCACTATCTTCCATTACCACGATGTTATCTGTTTTTTCAGATAAAGGACAGGCTGACACCACAATAGGAGTCTTCAGCCTGATTCCCATGTACGTTGTATCTGTGTTCATATTTGTAGGTTTTAATTATGCTACGGGAACAAAATCACTTGCCGTTTTAGTGGCTAGTTCTTCATAATTTTTCCATTTCAGATTTACCAATTCCTGGGCACGTTTCATCAACTTTTCTGCTTCTTCTGCATGCGTTACTGTCAGCACTTTATACCTCAATTCGTTATAAGCATAATCCCTTAAAGGAATCGTTGGCCTTGGAGAATCAAGCACAAATGGATTTTGATTTTTCTGTCTCAAAGTCGGATTATATCGTATCAATGGCCAATGCCCTGAAGCAACGGCTTTGTCTTGTTGTTGCAAACCATATTTCAAATCATAACCATGAGCGATACAATGACTGTACGCTAAAATAAGAGCAGGCCCATCATAAGCTTCTGCTTCACGCATGGCCAGTAATGTTTGCTGTGGATTGGCTCCCAGCGCAACTCTTGCTACATAAACATTTCCATAAGAAATTGCCTGCATGGCCAAATCTTTTTTACCACCCGGCTTTCCTCCGGCAGCAAATTTTGCAGTAGCGGCTGTGGGTGTAGCTTTGGAAGATTGGCCACCTGTATTGGAATATACTTCTGTATCAAGAACCAAAACTTTAATATTTTTTCCGCTTGCCAAAACATGATCCAATCCGCCATAACCAATATCATAAGCCCAACCATCACCGCCCACGAGCCATACACTGCGGCGAACAAATTGATCGCAGACGGAAAGTAAATGCTGCGCTTTTGGTGAATCAATTGCTTTCAATTTTTCCTTTAACAATTGCACCCGAAGCTGTTGCGCCACTAACTCCGATTCCTGGATTTGCTTTGCATCCAAAATCTCATTAACAAAATTTTCCCCAAGTAGATCTTTTAGTTCGAGTAAATATTGCTTTGCGGTTTGAAGTTGGTTATCGGCGGTTATTCTCATTCCCAAACCAAACTCTGCATTATCTTCAAATAAAGAATTTGACCATGCCGGGCCTCGTCCCTGTTTGTTTTTGGTCCATGGAGTTGTAGGAAGATTACCACCATAAATGGAAGAACATCCTGTCGCATTTGCCACCAGTAGTCTTTCCCCAAATAATTGTGATAATAATTTCAAATATGGTGTTTCACCACAACCGGCACATGCTCCTGAAAATTCAAACAGGGGTTCCAGGAACTGCGCTCCATGAACGGTTGAGAAATCAATTTTTGAACGATCGTTCCAGGTGATGGTTTCAAAAAAATCAATATTTTGTTTTTCTACTGCAAGGACCGGCTCTTTTTCTGTCAAATTGATCGCTTTATGAGTGAAGTTTCCTTGCTCTGTGACAGGGCACGCTTCCACACATAAATTACAGCCGGTACAATCTTCCAGGTAGACCTGCAAAGTATATTGCGTTTCAGGAAAACCTCTGGCGTTAATAGGAGCGTGCTTAAAACCTTCCGGTGCTTTTTCCAAATTATCTATGTGATAGAATTTAGACCTGATAACGCTGTGAGGGCAAACATACGCGCAGTTTCCACATTGAATGCAAAGATCCGGTTCCCATGAAGCAACAAGGTCTGAAACATTTCTTTTCTCCCATTGAGTAGTGCCACTTGGATAGGTTCCGTCAATTGGTAACATGCTTACAGGCAATTGATCGCCATGATCCGCCATCATTACGGAAGTAACTTTTTGTACGAAATCGGGCGCTTTTTCTGAAACCGTAAAAAGGCTATGATCGGCCGCAGTTACCTTTTCCGGACATGATACTTCGTAAAGATTAGCAAGTGTCGCATCTACAGCTTTAAAATTTTTATCTATAACACTTTGCCCTTTTTTGAAGTAGGTTTTTTGAATCGCTTTTTTAATTTGTTTGATTGCATCTTCCCGCGGCAACACACCTGATAAGGCAAAATAACAGGTTTGCATAATCGTGTTAATGCGTGTACCCATGCCCGTATCCCTTGCCACTGAGGTAGCATCAATCACAAAAAATTTCAGTTTCTTTTCAATAATGCTTTGCTGCACTTGTCCTGATAATTTATCCCAAACATTATCTTTTCCATAGGGGCTATTCAATAAAAAAGTGGCGCCTTCCTTTGCATATTTCAGCATTTCAACTTTTTCCGTAAAATTGAATTGATGGCAGGCAATAAAATCTGCTTTGGTAATAAGATAAGGCGCACGAATTGGGTTCGGCCCAAAACGCAAATGAGAGACAGTTCGTGCTCCTGATTTTTTTGAATCATACACAAAATATCCCTGTGCAAAAAGATTGGTGTTTTCGCCGATAATCTTAATAGTATTTTTATTCGCACCCACAGTGCCATCTGCTCCCAAACCAAAAAACAAGCCTTGTCTCCATTCTGATTCATCCAACGTGAAAGAAGGATCAAACTCAATACTGGTAAAGGTTACATCATCATTAATGCCGATGGTAAAATTATTTTTCGGAGATGTTTTCTTTAATTCATCAAACACTGCTTTTACCATTGCCGGCGTAAATTCTTTGGAGGAAAGGCCGTATCTACCGCCAATTATTTTTGGAAGTTTTTCCAGTTTTCCATTTTGCAACGCCTCTACAAGAGAAGATAAAACATCCTGGTAAATCGGTTCGCCTGATGCGCCTGATTCTTTCGTTCTGTCGAGTACTGCAATTGATTTTGTAGTAGCTGGTAAAGCTTTCAAAAAATGATCCAATGAAAATGGCCGGTATAGACGAATTTGAATTACACCGGTTTTTTCACCGCTTTTGTTTAATACTTTTACAGTTTCCGCTACTGTTTCGCCGCCCGAGCCCATGATGATGATAATGCGCTCAGCATCGGCGAGCGCCTGTGTATTGAAACAAATCATATTTTCTTCCGGTAAGTTTTGCAAAATCATTCATCAGTGCATCAACAATAGCCGGCATATTGTTGTAATAGGAATTTACTGTTTCTCTTGCCTGGAAATAGACATCAGGATTTTGAGCGGTGCCTCTCACAAAAGGATTCTCAGGATTCAATCCTCTTTTCCTATGCGCGATAACCCACTCATCATTGATCATAGATTTAATTTGCTCATCTGTCAGAAGTTCCAGCTTGTTGACTTCATGCGAAGTACGGAAGCCATCAAAAAAATGAACGATAGGAATTCGTGATTTTAAAGTAGCTGCCTGTGCGATCAATGCAAAGTCATGTGCTTCCTGAACACTTGCCGAACTAAACAATGCAAAACCTGTTGTTCTTGCAGCCATTACATCCTGGTGATCACCAAAGATGGAAAGCGCCTGCGCAGCCAAAGAACGGGCAGCAACATGAAAAACTGTTGGGGTTAACTCTCCGGCAATTTTATACATGTTCGGCAACATGAGCATCAATCCCTGCGAAGCCGTAAATGTAGTTGTCAAAGAACCTGTTTGTAAAGCACCATGAACAGTTCCTGCAGCACCACCTTCACTTTGCATTTCCATCACATTTGGAATTCCTCCCCAAATATTTTTTATTCCTTTTGAAGCCCATTCATCTGCAAGTTCGGCCATTGTTGAACTTGGTGTGATGGGATAAATAGCGCAAACTTCATTGGTACGGTAAGCAACATAAGCAGCGGCTTCATTTCCGTCAATAGTTGAAATTATTTTTTTGTTAATTGACATCAGTTATAGATTAACAGGTTCTGGAATCATTTCAATTGCATGACAGGGGCATTGTTCATAGCATACAGCACAACCCGTACAGGCATCGTAATTAAATTTATAGCGGTTCCCTTTTCCTAATTTGATAATGGCGTCTTCCGGGCAGGCACCAAAGCATCCGTCACATTCAAAACAATTGCCGCAGCTAAGACATCGCTGTGCTTCAAATCTTGCTTCTGTTTCTGATAAACCAGAGATCACTTCATCAAAACTTTGGATCGCCAGTGCAGGAGCCAGTTTTTCCTGTTCCTTTTGTGGTGCCTCTGTTTTGTACCACATGTGCAGTTTTTTGTAACTGGCAGTCTGAGGCTTATCGGGCTTTGTATAAGGTTGTTGTTTGAGATAACCGTCAATAAATCTTGCAGCTTTTTTACCGTGCCCGATGGCAATTGTTGAACTCCTGTTTTCTGCAGGTAACATATCGCCACCGGCAAAAATTCCCTCATGGCCTGTCATTCTTTGTGCATCAATCTTTACCGTTCCGTCATCATTGATAAGAATGTTTGAAACGGCGCGAAGAAAGGCGGAGTCCGACTCCTGCCTGTTGGCGATGATCAATACGTCAGCATCAACGGTTTCAAATTCATTCGTTCCGATTGCTTTCCCTTTTTCAACTTTCATCGCTTCCAAAGTGATCTTTTTGTCTTCAACTTTTGAAATACTTTTCAGTAGATTGATGTGAACACCTTCTGCCAAAGCATCTTCAGTTTCATAATCATACGCCGGCATCATCTTTTTATCACCCGCGAAATACACGGTTACTTCTGAACCGAATCGTTTTATAATTCTTGAAAGATATAAAGCCAGCTTGCCGCCGCCATACACCACCACTTTCTTTCGCTTCAAAAGGTGAGGGATCGGTTTTCATTTGTTTGAAAAATGAGAAAGCGTCTGAAATGTAAACGGAACCATCTTTCTGAAAGTTTTCCTGGCGTATCAATTCCGCGCCTATGGATAAATAAACAGCATCAAAATTCCCATCTTCCTTTTCCTTTAATACATCTTTTATTTTATGATCCAGATGGATCTTAATTCCCATGTTTACGATCCGGTCTATTTCAGCTTCCAATATCTCTTTTGGTAAACGGTAATCGGGAACGCCGGAAGCTAAAAGTCCCCCGGCAGTTTCATTTGCCTCAAATACTTCAACTGAATGTCCCATTCTTGTTAAATGATAAGCCGCGGATAAACCACCTGGACCAGCACCGACCACCATCACTCTTTTGCCACTTGGTTCGGCGGAAAATTGTATCGGCCAGTTTTCTTTTAGCGCTTCATCACCAATGTATCTTTCCACTGCATGAATACTCACCGATGTATCAATATGAGTACGGTTACATCCGGTTTCGCAGGGCTTTACACAAACGCGCCCCATTATTGCCGGAAAAGGATTGTCTTCGACGATAGCCTGAAATGCTTCAAAATAATTTCCACTTTGTGCATAAGCCATCCATGCCTGGATGTTTTCTCCTGCAGGACAAGCGCTGTTGCACGGCGGCATAAAATCCATGTAAACGGGGCGGCGTAGCCTTTTAGGGCCTGTGCCTTCGGCATGAATGGTAAGATCAACAGGTTTGGTAATATCAAACATAATTTCGAATGAAAAGTGAGAGAAATATTCACTCAGCAAAGTAGAAATTATGTATGGAGGAAAAACTGATTTTTGGCAATTCGCTCTATGACAGGAATCATATTTTGTACGTTGCATTTTTCAAGAAATTGATGCAGCGAATGCAAAATAAGAATCGCGATTATTTGTCGGTCTACTGTTTCTAAAAACAAAAAAGGGCAACAAAAAAATTAATCTTTGTTGCCCTTTTAAAATTGACTAACCCCTATTTTGAAATAATCAATTTGGTTGTTTGAATGTCTGTTCCGTTGTTTACTTTAACTGTATAGATACCTTGCTGAAGCGCAGTTACATCAAATGTAATAATATTAGTTCCCGGATGAGCCTGCAGTTGTTTCAACAAAACCGGCTGGCCAAGTTCGTTGATGAAAGTTATGGAGGCACCGGCTGTCGTTGCAGCGTCAAAAGAAACTGTTACGGTATTAGAAGCAGGTACAGGATAAACTTTTAATCCGGCATTCAATACGTTCTTGCTTAATGTTGAATTTGCAATAGCTGCCGTATAAGTACTGCCGCCTGTTTCAACAAGCAAAGCATAGCTATCACATTCACTCGTGCTAAAGCCTGAATTTGGCGATACTCTCACAATATAAGTACCAGCCTTTCTGGTGTTATATACTACTGAACTGCCTGATGTTGCCAATACACTTCCTTTGCTGTCATATAGGGTTAGCGTGTAATTGGCAGGAGAAATATTAAGTGTTACTCTTATATTTTTTTGATTGCCGCTGGTACTGAAAACGTAATAATCCACGTCGCTGCTTGGATCAATCTGCGCATTTATAGTTGTACCAATAGGAATACTGGCAGCGCTTGAAAGTGAATTATTAGGTTCATACTGATCGGTACAGGTAGCGTCTGCTAAAGTTGTGAATGACGAACCTGCAACGTATCCGCTACTTGATGTACTGCTGCAATTTGTTCTCACCTGCCAATCATAACTTGTAGAAGGATTTAAACCGCTAATAGCTTTTGAAGTTGAACTGGTATTTCCTCCTGACAACCATGTGAAGCTTGTGCTTGCTTTATATTCAACATCATAACTGCTGGCTCCTGAAACTCCCGTCCAGTTTACAGTTGCACTGTTAGCTGTTGTAGCAGAAACTGGAAGAGGTGAAGGTACATCGCAGGAAATTGTTGCAGCACTTGTAGTAAATTGACCTGTTGTGTAACCACTGGTACCACCACCGGAACAATGTGCTAGTACTCTCCAATCATATTTAGTTGATGAACTTAAATTGCTGGTGGTAACGCTGGTTGATGTTGTTCCTATTGCTGCG
The DNA here is from genome assembly GCA_963811285.1 of uncultured Chitinophagaceae bacterium. Classification (GTDB taxonomy): domain Bacteria; phylum Bacteroidota; class Bacteroidia; order Chitinophagales; family Chitinophagaceae; genus Ginsengibacter. The sequence continues at coordinate 23,079 of CAWEQV010000021.1, read as the reverse complement.
CTATTCCAGCTATTGTCTCCGGCAACAGAATAATCTACATCATAAGAAGCTCCTGAAGTTCCTGTCCAGCTTAAAGTGGCGCTGCTGCTGGTAATATTAGATGCAGATAAACCTGTTGGAGAAGCACAAGGTGTACCTGAGCAACTTAAATTGAAAGCGGTACTTGATTTTTGTCCATCTGGGTTCGTAATAGTTACGGTATAAGTTCCCGATGCATTGGAAGGAACTGTAAAGTCTGCCGTGAATTGTGTAGGGTTTGCAAAATTAATATTGCTTACGCTAATTGCAGGGCCTGAACGCCGCTTACTGAAACATTTAAACGGTTATAGCCAGGTCCCGGATCAAAAAACTCAGAATTGTTTATTGAGGTTCCCGTAATAGTAATACTTGTTTTGGCTCCACATGTCGGTACAGCAGCTCAATACCGGCGTAGGCGGGAGGCGGAGCCAAAAATTGAGCGGCTCTTACTCCCCAGGCATTTGTTGTTGGTACGTATTCAGTAAAAGTCCACATGGTCATATCATCTGTTGGATCTACAACTGTTTGGGTGAAATCTCCCCACCTGTTTGCCCCCGGGTTATAGGTTGAAGTGGTGTTAGTGAAATCGGTTGATGAATGAAAACTTCCGGGAGCATCGGTTCTAAATCTTTGCGCCGCGGCTGCCTGTGCGTATTTCGACGCTCCGGCAGAGGTAAAGCCCATTAAGCTGTGACCTTGTCCATTGGTAGCAATGGTTGGATAAATATAATTTTCTGCGGAAGAGGAGGAAGAATGAAGCCGATCAGAAAAAGTGGCAGCTTGCAGAACGACAGGGTTAGTTGAAAGACTTCCGATCTCAATCCATAAGCCTCCATCGCGGTCACCGGATGGTCCTCCAATTCCTGAACTATTTAATAAAGTGCCTTGCGCTACCCATAAATTCGCTATACTTGAAATTTTATTTTTCTTGATCATAGCCGCGCAGATTCTGCGATCATTTCCATCAATTGCAGTTCCACCCAAGGTCGGAACCGTTTTTGGACTATACATGGAAGGAGTAGTAACGTTTAAATCCCCTGATAAAGTTGGCGTGCTTCCGGAATAGGAAACGCGCCTAATAACCAGTTTAGAATACAGTGTTTGAGACGCGCCAATAAAATATCCTTCAGTGGCATTGGGATCATCATTATGAACTCCCTGGGGAGTATACATGTCTGTATGGCTAACATTATTGGGAAAAGACGTAACCTTCATAGATCCGGATAGCAAACTTGCTTTATCCACTACCCACATTGTACTTCCCGAATAAGTAGTCTGCCTTGCAAACATATTTCCGCCGATATAAAGCGAAAATTTGTCTATCCCTAACGTGGGATAATCAAAAAAATCTCTTGATGAGCCACCGGTTCCGGACACATTGAAATAATAAATAGTAAAATCTGAAGTTTGAGTAATTTCCGGACCATTGCTTACTGCTATACAAGCATAATTATTGGTTCTGTGATTCACATCAATAGCCACAATAAACCACCTCCCTGAAAACCTGTCGTATCGCACGTGAGGATCACTTATTCCGGTTATTCCGTATGATGAATTTGCAAAAAAAGTATTAAGATCAACATCCACTAAAGCATTTAAAGTGGAAATGGAGGTGCCGGCTGGAGTAGTTCCGGGAGAGGCGAGGGAAGGTTTTGTAAAAACTTTCATTCTGCAGTTGGCAGTCGCTATAATTTGAGTAGGACCTACATCGCCACAATTATCCGGAGGCGTATAAGGCGATTCACGGCCACTCACTGATGCATAGGATCCCCATATGGCAAGAAAATTACTTGCTGCCGGTGAACTGGTAGTAGTGCTGGGCGACCCCGGTAAGGATGCATCAACCAAAGTACCCGATTTTGCTACACTTTTTGAATTCGGATCCTGGCCTATTGGTTCGGGGCCATCAATCTCAGGTTTTAAATGCGCTTTATAATTTAATGGTATCGGATGCGATTTGTCATACGCGATCACAGCCTTTAAATTTTTGCTGATGCCTTTTATACCGGTAGTGGTAATGCCTTTTATTCCGTGTGTGATTTGAGAAAACAGAGAGGAAGAAAATAAAAGGACAAAAAGAAAGAATAGAATTTTTTTCATAAAAGTAAATTGTAAGGAAGTGTAAAACGCCTTACCAAATCTACCTATTTTTTACATATTCTTAACGTTTTTCTTTTGGCGTAACGGACTCCGGTAAATGAAGAAAATATTCAAATTTTCATTTTGAAAAAGGGTGTTTGTTAGTGGTTATCAAACGGCACTGGTTCAGCCGTTTATATAAATTCAAAAAACTAGAAAAATGAAATATTATAACTTCACCGCCTTAAAAATTTAATATATGAAAAGATTAGCTATCGTAGCAATTTTATTGGTGGTTGCAAGAGGAACTGTGTTTTCGCAAGCAGACAGTGAGTCAAACTATGATCAACACCAGGCTTTTGCACCGTTTTTTTATCCTTCAAACGGTAATGAATACAGAAGCGCCAGCGGCCAACCGGGTCCCGCATATTGGCAAAATCGTGCTGATTATAAAATAAATGTTTCACTTGATACTACAGCCAAAACAATAAAAGGTACGGTAGTGATTACCTACAAAAACAACAGCCCGGATGCTTTAAAATTTTTATGGCTGCAACTTGATCAAAATATTTACAGGGAAGATAGCCGCGCCCAGGCTACAAGTTCAATCACAGGCGGCCGTTGGGCCAATCAACAATTTACGCAAGGGCGATGAACTAAAGTCAGTCGATATAGTAATGAATGGTAAAACAACCAAAGCCAAATATAAAGTGTCTGATACACGTATGCAGGTTTGGCTTCCACAACCTTTAGCAGCTAAAACAGGATTGCTTCAGTTAAAAATTGATTATGCCTTTTCTGTGCCTGAATACGGCACGGATCGGATGGGAAGGTTGAATACAAAAAACGGCTGGATATATGAAATAGCCCAGTGGTTTCCCCGTATGTGTGTGTTTGATGATGTTGAAGGATGGAACACTTTGCCATACCTTGGGGCTGGCGAGTTCTACCTTGAATATGGAAACATTGATTATACAGTTACGGCGCCGTCTAACCTGATTGTTGTAGGTTCAGGTGCTTTGCAAAACGCGGCTGAATGTTTAACTTCTACTGTAAGAAACAGGCTGGCACAGGCAAAGAAAAGTGATAAAACGGTTACTATTATTGGTGCCGATGAATTGAACGGCACTTCTTATCATCCTAATAAATCAACTCTTACCTGGCATTTTGTATGTAACAACACACGCGACGTTGCGTGGGCTGCTTCCAAAGCGTTTATCTGGGATGCCGCGAGAATTAACTTACCAAGTGGTAAAAAAGCTTTGGCGCAATCAGTTTATCCTGTTGAAAGTGCAAATGATGCTGCATGGAAAAGATCAACAGAATTTGTGAAAGGCGCTATTGAATTGTATTCAAAAGAATGGCATGAATTTACCTATCCTTCGGCTACCAACGTTGCTGGTGTTGTGAGTGGTATGGAATACCCGGGAATCGTTTTTTGTTCGTATAACTACAGCGGCGAAAATTTGTGGAGTGTAACGAATCATGAATTCGGGCACAATTGGTTCCCGATGATAGTAGGTTCCAACGAACGTAAATTCCCATGGATGGACGAAGGCTTTAATACTTTCATAAATGGAGTAGATACCAAAGTTTTCAATAACGGAGAATTCTATACAAAAAGTGATGTTGAAAAATCTGCGCCATCCATATTTAGAGAAAATGCAGATGCTATAATGACCATTCCGGATGTAACACAGGAAAACTTTTTGGGTGTTGCGGCTTATGAAAAACCGTCTGATGGACTGGATATTTTACGCAACCAGATTCTGGGTAAAGAGCGTTTCGATTCTGCTTTCAGAATTTATATAGATCGTTGGGCTTTTAAACATCCGACTCCATGGGATTTTTTCAGAACAATGGAAAATGTCAGTGGCGAAGATCTTTCGTATTTCTGGAGAGGCTGGTTCTTTACCAATTCAAAATTAGACCAGGGTGTTAAGGATATTAAATATGTTGATAATGATCCTGCCAAAGGCGCTCTCATTACTATTGTAAATAATGACCAGATGGTGTTGCCTGTGCCGATGAAAATTGAACAGGTAAATGGTAAAACAGATTCAATTGAACTTCCGGCAGAGATTTGGCAACGTGGTGGTGAATGGACATTCCATTATCCTTCCACTTCAACCATAAAAAAAGTGACTATTGACCCTGATCATGATTACCCGGATATTGATCCATCCAACAATACCTTTTCCGGAGAACCTTTAAAACCCGTGCCTCAAGGTTTGACCGCTTCAACAGTTATCGACAATTATTTGAAAGCTGTGGGCGGAAAAGATAAAATAACTGACATTAAAGATTTGTCTTACAAAGCCAAAGGTGAAGTGCAGGGACAGGGAATTGAACTTACCAATAAATACAAAGCGCCCAATCATATGCTTCAATCAATTACTTTAACTGCGTCAAACCAGGTTGTACAAAAAATTGTAGTAAATGGCGATAGCGTGACTGTCTTTGCAAATGGACAGGAGCAAAAAGTGGGCGATGAAAGTAGTGCAAGGATCAAGGAAAGCGCTATGCCTTTTCCTGAATTACAATATTCAAATCCCGGGTATCAATTATCACTGGAGCCGATGGTTGCGAAAGTAGATGACCAGGATACTTATGTGGTAACGGTTTCATCTAAATCAGGTAGTGAAATGAAAGAGTATTTTGATGTAAATACAGGTTTGAAGTTGAAGAAAGAAATCTCTACCACACAAGGTTCTTCTTCTACTACTTATTCCGATTATAAAGAAGTGGATGGAATCAAATTTCCTTATTCAGAAACCATTTCTTCACAAGTAGATATTCCTCTAAAGGTGACAGATGTAAAAATAAACAGTGGTTTATCTGATGCGGATTTTAAATAAATATTTCGGTTAAATAAAAAAAAGAGGAGCGTTCATTTCGAGCGCTCTTTTTTTATAGTAAACAAATTAATTCCGCTGTTTTTTATTTCGGCATGGGAACTTTTGGGGCGGTTTCTTCAAACTAATCAGCTGTTCGTAACAGAATATCTTCAATAAAAACTCACCCGGATTACATTTTAAAGAAAAAGATTACTTTTACACCGCGTTGAGGGATTATTGCACAATTTTAGATTGAACTTAATAATTGCCCTAAAGAAATATTTCCCTTTTAGTCATTATCGACTTGACGTTCTTACTATATACTTTCGAAAGGATTATCGGTTTTCTTGTGATTTAAACACGCGGTGTGGATTTAATTTTTGAGAATTCATTTAAAACGAGTTTTGTTTCTGTAAGATAAATTTTGGTTATGGAAAAAATCTTAATCATAGAAGACAACGAAAGTATCAGGGAAAATACTACTGACATACTGCAAATGATGAACTATAAAGTGTTCTCCGCTGAAAATGGAAAGACAGGTGTGGAAGCGGCTCTAAAGGAAAACCCTGACTTAATTCTCTGCGATATTATGATGCCTGTTCTTGACGGCTACGGCGTATTGCATATGCTTCGAAAAAACACCACAACAAAAAATACTCCTTTCATTTTTCTCACTGCTAAATCTGAACGGGATGATTTTCGAAAAGGAATGGAACTGGGGGCTGATGATTACATTACCAAACCATTTAACGAAACAGAATTATTAAAGGCAATTGAGTGTCGTTTAAAAAAAGTAAACTTGCTGAAAGAGGAGTTTAAGCATGATGTGAATGGATTGCACACGCTATTGCACGCCCACACAGGTAAGAATTTACTCGGAGAGCTCGTAAGTGGTCGCAATATCAACAAATACAAAAAAAAGCAAGTGATATATTCCGAAGGCAACAGGCCTACGTGTTTGTTTTATGTTCAGAAAGGAAAAGTAAAGACTTATAAAACCAATGATTTTGGAAAGGAACTTGTGGTTGGTTTATATAAGGAGCAGGACTTTTTTGGCTTTGTAGATTTGCTTGAGAACAGTAATTACCAGGAAACCGCGGCTGCGATGGAAGAAACGGAGCTGGCAATAATTCCAAGAGAAGATTTTGAAAATTTGATTGATAGCAGCCATGAAGTGAGCAGAAAATTTATACAGATTCTTGCCAAGAATATTACCGACAATGAAAATAAATTGTTGTCTTTGGCTTACAACTCTTTGCGCAAAAAAGTGGCTGACGCATTAATCATGTTGCATGAGAAATACAAAACCGCCAATGATGAAAAATTTGCAATAAATATTACGCGCGATAACCTCGCTACAATTGCCGGTACTGCTATTGAATCACTGATAAGAACACTTGGTGATTTTAAGCATGAAAGACTTATTGATATTAAAGACGGCATCATTACCATTTTAAACATAAAGAAACTGCAGAATCTGTTAAACTGATGCTGTTTCATCTTGTAATCTTTATCAAAATAAAAAGCCCTGCAGGACCAACTGCAGGGCTAGAAGTAGGAATAAAACCCGCTTACTTAACAGTGATATGTTTGTTCACTGTCAATTTCTTAGCCTCTTCTTTTTTGGGAAGAACCAGTTTCAAAACTCCATCCACATAAGTAGCGTCAATTTTTTCTTTGTTCACTTCTTCAGGCAAAGTGAAACTGCGACTGAAAGAAGAATAGTTGTATTCCTGGCGGGAATAATCGTCTTCTTTTTCTTCTTTGGTTTCTTCTTTTTCACTGCTGATAGTAAGTAAATTTCCGCTTACGTCAATTTTAAAATCGTTCTTTTTCATTCCCGGAACGGCCAATGATAATTTGAAGTCTTCTTTGCCTTCAACAATGTTTACAGATGGAACAGTAAAAGTGCGCCCCAAGTAACTTCCGCCATCAAAAAATTCGTTCCATGGCCGTAAAAAATCGTCAAAAACTGATGGAATCATTAAATCGTTGGTTCTTGCTAATGATCTTGTTTTCATTATATCCTCCTTGTTTTTTAAAAGATTTAAAATAGTAATTATTTCAGGTGTAAAGGTATCGTCAACAGCATGCCAAAACCGATAATGATCGTCAGTCTGTTCTATGAGTTTGGTCAGTGAAATTGTAGAAAGAATGAAAGAAATTATTGCGGTCTTCTTTTTTTTGCTGATATAAATATGGTGATAAACTTCGTTTTAATCTGCTTTTAGTAGTATAATTTTTCGTGCATTATTTTTGATTGCATCGTAAACTGAAAATCAATTTTTATAAAAATGAATAATGATCAGCAGACAGCGCTTTTGATTATGGATGTACAAGGAGCCACAGTAAAAGGTTTAAAGGAAAATGAAAAGGAAACATTTTTTAGTTCACTGCAAAAGGCAATCGCTACTGCGCGGGAAAATAAAATTCCAGTAATGTATGGAGTGGTCGGGTTTAGAAATGGTTATCCAGAAGTAAGCGCAAACAATAAAATGTTTTCGTCCATCCTTAGCAGAGCCAGAAGCTTTGATAAGGAAGAAGATTATAAAGTGGCCGTAGAAGTGGCTCCACAAAAAGGGGATATTGTGATCACCAAAAAAAGAGTAAGCGCCTTTGCCGGCAGTGATCTTGAAGTGATATTGCGGGCTAAGCAAATAAATCATCTTGTGCTGGCAGGCATTGCTACAAGCGGTGTTGTATTGTCTACACTCCGGGAAGCGGCGGATAAGGATTATAACATCACGGTGCTTTCTGATTGTTGTGTTGACATGGATGAAGAAGTGCATCGCGTTCTTACAAGAAAAATCTTTCCGCGACAGGCAGAGATAATGACTGCAGAAGAATGGAGTAAAGAAGTTGCAAAATAAAAATCTTACGAATTGTTTTGTCTGCTGGTGAAAAAAGCAATCAGCGAATAGGCAGCCGCGATAATGATAAGTTTGAAGAAAAAGTTGATTAATGTATCGCTTGCAGAATGTGAGCGGCTGTCGATATCAATGAAAGTATAAATTGCATAACCAATTCCGGCCAGGAGAATGATCCAGCCGATAAAAGATTTAGGCAGAAAAAAAACGCCTCTTCGTTGGAACCATGGGAAATTCATTTTTGTTTGAGTATATAATAAAAAAAATTAAAATCGCAACTCCTGGGCCAATCAACAAAAATTGATAAATATGAAGCAATAAGAAAAGGAAAGTTAACAACAAAAGTCGAGAAGTGATTTGCTTTCCCGTAACAAAATAAAAATTGGGTTTATTTCTTTGTTTACTATAAAGTTGTAGCTTTCCGCCCACAATATGGAAAGATTAAAATTTGATGTAGTTATAGCGGGAGCGGGGCCTGCAGGCTGTGCAGCAGCTTTTATGCTTTCAGGAAAAGGTTTGAAAATAGCATTGATTGACAAAGACACTTTTCCAAGAGATAAAATTTGTGGTGATGCAATAGGCGCTGATGTTACCAAACAATTTCACCAGATAAGCGAACAACTAACTGAGAAACTTGAACAGTTCCGGGAAAAAATTCCTTCAAACGGTGTTCGTTTTTTTACACCAAAACACGAAAAGCTTGATATTGAATTTGCAAAACCTGCAGATAAATTCGGTGGAGGCTTTGTAACAAAAAGAATGGATTTTGATAATTTCTTTTTTTCTGAAACTGCGAAATTGCCTGATATTACTGTCTTTCAGAATGAAAAGATCGAGTCAGTAATAAATGAACAAGATAAAATTATTTTGAAGTCAGCAACCAAATCTTTTGAAGCTTTTATGGCTTTAGGTGCTGACGGCGCACATTCTGTTCTTAATAAAAAATTGACTCAAAACAAAGTAGAGAAAGATCATTATTGTGCGGGAGTGCGCCAATACTACTCTAATGTAAAAGGTTTTCATCCTGATAACCATATTGAGCTTCATTTTTATAAAGACATTCTTCCAGGCTACTTGTGGGTTTTCCCTTTGCCAAATAACGAGGCAAATGTCGGACTGGGAATGCTTTCAAGCGTAGTAAGTAAAAAGCAAATCAATCTGAAAAAAGAGTTAATTCATTTGCTGCAAACAGAATCTACACTTAAAGACCGTTTTAAAGAAGCTACTCCATTAACTGAAATAGAGGGTTTCGGTTTACCTCTTGGATCAAAAAAAAGAGCGATTTCAGGTAATCACTTTTTGTTGCTTGGCGATGCTGCCGGTTTAATTGATCCTTTTACCGGTGAAGGAATTGCCAATTCAATCAGGAGTGGAAGAGTAGCTGCCGCACACGTTTTAAAAGCGTTTGAACAGAAAAGATTTGATGCGGAATTCAATAAACGATATGACAAAGAAATTTATCAGAAAATGTGGAATGAATTTAGATTTGGACGTTCATTACAAAGGCTTTTTCGCCATCCGCGCATCATCAATTTTGTGGTAAAAAAAGCGAACAATAACAAATCAGTACAAATGCTCATCAGCTCAATGCTTAATGACATGGATATGAAAAAGGAATTAGTAAAACCTGGTTTTTATTTCAGGTTATTTTTTACGTGAAATGATTATCCACCTGTGTGAGGTACTGAAACTTTTGGGATAATATTGATTTTTTGTTCCTGCATCTCTTCCACCTCAGCTCTTTTTTCCAAACCTTTCATTCCCCAATGAAGAAGAATCGGGATCAGTAACAAAATCAGCTTTGAAACTAATGGCAAGAATAAAGAAAGCAAAAATGAAATGAAAAATATCACCGGTATCACAAGGCTACGATACAAGCCCAGCCTGATCCTTGCAGCTGATATTTGCCTTGACAACATTTTTCTTTTTGGGTTGCTGACATACAACCAAAGCCAGCAATTCATGATGCCGGTAAGAACCATATTAAAAGTGTAAACTGCATAAGGAAGTTTTAGATTCTGGTAAGAACTGTATTGACCAAGAAAACCGGAGCTGAACGGAAGCAATACGACGGTGAAAAGAAAAGCAAGATTGAGCCACAATAAACCAGTAGTATATTTTACGACGTAACCAAAAATCCTGTGATGAACTGACCAATAATGACCCACAATTCCGAAGCTGATAACAAATCCTAAAAAACGAAGTGACATGTTTGAAAGTGATTGCCACAAGAGCGTGTCAGTCGGCATTTCAAACTCAGGAACCTTGAGTTCAATCACGAGCAGCGTGATACAAATAGCACAAACGCCATCAGTAAAAAAAGTGAATCTTTCCAGTTGAAAATCCTGCCTCTCTTTATCGTGCTTTGGTTCGCGCATAGTGATTGTTTATCGACTCTTATATTTCGTTCAGTAAATATATGAAATGACAAAATAAGTAAGAAAACTTTGCGAAGAGGCGAAAATGTAAAATAAAAATCGCGCGAACTTGTTGCTTTACTGTTGTTATGGATGAATGCCAACCCATCCTTGCGATTCGCGAATGATGATCTCGCCATTACCACTTGGAACGTAGGAAACGAAAGGCCACAACTCATCCGGAGTAAGTTTTTTCATCTTCATCGTGTTTTCGCATTCAGCAAAAATAACACCTCTGTTCACCAGTGGTTGCAGCAAAGAATCCATATGATTGGATTTTTTGTACAATTCCACACCATTTCCAAAAGCGATCAACTCCACTTGTAACTTGCCTTTCAGCCGTGGATCGTCCAATGAATTTTCGATGTTATGCAGAAGCATGTGCATTTTTCTCGGATCAGACTCATCAAGAATAAACAACGCTTTGTATGATTTTAATTTTGCCTGAGCTCCATGAAAATCGGAGCTGTTTTTTGTTTGTGCAAAAGAATGAGAACTGATCAAAACAATAGCGCCGATCAAAAGAAATTTAAAAATCTTCATGAGGTTTTATTTTATTTTTTTATTGCAATTCTTTTAACTGCCTGATGAATTTAGCATTATCATAATCCGCCATTCCCTCATGTTTCAAAACAATTTTCCCGTCTTTATCGAGGATAACAGTCGTGGGCAAAGTGCCGCTGAATAATGTTTCTGAAACATTGGATTGATAATACAAAGGAATGGAAAAATCGTGGCTTTCGATGTAATTGATCGCTTTGTTTTTGTCCTCATCTTCATTAATAAATAAAAAAACAAAACGATTATCATTATGAAGTTGCAAATATAATTTGTTGAGCGACGGCATCTCAGCCCTGCATGGCGGGCACCATGAAGCCCAAAAATTAATAAAGACGACTTTGCCTTTTAAAGACGCCGAAGTGATCTTATTGTCTTTGCCATCAGTAAAAGAAAATGCCGGAGTTGCGGATACATCTTTTGGTTGTTCTTTTTTTAGGTCAGCTTTAAAAAGTCCTGTTGACATAATGCCCCGCAATAACAAAGCTTTTGCTGACGGGCTAAAAATAAAAATGAGAAGCACAGCATAAAACAGGATACTGCCCCGGTTTTTTTTGATTTTTGAAAAAATATTTTGAAAAGTCACTTTAATTTTTTTTTGATCGATTTTGTAAAAATAACAATCACTTATTCCTGTAAGGTTACAAAAGTTACTTTATTCATTTTTTTTAATTTTTTTTTGCTAAAAGATTGTATTTCAATAGTCAGTAAAGAAACAAATTCAGGAGATTTTTAAATTACTGCATAATTATTGTAACCCTATTTGTATTGAACATTAAAAACAAAAATCATGGGTATTTTATTTCTTGTATTAACAGTAGGAATTGTTGTCCTGGCCATTTGGCTCATTTTATATTTACGCAAGAATAAAACGATGAATAAAGTGGGCGGCCCGGGCGCAAAGGACGTTTTAGAAAAAGAAACAGGAAAAGACAAAGGAATTTACGACTAAGAAGTGAAAAACATCTTCTTTCTCTTGAGTTTTTAAGTGGAAAGTAAATGGAGTTTTTTATCTGGTCTCTTCTTTTTGATTTTGTAAATGCAATTAAATAAGAAATATGGGTATTTTTAATTTTGACCAATTAATTCAATGGAAAAATTTCAAAAATTATTTTTATGAAAGCTTATGTTATTGTTGAAATATACATCCAGGATCATGACCTGTATGAAGAATACAAAAAATTAACCCCTGCTAGCATTGCAGCTTATGATGGAAAATTTTTGATTCGAGGAGCAAAATCAGAATCCCTTGAAGGCGATTGGAGCCCGCAAAGGGTAGTGGTGTTGGAATTTCCTTCAGCAGAGCGCGCCAAACAATGGTGGTATTCAGAAGAATATACCAAAGCAAAAGCCATAAGGCAGCGTGCAGCTACAACTAAAATGCTGGTTGTTGAAGGGATTGAATAAAATTTTCAGGCGAGGCTTTTATCAATCCAATAAGAATCGCTCATTTGTTTTTTGATGCATTCAACATCTCCAAAAAAAGAAACCAATGCGTCGTTCTCATTTTTGTCAACCAAATCGCTTTGAAAATTGTTTCCACAGGAAACGATATGTTTAGCCATCTGCTCGCCGATAATTTTCATCAGATCAAACTTCCTGATATCAGCAAGATCAATATTGTCAAGCACTTTATTAGTCAAATCATGAAGCATTTTAGTTCCATATTTTTTTTCATTAAGCGTGTCAGAATTCTCCAGTTTTTTTAGAGCGAGATGATCAAGAGAGATTTCAAATCTTCGCAGATCAACAATCTTTTTAAATACAGGTGAACGAAAAGTATTCATCTGCATCATACTGGCGTCCTGGCCGGTTTGGTTCATGATCCAATGCAACCAAAAAGTAATGGCCAAACCTTTTGGCCGGATCGTTTGTTTATAATTTTTAAACTGTCGTGACATACCTGTTCCAAAACTAAAAAGGCTGATCGAGGAAACGGAGTATGGCTTGGTTTTATCTTTGGCGCTACTATAACAAGTGGCTTCAATAAAAGCCGCAAGTGAGGGGTTGTTATAAGTTGTGGTTCCACCATCAAGAAATCGTTCCATCGGGTAAAAGTAAGTAGGGGCGCTCATTGTGGCTTCCATCGCTGCCCGCAAAAGAACGTCTTTGTAAGTACCGTGATAGCTGCCGTCTTCTTGTTTAAAACACGAAAAAAAAGTTTCTTCTCCGGCAGAAATGTCACTAGCTGTAACCATTAGATCAAGGTCGTGAAGCGCACAAGCTTTTTCAAGTGTCATATCGCCCATCAGCTTTTTTAAAATATTCCTGTAATTGTTTTTCGTGAAAGCAGGAGGAAATAAAAATCTTCCCCTGAAAAATTTTTTTTCGAAAACTTTTGTAACGAGCTCCTCGTACATTTCTTCAATATCTTTGCCGCATGACCAGTGGTTATCAGACTTGCAATGATGCCCCCGGTTGATGTGCCCGCCACCATATCGAAAAGTTCATAACAAGGAATTCCTGCAACTTCTTCCAGTTTTTTTAAAAGCTGAATGGTGAGAATGCCACGAATTCCGCCACCATCAAGGCAGAGGATTGCTCTTGATTCTACAGGAATTTTTAAATTTTCGAAAGCTTTCTTACGAGCAGGAGAAATATTTGTGCCGTTTGGTTTTGCCATAAATTTAAAGGGAATAAAGTTTCAACAACTTTGATGAATCTTCGATTGAAGTTAGAAAAAACAAGTCACACCGAAATATTTATTTATATGTTTCCACGAAAAGGTTTGATTTCCTCTAAAATAAAAAGCTGAATTAAAAATTGCTTTACTGTTATTATAAAAATTTTGTTTGTTTCAATAAATCATTTTAATTTTGAACGAACGTTCAGTCAAAAAAAATATATGTCGCCAAGAACTTCACACCAGTTACAGGAATTAAGAGAGAATAAAAAACAGCAAATTTTGCAGGCAGCCTTAAAAGTGTTTGCCGGTAAGGGTTTTAATGGAGCAACGATTAATATGATTGCGAAGGAAGCCGGAATTGCAAAAGGGTTGATGTATAGTTATTATGAAAGTAAAGAACAACTTCTGGGCGAATTGTTGAGATTTGGAATGCAAAAAGCTGCTTCATTTTTGTATGAGGATGAGAATCAGAAGTTAGAGACAAAAAAACAATTTGCGGCAAGCCTTAGAAAAATGGTTCAGCTTTTTCTGCAGGAATCTGATTTTTGGCGGCTCTATACTATGCTTGCTTTGCAGCCCGATTTGGCTGAAGAATTTCAGAAGGAAGCAACAGCTTTCCTGCAGGAATATCTTGAAGTGTACATGAACTATTTCAAAAAGAAAAAATCATCTAACCCGATGGCAGAAGCGATGCTTTTCGGGGCAGTGCTTGACGGGCTGATGTTTGATTTGATGGTGGCGCCTCATGAATACCCGGTTGAAGAAGTAATAGAAATGATTATTAAAAAATTTGCCTGAACGCGAAAAAAGCACAATATGAAACGATTTTATTTGCTGTCATTAATCCTCTGTTTGTTTTCATTCAAAGCCAATTGCCAGCAACCAAATGCTACTGAAATTGTCAAAAAGGCGAATGACCTAATGAATGGAAAATCGAGCGAAAGTACAGCCACCATGACAATTGTGCGGCCTTCCTGGTCGCGGAAAGTAAGTATGAAAACATGGTCGCTGGGCAATGATTATTATATGATTCTTATTACTTCACCACCGCAGGATAAAGGCCAGGTTTTCCTCAAACGACATAACGAAATGTGGAACTGGATGCCGACCATTAGCCGGATTATTCGCATACCTCCTTCCATGATGGGACAGAATTGGATGGGATCTGATTTTACCAACAATGATTTGGTAAAAGCGAACTCAATGGTTGACGATTATAATCACACATTGCTGGGAACAGAAAAAGTAGAAGGATATGATTGCTATAAGATCCAATTGACGCCAAAGCCAAACGCAGCCGTGGTGTGGGACAAGATTATTGTTTGGATTGCAAAAGACAAATACTTTATGCTGAAAGCAGATTTTTATAATGAAGATGGTGAACTGGTAAACGAAGAAATCCAGTCAGATATCAAGCATTTTGATGATCGTGATCTTCCTTCAAAACTGGTGATGACGCCGGTGAAAGAAAAAGGAAAACAAACTATTTTCCAGTTCGAACACCTGGCTTTCAATATGCCGTTGAGCGAGAGTTTCTTTTCACAACAAAACATGAAAAATCTGCGGTGATGGGAGTAATAAATTTTTAAAATTCAACGATTGCGTGATGCAACAATATTTTAAACTGGCATGGCGAAATCTTTGGCGCAACCGCCGCAGAACCTTGATTACATTGGCTTCAGTGCTAATGGCAGTAGTGTTGGCGATTGGTATAAGGTCTTTTCAGAAAGGAGTGTACGGAAATATGATCGGCAACGCTGTTCGTTTTTCTACAGGTTATATACAAGTTCATGCAAAAGGTTATTGGGAAGATCAATCAATCAATAATTCCTTTGAGCCTGGAAGTGAATTGAAAACGGCATTGAATAAAGATCAAAATATTTCTTTGACTGTTCCAAGGCTTGAATCTTTTGCCCTTGCCTCCTCCGGCCCGCACACAAAAGGAGTAGAAGTCATCGGGATCGATCCGGCAAAGGAAGAAGCGATGAATAATTTGAAAGGGAAAATTATCGCGGGCAAATATTTTAGGGAAAATGTAAGCGGCCAGGGAATCTTGATAGGAGACGGGATGGCACATTATCTGCAATTAAACTTAGGCGATACTTTGGTGTTACTTGGTCAGGGTTATCATGGCAGCACAGCGGCAGGCCAATATCGCGATACAAGGGATTTTTCATTTTCCGTTGGAGCAACTCAACAGTTCGCTTGTTTATCTAAATTTACCAGATGCGCAAACGCTTTTTGGAGCGCCGGGGTACATCACTTCCGAGAGTATCATGCTAAACGATCCCGGCAATATTGGCAAGACGACTGCTTTTTTACAACATGCTCTTGACAGCACTTATGAAGTAATGCAATGGCCGGAAATGAACAAAAGTCT
This sequence comes from uncultured Chitinophagaceae bacterium, assembly GCA_963811285.1. Taxonomy (GTDB): domain Bacteria; phylum Bacteroidota; class Bacteroidia; order Chitinophagales; family Chitinophagaceae; genus Ginsengibacter. The sequence continues at coordinate 7,297 of CAWEQV010000021.1, read as the reverse complement.
TGTCCAGGAAATCCAGGGAGATAACGCTGGCGGAATTATCATGCTTGGCATATTGTACCTGGTAGTTGCTTTCGGAGTTTTTGGAACCATACTCATGATGACACTGGAAAGAAAAAAGGAATTCGCGGTAATGATTGCCATCGGCATGCATCGTGTACGCCTTACCGTTATAATCATTTTGGAAACCATTTTTATCGGTTTGCTCGGCATCGTTTGCGGAAGTGTACTCATTCTTCCGGTTCTGGCATATCTGCACCGTTATCCCATCAGATTGTCTGGTTCTGCGGCACAATCTTACCAGCAGTTTGGTATCGAACCGATCTTGCCGGCATCACTTGATCCTTATATTTTTTTATACCAGGGTTTAACCGTTTTGGCCATTGCTATTGTATCAGTTGTTTATCCGCTATGGTATATAAATAAATTTAGGATTGCAGAAACTTTAAAACAATAATGCGATGCTTACACAAATTGCGTGGCGAAATGTATGGCGAAATAAAACAAGAAGCCTGGTAATTATCATTGCCGTGGCACTTGGTTTATGGGGTGGCATTTTTTCTGACGCTTTCATGCAAGGGATGAGTGAGCAGCAGATTTATTCCGTTATTCATAATGAAACCGGCCATATTCAAATAAATCAGCCGGGCTTTTTGTTGAATCATGATATGCAGATCCAGGTAAAAAATGCAGATAGCTTGCTGACGTTTCTACATACAAAACCTTCCGTGGCTGCAGCATCTGCGATTATTCAAATACCAGCTATGGCTTCTACCGCCAGCGGTTCCTCAGGAATTATGGTGAATGGGATCCAACCTTCAGACCAGGAAAAAGTAAGCGATATTCCGAAAATGTTGATTGAAGGCGATTACTTCAAAAGTGACCGCAATAACCAGGTAGTTATCGGGCAACAGTTGGCGGATAAATTAAAAGTGAAACTTCATTCACGCATTGTGCTGACATTACAAACCATGTCCGGTGATATTATTTATGGTGCTTTTAAAGTGACCGGAATATTCAGGACGCACAACAGCGATTTCGACAAACAAATGATTTTTGTCCGCCAAAAAGATATCAGGCAACTAACCGGTTTTCAAACCGGCGCTGCGTCAATCGTTACCATTTTATTGCACAAAACAAGCGACACAAAACAAATGGCCGCTTCTCTTCAAAAGCAATTTCCCAATCTGCAGGTTCAATCTTACAGTCAACTTTCACCAATGATTGAAGTGCTTTCCGGAACAATGATGCAAGTGACTTTGATTTTTGTTGGCATTATTTTGATTGCCCTCGCTTTTGGGATTATTAACACAATGCTGATGGCGGTGCTGGACCGTACACGTGAAATTGGAATGTTATTGTCCATTGGAATGAAACCTTCCAAAGTCTTCGGCATGATCATGCTGGAAACTATTTTTCTTTCACTCACAGGAGCAGTGATTGGAGTATTAGTAAGTATTGCTACCATTTGGTGGTTTGGGAAAACGGGTATCAATCTGTCGATTATTGCAGAGGGATTTAATGCGCTTGGTTACAGCAGTATTGTATATCCCACACTCGGTATTAATTTTTATTTCATACTTGTTATTATGGTAATTGTGATCGCGATGATCGCCGGTATATTTCCGGCAAGGAGGGCCATACAACTGAAGCCTGCAGAGGCTTTGAGAGGTGACTGATTAATTTACTTTTTTTATTAAATGATTTTTTATGCCAGTTATTGAAATTAAAAACCTTACAAAGACTTACAATGAAACGGTGGTGCCTGTTCATGCATTAAATGGTGTAAATCTTGAATTTGAAAAGGGCGAATTTTCGGCAATCGTAGGGCCATCCGGATGCGGTAAGACAACACTCTTGAATATGATGGGTGGACTTGATGTGCCCACATCAGGAAATGTCATTATTGATGGACAGGACATTACCAAAATGAATGGAGCCGCGCTTACCGATTTCAGATTGTATAATATCGGGTTTATTTTTCAATCCTATAACCTGATTCCGGTGCTTACCGTAAAAGAGAATATTGAATTCATAATGGAACTGCAGCACTGCAATAAAGATGAAATTACGGAGCGGGTGAATTACCTGCTAACGGCTATGGGTATGCGCGATAAAATAAATGTTCGACCGAAATATTTATCCGGAGGGCAGCAACAAAGAGTGGCTGTTGCGAGAGCATTGGCATCGAAACCGAAATTTATTCTTGCGGATGAACCTACTGCGAATCTTGATTCTAAATCAACAGACACTTTGCTTGACTTGATGGCTACGCTTAATGAAAAAGAAGAAGTTACTTTTATTTTTTCAACACATGATCAACGTGTAGTGGAGAAGGCTCATCGCATCATAACGCTGGAAGATGGAAAAGTCATTAGTGATACCAAATCTAAAGTCCATGAAGACATCCGGATCTAAAATAATACTTGTTTTTTGGGTGCTTCTTTTGTCTTCAATGCTTGATGAAACAAGCTTAGCGCAGGATACCACAGGAATTGCGCGAATACCCGTTCAGAAAAATTCTCACTGGACAATTAATGGTTATTTAAAGGATTTGCAAACGACAGAATTCACAGATGTCAATAAGCAATGGACTTTGGAAAACCTGGTACACAATAGGGTAGATGTCCGTTGGTATCATGATAGCGCATGGAAATTTCACCTGGGTATCCGAAACAGGTTTTTTTATGGAGATCCTATCGCAATAGCGATCGAGGATGAAATATTGAAAAACCGCAATGATGATTATTTTAATCTTTCTAAAACAATTGTGAAAGGACCGTCTTATTTACTCCACTCTAATATTGATCGCGCTTCCATTGACTATACGAGGGGAAAATGGCAGTTTACAGTCGGCCGGCAACGAATCAATTGGGGCTTGAATCTTGTTTGGAATCCAAATGACATTTTTAATGCTTATTCTTATTTTGATTTCGATTATGAAGAGCGGCCGGGAACAGACGCAGTACGTGTACAGTATTACCTCAACAGCACTTCTTCCGCAGAGATAGCTTTTAAGCCAGGCAGATCAGCAAATGAAATGATTGCCGCAGGTCTTTATCGTTTCACAAAAGGGAGTTACGATATCCAGGCGCTTGCAGGCATAGTTAAAACAGATTATGTCCTTGGCGGAGGTTGGTCAGGTGTTTTGGGACAGGCAGGTTTTAATGGAGAAATATCAGCCTTCGTGCCGAAAAAAAATTTTAGTGTAAGCAATACCGTTATATCGGCTTCTGCCGGCATTAATTATACATTTCCAAATAGTCTTTATTTGCACGCCGCCTATCTCCTGAACAGTTCCGGTTTATTAAAAGGAGATAGCCTTAGTCCCGATTTTTTTCTTAACAATGTTTCTGCAAAATCTCTTTCTCCGGCGCGGCATTCTTTATTTGCAGAAGCAGCGTACCAGTTTAATCCATTAATACGTGGTGATCTTTCCGCGATTTATACACCTGCCGACGGCTCATTTTTTATCGGCCCCTTTTTTACTTTTTCTCTGACCAATACCATCGAAATGCTCGCTGGCGGCCAGTTGTTTTTTGGAGGAAACCAAAGCCTTTATGGCGATTACGGCCGTGCTTTGTTTCTAAGGTTTAAGTGGAGCTTTTGATATTCGATTTTCCTTTCAAAATAAAAAACTGAATTAAAAGTTCGTTTACTGCTGTGAAAATGAAGTAAAGCAGAATGCAATGAGCAGCATTAAAATGCTAATCGTCTTTCTCCTAATATATTTTTTTAGGAATGATAAAAACCGCCGATTGATATTAATTCTACTTCAAAAACCATTTTCGAAGATATTAATTTTTTTGATGTTTTAATTAAAGGCGTGTTTGTACAGAAAAAATTGTATTCTGAAGCAGACATTGTTAATTAAACAGTAAACAATAAAATATTGGCGATTATTACTTTATCACTTGCTGCTTTTTTTTATAATTTAGCGCCCGAGCAACTTATATTTAATTCACTTTTATGACGTATCCCCGAAAAGTAAAAATTCCTCTGTTTTTACTTGTTTTTGTATTATTGGCTAAGCCGGCCATTTGTCAAAACTCTTATGCAAGCGATAGTTTGATTTTATTAAGCATGATGCAAACACAACAGTTTGCCATGCAAAAGAAAGATCTTTCCACAGTAATGAAACCTTTCGCAGAAGATGCGAACCTGGTGAATCCCGCAGGTTATTTTTATTCAAACAAAAAGGAGATAGAGGATTACTATATCACTATTAATCACCTTGACACCATTACCTATAATTATTCTTCAGGAAGTGTTGACCTGCGAATGCTTGACGGCAACAATGCTTTGATTTATTATCCATGGGAAATGGATTGGTACAACATAAAACAGCCGGGGAAAATACTTTATAAAGAATCAGGACTGGTATCAATCGTAGCACAAAAAAGAAATACTATGTGGCAGTGGATTGCAGTAACCAATCAGCATACACCGGAATTTTTCCAGGAGCTTTATGATCACAAAGGAACGATAACGCGTAAGCAAGAAAGTCCTTGATGAAACAACGCTTTTGGGCACAACTTTAAAGAAAAATTATCAATGATCTTTTGATTCCTCCAAAATAAAATTTGTGAATTGATGTAATTTTATTGGGGAGGTAAGATTAATGCATTGGTCGAATTATTTTTTCTATTTACAAAAAATTGGTAGCCGCTATTTTATCGTGGCAGGCGCTGCTTTCCTGTTATTTTATTTTTTGATCAAAAAAAGAATAAGTAATAAAAAGATTCAGCAAAAGTACCCGCGATTAAAAGATTACGTTCGTGAGATTGGTTATTCCATTTTGACTGTTTCAATTTTTGCCCTCGTTCCATTGCTCATTCTCCACGTTAAGGCAATTCGCACACATACTTTTTTTTATACCGACATCCATCAATACGGCTGGCTCTATTTTTTTCTCGCCTTTCCCCTAATGTTCATTATTCACGACACTTATTTTTATTGGACACATCGATTGATGCATCATCGAAAATTATTTCGCTGGTTTCATCTGGCACATCATCGATCTACCAATCCTTCTCCCTGGGCTGCCTATTCATTTCATCCGCTGGAAGCAATTGTCGAAGCAGGAATTTTTGCCGTCTTTCTTTTCACCATTCCGATGAGTCCTTTGCATTTGGAGATTTTCTTTTTTGCAATGATCGTGTACAATGTTTACGGACATCTTGGCTACGAACTATATCCAAAAGGTTTCAACAGACATTGGGCGGGAAAATGGATCAATACCTCAGTGAATCACAACCAGCATCATCAATATTTTAAAGGAAATTATGGTTTGTATTTTTTGTGGTGGGATCGATGGATGCATACCATTAGAAAAGATTACGATGAAAAATTTGAAGCCGTAAAAAAGCGAAGTTTTAGCTGAACCTTTTTTTAAAAAAATAGAGCCGGATAGAAATCCAGCTCGTTTTAATCCAATATCCTATGAAAAACCTGCCGCAAATATAGTGTGCTTTTTTATTTTTTTCAAGAATCATTTCAGATAAATCTGCAGAGCTACCTGCCCTTAATATTATCAATCCATTCGTTATATAAAAAAAAAGAGAGCCGGATGGAAATCCAGCTCTGTTTCTAATCCAATATCCTATGAAAAACCTGATGCAAATATGGCATCATTCAGACCCGGTTTCCTATGACAGTGGTCAGTACCATGACTGACCGTAATCGGTAGCATTTAAAAAAAAGCAGTAATAACAATCAATACAATGATTGACTACGGTCATTCATGCGAGTGATTAAGAGGCTTAACTTGGATTAAATTTTTTTAGTTCGACGGCATCTTTTTTATCATCAATTAAATTTTTAAATATGAAAAAGCAATTCATCTTTATACTCGCTGTTCTGCTTTTTAGCACCAGCCGTCTTGTTGCCCAAAATGATTCTATTGTTTCATTGCCGGCAATTACGATTACTGCAAATACTGAAGTAAGTTCTGTGGTAAATAATGCTTTTACGAGAACTTTTCCCGAGGCAATCAATCTTCAATGGTACAAGTTCGATAAGGATTATCTCGCCAGGTTTATCGAAAATGATATGGACCATAATGCGTTGTTCAAGAAAAATGGAATGATGAAATACGACGTAAGCTTTGGGTATGAAAACAATCTTCCGGATGACATTCACAAAATGGTTTCAGAAGCTTACCCGGATTACAAAATTACGCGTGCATTCAGGGTGAGAGAAGGCGACCGTGATATTTGGGTAGTGAATCTTGAGGGAATAAAAAATTACGTTATTGCCAGGATTGAAAACAATGAATTGGAAGAAGTGCAAAAGTTCAATAAATCTTAAAAACGAGGACCACAACTTCTTTGACCAATAGGAGTAATCGGTCATTTTTTTGCCATGGTTGTTGCCTTATTTACCGTTTGGGAAATTGATAGGATTTGAAACGATTCCTGTACATGTAATAGTTTACATAACAGGAATCGTCATTATTTATTTGTTTACTGTCCAATTGCTGCAAAAACTCGTTTACAGGCGCCGTTAGTAAACAATAATTCGTGTATGCGGATTGTTAATCGGCTTGGCAGATTTCGGAATATGGATTACCACAATTCCTGACCTGTATTCCGCGCTGATAAAGGTGGAGTCAGCATCTTCAGGCAAAAGGATATGGCGATCGAACCATTTATAACTAAACTCCTGCACCTGCAAATTCCTTAAAGTGGAATTTATTTTTTCATTGTTAACGGCACAAATAGATAGAATATTTCCATTGACATAAATGAGCAATTCATCCCGTTCGACGCCTGGAATTACAACTTCTATTTTATAGGAGGTGGGTTGTTCCAAAATATTTACCGCAGGATGAATGATGTCTCTTTTATCGGTGTTATGGATCGCTTCTTTTACCTCTTTTTCGTTAAGAAAAGGCACATATTCGCCGGGGTAAATGGAACAGTCTTGTTGCTGGTTATTTAACTGTTTCATGACCGGTAGATTTTTGTTTAAAGTTACTTTTTTGCTTCTTAAAATTCCACTGATATATGTTAGCCCTGAAGCTGACGGTGGTAAGTATTATATGCAAAAATTATGCCCCCATTTTAAAACAATGAATTTAATATAGTACTTAATCAGTTAAATAAAATAAAAAAAAGAAGTGTAGACTTATTTTCGCCAATTAGCTAAAATAATCGCGCTTTTGAGTATAAAATTCCGTTATCAAATTCCCCGTTTTTTCCTGGAAAACTGGTGGACGAGACATTCGTTTTATTCTTGAAACGAATATTCGGGCTCTTCAATTTTCAGTTTATTGTCTACGCTTGTGACGCCCCTGCCA
>CAWEQV010000020.1:0-23806 GCA_963811285.1 uncultured Chitinophagaceae bacterium | reverse complement strand
GAGAATAAGATCTCTCTTAAAAGATCTCTCTTAAAATAACAAAACGAAGTGACACAATATCTCCTTAAAGAACTGGCTTAATGTCCTGATTTCTCTTTCGAAAAATAGTATTTATTCATTCACCCGCTTTTTTTACGACAATGACAAAATCATTATTCTGCCATCTGTTTTCTTTTATCCAAAAAAATGTAAATCGTATCGCCTCTGTTTTTTCGTTACCGGAAGCAATATCAGCAATGTAAATTCCAAGCCCTGTATCTTTTGTGTCTGTGTCGTTGCAGGTTTTCCAGTTATTATCAGTCCAATGAACGACAGCCTCTGCCATTACTTCTATACGTAATATTTTTTTGGATAAAACTATTTTTTGCTGCCGGTTAAAACGCCATACAACAAAAGGAGAAGTTATTTTGTGTTTAATGTACCGTTCCCGGGTAAGTGGTGGCATATCAGCAACTTTTTTTCTTTTTATAGAGCTACATAATTTTATATATTCTGCATGAGCCCACGTTAAAGGCATTGCTGACCCTGAATGCTTCCCAAAAAACAATCCTTTTTCCGGGATATCTGTAGTGTCCCAAATCTGTTCAGGAAGTAAAGAATTATTAGAAAATAATTCCATTGCCTTTAATAATTTTTTTGCTTCATTAATATTTCCTGCGGCGATTTCATAATGGCCTCTTTCGCCTGTTAGCAATGGCCATGCTCTTCCAATACCCTGGGTTGCTGAAAAGTCGCCATTTTTATCTTCGCCATATCCATCATTGCTATAGCGGTGCCAGCAAGGACCAAAAGGCGTTTCCACTTTCAATTTTGCATCAATTACTTTGATGGTATTTAAAATACGCGGATCATCTGCGGCACGCAACCCGAATCTTACCAGGGCAAGCGCATCCACACAAATTAAATCGGTCAATAAGATTTTGCCCTCATCTCCTTCGTGATTTTTCAGATTGATATACATTTCTTTTAATTCTTCAGCCGTCTCGCCTGAAGGATTGATGCGTATGTAATAACCTTCTACATCAACCTCATGAGAAATCGCCGTACCTGTTACATAAAGCCACTCTTCAATGTGATCGTTCCAGTAATCAGCGGTTTCCCTGCAATAAGCAGCAATTTCCTTTTCGCTGTTTGCTTCTGCAAGTTCTGCGCCACCTAACAAAGCCGCGATTTCTGCAGCAAGTGTAAAAGGGGTAAGGCCTGATTCTTCTTCCCATCGGTCTTGTTGGGTAAAAGGGCCATTTGTAACAAGATATAAGATTGCTTTTCTTACCATTGGCCAATAACGTTCCATTCTTTCTTTATCAAGAAATTTTTGCTGGAAAACGCTGTCGACCAATAAGATAGATAGTGCAATCTGGTCCATCTGAATTCCATTCCAGTATGGCACACCTTCAAGCCACATATTCTGGCTCCATGAACCATTGTGTTTTTGTGTTGACATTAAATAGTTGAGAACCCTCAGTAGGTTATCTTTTGTTTCTAATTCCAAAAAACCTCCCGAGCTCAATACCAAATCCCGCGGCCAAACAAGATGGTTGCCACCCAGGTCGCCATCACTTTTTTGATTACCCCATGGTATAGAAAGGCTGGCAATAATTCCTCCGGGAAATTTTTTAGAATCATGTATCCGTAATACCGCAGCGCTGGTCCTGAAATGACGGCCTACAGTATTTCTATCCGATTTTATATTCTTTAATAATCTTTGCCACTTCTGCCATTCATAGATATATCTTTCTTTTGCCAGCTCAAAGCCGTCAAGAATACTTGACCATGCCTGGTTGGCAGCGTCATCCGCAGTGCTTCCAAAACCAATAGCAAATAATACTTTTTTGTTTTTAGAAACATTAATCTGGGCAGTTAGCGCAATATTGCCATCATTTGCTTTTTGGTATTCCCACTCCATTTTATGGTGCCGTTTCAAATCGGTATGGCCATCCGAAGTTCCTACATATCCAACAGAGCATTTTAAAAAGGCAGAAGAGCAAACCACTGCTAGTATTGTGTTACCGCGACTGGCAAATAACATGGGGATGCCATGATAATTGCCTTTCCATCCATTATTCCCGCTTCCATGATTATTAATGTGTGGCGATAATTGCATATATAAATTGCATTCTGCCCATTCATATTTAGAAGATGGCTTGAAAATAATTTGTTGAAGAAGCGTGTCCCGTAATGGATCAGTTAGAATTTCCTTTTCTATAGAATACTTTTTTTGATGGCAGGTATTAACAATATGAAAAGCAGGAACACCTTCTTTCATCCAGCTTATTTTATGGTCTGTATCTCTTTTTTCTTCTGAAAAAAACTGATCGCCATCCGTTACCAGTAATTCCATATCACGTATGCATGCATTATCTTCCCGCGGATAAAAAACTTCATTTAAAACACCATGGCTAATAGTAAATGCCACATCAGAGTAGGCATTTATCGATTTGCCAATCCCCGATTTTGAGCCGGAAGTCCATCGCGGTTCTATTCCCGGAGCGCCAGGCGGTATAGTTGTATTATTAGTCATTAGAAATCTGAATTATTTATTGATTTACTATTCACCTAAGTGGAATCTTCTTCAGAAAATCATTGTTTTTTATCGATTGCGTCATAGACTAGTCCTGCAGTAGCAGTATAAATAATATGATGAAGTGCGAAAATGGCAATAGATTTTTTGCTCCATTCATTTATTGGTGGCGCTATCTCAAAATTGGGTTCAATTGAAAGGGCTGTATAAAAGATTGCAGCAAAATGAATTGCCGTAGCCGGCAATCCTTTTATGCCAAAAAGTGACAGCATTCCACGCGCCGATCCCCAAATTGTACCATACACCCAGTGTACTTCATCCGAGAATTTTTTCCTGGCTTCCATTTTTGACGCTTCAATTTCCAATGCCTTTGAAGCAGCGTCCCCGGGAGCGAAATTTGTAGGCTGGCCGTTGATTTTTCTTTCTATTGTTAGTGAAAGAGTGATTGCCGCAGTGCCAATGAAGCCGGCAATCAAACCTTTGCCGAGTGCTGCGCTAAAATCTCCCACAAGGGATAATTCATTTAATGATTTCTTCATAATTAAAATATTTTCTTATTCTTATTTCTGAAATAAAAACTTTGTCCTGATCAATCAATTATATGGAAATGCAATTTTTACCAGCCCGGATGAGTTATCATTTTTACAGTGCATTTCTGTTCACCTAGATATATTAGAGTTATCAAAAGAAAAAAAGTTACAAAGAGTTAGCCACTTCATTCTTATTAATGATTTTTTTGATAAAAGAAAGTGCTTCTAACAACTTTTATGCTTTAGACCCCATAGAATGAATCGATAAAATAATCTTTTCTTTACTCTAAGATTACATAAGAACAAAAAAGCCGCGCTAATGAAATAAGAAACCTTTTCTAAAAAAATCACGTTTGGATAGTATGAAAAGACTTTCCCTGGTTCTTATTGCAATTTTAACCCTTTTTGCCGGCGGCTATTTTTATATTCGATTTCATGTATTAAAAGCAAAAGATTTTAAACCTGATTATTCCAAATCCAAATCTGTCGCCGATCTGCGACCAGCAATAATTGCAAAACTTCAGCAATTAGTAAAAGATGCTTCCGCAGGGCTCTATCATTTGTCAATAGAAAGAATCGATCCTGATATTTCAGCTTTGTCAATAAATATTAGTGGCGCTGTTCTTACTCCTGACTCTGCAATGATCAACACTTTGGATAGTCTTCACATCCTTCCCGATGATGTATATAAAATTTCATTTTCTACATTACATATTGACGGAATTGTGATTAATGATCTGTTATCAAAAAATCATTTATCGCTACATAAAATTATGATAAGCGAACCGGTTATAGAAGTGTATCATAAAGAGAAATCGTATAATAAAGCGATTCGCATAAAGAATGATTCTACTACCATTTATAAAAGAATCATGAAGAAAATGAAAAGCATTTCAATTGATACAATTGAATTGGCGGGAGGGACCTTTATAAGCCATATTAGCACTGAAAATAAAATGAATAAATTTAACGACGTTTCTATTGTTTTGAATAACATACTGATAGATTCATCAACCGAATATGATTCAAAAAGGTTCCTTTTTGCAAGACAGGCAAAGCTTTCAACAAAAAATTTTTACAGCCGCACGCCGGATAGCCTGTACTTTTTTAAAATTGCTTCCATAAATATTTCTACTGCTGAAAATAAAATTACAATACACAATTTTGAATTGCATCCCCGGTTCAATAAGAAACAGTTTGAAAGGCATTTGCACGAGCGAAAAGAAATGTACAATATTGTCATTCCTAAAATAACCTTAGCTAATATTAACTGGCGTGATCTTACTAACCGGAAAAATATTATTGCCCGTGAAGCAAGTATCAATAATGGTTCCTGTAAAATATTTCTTGACAGATCATTGCCTTTTCGGAAGGTAAAGATCAACAATTTTCCGGACCAGATTTTAATGAGAATTCCTGTTCCAATATCTATAACGGAAATGCATATACGACATTGCAAACTGGCCTACAGTGAACATAACCCCGACATGGGAAAGACAGGCACGGTATATATTGATAATATAAATGGAAAAGTAACGAATATTACAAATATGCCGGGGCAAATAAAAAGACACAAAATGCTGGTGATAAGATCATCAGGGCTGTTCATGCATAAAATCCCGATGACAAACGGTTTTACATTTGACCTTTCTAAATATAAAACCGGAAACTTTACGATGGACCTTAATATTGGAGAAATAGACAGCGCTGTTTTAAATCCAATCACCAAACCAATGGCCGGATTCATGATAAAGAAAGGAACTATAGAAAAAGGATTAGCGCATGTAAGAGGTGACAATTTTAAAGCAAGCGGGAAAGGTGAATTATTGTATAAAAATTTGTACCTGGTAGGCCTTAAAAAGGACGAAAGTAAGCCCTCAGGTATGAAAAAGAAAAGTCTGCTAAGTTTTTTTGGAAACGTATTTCTTATTAAAAATAACAACCCTCAAAAAGGCAGTGAGCCGCGGACCGTGGATTTTAATTCTAAAAGAGATAGCAAAACGACTTTTTTTAGTCTTGTATGGGGAACGATATATTCAGGAATTCTGGAAACAATAGGATTGCCGAAAAGCTTTGGTGAAAAATCTTATTAGAGCCGCTTTTAAAAAAGATTTCTTTTGCACTTATTTTTAATCTTCAATTCTTAAGACGCATTAATGGAAGCATCCTTTTTCTATCTGATATTATACAAATTTTACAATTCCCCAGGAAGGAATTGTTGTTTAAAATAAGTGAGGTCGCTGAAATTTCTGCTTGCCTGGTTAACCTATCTTAAAAAAAACCTCTTTGGGAGTTGGGTATCCCAAAGAGATGCTGAAAAGTTTGAGCTTGTTATTTCACACTACTATTGCTTACAGTGATTTCAGATATTCGGTGAGATCATGTATTTCGGCGTCACTTAAACTAAGATGATTTACTTTGTTGTATCTGGTTACTACGTCAGTTAGGGTCTTTGCAGAACCGTCGTGGAAATAGGATGGGTGTTGCCAAATTCCCTTTAATGGGGTGACTCTCCACAGTTTTGTGGCCGTCCGGTTAACATAATCTTTATCTACTGCTACAGAGGCGCTTTGGGGATGTAATTTTCCTCCATCAATAACATCAGTAAATAAAGGTCCGGAATGACAACTTGCACACTGACCCTTTTTTACAAAAAGCATTCTTCCCCTTGCAGCAGCAGAAACATTGTATGAGTTAGCCGGAGGAGCCGGTGCTGAAATAGAATATTGATACGCCTGTAAAGCAGGAAGTTTATCTGTTACCAAATCATCGCCTTGCCTGTAATCAACTACCCAATTAATACGTGGGTCTGCAAAATAACCGTGTCCGTGCATTTGGGTAACCGATACATATCTATTCCAATAAGCCACAGGTCCTGCAGGTTCATGTTGCACATCTCCATCACCGGTGAAAGTAGCTTTAGGAAGACCATACAAACCGTATGCAGGTGGGATAACAACCGGGTTACTCAAGCCATCATGGTTAAATCTTGGGTCGTACATCCCACGTCCCCAGGAAGCGTAAGTAGCTTTTGTAGCCTGATCCAAGGCGGGGGACAAGGAGATAATTAAACCAGGGTTGAGATCTCTGTTTGGCCAGGCATCCAAACGCTTTCCTATACCAGGAGCAAAAGAGTTATCAACCGTTGAATGACACAGAGCGCAGGTGATCCCCACTCTATCGAGCTTTAAAGTCCCATCGTTGTTTTGGCTTACCTGCCCTTTTATCCCAACAACAGCATTAAGTTGTAGCAGGGTAAGCGTAGTTTGAGGATCATCAAGATTAACCTGTGCCTTTTGAATAGCTTCTACCAAAGCAGCCGGCAAAGCAGAGGCATCTACTTTTAAACCTACAGCTAAAGCGGTATTGGGGCTTACACCGCTTTGTATAACCTGGTTCATATGTAACACATCTGTCCAAAATGTTTCATCACCAAAAGTCTCATATCGAAATATTTGTTGCCCCTGTTTTACAAGTGCCGGATCCAATGCAGGTAAATTTAAATGACCCCCACCAGGAGGAAGTTGACCAAGATTATTTTTACTGGTTGCAGGAAGATGACCATTATCGTATTTAGTACAACTAAAAAATCCAAACGCTGCAATCAATAGTAGCGCAGGAATGCATAACTTTTTTTTCATGATCTTTCGTTTTTATTTTTAGAGAAATAATTTTTTTCCTTTCAGACAAAGAATTTAACCTAACTAACATAAAAGATTAGAGTTAATGAAGTAGAATTGGTTACAAAAAAAGCTAAATTCTTTTTAGATATGATTGGGAGGCTAGGATAGGAAATGGATGAAAAGCGTGGTGAAAAATCTTATTAAGGGTGTTTGTGCTTTTTATTTTTTCTGTAAGGATATAATATAATAGTCTCCTATATATTTCCAAGGCCAATTTCTTTTTAATTTATCTTCTTTCGCTTTCAAAAATGCAAAGGCCTTTGGATACTTCACTGCAAAATTTTCTATATAAGAAGGTGGAACCAAAGTACACAAACCTTCGATGGACAGTAATTCAAAATCGCTTTTTAAATGTTTAATTACGTAAGAAGGATTATAATACCAGCATTTAAAATGATTACCTTCTATTTTCGCCCGGTGCCCATTTTTATTGAAAAAGCGGCGCGTTGCGGTTTTAAATTTCCCCTTAAATATTAGCAATAATTCCCACAAACAGAACTTAGGTAAAATGACCAATGTTACAATTCCTTTTGATTTTAATAAACCGGAAAAAGACGCAAGTACTTTATTTAGATCGCCGGTACAATTTAAACCGGCAAAGTTGGAAAAGATTAAATCGAAAGGCCCTTTTTGTTGCAGATTTTCCAGTGCAGTAAACGAACAAATTTCGTTAGTTATTAATTTATCAAGCGTTTCGTTTTCAATTTTCTTTTGAATTATTTCCAACATTCCTTGTGAAATATCTGTGGCGTGGACTTTACAATTTTGCTGCGCAAGCCAGATTGCGTCTTCTCCGGTTCCGCTGTTTAATTCTAAAATAGAATCTGTGGATCGAAGCAATTTTTTGAGATGTGATCGTACTCTCTTTCTCTTATATTGAATAATTGTATTGCCGGAATACAATGAGTCAAAAGTCTTTGCCTGCTGAGAAAACGCGGCAGTCACTAGAGTTTCATTATTTCTAACATTACCGGTCATGCTTTTTCCAATTGACGTAATTTTATTTTTTCAAAAAAAGCAGCAGGAACATAATAAATTCCGGCCAATGCTTTCCTGGCTGTTTTAAAAGTTATTTGGCCAGGTTTTGCCAGTAGCTGTTTAAAATTTTCAAACGATAAATGTTTGCGGTAACTTTTATGAACATAGCTATGAAGTTGTTTATAAAAAGCGGGTTGGTAATTGTTGTGAAACATTAAAGCCATTTCATCAGAATCGGTCCAGTTCGTTTTTTCTTTTAATTGGGATTTGACATTCTCATAAAAAACAGTACCAGGTAAAGGATAAGAAACGGATATACCAATCTCATAAGGCAATAATTTATTGATCATTGAAATCGTTTTTTCGATGTCTTCACGTGTTTCGCCGGGATAACCAAACTGGATAAAAAACGAAGGTTTGATGTTATTTTTTTTCAACAATCGTGTGGCTTCAAAAATCTGATGTACACTGGTTCCCTTGTCCATCGCGTCAAGAATTTTTTGAGACCCGCTTTCGGCGCCCATCCAGATATTATCGCAGCCCGCTCTTGCAAGATCTTTGATATTATTTTCTTTCAATAAAAGATCAACACGGCCCTGCATTTTAAATTTGAATGACAATCCTTCTTTTTCAATCAACTCTGCGAACTCCTTTACCCATCCTGGTTTCAATCCAAAAATATCATCACAAAACCAGATATGCTCAAAATTGAATTTGCTTTTTAGCATTATAAGTTCGTTTACTACATTTTGCGGTGAACGGGTATTATAACGATTGCCATAAATCGGCTTTGCACACCAGTTACATTTAAAAGGACAGCCTCTTGTTGTGGCCATGTTCATTGAAAAATACCCTGCATTTTTTATCCATAATTTTCTGTAAGGTGCCAGGTCAATAAGATCCCATGCAGGATAAGGAAGTGCATCCAGATCTTTCATTACGGTTCGCTTTCCGGTTTTAATAACTGTCTCATTGTGGAAGAAGGCAAGACCTTCGATGTTAAAAAAATGGGTTTCTTTTTTTTGAATTGCATCAAGGAGTTTTAACAATGTGATTTCTGCTTCACCTATTAATATAAAATCTGCTCCTTCTTTCAAATACATTTCATACCTGTCGGTCGCGTCAGAGCTTGAAACAATAACGGTACAGCCACACGCTTTTGCCAACCGGATCATTTTAAATGCTGCATTCCGCATGTTAGTGAGACACATTTTGGTGAGGTAGTTAAAACCATCATCATATAATACAAAAAAGCCCGGTTTTATTTTTTGAAGAACAGGCAAAATTTCAATGGGGTACTCACAAAACATAGTGTCGAATAATGAAACTTCATAACCATTTTGCCTCGTTAAGGAAGCAGCATACAAGGTACCTAAAGGAGCGTATGGAAGGCCTGTTGCCCATTGCTTGGGATCATAACTGAGGAAATAAGAATGAGAGAAGAGAACTTTCGGCATAATAGTAATTCTCAATGGAGCTGATCATTTGAAACAAGTAAAAATAAAACGAAAAGTAAATGCTAAAGGTTGCCTCGGGGAGGGAACTGCATAAGAATACCATCTCACCGTTCTTGTAGTTGTTGCTAATCGATTTTCAACAGACTTAGGAGTTCTTGTTTCTTTTCGGATTTAAACCGCCCGTGATAACTGGTTGTTGTGGTAAAGCAGCCGCTGTCCTTTATGCCACGGGAAGAAATACACAAATGCTCTGCTTCAATAATTACGGCTACATCTTCTGTTTGCAATTTTATTTTAAGAAATGTCGCTATCTCTCTTGTGAGCCTTTCCTGTACCTGCGGCCGCCTGGAAAAATATTCGACGGCCCTGTTCAGTTTCGAAAGGCCTGCTACTTTTTTATCGGGAATATAAGCGACATGTGCTTTTCCGATAATCGGCAGAAAGTGGTGTTCGCAAAAAGAATAAAGCGGGATGTTTCTTTCAAGGACAATTTCTCCATAATTGTATTCATTATTAAAAAGCGTGATTTCCGGCTCTTTTGCAAAATCCAGACCACTGAATATTTCATGGACATACATTTTAGCTACCCGTTCTGGAGTGTCTTTCAAACTATCATTATCCAGGTCTAATCCTAATATACACATGATCTCAGTGAAGTGCCTTTTTATTAGCGTCGTTTTTTCGCTGGCATTGAGATGATTCGTCTTAATTGTATCAATTATTTCTTCAATTTCCATTATGCTACATTTCTTTCCTTTATTATTGTAAGTTGTGCCAATGTGTAGGCGCCGATGGCCATTACAATATCACGTACTGCCACGTCAAGGTAATTTAAACCTATTATCAATTGGAGGGCAATGCATAATAACCAAATCATTACAATATAAGCGCCTATCCTGGGTTTTACCAAAACAATAATTCCGGCAATGATTTCTATGATTCCAACTATTTTCATAAAAAGTAACGCATTAATAGGAATGAGATCAGCGTTCTTTCCAAGATAATCCACCCAATTGACAAGCAGGTTCGTAAATTTATCCAATCCTGCCACAATGGGAACAATACCAAATGTGAACTTTAAGGTCTTTTGTAATTGAGCAATTGTTGTCATATTATTTTGGTTTATTTAAAGAATTAGATTCAGGAGTATGGAAAAGGTTACAAAAATATTTTTGGTAAAAGTTGTAACGTTTTGCTTTTGTCATTATCTAACAAAATATACAAATGGAATCAGGAACTCTTTTATCATTGAATAAACTTGCAGATCCGGAGCTGGTATCGCGTATACTTGCCGGTGAAAAACGGCTTTACGAAATAATTATACGCCGCTACAATCAGCGACTTTACCGGATAGGGATGTCAATACTTAAAAATGATGCGAATACCGAAGATGCTATGCAAACGACTTACGTAAAGGCTTACGAACACTTAAGTCAGTTCAAACAACAGTCATCTTTAAGTACGTGGGTTATCAGAATCATGATAAATGAATGCCTCTCCAGGAAAAAAATGGATCAACGTTTTGCTAATGGTGGGATAGAAAAATATTTGGAAAATAAAAGTAGTATGAAGACGCCTGCTCATATTTTTATGAATAAAGAATTGAATGGTGTTTTGGAAAACGCCATCGCCAACTTGCCACAAAAATACAGGATCGTCTTTATCCTGAGAGAAGTAGAAGAGCTTTCAGTAAAAGAAACAGGCGAAGCGCTTGAGCTTGAAGAATCGAATGTGAAAGTTCGGCTTAACCGCGCAAAAAATATGCTGCGTCAAGATCTGAATGGTTATCTTAAAGAAAATGTTTATTCCTTCCATCTTTCAAGGTGTGATGTTATCGTAAAAAATGTGTTTAACCGGTTATCGATTGGATAATAAATTTGTTTTAGAAAATCATCGCTTATTCTCATCCAACTTTTTGACCTGCAGGCAAATTAAGCGAGCAAACACATTTTAAACACGTGGGATTATTATCCATATCCAAAGTTTTTCTAAAATGGATCGCTTCTTTGCTGTTTAAAATTGCTGCTAAAGAATTATCATGAATGTTACCAAAAGCCTGATGAAAAAAACAAGGGCGAACAGTTCCATCGGCTTCAATTACTGTAGATACCCACGGAGCATTACATTTTTTATAAGGAAAAATGTTTAGCCCGTAAAACGCAGCATAATAGTCATATATTTTCATTATTTTTTCAGGTGATTCTGCAATGAATTTATTTTTGAAATCGTTTTTATTCGTGATCAATAAATTAGCAATCACATTTTTTAAACCTGGTAAATCATTTTCTGATAAAAGAATTTCCTGCTGGCGATTTTCATCCCACGTAATTTCGCGATTAAAAGCATGGCTGCTTACATCCGCTGGTAAAAAACTTATTTGTTGTAATCCAATTTCTTTTGCTGCTTCAACAATTTCCGGCCAAATACGAAAATTCAAACGGTGAATTACCGTTCGGCCTGTCACTTTAAAATCAGGATTGAGCGATTTAAGTGCATTAATTCCTTCTTTTAATTTTTTAAATGCCCCCGGAATATTTCTGATCCTGTCATGTGTTACTTCATCGCCATCAATTGAAACAATAATTTCATTTACCCATTCAACTATTTGCTCCGCATTCTTTCTCAACGTAAGTCCGGTTGATAACAATGACACTTTAATATTTTCCTTCTTTAAAATTTCACAAAACCTGAAAAAATTTTTATTAAGCAAAGCCTCTCCACCCGACATCAACACTTGTTGCGTGCCAAATTTCTTTAATGAATCCATTAAACCGGAAATATCCTCTTCGGTAAGTTGTTTCAAATGATTATTGCCTTTCCAGATATCACACATTACACAGCGGCAATTGCACGCACTGTGAGGCATGAGAATTACAATCGGCAAAGCCAGGATCCTGCTCGTTTGTAAAGTCCTGTGCCGTTTATAAGTATGGTATAAAGACTGTTGTAACACTAGGTAAACTGGTTTTTAATAATGATCCAATAAAATGGGCTTTTGCGAAACATCAGCTTATTAATTAAAGAATGTGGGTTATAAATTATTTTATAATTAAAAGGTTCAATTTCAGCTGTAGTATGATGAAAATAGAAGCCGCACATATCAGGGAATCCGATGCGATTGAAATAATCTTTTGTTCTTTGCTGTGCTAAAAGTCTTTGCTCTTTAGAATAAAAAGGGCTGTCTATAATATGTATTTCACCCTGCAGGGTTAAATGGCGCATTGCAATTTTAATAATTTCAGTGGCAGATTTAAAATATTGAATTGAAGCTGCAAAAATGATCAGGTCAAATTTTTTATCAGTAATGATGCCGTCACGCAGATCACCCGAGATAAAGTGCAAGTCTCTTATCCCCGAAAAGGCTTTTTTAGCCTGCCTGATTTCAACCGTATTTACATCAACACCTGTTACTTCGGCAAGAAGGCCCCTAGCAAGGTGCGAACACAACCAGCCGTTTCCGCATCCTATTTCCAGCACATCATAAAACCGGCGTTCCTTTTTAAGATATCTTAAAAGTTTATTGCAGGATTTTTTCCGGATTTTCCACTCTTTAAAATACGGATGCGAAGCCGGTACATCCGGCAGATTTTTAATTTCTTTTAAAGTAAATAGCCTTCCTTCTTTTTTTCTTAAAGAAATATATAATTTTTCAAATTCATTTTGTTCGGATGAATCGTGTGATGAAAGAAAGCCGTTTATAATTCTTAAGTTGTTCAAGTTTTGATTATTAAAAATTAAAACCCTTGTATCTCAGGTTGCCGGTATTTCCAAAGCCGATGTAATAGTTTTATTTCATACGGAAATTGGTAAAAATTAATTTTATAACGAACACCTGCTACCAGTTTCAGCAATTTTCGTTTTAAAGGATTCAGGCGGATATCTGAAACAGTAGGATAACATCCGTTCAATACCGTTTCGAAATTGCGGATCTTATCTATCATTTCTGGTGTCAGCCACGGAGTTAAAGGATTTTTTCTAAGATCAAATCGTTCCCATTGGGGGGTGATCCAATCTTCCAGCTTTTGAGGATATGCAAAGCCTGCTGCGGTTACTTCTTTAAACAACTCCGTGCCTTCGGCAGGAACAGGGCTATAGGTATACAAAACAATTTCAGTTTTTGGATTTACTGCTTTTACTTTTTTAATAAAATTAATATCGAATTCAATTTGTTGCTCCACTTCCTCCTTAGTAGGAGCGGGTGTGCCTAATACAAATGAATATTCAGGGATAATGTCAAATTTTTTTAATCGTTCTGCAAAACGAATGATTTGAGCGCCGGTTTGCGTTCCTCCTTTATCCAGTTGGTGTAATATTTTATCGTTGCCGCTTTCTGCTCCAAAAAAAATCATTTTACAGCCCGCTTCGTGTATCAATTGCAAAGATTCATCTTTAAACCTATCCATCGTGTCAATTCGTGCCATACCCCACCAACTCATTTTTTCAGGCTTAATTAATTTGGCAAATGCTACAGCTCTTTTTTCAGAAACAAAAAAATTATTGTCATGAAATTCGATGGCATCGGCTCCCCATTTATCTTTTATGTATTTAATATCCCTGTAAACATGCTCCGCTGATTTTGCTTTCCATCTTGCTTCATAAGTAGGAACTACTGCGCAAAACGAGCACGTAAACGGGCATCCGATGCTTGAATGATAAGCAAGTGTTTTATTGCCCAGGTAAGTTTTTCCCAGATATTTTTCAACCGGATAAATACCATGCAATTTATCATAAGGCAAAGGGGGGAGTTTATCCTGGTCTAACAAATCCAGCTTAGGATTTCTGACAATCTCGTCACCTTTTTTGTATATGAGATTTTTGATTGCTTCATAAGATTCATTATTTTCCAACGCATCTAGTAATTCTGAAAAAGCCTTATCGCCCGGACCGTTGATAACAAAATCAACATAGCCTGAATTAAGTACCACTTTATAATGGTTGGTAGGAAAATAACCACCCCAGATGATTACAGAATCAGGAAATTCTTCTTTAATTTTTTTTGAAAAGGGAATTGCCTGTTTCGTTTGGGGACCTGGCATTACAGTAATGCCAATGTACTTATATTGACCTGTTGCCAGGTAAGTACTGATCTTTTCGTATGGAAATTGTTCGCGGTTACCATCGACGATCGTCCAATCATAAACACCATTAACAGAAGCAGCAATATTCATAATCGAATTCGGAATGCGATGTTTGGCAATAGCACTGCGCGGGTTGAATAAAAGTACTTTGTTCATACTTTCTTCTAATCGGAATTTATATCCTAAAGGTTGCCCCGCATCAGTTTCAAAACATGGCGTGTATTTTACGAAAGGCAACCGGCGGAAAGTTTTGCCCGTTATAATGTTTGTTTGAATCGAAGCACACAAATAATCAAAACACCGATGAACATAATATCGAGGTTAGGCCCACACTTCTTTAAAAAAATCGTTCCAAAACCTGTCACCACGGAGCGAGCGTACAATTTATGGGCAGATGGTTATGACTCACAACCCGATAACCTGATGCTTGCCTGGGATGAGGAAATCTTTTCACGATTGTTAAGCTGCACAAGATTAAAGGGAAAAATGGTTGCAGATATCGGGTGTGGAACCGGCAGGCATTGGCAAAAGATATACGAACTTGAGCCTAAGAAATTGATTGGCTTTGATATTTCAGCAGGGATGTTGCATTTATTAAAGAAAAAATTTCCCGCTGCCGAAGTGTATCATTTAAAAAATGATCATCTTGTTGAATTGGAAAATGATTCCGTTGATTTTGTTATCTCTACGCTTACTATTGCCCACATTGAAAATATTGCAGATACACTGGCCGAGTGGAAGCGTATTTTGCGGCGCGGAGGAGAACTGATCATCACCGATTATCATCCGACCGCTTTGGCAAAAGGCGGGAAGAGAACTTTTAACCATAATGGAAAGACGGTTGCAGTTAAAAACTATGTTCATTCAATTGACCAAATAAAATTGATTGCAAACCAACTCTCTCTCGACGTGTACCGTTTGACTGAAATGTCAATTGATGAATCCGCAAAACCTTTTTATGAAAAGCAGAATGCATTACATGTATATGAAGTCTGGAAAGGAACGCCCATCATTTATGGAATTCATTTAAAAAAAAACTATGCGACTTTGTAACCTCAACATCATTAACACTGAAGGAATTCAACATATCGGAGTTGAGAAGGGGAAAATAAAAGCAATTTCAGAAGATGAAAAAACACTTCAAAATGATCCGAAGGAATTACGCATTGAATTTGAAAATGCAATTGCATTCCCTGGTTTAATTAACTC
Organism: uncultured Chitinophagaceae bacterium; assembly: GCA_963811285.1. Taxonomy (GTDB): domain Bacteria; phylum Bacteroidota; class Bacteroidia; order Chitinophagales; family Chitinophagaceae; genus Ginsengibacter. The sequence continues at coordinate 8,350 of CAWEQV010000020.1, read as the reverse complement.
TCACGATCATCTTGATTTTAATTTATTTCCTCAAACCGGGAATCACATTTATAATAACTATGCTGAGTGGGGAAAGGATATTCACAGTCAAAATAAGGAAACGATTAACGAGGTTTTAAAAGTTCCTTTACACCTAAGAACCCAATGGGGGCTTTATAAAAATTTATTGAATGGAGTTACAACCGTTGTAAATCACGGAGCAAAATTGAAAATTAATGATCCTTTCATTACCGTTCTCCAGGATAATTATTCTTTACATTCTGTACAGTTTGAAAAATACTGGAAAGTAAAACTGAACAATGTTTTCGCCGGAAAAAAACCTTATGTTATCCATGCTGGTGAAGGAACGGATGAACTGGCGCACAAAGAAATCGATACGGTAATTAAAATGAATTTCTTCAATAAAAGTTTGTTCACTGTGCATGGTGTTGCCATGGATGAAGAGCAGGCAAAAAAAATCAAAGCATTAATTTGGTGTCCGGATTCTAATTTTTTTTTGCTGAATGCGACCGCTGATATAAAGAGATTAAAAACAAAAACGAGGATTCTTTTTGGAACGGATTCTACCTTAACGGCTGATGCGAATTTGTGGAAACATCTTCGGATGGCGAGGGAAACAAAGATGATGACCGATAATGAATTATTCGACGCCATCACTAAAAATCCGGCTGTCTTATGGAAGCTGAAAAGCAAGGGTTCAATAGCTGTAGGTCAATGCGCTGATATTGTAATTGCCAAAACAAATGCCGGAGCAGGCTTGGATGCATTTTACTTAATTAACCCTCAAAATATTTTGCTGGTTATGCACCAGGGAGAAATCCGTTTGTTTGACGAAGAAATAAAAGACCAGCTAATGGATCATTCATCAAGATGGAATGATTTTTTTAAAATAAGCATCAACGGCACCACGAAATTTGTTGTTGGTAATTTGCCCGGATTAATAGAAGATATATCCAATTACTTTACGGGGTTTTCTTATTTATCCGCTTTCCAAAATGAACGTTGTGATCAAACTTATTGACCTTAACTATTATTGTCACGAGGACCTGTCCAATCCAGCGACAGTCTTAGAACTTCACAGGGCGTCAACTGGCTATGTTCCTTATATCAGGCAACAAATGAAGGTTGAACTTATAAAGCACATGAATTTTGAAGGAGTTAGATATCTGGGTGCAGTTAAATGCTCGTTTTTCCATTCGCGTACCCGATACTGGCACATTCCTTTTAAAACTCATCATTATATCAGGGAGCAACAACCGGACATTGTTTTAGTTCAGGGTCTTATTTTTCCCCTTCAGGTAATTGCATTGAAAATTGAATTGGGAAAGCAAGTAAAAATAGTGATACAACACCATGGGGAGCACCCTGCGAATGGTTTAAAAAAATGGTTGCAGAAAATCGCGGACCGGTTTGTTACGATGTACGTGTTTACCAGCAGGCAAAATGCGGGTGACTGGATCGAAAATAAAATAATTTTAAATCCTACTAAATACTTTGAAATTTTGGAGGCGTCCAGCTGGTTCAAAAAAAACGAAAAAGAAAGTTCAATAAAGAAGCTGCAGCTTACGAGCACTCTTAACTTTTTGTGGGTGGGACGATTAAATGCCAACAAAGACCCGATGACTGTGATAACAGCGTTCGAGAGATTTATTTTGCAAGAGCCCCATGTCAGACTTTATATGATGTTTCAGACGACAGAACTATTGGACGAAATACAAAAGAGAATATCGTCCAGCCCTGCACTGTCGAAAGCAATAATATTGCTGGGAAAGGTTGAACATTCTGAACTTGAAGAATGGTTTAACGCCGCTGATTTTTACATCTCTGCTAGCCATCACGAAGGAAGTGGCTATGCCCTGCTCGAGGCTATGGCATGTGGATGTATTCCAATAGTGAGTTCAATTCCCTCTTTCAAAAAGATCACCTCAGACGGCGCCTTTGGATTTTTATTTGAAGCAGGAAATTCAGAAAGCTTGTTGCAAAGCCTGTTGAAGGCTAAGGAGGCGGATGTAGAACGATTATCGTTGTCAATTACTGAATATTTTCACAAGTCTCTTTCTTTCCAATCCATCGCGGACGGCTTGTACCAGCTTTCGCAACGACTAACGTCCAAAGAGAGCCATGATTGAATGGGTCACTTCCTGGATGGAATAAGGCATTACCCTGCTATACTCAGTCTCAGTATCACTCAGAATTTCATGTGTTTTTTCTATCATTTCTTTTTCTGAATTCACAATATGCCAATGGTTAAAATCTCTATTCATGGGTTTACAAAAACTGATTACATGACAACCTGCATACAAGGCTTCAAGGCAAACCATGCTGAAACCTTCATAAGAAGATGTATGAAGAAACACTTTTGTTTGTTGCATCAATACCAATAAATTTTTATGGTTCACTTCTCCGTTTAAATAAATATTATTCTGAAGTTTCAATTTATTTATTTTATTTCTCAAAAAATATTCTTCAATTCCTTTGCCTGCAATAACAGAATAAATATCCGGAAGAGTTTTTCGTAATTCAGCAATACATTTTATAAAAAGATCATAACGCTTTAGAGGAATTAATGAACCTGCGCCCAAAACATCAATCGTTCGTTCATAAGATTTATTTAGAAATAATTCCTTTTCAATTCCATTTGGAATAATATGTAGCGGCTTCACCAAATAATTTTTAAAAAATTCATCAGCAATAAAATCTGATATTGTCACCAGGTCTTTTGGATCAGGATTTATTTTAGCAACAAACTTATTATTTTTTTTTGCGTCCTGCCCCAGGATCCAACAGTAGTGGCTGATTTCATATTTTTTCCCAAAGCGGCTTCCGATTAAGGCGCATTCACCAAACCATAAAGAAAATAAACCTATCAGGTTATTTTCATCTTTGAGTTTTTTTAATTTTCGCCAAACCCTTAACCATACAAAACGCCGGAATAACTTTCCTTTATCTTTACCTCTAAATGGAATGATAAGATTATTATTCCATAAATACTCTTTTGAAGTAAAAGGATATTGAAAACTTAAAACGATAATTTTAAGAAAAGAAAAATCCTTGTTGATTGTCCTGATCAGGCTTTGGATAAATGGAAGACATGAAGTATCACTTTCATTTTTAGGAAAGCCGGGTGTCAAAATCACCAAAACAGGCTGGTTGTTTTTCATCTAATGAAATAATTTTATTGCAAAATGAAAGACTTTCTTTATGGTGGGTAATCAGGATGATCATTTTTCCGATGTTTGCGAGAACACTAAAATAATCAAGTAATTCTGCTTCCGACTCCCAATCCAGTTCACTAAATGGCTCATCCAGAATGATAAGGCCTGATTCTTTATAAAGCGCTCTTGCAATTGCAATCCGTTGCCGCTGCCCACCACTAAGGTTTTTCCCATTTTCACTAATCATTTTGTTAAAGCCTTCAGGATAATTTGAAATCAATTGGTTCAAACCTGTTACGCGGATTACTTCTTCCACTTTCTCTAAATTAAAATCATTTTCATTGAGCGTAATATTTTTTAAAATAGAATCATGGATCAGTAAAGGTTGCTGTTTTACATACGAAATATGCTTCCAATACTGCTGGCGCTCCTCTTTTGTTGTAGAAATGTCATTTATTAAAATGGAACCGTTGCATGGACTTAAAAAACCCAACAGTAAATTTATTGCGGTCGTTTTTCCTTTTCCAGATATTCCTGAAAAGCCAATAAAATCACCCTTTGAAATGGTAAATGAAAGATTATTCAGAACTGTTTCGTTTTTAAAATTAAAAGAAACATTTTTAAATGCGATACATTGAAGGGTAGAGTTATGTTGATATGTTTTTTCTAAAAAAGCATCATTCTTTTGCAGCAAATCTTCAATAGTAAAATCATACGTTTTTATTTGTCCACTGCTGTTTAAAATTTTTACGATGCCTGGAATGATCTTGTAAGCCGCTGCCATAAAGGCTCCTAAGGTTATTATTGAAATTGAGTTTGTATTAGCGGTAAATGAATGAATAAGAATTAAGATCAGCAATCCTAAAATTGCAAATATTTCGATAAGCCTTGATGGCATATTTTGAACTACTAATTGTTCAGAAAGAACATCGTTAATTTGTGATTGAGACACCCTATACCTTTTTGAAAAAAAGGATTTACTGTTATATAAATTACTTTCAATAAAACCCAATAAAGCTTCCTTCAGGTGTTGAATTGTCTTTTCACTTATAGTCTTTGCAGTTTTACGTATTGTGTTGATTTTTTTTTTCATTAAAAAGCCAATGAGAATAATGGGAGGCGCAAGAATGATAAAAAGCAGGGCGAATAAAACAGGATTATAAATTAGGATTGCTATAATTGTTATCAGGATCAAAACAGACTGGCTTATGATTTGTTGAAATCCTCCTAACACATAATGACCAAATTCAATAGGCTGCTGGCTGATCTTACGTATATGCACAGACGAATCAATATTGACGTAATTATTATAATCTCCATTAAGATAACTGATTATATTTTTGTCGGAAAGCCTTGATGATACCTGGTAAATAAATTTTAATTGCATCCGTATAACCCGGAAACCAAAATAATTTTTTAAGCTGAAAAGAATAAAAAAAAGCGCTATCAGGAGAAGCGGAGATTCTTTAAAAATATTAAATGACAAATAGGTCGATATTGAGCTTGCCGGATTTGTATAAAATTGGATCACCAATAACAACATCGCCAGGAAACCTATATCCAATATGCTTACCAAAATATCGAAGAGAATAAGTTGTATTACTTTACTCTTTTCCTTTCTAGTGAGAATTGTGAAGATATTTGTTATCGTTTTTTTCAAGATCCGGAAGTGTTATTAATTTAATAAAATAATATTACGCTTTTCATTTATAAAACCATTCAACCAATTGCTTTTAGCGCTGTTTTGTACAAAATCATTATATCCAGTTTTAAAGACCAATGCCTTATATAAAAGTTATCTATCGTCACCCTGGTTTTCATTTTTTCAATATCAGTAACAGGCCCTGCATAACCGCATACTTGCGCCAGTCCTGTCATCCCCGGTTTCACCTTGGAACGAAAGGAGTACTGGTTAATAAGATTTTGATATTTTAAATTATCACTCACCATATGAGGGCGAGGTCCAATTACTGACATGTCGCCGAGCAATACATTTATAAACTGGGGAAGCTCATCCAGGTGATATTTTCTTAAAAATTTACCGATATGAGTAATGCGAATATCATTTTCCTTTGCCTGCACCGTATCGGCTTCTTCATTCACAATCAAGGAACGAAATTTTATGCAGGTAAATAACCCGCCATTTTTTTTATTTCTTTTTTGAAAAAAAAATACCGGCCCTTCAGAATCAGCTTTTATTAAAATAGCAAGTACTGGGGTGAGCCACCATAGAATAGCGACAATAAAAAAGGTTGTAATAATAAGATCCATCCATCTTTTTATTGTTCTGTTAATCCGCGACTCCAATGGAGGTGAAAGATAGGAAACAGAGGAGATCGTTTTTAAATTAAGAAAGTTCGCAAGGCTCTTATTGTCGTTAAAACTTTTACCAATGGTTTCCCCCTTTATCCAACTGTGTCGATGGGATAAAGAAGTGATATTTTTTTTATCAGCGGGAACACTAATTTTTTCATTCACTGATTATGATTTTAAGTTGCCTTGTATTTGAAACCAAAGTTGTTTACGCTGTTCTTCGCATTTAGCGTTTTTTATTCTTATGTTTTTTATCCAATTGAAATACCCGTGAAATATTAAAGCCGAATAATGCATCGCCACCGTCCCATTTGCCTGATGTTTCGGTTATAAATTGCTTTTCGGTTAACCCGAAAGAATTTGAAAAAAGCAATTCGAATACGTGCCCGCCTGTGCCAATGTCAATACCGAACGATAATACATTGTGTGCACCTGGAGCTTTCATATCCGCAAGCTGGTAATAATATTCTGCGTTCAGGTTTATCCTTTTGGAGAGTTTCTGGCGCCCTGCAATACCAATAGCAAATACATCAGGATTTGTATGGAAGAAGGAAATGTTATCGGCATGAACGAATGTAGGCATCAACTGCAAAACAAAACCTTCGGAAAATTTGCGCGCCATTAGAATTTGTAAAACGTAGGATGTCCTTTCTATTTCAGTGCCGGGAGGTTTCACTGAGGGATCGATTTGTTCGGGCTTTAATGTACTTATGGCAACGGTCGGAACAAAAGAAATGCTAACGGGCGCATGATGAACGCCGGTTGATTGTTTCAATATCCTCCATTTGAAAAAAGCATCGTAGGTCTTGTTGTAACCGCTGTGTGCCGCACCGATCATAAAATTATCAGATATGCCATAATCAAAACCCACTTTAACATTAAAAGGAGAATAATCGAGGCCGAAAAAATTATAGAGTCCGCTGCTGATAGGCCCGAAACGATGAAGAATCCTTACATCCAAAACATGCGCGGGAAGGCTTTCCACCGATTGGCCATTAATAACATGTGTATATTTAAAAGTAGCAGTGGCATAATGAGTTGCACCCTTTGCCTCCTGGCTTTCCAACTGGTTCATCAGGTTTTCGGAATTCTCCGCTGGCCTTGTTGTATCCTGTGCTGCAATTGAATTGGATAAAACCAAAAGTGTGGTTACCGGTAGTAAACATTTTATTAAATGCATAAGTGATTTGTTTGATTATTTTTTTTCGTAATTACAGTTTACTGTTACTTTGATTTCTTCTGCTATCTTATTGCTTGCGATAGAAGGAATACCGATGTTGTAATCTTTCAACAAAACCTTAAAAGAAGACCGTGCCGAAAGCTTTCCGTTCTTTACTGTTAATGTTCCTGTTGTACTGATTTTATGCGATGCCCCGTGTATCATTAATTCCCCTGCCACATGCACTGTATAGTCTCCATCTTTTGACGCGTCAACACTGCTGATATCCGAAATTGTTCCTTTAAAGGTTGACTTTGGATATTTGCTACTTTCTATATAGTTCTCGTTAAAATCCTCCTGCATTTTTGCCTTTGGGAAATAAAAGGCATCGTTCAATACTGAAAACTGGATAGCGCCTGTTTGAAGATTCAGGACACTTAATACCTGGTTGTTGTCGGCCTCAATATCCTGGAAAGATGTTTTGGAGAAAAAGGATATTCTGCCGTTTTTCGTATAGTACAACTGCGCTAAGGAACTTTGAGCAGTGCAAATCAATACGACGATCAATACAGTAATAAGGGTTCGTTTCATAATTATTCATTTATGGCATAGCACCTGGTTAAAACTACATCTCCCGGTATACCCATTTCAGCATCCCCGGGTATATAACCCTGGCAAATTCCTTTGAGTATTACTTTGTCTCCCTCTTTTATATTATTTCTATTCTGTTCCATGGTACAATTAATTGAAGCCCCGGGAACGGAAGTACGTAAAAGAATTATTTGTTGCTGTTGTTGATTGCGGGACACTTTATTCACAACTCCGGAAACCTTAATTATTTTGTTTAGATAAGTAGAGTTTGCATTTGCAGAATCATTTAAAAAACTATTGTATAAGGAGGTGGCATCTATGGAAATTGCCTTCGCATCCTTCACATCCTGGTGGGGTTTATTCCAAATCAAGTAGGCGACAACCAAACCGGCTATAAGAATGCCTAAAACAATAAAAAGAATATTTCTGCTTTTTTTTTGCATAATTACATTTCAAAACCTAAATCGGTTATTTTTTAAAAAAGGTTGCCAATTAGGTTTAGGTGTTGTAAAACTTCTGTAAAAAATGGCGTTTTTACAATCTTAAATTTGTCTGGAGGTCTTAAAAAAGTAAGTTTACTTGCTGCAAAGCTTGTTCATGAACTATAATACATTTACAGTTAATCCTTGCAATTTTTTTTCTTCCCAATTTTAATCAAAAATTTTTCAATTCTAAGGCAACCTTATTAAAAAAAAATTCGCTGTGTTTAGAGAATCAACGCCGAAAATATTCAACAGGTCATTCGGCCCTTAAGCTTGTTTTTAAAATGCCGCTGAAACAACGGGAAATCCTAAAGAAAGATCGTTTTTATTTCTTCTTTTAAAAATACCGGGCTAACTACTTTATTGTAATGTGGTTATCTATTTGAATTTTATTTTTTAAACTTTTAAAATGTGTTAAAATGAAAATTATCAAGTCAATTCCCGGAACGGTCACTTTTGTAAGGATAGGAATTCTCTTGTCCGTTACCTATTTTTTCCTCAGCGGTTGTCAAAAAGCATTTGACCACCAAATGAAGAATAAACAAGATTTAGACAACGCTGCGAATTCAAACGCAGTATTGCGAAAGCCAACAATGGAAAAGAAGAATTTTAGTCAGATCAATCTTGTAGCGAATAATTCATCACTGAAT
>CAWEQV010000019.1:0-29742 GCA_963811285.1 uncultured Chitinophagaceae bacterium | reverse complement strand
AATTAGCACAACCTTTTATTGATATCAGCAGTAAATTAGTAACGCTTAGTCCCTTTTATGATGAACGAGGATTGCTTGGACTTGCTTTCCATCCACAATTTAAAGAAAACGGGAAGTTTTACTTGTTTTATACTGCACCTCCACCACCCGGAGGACCTGATCATGATGCAGGAAATACCGGCCTTCCATTAACGTGGAATAATACCACTACTATTTCAGAATTTAAAGTTTCAGCCTCTGATCCTAATAAAGCTGACATGGGTTCTGAAAAAATTTTTCTTCCAGGAACCGCATCCACAACTAAATCACAATGGAGGCACTATTGCATTCGGACGTGATGGCTACCTTTATATTTCCATTGGGGATGGTGGCAATAAAAATGATATCGGCCCCGGCCATGTTGAAGACTGGTATGCTGTAAATGCTGGAGGAAACGGCCAGGATATTGAACAGAATTTGCTGGGCAATATCTTACGAATAGATGTAAATAATACCAGCGACGGAAAAAATTACGCTATTCCGCCAGATAATCCTTTTGTAAACAAACGTGGTCTTGATGAAATTTATGCTTATGGATTTCGCAATCCTTACCGGTTCTCATTTGATATGGGTGGTTCAGGACAGCTTTTAGTTGGAGATGCCGGGCAAAGCTTATATGAAGAAATAAGTAAAGTAGAAAAAGGAGGAAATTATGGCTGGAATGTTAAAGAAGGTACTCACTGCTTTAATGCAGCCGATGAATTCACTGAACTTCCGAGTTGTCCTGATATGGACGCATTGGGTAATCCACTGATCGATCCGGTAATCGAAGCAAAAAATTATTCAAATCCTGATGGAGGACATTTTGTAGTAATTGTAGCCGGTTATGTGTATCGAGGTCACAGCATTCCAGGATTGGAGGGTAAATATATTTTCGGAAATTTCTCAGCAGATGATGAAGAAGCAGAAGGTGAGATTTACGTAAGTAATCCTTCGGGTCCGGGCCTTTGGTCTTTTCAAAAACTCGACTTGAAAAGTTTTCCTGAAACCCTCGAGCAATATGTAAAAGGATTTGGCCAGGACTTAAACGGTGAAGTTTATGTCGCTACCTCAGAAGAACTTGGACCTACCGGGAATACAGGTAAGGTTTATAAACTGGTTGCACAAAAAAAATGATGGGTTAGTAATGTAGTTTAATTCTTAAAGAGGCAGAGCTGTTTGGGGATGTGTTCTGCCTCTTTTTTTCTTAAACCTTATTAATTACTTTGTGCGTTGTGTAGTTTTTCTATTCAAAACAGATCAACTTTTATTACTAATAGATATTTCTTTATTGAAAAAGGCTTTCATTAAGTTGCAAGGGTACCAGCATGAATTATGTAAATAAAAAATCAAGAAAAAAGTTCGTTTACTGCATAGCCATGTGTTCATGCTGTATCAATATGCATAGAGGAAACTTGCAGAGGAAATCTTACCAGAAATAAATCAACTAACAGCCATCACTAAAATCAATGTACTTTTTACGATTTTACAAAGACAACTTTTTGCGATTGGCGCAGATCCTTAACCCGTCTTTCAAATTGTTGTATAACCGTTGCCTGCAGGTTTGCAGGATCTGGTTTTGAAAAATGCTTGCTTACCTTCATGCCCACCTGCATATTATGCGCATTTAACTTTCCTCTTTCGGTTTTTTTCTTCCAGCGTTTATCTGTTAGCGACATTAGCCACAGGTCTGCCCAATCACCCAATTTTGAATTGAATATTTTTTCAAATCCCCGGCATATAATTCCCTTTTTTATTTCAAATTTAAAATTTGAGGATCCGGGGTGAGCCGGAAAATAATCATTGGTCCAAAAGTTTACCTCTTTAAATCTTCTGAAATGCATCAATCCGCGCATGGGAATGAGCGTAACAATTTCCATCGCTGTAAAAATATTTTTTTCAGGAATTTCCAAACCTATTTCGTCTACATAATAATTCATGCAAAACCAATGCTGCTTCCCGATTAAAAAAGTAAGTTTTTTAAACAGATGCATGAGTGTACGGGCAATCCATAAACGATCTGCTTTTGTAATGATAAAGAAATCAATATCTGATTTTTCATCAGCATAATATTTAGATAAAGAGCCGGAAACAGCTACTGTTTCAACATATGGAAACCGGCTGATTATCCTGGCTGCTTTTTCAGCAATAGCAAGTTGTTCAATTGCCTGTTGGTTTCCCTTCACTCTTTTATCTGCAATTGCCGGATTATTTTGTAAAGAATAAAAGTGCTTTAACTTAAAAATAATTTTTTGGCTTATAAGTTCGTTTACTGCAACTTCCAACTCAGAGCGATCTAACTTTCTGCGGGAAAACCAACAAAGATCTTCAATGGTTAGAGGATAATTGAAATAATCAAAATAAGCAAGAGTTTGTAATATGTCAAACGTAATATTTTTCAAAAGACTTTTAATTATTCATGACGATTTTGAGATCTTTTCTTTGAAGTTTTACAAGCTGCCTTAGCTTTTTATATTTTAAGAAAGTTTGTCTTGCCGTTTGTTTGGCAATTACAAAACCATAGTAACCATCCAGAAACCCGAGACGGATAAAATATCCATGAATAAAAGACCATGCGGGACTGAGAACAATCTTTGACCAGTGCTTTTTTATTCCTGCTTCAAATAATGAACAAGCGGCAATGGAAGAAATTTCTTCATTCCTTTGCAAATGTTCTTCAATAGAATTGTAAGCGTAATGTATGATATCACCCTGGAGAAAATGCCTTTGTATGCCTTCGTCTAATTGTATTTTATCATGAGGGTTCATACCGCTCCATCTTGCAATTCGCTTATCAAAAAGCCGCAATTTCCGGTTGGGATACCATAACCCATGATCAATAAACTTTACACAATACCTGTTATGCCGGTTCATATAGTAGGCGCGATGTTTGAAATTATTCGTCTTCTCGCTTAAAATTGTGGCGACCAGTTTCTCACTTAAAACTTCATCAGCATCGAGGCTCAAAACAAAATTGTTAGTGGCAAATTGCAGCGCTTTATTTTTTTGTTCTATATAACCGCAAAAAGCATTTTGTTTTATGATCGCTCCTTTTTCACTTGCAATGGCAATGGTATTATCAGTAGAGTAAGAATCCAAAACAATTATTTCATCGCTCACTCTGACAAGTGAGTCAATACAGCGGGCGATATTTTTTTCCTCGTTTCGTGTAATAATGACTGCTGATAATCTTTCCATTGTAATTATTCCGGATATTTATTAATGATATTATCGTAAACGTGATGAATTAATAAGCGGTTGCCTCCTGATCTTTTAAACACGGTAACTGCACCTTTTTCAGCCTTGTCAAAAAGCAAGAACGGAAGAAAAAATCCGTAAAATAAAACCCCTTTACTCACATCGAGTATGTTCTCTGAAAAAGAAACAATGAATAACACTGTAATAAATGAAAGCAATAAAAAGTCTTTTCTTTTGATTGATACTTTTAATGAAAAGTAAAATACATAGAGATAGAGAAGAAGGCCTGCCAATCCTGATGTTAACCAAAAACTTAAGAACTGATTATGAGAATTGAGACTTAGAAGGAAAGAACGATAGTACTTATTTTCAAAATACTTTTCATCCAAAACAAATTTTTCTGAACCGGTTCCATAACCGAGTAAGGGAGATTTCTCAATCAGTTGCCATTCCAATGTCCACCGTGCCATTCGTGATTCGGTTAAGTCGCCGGGATCTCTGAATTTTTCAGACAAATCATTTTCCAAATCAGAGACATATCGTTTTCTTAAACTGCCAACTTCAAATATTGCGAAAGTGATAAGTGTAGATAACGACAGAGCAGCTATCAAAAAAAACTTTCTTTTCTTTCCGTTTAAAAGAAGAAACGGGAAGACAAATACTAAAATTATAAAAGCAGCAATTATAGTTGCACGTGAACCCAATTGTAATAAACCGGCCAGAAGAATCAATGAAAAAAAAATGTATTTCTTATTTCTTTTTGCCGGGACGGCATAAAACAAAAAAAGAAAGATGCAGATTGAAAGCAAAACATACATTGAAAAATAGGTGGCGTGCAATTCAATTGGAGCGGTAAAATTTTGATTTAAAAAAGGCGCCTTTAATAGTGAAGTAAACGGCAAATGAAAATAGAGGATAGCTTGTAAAGCTTTAACGTATAAGAAGAGCAAAGTTATCACACAGGTAAGACCAAAAATTTCAAGTAACCGATATTTATAATGCGGAAGCTTTAAATTGTTTATTGATAAAAATACAGGAAACAAAAATATCGCTACCTGATCAATAGCATCTTTTACACCTTCCTTACTGTGATGGCTATAGCTTAAGGTTAACAAGCTCAAAAAAAACACAGACGCAGCGATCCAAACTTTCTTATTCTTTAATCTTTTTAATCTTTCAACTTTAAAATGAATAAGCGTATGAAGACAAAAAATAATCAACAGCCACTCACTGTAAAACCTGTTAAAGGGTAGGCCAATAAGAAAGGCTGCGAGAAGGTAATAACCTATCTTATTAGCCACAGTATCCTCAATTATAAATAATTTTTTCATTTATGCGATTGCTTGTAACATTCAATAATAAAAGAATTGTATTGTTCAATAATAGCAGTCCAGTTATAGGTTTTTTCAATTTTTAAGAAATTGTTTTTAACCATTTCCTGCTCCTTTTCATTCCGTTTAACTGATTCAATTAAATATTCCACATCATTTGCTGTTTCGAAATAGTAGGCATCCTTTTGCAATACCGCATGATTAAATTCATTTTGATGTGCTGCTATTAATGCACCACTACCCATCGCTTCCAATAAAGAGGGATTTGTTCCACCAACGCTGTGACCATGAAAGTACAAATGAGAAAAATATTTTAGTGAATGTGTGATAGCGCCATTGTAAACGGCACCTCCGAAAAGTATTCGCTTATCTTTTTTGAATTTTCGCTCAAGCCTTTGCCCGAAAGAGTTTTGGGTATTGCCAATAACAAGAAATTTTTTCGTTGAAGAACTCCTGTAAAAACCATCCAGTACCACTTCAACATTATTTTCCGGCTCGATGCGTGCCATCAGCAGGTAATATTCCTGCGTGGAAACATGGTACGGCGCCAATAATTTTTTATCATCAATTTGTGCCATTTCACTGCCGTAAGGAATGTACTTACAACGGATATTATACTTCTTTGCCAAATAATTTTGGATCACGATAGAATCGGCAATAAAGAAATCACTCGATTGCACAGCCCACTTTTCAGCATATTTTAAAAACTGTTTTACGATAGCATTGTACTTGGCTCTTTTCCATTCGAGCCCATCCATGTTAGTAATTATAACCGGCCCTTTCGGAAATAAATTGCCCCAAATTGTGTTGCTTGTATAGCCCAGGAATAGAACGACATCAAATTTTTTTCTTCGCAAATCTTTTATGCAATTAAAATCATAAATAAATTGGCCTGCTGTGCCTAATTTATATTCAGGATCATAGCAATGGACAATCCGCACCCCATGAAAATCTTTTTGCTGATAGGGATGGTTATGCGAGTTATAAACCGTCACTTCGTGTCCTTTTCTTACCAGCCCAACTGAAAGGCATTCAGCGAGTTTTTCGAATCCGCCATAATAATTAGGAATTCCACGGCATCCGGCAATTGCAATTCTTAGTTTCATCATTGTAGTATTGTTTTATAAGCTTGATATGTTTTATGGGCGGCATTTTGCCAGGTGTATTCAGATACTATCTTTTGTTGAAATCCGGGAGTACCGGGAGAAGTACTTGCCGCATCAACCGCCTCTTTTATGGAAGCCGGCGAGGATGGGTCACAATAAAAAGCATAATCCCGAAAATATTCAGAAGCATAACCCTTGCGGCTGATCACTATTGAACAACCCATGGCAGCAGCTTCCAGAGAAGACAAACCACATGTTTCGAACCAGCTTGGTAATACATGAACTTTTGCCTTTTTATAAAAAGGAACCAATTCTTCCTGAGTGAGATGATTGATGAAATGAATATTTTTTGCTGCAATGCTTCGGCATTCTTTATAGTATTTTGTATGATTTGTACCAGCATTGCCAATAACATATACATTGTATTTAGTATTGTTCAACCCCTTCAACAAGTTTGTTTGATTTTTTAAACCCTCAATTCTTGCCACACATAATACCATCTGGTTGTCTTTTTCAGTTTTGCATGAGCCGCAGAATAATTCCTTTTCAATTCCGTTTGGTATGATGTGGTAAGGTTTCTCTATGCCATATCGATTGACCAACTGATCGTATTCCATTTGCGAGTTGGGTAAAACAAATGCTGCTTCCCTTAAAATTTTTTTTATACTATCACGTTGACCTTTTATTAAAAAAGAATAGGTTGGAGCACTTTGTTGGTTTCCTGCCCATCTTGCAACCGTTTTTAAATATTCTATTTGATCAGCAGAAAAAAAACGAAATATTTTTCCTGATAATCCTTTTCGATATTGTTTATCAAATTCAGAATAGTCAATTAGTAAAGGAGTGACCACAAAGGGCTTTTTGAGTTTTTTCAAATGTGGTAGTATATCTGCAGGCCTTATCAGTCCGAAAAAATGGATCAGGTCGAATTCTTCATAATTAATTGCTTCATTGGTCAATTTTATTTCAACCGACACATTGAGATGTCGCAGATATTTGACTGTTTTTAATACTTGTATCGTATCTCCGCCTTGTGTCAAATAAAGTGTAGAACGCGTTATGACAGCTACTTTCATCGGTTATTGAATTTTGGTAACGTTTGTATGAAGAAAATGAATGAAGGAGACGGGAAAATAACTGACGATATAAAGTAGATAATTCTCAATCCGTAATGGATGAATGCTGATTGCTTTTGAAAGTGAAGCACGCGCTTTCCCCGGTTGGTGATTATTAATCAAATATTTTTTACCGCACAAAGAATAGTAACTGCTTTCCTTTATTTTTTGTACGTCCTGACTTTTAATTATGCTGTTTAAAATTTCCCCTTCTTCTTTTGTAATATTACCCCGCTGAATAATTTCACGCTTTATTTTTCGAAAAGCTTTACCCCTGCTCTTCTCATCGATCGTAACGGATGAAGGATTAAAACGCACCTTGATTAGCGTATGAGGAATATTATTAAATTTTCCAAGATCCTTCAATTGCGTCCACAGAAAGTAATCTTCAAAATTGTGTGCATGTAATGAATATCCCCCAGCCAGCAGCACGGCTTCTTTTTTAAACATTACTGAAGAGTGAATGAAAGGACATTGGAAAATCATATTTTTTTTAATCTCTTCATCAGTATGTCCAATGCAGCTAAAACTGAAAAGATGTTCTCCATTTTCACTAATATATTCTGCATTGCTGCCGGTTACTATGTAATGATCGCTGGCCGCTAAAAAATTAAATTGAATTGCCAGCCGTTCCGGCAAACAAATATCATCTGCATCAAACCTTGCAATATATTTACCGTAGGCATTATTTAACCCGGCGTTTAATGCAGCCGCAATTCCCATGTTTGTCTTGTGATGGATGAGCCGGATTCTTGGATCTTTAAAAGAAGAAATTATTTCGGCAGTATTATCAGTTGAACCGTCATTTACAATAAGAAATTCATAATCTGTATAAGTTTGTTTTAATACAGAATCAATTGCTTCTTCAATATATTTTTCGCCGTTATAAACAGGCATAAGTACTGTGACAGGTGGATATTCATTCATAACTACCGTTGGTTTCTTTGATGGTTAGAAATAGAAATAATTCAAATAATATCACGATGGAAAGTTGCTCAAACCAATAATCAAAAAAGAAAATACCTGATAAAAGAAAAATCAATGGAACACAGAATGATCTTACTGTAATTCTTTTTGCAAAAAATCCTATATAAAAAATAAAATAAGCCAATGAACCGGCTATACCGTATTCGGTAATTAATTGATCATAAACCGAAGCAGGGCTGTTAATGGTAGAATGAAGTCCGTCAGATTTGCTGAAATAGTACAGGTATAAATCAAGATGATTTGTAAGAAAAATTTTGCTGATATAAATTAATTTTGAAGGCCAGGAACCTGCTATATGTATGCCCGTAGTTTTAAAAGCAATCTTGGAAGAAAATTTTCCTATCCCCGCGCCTGATATCATTTTCGCAGGATGAGCTTTAAGAAAACTGAATGTTTGTTTCCACGAAAGGATTTTTCCCGGAAATTTCGGTTGAAAGGTTGAATCGGAGGAAATAGGTAACGAAGTTGAATGTTCATTTATGAAACCAAACAT
Source organism: uncultured Chitinophagaceae bacterium (assembly GCA_963811285.1). Lineage (GTDB taxonomy): Bacteria > Bacteroidota > Bacteroidia > Chitinophagales > Chitinophagaceae > Ginsengibacter. The sequence continues at coordinate 21,494 of CAWEQV010000019.1, read as the reverse complement.
ATTTTGCTCAACAGGTGTTATAAAAGATTTATGCTGAAACATTGGCCCATTAATATCATCTTTTGGCAAGGCGAAAACCACGGCATGTTTCACCTGTATGTGAGCAGAAGCCACCTCTGATCGTTCCGCCCTTGAAAGACTATCCAGGGATAGCATAGCTATTCTTTGTCTTTCTTGATCAGTTGTAAGAACTGAATCCGGAACTGAGGGAACCCGTAGATTTAATTTAGGGATTTGTTTATCAGAAGATGAGCCATACAAAAGATGATTAACTGAAGTGACGAGGTATTTATTATTTTGAGGCGAAACTTTTGTTATGAATACAAAAAGAAGAAAGAAGCAGATAAGCATCATGCTTTTTTGAAGTCGATCACTTTGAAAAATAAAAATAAATATCAGTACAGCCGACAATAAAATGTTCGTGATATTGCTGCCCGTCAATAAAAGTATTGCCATGCATAAGAAAACCATTAACGGCTTTTTTCTTCCCAGAAAATAAACAACGCCAAAGGCATTCAGAATAGCATTAGTGGTGGAAGTGTCAAATGAAATACCTTTGATGTAGTCACCTGTTCCAATAAAATATTTTTGATATTCTCCCTGGTATAAGTAAGGATTGATCGCTCCGGATTTAAAAATAATTATCAAAAAGGTTAGTAAAGAACAGATTGCATTAATGATGAAAAAAATATGCAGCGTATTTTGAATAACAGTAGGCTTGTGAGTTTCCACACTTAATTTAACCTGGTGAATGGCGAGAATGGCAAGTATCCAAAAAAAAATTCCGGTTACAAAAGTGATAGTATAATTAAAATGATAAAAGCCGGCCGAAATAAAATAATCGATAATTCCAATAGAAATAATAAGAGGATAAAACAGAGGCAGCCTGGAATTGTTGCTTCGAAACCCAAATTTTAAATTAAATCGAAAAGCGTAGATTAATACAATGGCAAGCACTTTTACTATCAGCTTCACATCCAAAAAGAGTAACAGAAAAACAAGCAATTTCCAGTCAATTGCTTTAAATGTTTCTTTTATATTTTGTAAATATTTATTTTGAAGCAACGTAAGAAGTTTTGAAATTCTGTGGTTTTATTTCCTTTGATTTTTACGGAATCTAAACGTAGAATCTCTCTGAACGGTTGCCCCTTAAAAACCTGCCGCTCTCTTTACAAAATAAAAATCTTTAATAATTATTTGTTTACTGATAATAAGCAGGCAAACAAAAAACAGAACTGCCATCAGAAGGATAATCAGAGTATTATCTGAAAGTTGTGTAGCCAATATTCCACTGATTAAAGATGCAAGTGGACAAACAATGATTGGCGTTATGGCTTGTTTAATGTTTACAAAGTTGGCCGTTTGTTTCATGAACAAAATAAATTGGCATACAAGTGCAACAAGATAAGCAATAGCGGCACCGTTGCCTTGGAGAAACGGAATCAAAATAACATCAAGACTGATTGTAATAAGAAATGTGATCAGAAAAACTTTGAAGACCGGTTTGTATTTACCATTCACAAAACTGATAGTCCAAAATAAATTATTCAGGTACAGGAGAGGAAGAGAAAGCGATAAAATAAAAATAATGTGTCTGTCTGAGAAACCATATTTGCCATGAGTAATGAAATTTATGACAGGAACCCAAAGAATATTTAGCACTAATACGGTGAGATAGGAGATGATCATTTCTACCCGTATTAAATTTACCAGATTCTCTTCTATCTGTTTTCTGCTAACACTTGTGGAATGTTGAAATGCTTTTGTGAACCGGGGAACTAAAACAGGAGCGATTATTAATAATGGTAAAGAAGCTACTTCAAAAACTTTATAGGCAAAACTATATTCTGCGACAGCTATATTGGTTGCTAAAATACCGAGAAATATCCAGTCGAACCTGGCAATGGCAGAAGTAAAAACAACAACACCGGCCTGCGGAATTGATTCCCTGATTATCTGCAAATAGAACCTCTTCTTGATTTTTAGAATAACCGGAACTTTTAATACATTTTTTGTGATAGCAAGGGATACTAAAAATTCAACAGCATCGCCCGAAATAAATATGATAACCACTATTGCCAATGTAATCTTGCCGTAAAAAAAGAATAACAAAAGAAGGCCGCTTTTTATAATAGCTGAGCAAACAGACATATAAAAAAGTATCCTGAATCTTTCCTGGCCATTTGCCAATTGTTTAAAAGGCGATGAAAAAAAGAGCACAAGTTTACCTATTCCAAGTAATAGTAAAAGATTGATGTTAAATCCCGGGAAAATAAAATGAACGAGTAATAATAGTGTATAAAAAATGAGACCTGAAATGAATACATGAACCAAATAAACGGAAGTGATCAAAGATGGATCTATTCCTTCTGCAATTTTTTTTATTACAATCTGATCGATTCCAAAAGAGAGGATCGTAAAAGATATGAGCAGTATTGATAGCGACCAGTTAATTTCCCCAAAGTCGTTTTTTGAAAACGATACAGAGAGTACGTAAAAAATTCCCAGGGCACAAAGCTGTGTAATAATAAGCTGCAGTGAATTTGCAGATAAATCCCGTAGTAATTTTCTTCTCATTATTAAAAAAATAAGGCATTATCTCTGTTAATAAGAAAAAGACTTTCCGTTAAGAAAGCCTTATTTATTTTCAAAGGGTTTATCAATTGTGTTTTAGCTTAAAACTTTTCGATAGCCTTATCCAATATATTTTTAAGGATGTAAGGTTACACTAAAAAGTATGCCACCACTTTTCAATTTGATTTTTCCATCTCCGATACCGGCTAAAGGAAGCTTAAGGTAAGGCTCTGCGCTTAATGTCAATTTTTTATTTACTTTATATTCATATCCACCCGAAATATCAAGCACCGAGAAATAATGTTGGTTTCTGTTTGAAATCGACCAGGATTTATCATCTGTAATTCCCGAAGGATATTTGTAGTAGTATTTGTAATCTTCTTTTTTCATCAGGTAGGATGAAAGACCAGTACTTACAAACCAGCTATGATTTTTTGATTTATTAAAGTTGTAGCTAACAGTTATTGGTATTTCATACACATTGCAATTGGCATCGACACTTTGAAGGTAATAGTAATCTGCAGATGTGAAATTTGAAACATTATAATATTTTTTTTCTGCCGAATAGATTTTTTTGGACACATAAAAACCGGTTCGTAATGAAATTTTATCTGACAAATTATAACGCAGGCCTGCTCCATAAGATAGGGTTACCTTACCGGCTTCTTCCAAATCAACGCCACTAACATCAGGTCCTGCACTAAAACTAATACCAAATCTTTGCAGGATATCTTTTTGAGTTTTTGCCTTTTTCTCTGTAAAGGATTTTGGGGTTACACCGGTGTTTTTGCTTGTAACCGTTAAACTGCTGCTATTTAAACTCTCAGTAACTGAAGTGATTTGAGTAATTTTTAAAGAAGGAAGGGCTTTTTTTGCATCCTGGTTTTTATCCCCCTGGTCTTTATTATGAGTATATTGCCCCTCCTCTTTTTCCAACTTTTTATTCTTTATAAATTCATTTTTTTTCTTCAAAAATTCATTTTCACTGTTATTGTTTTTTTCAAATATTTTTACACTACTTCTCTCATTATTAATTGAAATAAGATTTCCCTTTTTTTGTTTATTTACTTCCGTGGAGGAAACCACACCAGTTTCCCCGGACTTATTTTTCACATAGCTTTGATTTTTTTCAGTCAAGCTGGTTATCCCGCCTTGAACCGGCTGCGTATTGTTTTCACCTTTAATGGAAGTTTCTTTATTTTTTGGCAAAGACGTTGAGGAAGCATGTGAAATTTCGTTTTTATGAGTTGAAATAAAACCAAAATAAACACCGGTGCATATTAATATTGCAAGAAGAAGAAAATAATACAAAATTCTTCTCCTTTTCTTCTGCTGCGGAAGATGTTCATCAAGCATCTGCTCCATTTTATTCCAGGCATCTTCATTATAACCCGGATGATACTGGTCAGCAGCTTCTTTAATTCTTTTATTTATTTCGTCATCCCACATTTTTTGCTTTTGAAATTTTATTTTCTTTTTTTAAAAGTTTTTGTAATTGTTGTCTTGCCTTTGATAAATTTGATTTAGAAGTACCAATAGCAATTTGAAGTTGATTTGAAATTTCCTCATGGCTTAAGCCTTCAATAATAAACATATTAAGGACCGTGCGATAAGCAGGACTAAGTTCACGGATTGCATTTATTATTTCGTCATAAGCAATCATATCCAATGCGTCTTCTCCCTCAGTAGGAATGAAAATCATCGCGTTATCAATATCCGCAGTAAAAGCATGTTTATGATGTTTTCTGTTGTAATCAATGGCTGTATGTATCATAATTTTCCTAACCCAGCCTTTAAACGAATTCACCTCATCTGCATAAGAAGGTTTAAAACGATGAATTTCTTTAAATATTTTTAGAAAAGCATCATTAAAAACTTCTATCGCATCCTCCTCCCTTCTCGTATACCGATCACAGATAGACATACCATAACTGTAGAAAGAGTTATATAATTTTTTTTGGCTCTCTCGTTTATTCAGGATGCATTCCCTGATGACCGTTCTTAGTTCATTTACTGATAACAAATTGAAAGATTCTAAAAGGTCAAATCGAAATTAAATGCGCAAAGGTTGCCTTGCTGCAATATTTTTTTTGAAGCTTGTAACGTCCTTGCCCTCTCATTTGAACATATCCAAAACCATTAATTTTTTCTTATTGAAGACTTATGTCAATAAAAATAAAAAAATACTCCGGAATTAGGCGCAGTTCTTTGACAACCTCAGCGCGTTTTTTCGTTTCAAAAATTATATTGCTTTTACTTTTTGAAAGTCAGGTAATCATAAATTAACTGCTTTTCTTGATCGCTAATCCGGGCTCTGTATTCCATTTTCTCAAGTTGGATTTCCCATCCTTCGGTGTCATATTCTCCTGGAAAGTGTAGATTGTGGCAACTGCTACAATGGTTGACGTATAGTTTTCTTCCTTTCAAAAGATGCTCCTGTTGATCAGCGTTAGAAGATTCTGGTATATACAACGTGGGTTTGCATCCGTAAATCATGGAGGCAAAAATCAATGTAATTAAAATTCTTCGTCTCTTCATAAGCTATACCCAATTAGTATACGCGCTTCTATCTGTTCAAAATCATTTAAATCCCTGATACCAGGTGCGGCATCAGTTTTATGAAGATTTACAATTTGTGGAAGCGCCGTGATATTAGTGAAAAATTTTCCAACTGAAACATGAACCGCGGGTCCGGCAAATAACACCGAATTCATCCATCCGTCTTCCTTAGTAATGTCATTGTTGTTCCTGATCTCCAAACCAAAACTGAGCTGAGGTTTAAAGAAATGCATATACCCAAAATTAAATTCAATCGGTGAATTGTGTGTCCATTCAGCTTTTGTAACATTGTTGGCTCTCGAAATTTCTCTTTCAATTTCATACTTCCCGACGACGTTAAAAGCTACCAGATCATTTTGCCATCGCTTATCAAAAATTAATTTGCTCTCAGATTCAAAGTTGTTTCCTCCAAATTCCAGTTCTTCATATATCGCAAAACCAATTCCATTAGCAACAGGATCGGAAAGCTTCCATTTCCATTCATTACTGAAGGATATCTTTAGTTCCTGGTTTAATGCAGTCGAAGAGGTGTCCGCATAACTGAAAAGTTCCGAGTTGAGATAGAAAGATGTCTGAACTTTTTTTCCCAATCCAACCTCAAATTCAAGTCTTTGATCGAGGTGCCGTCCAAAAACATAAGGACTAAATGATCCCTTTTTCCCCGTAGAGAGCGTGTTCTGAAACTCAATGTCAAAGTCTCCCTTGTTAAGAACATTGGTCTGATATGTATACGCGAAAATTCTATCCTGTGAAAAGGCTACAGACTGTAAGAAAAACAAAATGATTACCAAAAATACATATCTCATATGTTCAGATTCCTTTGCTGCAAATTTAATATTTTATGCCTGTCTTAATTATTGTATGGGGGGTAAAAGAGTTTTTGACTCCTGTTATAATGTTGAAGTAAAGAGATTTTGTTACTTAATGACGTGGATAAATGGTATTTAGGCCACTCATTAAGTTTAGTTTCACAGTTGCACAGGAACATTAAGTTCGCAGGAAAATATGCAACTATTTTAGCTTCAATCAAGTTCTTTTTTTGTAGTATTATTTCTCTTGAATTGCTTTTCTTTTTCCAAAAAAACTTTTTGGATCTCGTATCGGAGGTTTTATGGGCGGTTTAATTGCTGGAATAAGGCAAGGTCTTTGTAACAAAAAGAATTTACTTTAATGAGTGAAAATTATAAAATACAAAAGAAGCTTACTGCACTTACACTGCTCCTTTTCATCATAAAGATTGTTGCCTGGTATATGACCCATTCAGTAGCAATTCTAACGGATGCTCTTGAGTACACGATCAATGTAGTGGCAGCATTTATAAGTCTTTACAGTCTCCATTTATCGGCGATTCCTAAGGACGAAAACCATCCTTATGGCCATGGTAAAGTAGAATTTGTTTCTGCTGCCGTTGAAGGCCTGCTTATGGTTATCTCCAGCTTCCTTATTATTTATGAAGCCATATTCAATTTAAGGCATCCTCATACCCTTCAGAAACTGGACTACGGAATATACCTTGTAGCGGCGACTGCGATTATAAATTATTTAGGCGGGTATTATGCGGTAAAGAAAGGAAAAGAAAATAAGACGTTAGCTCTTGTTGCAACAGGTAAGCATATGCAATCTGACACTTTTGCTACAACCGGCATCGTAATTGGATTGATATTGATGTTTGTATCAGGATATACATGGATTGATAGTGCAGTTGCTCTCCTTTTTGCTTTCATCATTATTTTCACGGGCTATAAAATACTGAGGAATTCTCTTGCCGGAATAATGGATGAAGCAGATAAAGAATTGCTAAGTGATGTAGTGGAGTATCTCAATAAAAACAGAAGAGAAAACTGGATAGACCTTCACAATCTTAGAATCATAAAGTATGGAGCTGTACTTCATTTGGATTGCCATCTTACTGCTCCATACTATTTTTCCATCAATGAAGGCCACGACGAGGTAAAGGCGTTAGAAGACATGACCCGTGAGAAATTCGGCGAAAGTGTTGAAATGTTTATTCATTTAGACGGGTGTCTTTTCTCCCAATGCACTCTTTGTTTTAAAAGCGATTGCCCTGTCAGGAAGCACCCCTTCACCCATCGGGTGGAATGGAACGTTTCAAACACATCTCTTAATCATAAGCATATAGATACTTCACTTGCGGATGAAGGAGCAAACGAAAACGGATGACACCAGAAATAATCGCGCCTGCATTGGCTGCATGAGAACTGTCTTTTTTGAAAAGTAACCAAATAAATAGTAAAGATTCGCAAGGACTATATGTTAACGACACCTGGTATTTCGGGGACCACTAATTAAATAATCGGCGCATAAATTGTATCACTTGCGTAAATGTTTTTAACAAGAGAAGTACATCCCAGAGAAAGAATAAACGAATGATAAATCCGTTCAGCCCTTTAAGAGAGAAAGTTTTTTTAAAGCTCTATATTTCCCAAACCATCAGTCTTTTAGGGGATGCGTTTACATGGGTGGGTATTGCCTTGTTGGCTTACCAGTTTGGCGGTAAAGATTCAGCAGTGATTTTGTCTGTTGCACTAACTTTAAGGGTAGTAGCTTTTATCATTTTTGGTCCTTATGCGGGCGTACTTGCAGACAGGATTGACAGAAAAAAGATACTTTATATCACACATTACGTTCGGATGGCAATTGTAGCGTGCCTGCCTTTTGTAACAACAGCATTGCAGATTTACCTGCTAATATTTTTCCTCAACATTTTTAATGCCTTCTTTACACCGGCGTACCAGTCGGCTATTCCACAGTCCATAAAAAGCGAGGAGGCTTATGGCCCGGGCATAGCTTTATCCAATGCTACCAATCAATTGTTAGGAGTTTTAGGTCCGGGTTTGGCCGGTACTATAGCAGCGTGGCTTGGGGCAAGGCAGATATTTTTTGTAGACGCCGGATCCTTTATTATCGCCGCAGTCATAATTCTTACGTTACCTCCTTTATTGATAAAGCGACCTGATGAAAAGAATATGCAGCAAGCAAAAGTTTGGCCTGACATTGTTCGCGGAACAAAATTCCTGTTTCAAAACAAAGCTATCCGCTTTGCCTTGCTCGTTGAATTAGTTTCTGCTGTTGCCGGCGCCCAAATATTGGTAAACACTGTAGGATTTGTAAAGGGCCAACTTCATTTAACGAACAAGCATTATGGTTATGTAATGGCCGCATTTGGAATGGGCGCGGCAATCGCGGCCTTTACTTCGGGCAATTTTGATAAGGCAAAAAACAGAAAAGCTTCTTTGTTGGTAGGCGGGGGTTTGCTTTGTGTTTCCATCTCATTTGGCAATTTTGTAACGTTTTTCCCTTTATTATTTTTGTGGCTTATTGCCGGCTTTGGACAAACGCTTGCAGAATTGCCTTCACAGATTCTAATAGCCGAGAAAATACAAAAAGAAGAACATGGAAAAGTTTATGGTGCCCATTTCGCCTGGAGTCATCTTTGGTGGGCTTTTGCTTACCCAATTGCCGGATTTACCGGTACACATTTTCCGCAGAATGAATTTTTGATCGGTGCCATTGTGTCAGTTGTTTTACTGATTTTAATAACATTTCTGTTTCTTCCGAAAGAAAGAATGAAAAGTTCTGATTTAAAAAATTAGGTATATTCTTTTACAGATTAATTCTTGTTGCTACAGTAAATACTCTTCCAGCTAATGGAGTTTAAAGATGCCTTAAGGGAGTATTGCTTATCGAATTTTCTTATCTAAAATCTTTCCCTAATGCTTCTATGGCCAAGCATTTTACAGAGACGGTTTCGATGGGGAAAGCATTACTTAAAGTAACCCCTTATTGAAAAAGTATGCCTAGCTAGGAGATATGTGACGTTTTAGTTATTCCGGATACGTCAGCTATTACTACTAAATATTTATCTTTAGAGTCTCTGAGGACCTACCATTTTTACCGATTTTCCTTCCATTGCCTCCACTCCTGCCTCACGCTGCTAGATAATCTTAGTTTTCGGATTGTAGAATAAAAGGTTTGTTTAATAACATTGCATATTCCAACGGGGTCAAAACAACATATTTCAAGAACACATTTTCTTTTTTGTGCCCCGAGATCTGCATAATTGCCTTCAATGGATACCCACGCTTAACCATGTTAGTGCAGAATGATCGTCTGCCTGTATGCGCAGTTACTAATTCCCACTTTTCGGAAACGGTAATTATTTTTTTTCCTCCTTTCGTTTGTTGCTTTTCAACGGTTTCTTTAATCTTTGCTTCCTTGCAAATTTCTTTTAAATGCATGTTTATTTTCTGATCGGATACTGAAGGCAATTTATCATTCCATTTTCTTAATATTTCCTTTACGATTTGGAAACATGGAATAACTACTTTACTTCCTGTCTTTTTCTGAAATATTTCTAGAAAGTCATTATCCTCCCTATGTTTGATATTGTGACTCTGGATGTTGGTAAAGTCAGAAATACGAAGTCCTGTCCAGCATGATATAAGAAATAAATCTTTCACTTTTTCCTTTATTCCACTTAGTTTTAATTTTTCAATTCTGCTCAATTCTTCCTCATTCAATACCACGTTTACGGCGTCTTCTCTTGCAATAACAATTTTTTTATTATTCAATATGGAATAATCAAAAACATACTTATCATCCTTAGCTTCTCTCAAAAACTGCCTGAAATTATCTACATGTTTTGCAGTATTATTGATGGCGTAATCCTTTTCGGTCGTAAGGTAATCACGAAAATCTTTAAAAGTATTTACAGAAAGATTTATCCAATTCAAAGGTTCCCGATTTTCCTCTTGAAAGGTCTTGATATTTTTAAGGGTAGTAGTGTATTCCTGGATAGAACGGTAACTTATTTTCAATCCTGTCCTGGGATTTGTTCTGTTTTTAGATTCGACAATATATTTTTCAATGAATTCAAACAATGATAGTTTTTTGCCAGCAATTGCTTTACCGGTGGCCTCATCCAAACTCCTTTTTAAATATTCATTGGTCAGCAAAATATTTTCTTCCTTGGATTTTACATAGGCAACATAAGCAGCGTTGTATAAAGATCTGAGACTATTATTTATTTGGAACGCCAAAGGTTCCGAATTAATATACCTCACACACTGGGCTTTTTGATTCCAGTTCTTTGGTAGAATTGAAAAATCAGTTGGATAAACAAAGCGATTAGCACTGCTTGAATATTTTGATTTTCGGCTTTCATTACCAACAGTCCATCTGCAATTAAGATAGATCTTTTGTGGCTTGGATGCATTCATTTTCCTTAACTGGAACCTGATATTAAATTTCATCACGCATATTTTGCCATTCAAATATACGCGAAGCAATCCAAAATCATAGACATTCGTTGTCCTTTCGGTTGTCCTTTTTTCCTAAATTTATCTTATTTTGCTTTACTTTATCAATTTACACTTTTTGCTTGAAACTCTTTACAATAGGGGGTTTTGTCGTAAAAAATGATAAAATTTAGCAAAACTGATTTAACCTAAAAGTCGGGTAGACAAGATTCGAACTTGCGACCCCACGCCCCCCAGACGTGTGCGCTACCGGGCTGCGCCACTACCCGTTTGATTGCTGCAAATCTAAAGTAAATCAAGTTTTTTTTCAACATTAATTAAGAAGTAATTGCAAACCAAAGCTGAATAAGATTCTAAACAATTTGTTGTTTTACTGTACATCCAAATATATGTTTAGCAGAAACTAAAATCAAAAGAGACTTTTCCAAATTATCTGTTCAACTTCTGTGGCAATAATATTTTTGTTTTCACCATGATTGGTGATAATAACCGGATGAAGTTCCTGTAACGTTCCTATTCTGCCATGCGAGCCTTTTACGAGCGTTGCATCTAACGGAATTACATCCATTACATACCGAAAGCCTGCTTTCTTTTTCATCAATTTGTATCCTGCCCGCATCTTTGAAGTCATGAACATTTCTACAGGATCGTAACCCGGTTTTTTATGGATATCCACTACACGCGCATAATCCGGTGCAACGGCATCATCCAGCCAAAAATAATAAGTGAACCAGCTTTTCTCATCGGCCATTAGAACAAAATCGCCGCTTCGCTCATGATCAATATGATAATTTTTCTGCGCCGTTTTATCTAGTATTAATTCTACTCCGGGCACTTTTTCCAAAAGATTCTTCACCTTACCGGTTACAGAATCATCGTTAATATAAACATGCGCTATTTGATGATCGGCCACCACAAAGGCTTTGGAAGCGCCGGGATCAAGCAACTCCAAACCTCTTTCTACGCGAATTTGCAGTAAATCATTTTCCCTGAACAGGCGATTTAAATGGATCGGATTATCTACCGCACCAATTCCATATTCTGAAAGAATAATAATTTCCGCACCTTTCTTTTCATAATAAGTTACCAACTGCTCAATCACTTTATCTATCTCATTCAAATCTTTTGAAATCATATCCGTGTCAGGACCAAATTTTTGAAGACAATAATCAAGATGAGGAAGGTAAATTAAGGTAAGCGTTGGATTGTGCCATTCGTCCGTTAATATAGAAGCATCGGCTATCCATTGGGTAGATTTTATATTAGCGCCCGGCCCCCAAAACTGGAACAAAGGAAATTGGCCCAATTCCTTTTGAAGCCTGTCGCGCAACTACCGCGGGATGAGAATAACAGTCGGGCATTTTTCTTCCATCTGCCAGGTAATTTGGCCGTGGCGTAACCGCAAAATCAGCTGATGAATACATGTTGTACCACCAGAACATTTTAGCGCAGGTAAAAGATGGATCTTCTTTTTTTGCCTTTTCCCAAATCTTTTCTGCTTGAACCAGTTTGTTCGATTGTTTCCAGAATTTTATTTCACAATCTTCCTTATCGTACCACCCATTGCCCACAATTCCATGTTCCGATGGCCATTTGCCTGTAAGGTAAGTTGATTGCATTGCCGTAGTTACTGCGGGTAACATTGGTTCTATCGAAGAAAGTTTTTTATTAAGAATATATTTTTGCAAAAAAGGCGTATGAGGACCAATCAAAGAGGACGAAAGGCCCACCACATCCATTACAACCGTTTTTTTCATTTGAAGGTTTTCATTTTTTGAATTATTAATTGTTTATGAATTGCTGAACCCACTGCAATTCTCTAACAATAGAATCCTGTATTGGCAATTTTAGTTCTGATGGAAGCACCTCCCATGTATAAGTTTCCACTTCAAGGTGATTGGTAAAAGGATCATTTTTTTGTATCGATAAAACCTCTTCAATCTCATCTTGTGTGGAAAAAAGCAAATCAAATTTTTCGGTAAATAATGGTACATGAAAATGGGCACGCCATTCTGCAAAAAAAGGATTGTCTATATCCTTTAAAGCAGCCGGCAGATCAGGATAACGAAGTATTTTACCATCAATCGTTTTTGCCACTACCTGGTGCAGGTAAGTAGGTTCATTAAAGTTTTCAAAACTTTGCTGAATGCCGGTTCTATCGTTTACATCCATTTTAGATTTCAAGGCTGCACTAATCTGAATTTTACCAATCTTTATACCGCGTTGCAATACTTCATCTATGATATTTTTATGAGGTTCATACCCGATTGCAAAATGACATACGTCATAGCACAAACGCAAATGCTCCTTAATTAAATTATCAGCTTGTTGATCTGAAACTTTAAATTTTTCAATTATAACGGGCACGCCTAAGCGAAGTAAATCATTTTGAAACCATTCAATAAATCCTTCCCCCGTTTCCAACATTCCATCCGGCTCCGGCTCTATATCAAGATGCAATAATTTTCCGGTCGATTGTTTAATCTGTATAAGATTTTCAATCACCTTAATTACATTTTTGGTGGCTGTTTCCCTGCAATCCTCCAACTGCTCTTTTGTCTTAAACCAAAGCTTGTAGCTCAATGGAGAAGTTGATACCCCTCCATCCATTTGACCAGGCAATAAATCGGATAAAATATGGAATAAGCGAATGGTGTAATCCACCCTTTCATCGCTTCTCCAGTCGGGCGTATGTACCTGGTCTTTTACAATGGTATTATGAAAGCCTCCATAAGGAAAGCCATTCATGGTAAATACATAAGCATCCTGCGTTGTAAGCCATTCTTTAAATGCTGAAAGATTTTCTTCTTTTATCAATTCGATGCTTGCCTCATTTGATAAGCGCAATCCTATGCCCATAGGATTCTTGGGTGATGTCTTGTCTTTTATGGAGGGGAAATTATCTTTTATAGATTTAAAATGATCCTTCCAGTTTTCTCCCTGGTGAATATTGGTACAGTACGTTAAATGGCCCGCTGTAGTAAACATACTTTTTCTTTAGTTTTTTATTTTATTTACTTATTTGATGCTGATATTCCTCCAGCTTTTGTGATGCTTGTTTTAGTATGGCAACATCCAAATTGTGTACTTCCTCACCAACACCAATATCAGACAATAACATCACCGTTAAACGGCCTCCCAAATGTTCACGAAATTCCTGTAAGCCTTTTAATATCCCGCTGTTTTCATCCCTGATATCTAATAGTGGATTGGTAATTTCAAATCCCAATTTTATAAATAACTGAATAATTCTTTCTGCCTTCTGCATCTGCAAACGCCCTGATAATGCTGAATAAAATGTATCCAACATTATTCCCATCGCTACCGCTTCCCCATGTAATATTTTAAATCCTGATAATTGTTCCAGTTTGTGTGCACTCCAATGCCCAAAATCCAAAGGGCGCGAAGAGCCAAGTTCAAAAGGATCGCCCGAAGCAATATGTTGCAGGTGCAAGGCGGCACAGCGGCGAATTAAATTATTCATTGTACCAAGATCTCTGTCAATTAATTTACCGGCATTTTCTTCGATCCAATAATAAAAGCCGGCATCTTTGATGAGTCCTACTTTTATCGCCTCAGCAATGCCCGCGCGCCAATCTCTTTCGCTAAGTGTTTCTAAAAAACGATCGTCATTGAACACTGCAACCGGTGGAGCAAAAGTGCCAATAAAATTTTTCTTTCCTTTATAATTGATTCCGTTCTTCACGCCTACTCCGGAATCATTTTGTGATAAAACCGTAGTGGGAACGCGGATGTGTTTTATGCCCCTGTGTGCAACCGCAGAAGCATATCCTGCAAGATCTAAAACCGAACCGCCGCCAATTGCCGCCACATAAGAGTGACGATCAATTCCATTTTTATCAATAGCGTCTATTATCAAATCAAAATACCGGGAATTATTTTTGGCTTCTTCTCCGCCAGGAATTACTATAAAATCTTTAACCACTGAAACGGAAACATCGTTGTGGAAATATGATCGGATTTGATCGTGCAGTTCCGGATGTTTGTTGAGCACACCTTCGTCTATAACAAACAGAATTTTTTGAAGTGTTGATGGCAAGCTTCTTTCATTCAAAAAAGAATTAAAATCCTTATTGAAAGCATCAAAAATATTACTGGTAAAATAAACCCTGTAATCGAAATGCACCTTAAATGACTGCTCCAGGAACTCCATAAAATAATACTTAATAGGGGCCAATAATTTTCAGAAAATATAATAAAAACATTTCTTAAGTAACAGCAAACACTTTTGCAAGCCATAAAGAAAGCGGTAACAAAAGTAAGATTAAGAAAGCAAGTGTGAGAGCACCAAATGCCGCAGCCCAAGAAGCATTCATTAAGATTAAAGCTATAACACCTGCCTTTACTGCTTTCCCAATGTTTTTCGGAGAAGGCAATCTAATGGCTTTTATCAATGCAGAAAAGATCATCCACGCAAATGGAAGTAAAAAAAGGATCGTCCACCAAATCATTTCTATTCGTGATAAGAACAAAATGCTGCCAATTACCAGGCAATAAAATAGTGCAGCAGTATACAAAATGCTTTTGCTTCCTCCATGTACTTCCCCCCGGCTAACCATCGTGATGGCCGCTATATAAATAACCGGGACGATTGCTACAAACCACCAAACGTACACAGATGATATAACAATGCTGATACCTAACAATAGATTCAAACCACGACATAATCCCATATTTAAAGGCCCTGCAAATCCATTGTGCTTTGACCATTTATCATAAATAAGTGCAGCAAGTACAATTGATATGGCCAATAATCCTGATACTACACTTACAACAAATGCTGTAAAAATACCAACGAGCAACAAAACAACGCCAAGTAAAACCGCCTCTTTTATCGATATAACACCGGAAGGAATAGCCCTTTCAGGCCTTTCCACTTTATCAAGTTCTGCATCAAATACATCATTGAAAACTACGCCACCTCCATACAAACCAATGGTGGAAATGCATAAAAGTAAAACTGGTGTAAGTAAATTTATTGAAATCGTTTCATTAGCGAGACATCCTGAAATGGCGATACCCGCCAGCACATCAGCAATAGAGGTAACTATATTTGCGGGCCTCATTAGTTGCAGAAAACCTTTACTTCTTTTCAATACGGCAAATTAACTAATGATAATAGATGATTTATCAATGCGTGGCGCCTGTCCGCCACGAAGAACGGTATTGCCTTCATATTTTTGGGACTGATCAATGTTTTGATTCTCTCCGAATTCAGACTCTTTAATTTGGCCACTTTGTCCGAAGGCTGTGATCGCATTGCGGTAGCAAACCAACTCTATATCCGAATTTTCAATTCCTCTTGTTTTCATTAAAGCAGCTGTTTTAGGAACTGCCAAAGGATCACTAATTCCCCAATCCGCAGCAGAATTGATCATGATTCGCTCTGTACCATATTGCTTCACAATTTCAACCATGCGCTCATTGCCCATTTTTGTAAAAGGATAAATCGTAAACGCGGCCCAAAATCCTCTGTCGAGCACTTCTTTCACTGTCTCTTCATTGTTATGATCTACAATAACAGAATACGGATCAAGTCCTTGCTCAATGGCAATATCCATACTGCGTTGTGTTCCCTTCTTTTTATCACGATGGGGCGTATGAATTTGTACGGGCAAATGGGCTTCCTTTGCCAGCTCCAGTTGCAAACGATAATATTTTTCTTCAGCCGGAGTCTGGTCATCAAAGCCAATTTCACCAACTCCCACTACGCCTTCTTTATAAATAAATAAAGGAAGAATTTCCATTACCTGTTCAGCCAGTTTTTCATTATTGGCTTCGCGAGAGTTTAACCCGATGGTACAATAATGTTTGATACCAAACTGTGATGCACGAAACCTTTCCCATCCAACAAGGCTGCTGTAATAATCCCTGAAAGTAGCCACGCCTGTGCGCGGTTGCCCCAGCCAGAATGCCGGCTCAATAACAGCCACCACACCTGCATCAGCCATTGCCTGGTAATCATCAGTAGTTCTTGAAACCATATGGATATGCGGGTCAAAAAAATGCATTCCTTTTATTACCGATAGATCAGCTGCCTCCAACTTTTGGGTTTCTAATCCTGCTCGTTCTTCATTACTGCAACACATAATTTTAATTTTATTGAGTGATTACTTCTATAACATGCCAGGTCAATTCTTTTTGCTCAACATCCGATTTCAATTGCGGGTATTGATCCAATAATCCTGGTGCTTTTTCTAATGAACATTTGCTTAAAGCAAGCGCACCTGCTTTTTGATCTGTTTCATTTCCCTGCTTCATTAATTTTTCCAGCATGTAAAAATGTGATTCATCGATATACTTTCCTGTCAATAGCCATATCTGCGGATTTACAGTGCGGCCTGCAGCCCAACGTTCTTCTACATAATCAAATAAAGTGTTGGCTAAATTTTGATTGGACCTTTCATCCAAACCTTCAATTTTGTTCACATTTTTATCGGTAAAAAAGGCTTTCAACACCATTTGGTTCCATGCGCCCTCGTCCAGGTATTTTGCAGGATAAGGATTCTGATACATGATGGCATCTAAAACAATTCCAATATTGCTCCTGATTCCTTCAGCACAACGTAATTTCCATGTTTCGGGATAATCCAGAACAGGAAGTGAAGAGTAAAGTGCTACCAGTTCATTCATCTCAGCCTGGGGAAACAGATTTTCAATTCTGTTTATATAAACTTCTTTATCGTTACTATCAAGTTGCATTAACAACCATACCCGGCACAGCCTGTCAATCGTCCACCGTTCAACCATAAATCCGGGAAGTAACGAATTGATTTCTTTCAAATCCGATTCTTCCAAAGTAACTTCTTCTTTACCAGTGTGGCGGGGAATAGAAGTAAAAGTGAGATTCAGTTGGTAACTGTTATTTTTATCAACAGACAGCTTCGCTTTTTCTACGAGCCAAAGAAATGATTCCTTGTTAAGATTTTTTTCAATAATCGTGGTTAGCACTTCGGTAAGTGGCCGCGCAGTTTCTGTTTCCATTATACCAGCTATATTTTTAATGTCACCCGGCTACAAAATAATTCATTGCCAATGCGGCAGCAACTATCAGTAACCCGAAAAATTCTCTTGTTTGTTCAATGTAAGGTTTAGTGGCCTGCATACTTTCTACAATGCTTGGCTTGTTGTATTTTACGATCCAATCTCTTACCCCGTCTTTTATAAAAAAAAGGCGAACAGCGTATACAAGATAAAAACCGATGGCCACAAGATACACTATTGGAAAATATTTCTGAAATACAGCAAGGCCGCAACATATAGACGCCACCAGGTAAATGCTTACCCATAACCACGCATCATTGTCATTGAGATTTACATAAGCAAAGGCAGCAAAGGCAAGGCAAAAAAAAGAGTTGAGAATAATTAATAGCATGAAAAAACTTTTAAAAAGTAAAAATTAATGTGCTGAATACGTTTTTCTAAAACGCAAGTTCTGCAAAAAAACAATCTATCTTAATGATTTAGGAATCTCTTAAATATAATTACATTAAGATGATGCTTATGAGAAAGAAGAATAAAAAAATACAATAATTGTTGCTTTACTGTATTTGCGAAATTAGCGGGCTATATTTTTTGCAAGTATTATTTTTTCATACCAACATTGTCGATAGTTTTTTGACGGGCTGATGATCACTTTTATGTCGAACTATTTAGTGGCAACAAAATGTACCACCGTTTTTTTGATCGGCTTTATTGTTCGCAGATACGCATAAATAGATCTCAGATCAGATGTGTCCATCCCCGCAAACATCGTCCAGGGCATTACAGTATTTACTTCGGTTGAATCAAGTTCCGGCACATTTGCAGGATCCTGGTAAGCTTTAAACCTGTTGACAAATTCCTCAACGGTCCATGCACCAATTCCGGTTCCTTTATCAGGGGTAATATTGGCAGAATAAAGATCTCCTCCAGGCATTTGAAACAGCCTTCCTCCACTAAATGCAAATTTGGCATCTATCTGCCCTTTGCTTGCCGGGGTGTGACATTCCATACAAGCAGCTGCATTAACCATGTAAGCGCCATATTTTACAGTATCCGACTTTGGAGGTTTCTGTGTAAGCGTTGCTTTTACAGGTATGGTATTTAAAATAAAATTCATTGGAAAATCTATGGTTCGGTCAGGTGTTTTATTTTCAATTGGTGGCAGACTGCGGATATAAGCAATGATATCATAAATATCTTCTTTGTCCATTTTGCCATAATAATGGTAGGGCATCACAGGAAAAAGGGCATTGTCAAATTTATCCACCCCTGTCGTTATGGTTCGGAAAATTTCGCCGTCAGTCCAGTCTTTGATATTTGCGGGCGTTATATTTTTTGCATAAAATGTTCCCGGGAATCCCATCTTTTCGTCAAACTTTTCACCCCCTTTTCCATTGGAGCCAGGCACCATCGGGCCTGAAAACCTGGTCCAATCGCGGGCGGAATGGCAGTCCATGCAAAGCGTTACATGATTGGCAAGATATTCTCCACGCTTCACCCTTTCGGGTGTAATTTTTACCTGCAAATCTTTTGGAGCCGGCCCTACATCAGGCAATACCCATTTTAAATAAACAGCAGCTCCGGCAATTAGAATAACGACAATAAATAGAATTGTCAGTAGAATCTTTTTCATAATAATCCTGGCATTTTAAAATTTCTTTGAATGATAGTATTAATAGCAGTCTACTCAGGGAACGGAAAGGAACACAAAATAATTATATTTTTTTTGTTCACAAAAACAGAATTTTAGCTGCAAATAGAATGGAAGATCCATGATTTATAAAAACCTTTTTTTACCGGCCAATCCTAAAATACCAATAAATATGACGTATTTTGTATTTAAATTCCTTTGCCGGCGGGCAAAAGAAGAAAACTTAAAGCTTGTAAATAATGAGTATTTACAGGCTTTTTTATTAAGCGCACCCGCGAGATGGAATGAGCGGTATGTGCTTTATAAAAAGCTACATGGAAACAATGGAATGAAATTGGCGGTATTAATTGAATTTTGAATTAAGAATTAAAAAAATAAAATATCCTGATGACAGCTGAACATCAACGACTGCAAGAAAATTCACAAAAAAAAGTACCTCTTGAAAAATGGGGACCCTATCTAAGCGAGCGTCAATGGGCTACCGTGCGCGAAGATTATTCTTACACCAATGATGCATGGAATTATTTCCCGTTTGATCAATCGCATTACCGGTCGTATATCTGGGGCGAAGATGGTATCGCTGGCATTTCTGATTATTTTCAAAATCTTTGTTTTGCCATCGCTTTATGGAATGGCAAAGATCCTATCCTGAAAGAGCGCCTTTTTGGACTGGGTAACCGGCAGGGAAACCATGGAGAAGATGTAAAAGAATTGTATTACTATCTTGATAATATTCCCACGCATTATTACATGGAATTTTTGTACAAATATCCCCAACGGGAATTTCCGTACGAAGAAATCAGGAATGTAAACAAAGACCGCTCGCGAAACGATCCGGAATACGAAATTTTAGATACCGGTATTTTTCATGATAATGAATATTTTGATGTGCAGGTAACGTATGCCAAGGAGGACTCACAAGATATTTTTATCAAAATAGATATACACAACCACTATACGAAAGTGGCTCCAATAACGCTTTTACCAACACTCTGGTATTATAACCGCGCGAGCAACCAAAACCTGGAGGAGAAGCCGGCAATTAGTTTTATAAATCCTGGTGTCGTAAAAGCAACACACCGAAGATTGGGAACTTATTATTTGTATTTCCAGGAGCCTAAGATGACTTTGTTTACCGACAATGAAACGAACTTAAAAAAAGTGAACGGGCAACCCAATGCAACTCCTTTTGTAAAAGATGCTTTTCACAACGCGATCATTCATAAAAAAAATGTGTCGCTTCTCCGGAAAAGAAATTATGGAACGAAATTTTCACCGGTGTATGAATACAAAATTGAGGCGGGCGAAACGAAGTCCATTTATTTGAGATTGTCAGACAAAGAAATGGAAAACGGATTTTATGAAGGATTTGAAAACATGTTTGCAACGCGAAAAGCCGAGGCAGATGAATTTTACAATCATATTCTTTCAAATGTATCTTCCCCTGAATTAAGAATTATCCAGAGACAATCGCTTGCAGGCATGCTATGGAGCAAGCAATATTACCATTACGATGTAGAACGGTGGCTCACCACCACGGATGGAATTACACCGGTAAACGATGGTAAACTATATGGCAGAAATCACGACTGGAAGCATTTGAAAAACCAGGATATTATCCTGATGCCCGACAAATGGGAATATCCCTGGTACGCCGCATGGGACCTGGCTTTCCATTGTATCCCCATGGCAATGCTCGATCCTGGATTTGCGAAGCACCAGCTGTTGCTTATCATGCGTGAATGGTATATGAAACCCGATGGTCAATTGCCGGCTTACGAATGGCATTTCAGCGATGTAAATCCGCCAGTACAGGCGTGGGCTGCTTTGCAGGTGTACCGCATTGAACAATCAAAAACCGGCAAAAAGGATATTGCTTTTTTAAAAAAAATATTCCACAAACTCATCATCAACTTTACCTGGTGGATCAACAGGAAAGACGCCAGCGGGAATAATATTTTCCACGGAGGATTTCTCGGGCTTGATAATATCGGCATTTTCAACCGCAGTATTGAAATGCCCGGCAATCATCGCCTTGAACAAGCTGACGGTACCAGCTGGATGGGAATGTATGCTTTGAACATGATGGATATGGCGCTTGAAATTGCAGTTGAAGACCCTACGTTCGAAGATGCTGCCACCAAATTTTTTGAACATTTTGTTTTAATTGCCGAAGCATTAAATCTTCATGGTTTATGGAACGATGAAGATAAATTCTTTTATGATACTCTAGCGCTTGCTGAAGGTAACCCGATACAATTGCGCATACAGTCCATTGTGGGGCTTACAACTTTGTTTGCTGTCTCAACCATCCAGAAAAAGGTGAGAGACCTGCTTCCTGATTTTAAGAAAAGAACCAACTGGTTTGAAAATTACAGGAAGAAGAATAACCGGTTCTGGCCAAACGAAGAACGAACTGATGGCAA